>DATKFV010000001.1:0-46345 GCA_035511035.1 Streptosporangiaceae bacterium
CCGTCGCTCGTCTTCATGGGCGCGATGTACCTGCTGGCCATCATCGTCTACGTGGTCGCCAGGCTCGTGCGCCGTCGCCAGGGCATCGACCTCGGCCTGATCAACAAGGAAATCCCAGTCGAGTAACGGGTAACTGTCTAGGCCGCACCGCTCCGCATCGAAACGGGGCGGTGCGGTCTGGTGTCCGCTGCTAGTCCCTCCCCGCGCTGCCCCGCTCCGGCCCTGGGCCTGGCCCCAGGGCCGCCCGATCTCGGACTATCCGATCTCGGACTATCCGATCTCGGAGGATTGGGCAGCAAAGATGAGTGAGGCCCCGGCCAGGACTTCGAACCCCTGCGATGGGCCACCGACGGGCCTCGGCCCGGACACCGAACCCCGGCAATGGGCCATCGACGGGCCTATAGCACCTGCTATGGGCCATCGAAGGGGTTGGTCGCGGCCCGCGAGGCCCTGCGATGGGCCATCGTGGGGATGGAGGCTGCGGGGTCGCGGTGGGGGTGGGGGTGGCGGGTTAGGGGGCTTGGTAGCGGAGGAGGCGGCCGGAGCGGGCGGCAGAGTGGCGGCCGTGGTCGACGGTGAGCACGCCGTTGACTACGACGGCGGTGATGCCGGCGGGCTCGCGCTTGGGGGTCTCGTAGGTGGCCAGGTCGCGGATCTCGGCCGGGTCGAAGACGACCAGGTCGGCGTGGGCGCCTGGGACCAGCCGGCCCCGGCCCGCCAGGCCGAAGCGGTCGGCGGGCAGGCTGGTCATCCGCCGGACGGCCTCGGCCAGCGTGATCACGCCGAGCCCGCGGACGTACTCGGCGAACACCCTGGGGAACGTGCCGAACAGGCGCGGGTGCGGCAAGCCGTCCAGCTCAGGTAGGCCGTCCGAGCCGATCATCATCAGCGGGTGCTTCACGTTCGTGATCAGGTCGTCTTCCGACATGCCGAAGCCGATGCTGATCGTCTGCCGCCCGGCCTGGCTCGACTGGACCTGCCGTACCAGCTCGGCGACGCTGAGTCCCTCGGCGGCGGCGACCTCGCTCACCTTGCGGCCCTGGTACTGCGGGAACGGCGGGCAAGTCGCGAACAGGTTGCGGTCGGCCCACTCCTGGGTGACCGTCTCCGGAGTCACGTACTCGGCCATCGGCCCGCTGCTCGCCGTGTACGGGTAGAAGTCGAGCGTGACGTCCGCGCCGGCCTGATTGGCCCGGTCAATGGCGGCCAGTGAGTCGGCGACCTTGCCCCAGTTCTCCGGCCCGGCTGCCTTGTGGTGCGAGACGTGGACTCCGCAACCAGACTCGCCGCCGATCCTGATCGCCTCCGCGACCGATTCGAGCAGGTGCTCGCCTTCGTTGCGCATGTGCGTGGCGTAAAGACCGCTGGCTTCGCCGGCCGCCGAGGCCAGCTCGATGACCTCCTCGGTCGATGTCCACTTCCCCGGCTTGTAGATCAGACCGGTGGACAGCCCGCAGGCACCTTGCTCCATCGCCCGCTGGACGTGCCCGCGCATGACCGCCAGCTCGTCCTTTGTCGCGGCCCGCTGCTCCTCACGCCCGATGGTCGCGATCCGCAGCGTGTTGTGCCCGATCAGGGCCATGGCGTTGCAGGCAAAGCCGCTCGCCGTCACCGCCTGCCGGTAGCCGTCGAGATCCGCCCAACCGGCCCCGGCGATCGACTCGATATCGTCCTCGCCGATGCTCGGGAACGCGCTGAACCCGCAGTTCCCGATGACCAGGCTGGTGCAGCCCTGGCCGACCTTGAACTCAAGCCCTGGGTACCTGATCAGCGCCGCGTCGTCGTGCGTGTGGGTGTCGATGAATCCGGGCGCGCACACCAGTTCGCCTTGACCGTCGATCTCGACCGTCGCCGGCCCGGCGGCCGCTGGCTCATCCCCGGCGGACACGATCAGGCCGTCCCGCACCGCGATGTCGCCGTGCCCTAGCGGCCCGCCCGTGCCGTCAGCGATCACCGCATCCCGCACGATAAGGTCAGCGCCAGTCATATCGCCCACGCTAGCGCGCCGGCGATCTCAGAAGAACGTGTGGACCGCGTCGATCACCTGGTAGTCGTCGTCGACCACAGGGATCACCCGCCATTTGTCGAGGGTGGTGCACGGGTGCGAGATCCCGAAGCCGACCAGGTCGCCAGGGCTAAGCCCGCCGCCATCAGGAACGGCCAGGTAGGCGTGCTGATCATCGAGCCGGCGCACCGAGAGTGGCCCGGCGTCCTCGATCGTGCCGTCCGCCCGGCGGATTCGCAATGGCACCGGCATGCCCTGATCGAACGACACGTCCCGCCGCCCGGCGCAGGCGAGGGCGAGCCCGGGCTCGGGACACGACAGCACCGGTGCCCAGAGCTCGATGGCGGGCCTGAGCGCAGGCCCGGCCTTCCTGACGGTCGGCCCGATCTCCGCGTACTCGCCATGATCGTGAGTGAGGTAACAGCCGCTGCGCAGGACGACAGCTGGCGGTGGCCCGCCGCCGGGCCCGCCGGGTTCGCCGGGGCCACCAGGTCTAGTCAGCTCCGTGGCCACGACGTCAAAGTAAGCGCTGCCGCCCGCGCTCACGATCGGCGCCGCGCCGCGCGGCCCGCCGACGGCGGCCCCGCCCGCGCCCTGGTGATCCGCCGCCCCCTTGGCCGCCGCCGCCACGCGGTCAGCGATCGCGTAGCCAAGCTGCCGCAGCCGGCCGCAGTAGTCCGCCACCGCCGCGAGCGTGGCCGGCTCTGAGTCGTTCCCCAGCCCGCCTTCGTAGCCGGCCGCCCCGGCGAGCACGAGCCGCCCGGCCCGCTCGACCGCCGCCGCCACGTCGAGCGCACCCTCGACGCTCCGGCAGCCGGTCCGCCCGCCGAGAAACCCGAGCTCCACCAGCACCGGCAGCGCCCTGGCCGCGCCCGCCGCCCTCAGCCCGGCGTCGAGCAACTCGACCCCGGCGACGCTGTCGACGTAGGCAAGGCACTCCCAGGAAGGATCGGCGCTCAGCTCGCCGCCCAGCCAGGTGATCCCGGCCGGGTCGGTCAGCTCGTTGGCGATCAGGATCCGCTCGACCCCGAAGGACCGGTAGACGTGCACCTGGCTGATCGTCGCCGCCGTCATCGCCCAGGCCCCGGCGGCGAGCTGCCGGGCGAACAGCTGCGGCGCCATCGTCGTCTTGCCATGCGGGGCGAGCAGCACGCCGGCGTCCGCGCACCAGCTTGCCATCGCGCTGGCGTTGTGCCGCAGCGCCGAGTCGCGCAGCACCAGCAACGGCATCGTGAACTGGCCGCCCAACGCCGGCGGCCGCTGCGCCTCAAGCCCGGCCGCCGTCACCGTCCGGCCGGCCGCGATCGACCCGAACCCTTTCTGCGTCGGCGCGATGGCCTGGTGCCGCAGTGCCTCGATCCGGTCGTCAAGCTGGCTCACGGTGGCAGCCTAACGTGGCCGGACACCCTGCCCTTGCCTCGGCTGGGCCCGGTGGTGATGGAATGATCACGGCAGTGGGGAGGTGGGGTCGGCAATGGCGCAGGCACCCATGGAAAGGACCGCGCAGCGGTTCACCTTGCAGGCGCTCGCCTGCGAGGCGCTCGGCAGCCCGCTGTACGCGGGCCTGCTCCGCCACGCTGCTGATGACCTGCTCGCCGGCGGGCCGACCGCGCAAGTCCTTGACGGCCATTTCGATGATCCAGGCCGGACCGCGCTCGCCCTGCGGATGCTCGGCGGCGTGAACGCGCTGGTGCTGACCGGCCAGGCCAGCGAACTGGCCAGGTTCTACCCGTCGGCTGGCGGCACCGCCGACGCCGGGCCTGGTGCCGACCTGGCCTGGCCGGCGATGCGGGAGGTGCTCGCCGCCCAGCGCGACGAGGTGAGATCCTGGCTCAGCCATCCGCCTCAGACCAACGAGGTCGGCCGGGGAGCGGCGCTGGTCGGCGCCCTTTGCCGGCTCACGGCCGAGCTTCGCTACCCGGTGCGGCTGTTCGAGGTCGGGGCCAGCGCTGGCCTCAACCTGCGGGCCGACCAGTTCAGGATCACTGGCGACGGCGTCAGCTACGGCCCGCAGGCCTCGCCGGTCCAGCTGACCGGCGGCTGGCAGGGCAGGGCGCCGGCGCCGGCGCCGGCGGCCGTCGAGGTCGCCGAGCGGGTCGGCGGCGACCTGGCCCCGGTGGACCCGGTCACCCCGGCTGGCCGGCTGCGGCTCTGCGCCTACGTCTGGGCCGACCAGGTCGAGCGGTTCGATCGGCTCCGCGGCGCCTGTGACCTCGCCGCCAGCGTGCCGGCCGTGCTGCGGACCGAGTCCGCCGACGACACGATCGCGCGGATCACGCCCGAGCCCGGCACCTGGACCGTGCTCTGGCACTCGATCATGCGCCAATACCTAGACCAGGAGCAGAACGACCACCTCGACGAGGGCGTCGCCGCGATCGGCGCTGCCGCGACCGCCTCGGCCCCATTCGCGCACATCAGCCTCGAACTAGTCAAGGGCACCGCCGACACCCCAGTAGAGCTAACCACCTGGCCCGGCGGCGAGCGCACCCACCTAGGCACCGCCCCACCCCACGGCATCCCAGTCACCTGGGCATGATGAGGCCGTAGTGGTCCAGGGGTTCGTGGTGCCGGGTCCGGGGTCCGTGGTGTCCGAGGTCCGCGGTGCGGGATCCCGGGGTTCGTGGGGGTCCGAGGGTTCGTGGTGTCTGGGGTCCGTACCGGTGCGCCCCACCCCAGCCACCAATCGTGGGGGTCCGGGGGTTCGTACCGGTGCGCCCCACCCCAGCCACCAATCGTGGGGGTCCGGGGGTTCGTACCCCCGGGTAAATACGGGTGGCCCAAAGCGCAGATGACCAAAGGTCAGCAAGCATGCGGGGCCGGCTCAGGCCCCTCCAGCTCATACCTGGAGGGGCCTGATCACATAATGCCCAACGGAATGAGCGGTGACGTGTAACGACACGCGAACTTGCGTGGCACAAGCGGTGACTTGACGGTTACTGGCGTCCCGCCCATTGATAGCCGCGAGAACCGCTGCGACGTCCGAGGATCCGGTCGACGGCCGAGCCGATGTCGCCGTCCTCGGTGATAAGCCGCCGCACGACGTAGACCATCGTCGGGATGGCCCAGAAGTCACCGCACACCCACAAGATGCCCGCCCCGATCTGCTGGTCAGCGAACGGCGACAAGGTCACGCCGGGAACATGGTTGTAGACCGAGTACCACGACGTCGACGCGAGAATGCTCATCGACATCGCGAGCACCCACATCTCGACGTTGGTAATCAGCAAGGCCGCCATCTGCGCGACTCGCGAAAGCCTGATCCGGAATGGGGGCGACGGGATGAACTGCAGCCAGAAAAGCACCCCGGCCACGAAGAAACTGCTGTGCATCAGCCAGATGTGAACGGACTGGTTCCGCTCGGCCAGGTCGTAGGGCCCCGGCAGGTGCCAGAACACCATCGTGACGTTGAACGTGATCACGGCCACCCAGGGCTTGAGGAAGAAGCCGCCGATCCACCTGATCGGGGCCGACCAGCCGCCGGTCAGCACCTGCCGGGTCGCGTCCTTGCCGAGCCGGCCGGGAAGGCCGTCGAGCAGCGGCTGCCACGGCGCGCCCGCGACGATCAGGACGGGCGCGGCGAACATCAGCAGCAGGTGCTGGATCATGTGGATATAGAAGTAACTGTCGGACCAGTAATCGATGGGAGATTCAACCGCGATCAGCAAAACAGCCAGGCCCGCGTAGAACCACAGCGACCTGATGCGGCGCTCGTGAGTCCGTTCCGGTCGCGACCGCCTGGCCAGCCGGGCGAGCCCGACCTCATGCCAGACCGCCAGTATCACGGCGATGATCAGGAACGGGTCGAAGGACCAGTCGTCGATGAGATAGCGCATCTTGCCTCAGTCAGCTAGCACTCGGGGAGTCGGTCTTGGCGATCACTTGCCTGGCGGCCTGCGCGAACTCGACCGCGAACGAGGACACCGACGTGGCCGTTCCCGGGCCGGGGTCAGCGTTGATCTCGTAGCGGACGTGCCCGGTCCTGTCGATCACGAACACGAGGTCGTTATGCGCGATCATCTGGCCGGAAGGCAGGACGACGGCGCTGATGCCGTAGTTGCCCCAGACCTGGCGCAGTTGGCCGATCGAGCCGGTCACGTACAGCCAGTTGCGCACTCCGGCGAGGTTCTCTTGCCGGTCGAACGCCGCCAGGTACGCCGGAGCGTAGTAGAGCGGGTTGGCCGCGACCGCGACCAGTTCCACGTCGCCGGACTGCGCGCCGAGCAATTGGTCTGCCGCCCGCAGTTCCTGGGCGATGAGCGGGCAGTCGCTCGTGCACACGGGGTCGAGGAAGGTCAGGAGCAGCACCTTGCCGCGCAGGCTGGCGAGCGAGACCGGCTGCCCGCTGACGCTGGTCAGCGCGAACGCCGGGGCCGGGTGGTCGAGCGGGGCGCTGATGCCGTCAATTGCCTGCGCGATGATCGGGTCGGCGTGCGGGCTGGCCTGCGCGAGCGCCATCGGCGCCGCGCCGATCACGACCAGCACGGCGGCCCACAGCGCGAGCACGGCCGCGGCGCTCGCTGATCCGAACCCTGCGGCCAGCCTGGCCGGCCGAGCACGCTCCCGCCAGGTGGCGCGGGCTGGCGCGTCCGCCCGCTCCAGAGCCGGCTCGGTAACCTCGCGCGGGGCGGGCCTGCTGACCGCCAGGTAGCCGCCGATGACCAGCAGGAGCAGCGGCAGCATGCTGTTCGGGTCGGTGCCGAGGCCGCCGAAGAACCCGAGATCCTCGACCAGCACCCAGTCAGCCAGGCAGAACACCCCGGTCACGATGACGACGGCGAGCAGCAGCCGGCCTCGGGCCGCGAGCAGGCCGGCGGTGATCCCGGCGAGCACCACCACCGCGACCGCGTTGACGAGCGCTCCGTGGCCGGCGGTGAAGGCGGCGAAATCGCCGACCAGGCGAGCGAGGGGGGCCGGCTGCGAGGTGCCCGCCATCGATGCCACCATGGCCGTCAGTACTCCCGGCTGGCCGTGCACCCGGCCTTGCCAGAAACCTCGTCCTGGCCAGGCCTGCAGCACCGCCATCCCGGCGAAGAAGACGCCAAGCCCGGTGACCAGCCAGCGGCCGGTCGCCTTCGATCGCCAGGCCCGGTCGGGCAGCGCGACCATGACCCCGGCGACGCAGTAGAAGGCGGCCGCTCCCGGCGTCCCGAACAGCACGGTCTGCCCAGGGGCGAACAGGCCGCCGAAGACCTCGCCGAAGACCCAGACGAGCACGCCCCAGCCGGCGCTGGCCCCCCCGGCCAGCCGGGACCAGGGCCCGCGGGCCGCCGCGAGCAGCCAGATCCCGAGCCCGACCTGGATCCACACCGACGCGGCCGCGGCCTGCACCGGGTGGTACGACCAGGCGGTACCGGACCAGTTGACCAGGTGCCGGACCCAGAGCGGGGCGGTCGCCGCGGCCGGAGCGACGACCTGGGATGGCAGGCCGGCGGGCATCGCCGGCTGTGCTTGCAGGAGCCCGTCGAACACCCACAGGACGCCGAACCCGATCCGCAGCAGCCGGCGGGCCGCTGGCTCGGCGGCGTCGGGAAGCGCGAGCCGCCCCGATCGGGCGACCAGCCATTCCCTGACCATGAGCCAGGCCGTGGCTAGGGCGAATAGCAGCAGCAAGGCGACCAGCCCCTGATGCATCAGCGCGCCGCGGAACGCGGTCACCAGGACCGAGTTCGTGACGTTCAGCCCGCTGTGCATCCCTGGCATCGGGACTGCCCCCTCTCGCTGCTCCGGTCGCTCAGTAGCTGTTCGGCGGCCTGGCCGTGACCCAGAGCCTGGGCAAGGCAACGTGCGGGGACAGCGCCTTGATCGCCGGGGCGAAGGCCGCGTAGACGACGCCGCGCTGCGCGCGCAGCCTGGCCAGCGCCCGCGCGAGCGCGGCGCGGGCCGCGGGCTCGCTGGACGTGCCCCGGTCCGTCAGCACGGTGGCCACATCGGCCTGAACATTGGCGGCATCGGGGGCGGTCCAGTTGATCAGGTCAGTCACCGCTGCCTGCAAGTGATAGCCGTCGAGCGACTCGGGTACCTCGAGGCCGGTCAGGTCATCAAGTTCCTCGTTATTGGCGGGCGAGCAGTTCGCCGAGCCGGTCTGCGCGATGCTGATCGCGGTCGCGACGTCATGGCTGGCACCGCTGTCGATCGCGTTGAGCACTCGCAGCGCGTCACCGACCCCGCCCGCGCACGACTCCACGTCCGTGTTCACCGTGGTCAGCAGGCCATTGAGGTCCGAGGCGCGCTCGCCCTTGGTCGGGCGGTGGGCCAGGCCGACGGCGACCGCGATCGCGAGCAGGACGACGCCGGCGACGATCGCCCAGCGCGGTGCGCGCCTGGTGGGCCAGCCGCCCCTGCGGATCGGCACGAATGGCGGCCCGGTGGTGGTAGTCGTCATCTAGCTTGGCCCGTTCTGCTTGGCAAGGCCGGCTGCCTGGCCCGGATTGACCGCTGCGGCTGAGCCGGCGGGACGAGGATACAGTTCACGACGCCTCCCGCTGCGCAACGTACGCGGCCCTGGGGTCGACCGGCTCGGTGCCTGCTGCCTGCGCTGACTCGGCGGCGGCCGGGATGAGCAGCTCGAACCGGCTGCCAATGCCCAGCTGGCTCGCGACGCGGGCCTCGCCGCCGTGCCCCCTGGCGATGGCGTCGACCAGGGCCAGGCCGAGGCCGGTGCCTCGGGAGCCTGCCGTCGCGGTCGTGCGGAAGCGCTCGAAAATGTGCGGCACGTCGGCGTCGTCGATGCCCTCGCCGCTGTCCTCCACGACGATCAGGGCGAACCGGCCGTCGAGGTCGTGGCTGACCGTGAGCCTGATCACGTCATCGGGCCCGGTGTGCTTGACCGCGTTCTCGACCAGCGCGTCGAGCGCCAGCGCGAGCCGCTCAGGGTCGACCTGAGCGGTGACCGGATCGAGCCGGCCAAGCTGCCAGTGGCGCGGTGCCGTGGGCTGCCAGCGGCCAAGCAACTCGACCGCCAGCACGTCAAGGTCGGTGAGCTCCATGGTGAGGAACTCGGGGTGCTGGGACGCCGCGATCAGCAGCAGCCGGTCGCTGAGCGTCCTGAGCCGTTCGAGCTCGCCCACCACCACGTTGATGTCACGTCGCTGCTGCCGGCCGGTGAGCTCGGCCGCGAGCAGTTCGGCGTGCCCGAGCGCGATCGTGATCGGCGTCCTCAGCTGGTGCGAGACGTCCTGCAGGAACTGGCGCTGCATCAGCAGCAGGCGCTGCGCCTCGGCGGCGATGCGAGCGCGGTCGCCGGCGACCATCCGGCGGTGCGCCTGGAACGCCATCACGATGAACATCGTGGTCAGCAGCGGTATCTGCTCGACCGCCTGATCGGTGACGGGCGAGTGCCTGATCATGTCGTCGCTGAGGGTCGCGGCCGTCGTGACCACCGCGGTCGCCGTCAGCGCGAACGTCAAGCGGCCTGGCCAGAGCCTGAAGCCGTAGAGCAGCGCCAGGCTGATCCAGATCGCGTCGAACGGCACCACCTGCCAGTCAGGGAACGCCACGATGACGGCGACGCAGACCAGCCAGAGCACGAGCCAGGCCAGCTCGGGCTGGCGCAGCAGCAGCGTCCCGCCGGCCTGGCCGCAGGCCGGCTCGGCGTCGGGCCCGTCAGGAGGCGAGCCGGTATCCCTCACCACGCACCGTTTCAATCAGCGTGAAGCCCAATTTGGCCCTGAGCCGCCTGATGCACACATCGACCAGGTTCGATCCTGGGTCGAAGTCGATCCCCCACACCGAAGCGAGCAGCTCGCTCTTGGTGACCGCCCCGCCGGCCCGTTCCATCAGCGCTCGCAGGCACAAGAACTCAAGCCGGGTGAGCGCGACCGGCCCCCCGCCGTTGTCGGCGACCAGGCGGCCGGCGTCCAGGGTCAGCTCGCCGGTCCGCATCACCTCGCTCCGCTTGGCGGTCTCGCGAAGGCCGGCCCGCACTCGCGCGCCCAGTTCGGCGAGCGAGAACGGCTTGGTCAGGTAGTCCCGTGCCCCCAGGTCCAGGCACTCCACCTTGGTGCTGACGTCCGAGCTGCACGACAGCACGAGTACGGCCTGGTCAGGCCGGGCCCGCAGGATCGAGCTCAGCACCGCCCGGCCGTCAAGGTCCGGCATGATCAGGTCGAGGATGACCAGATCGCAGCCGCCCGTGCTAGCCCGCTCGATGCCGTCAGGCGCGCTGGCCGCGACCTGTACCTGGTACCCGGAGTTCTCAAGCGCCCGCGCGACGAAGCCGCTTATGTGGGGCTCGTCGTCGATCACGAGTATCCGCGACCGGCCCGGCTCGGGCGGCGCCTGATCTGCCCACGCGGAACCTGACCCCGCCGGGCGGGAGTCCTCGCGTACCGCAGTCATCGCGTTCCTGTCATCCGCGTACCGGCCGAGGTGGTCGACGCGCTGGCGGACCGCGGATGGGGTCGCGACCGCGAGGCGGACCGGGCCTGGTTTCTGCGTTCTTACTCCTGCAGGCGCCGCAAGTCAAGACTAAAGGTCGCAATCACCGCAAATATCTATAAAGCGATTGATCGGGTTTGATGGTTCCACCGAACGGCTCGGGCCTGGTGGCGCGCCGTCGGCCGCGGGCCATGAGTTCCCGTTAAGTCTCGCAGCCAGGCGATACGCTGTGCTCGCCTGCTGGCAGCGGCGAACCGGGGGGGACATGAGCCGTCATCAGATCGGGGCGCAGCCCTTGACCTGTGGTTTCTTTCTGTTTTCGGTCGGCTGTCAGCAATGCGTGATCATCCGGCGACGCGCGGCTCACGATGAGTCCTGTGACGGATGATGACAGTTTCGTCATCCATAGATGACGCTATTGCGGCCACTTTGGGCGGGGTCGCAGTATCAATGCAGTCGTTTGCTTCCGGTGTGGCTCGTGCGGTGGGCCGCCCGGACCGAGACGCGCGCGATGCGCCGCGAAGAAGTGAGGTGGTGACTGATGTCCCTGCCGGTCCGCGTCGGAACCCTGATCGTGGCGTTCCTCGCCGTGGTCGGTGGCGTGATCTTCGTGGTCATCCATTTCCTGCTTTCCGGGCCCCCCACGGTGGACTACGCGACGGGCGTGACGCCAGGGCAGCCGGTCAGCATCGTGCTCCAGGAAGACCCGCAGAACACGGTCAGCAACCACCCAGACTGGGTGTCCTACTTCATCCAGGATCCCAAGACCAAGGCCTGGGTCCATACCACGTTGTTCCAGGTGCCAGCCGGCAGCCGGATCAACGTGACGATCTACGGCTACGACGGCTGCACGCCGCTCCGCAACCCCTTCTGGGGCAAGGTCACCGGCACCATCGGAGGCACGGAGACGGTCAATGGCGCGCCGGTATCGGTAATAAACACCTGGAGCGGCTGCACGGTTGGCCACACCTTCTCCATTCCCGGCATCGGCCTGAACGTCCCGATGGCGTCTCCGACGACCTTGGCCGCGAACAATGCCCTGTGCGGGACGTCGCCGTGCACCTCGGGTCCGCACGAGACCATGAAGTTCAGCTTCTACGCCCCGAAGACGCTCGGTGACTTCTTCTGGCAATGCCGGGTGCCGTGCGGCGGTGGCTTCATCGACGGCTTCGGCGGCCCGATGCAGACGATCGGCTTCATGACCGGACAAATGGAGGTGGTGTCCTGATGGCCGCCGAGACTTCGGCTCCGGCCACCGGGGCGGACGATGGCCAGCCCAATCACGGTGCGCGGATCTTCATCATCTGGCTGGTCGTCGCTCTCGCGGCCGACCTGCTGATCTGGTTCGTGCTCGGGCCGCACCTGCCACCTGGGAACATGGCGTCGGCTTCCGGCGGTCAGCAGTTCGACATCAAGGTGATGGCCGTCATGGCCGCCCCGGTCATGGCGTTGGTGCTGGTGTTCTTCACCTACTCGCTCGTCGTCTGGCGACGCCGGGACGACGACGACGAGGAGGACGGCCCGCCGATCCACGGCAACGCCAGGATCCAGACCACGTGGATCACGGTGACCACCGTGATCGTGCTCTGCCTGTTCGGGTTCGGCACCTACGAGCTGTACCACTCCTATGGCGCCGGCAGCGGCGAGGGCCCGTCCCCGATCCAGGCGCCGGTCGGCGCCGAGCTGACCGTGGCCCAGCAGCTGGCGCCGTACTCGGCGAGCAAGCCCCTCGTCGTCCAGGTGATCGCGCAGCAGTGGCGCTTCACCTATCGCTATCCGCAGTTCGGCGGCTTCGAGACCACCTACCTCGCGCTCCCGCAGAACCAGTGGGTGCAGTTCGACGTCACCTCGCTCGACGTGATCCACAGCTTCTGGGCCTACCAGCTCGGGGTGAAGGCCGACGCCAACCCTGGCGTGGACAACATCGCCTACACCAAGCCGCTGCAGCTCGGCAGCGTGACGGTTCGCTGCGCCGAGCTCTGCGGCCTGTGGCACGGCGCGATGTACGACTACGGAACGGTGATGACGCAGCCGGACTTCGTCAGCTGGGCGAAGGCGAGCATGGCCCACTTCGCGGACGTCACCAGCTTGCTGCCGACCTACGCCACCACCTACGACCCGACCGCGATCGCGAAGATCGGGGTGGTCGAGCAGAAACTAGGCATCACCGGCGCCGGCGGTAGCTACTACCCGCCGCAGGATCCGTCACAGCCATGAGCGATCTGACTAGCACAGCCGTGAGCCGTTCAGATGGAGAGGTGACCTGATGGCCATCGAGACTGAGCCGGGAACGACCCAGCTACCAGGCGGTGGCGAGCCGGCCGGGGTGCCGCGGGCCCGGCCATGGTGGATGCTGCCAGGGATCCACACCGGACTCATCGGATCGGTGCTCGGCTATGTCCTCGGTCACTGGATGGGCAACTCCATGGCCACGCCGACGCCGTGCTCCGACCCGACTACCAAGACCTACCAGCAGATCTGCTTGTCCGACACGCACGACCTGGCGATCGTGCTCGGCTTCGCGTTCATGGTGCTCGGCTGGCTGATCGGGCTTGGCGTCTTCAACGACCTCTTCCGGCTGATGGCGGGCAAGCCCATCGGGGCCGACGAGGTGGTACCCGAAGGCGGCCTGGCCAAGTACTTCAGGTTCACCCTCGACCACAAGGTCGTCGGGATCCAGTACCTGGTCGGCATGATCATCTACTTCTGCACCGCCGGCCTGCTGGCGATGGGGATCAGGACCGAACTGCTCTCGCCGGTGCACCACGTCTTCAGCTCGAGCACCTACATCGAGATCGTCGGCGAGCACGGCACCATGATGATGATGCTGATGACCTCGGTCATCCTCGGGCCGTTCGGCAACTACCTGATCCCGCTGATGATCGGCGCGAAGCGGGTGGCCTTCCCCAGGATCGAGGCACTGTCCTTCTGGCTCACGCCGGCCGCGTTCCTCGTGCTCCTGTCGTCGTTCTTGCTCGGCGGCTTCCACTTCGGCTGGACCGGCTACCCGACGCTCTCCGTGCAGGACACGCCCGGCGCCGACTCGTACGCGTTCGCGTTCGGCCTGATGGGGATCTCGATGATCCTGGCCGCCTTCAACATCATCATCACGGTCATCTGCTACCGGGCCCCTGGAATGCGCTGGGGCCGGCTGCCGATCTTCGTGTGGGGCATCCTCGGCACCGCGGTCATGATGTGCCTGGCCGCCCCGATCCTGGTCGGCGGCATGTACATGCTGATCACCGATCGGACCGTGCAGACCGCGTTCTTCGCCGACCAGAACGGCGGCAGCACCTACCTGTACCAGGATCTGTTCTGGTTCTTCGGGCACCCTGAGGTGTACATCCTGGCGCTGCCAGGGTTCGGCATCGTGCTCGAACTGCTGCCGGTGTTCACCCGCAAGCCGCTGTTCGGCTACAAGGTGGCCGCGGCTGGCATCATCGGCGTGACGTTGCTCAGCTTCTTCGTCTGGCAGCATCACCTGTTCGACAGCGGCATCGACCCGGACATGCGCCCGTTGTTCATGCTGACCACCGAGCTGATCTCGATCCCGACCGGCTTCATCTTCCTCGTCGGCATGGGGACGCTATGGAAGGCGAAGATCAGGTTCACCGTGCCGATGCTGTTCTGCCTGGCCTTCTTCTTCAACTTCCTGATCGGCGGCATCTCGGGGGTATTCCTGTCCGACGTGCCCGCCGACACGACCGAGCACGGCAGCTTCTTCGTGATGGCGCACTTCCACTACACGATCATGGGCGGCCTGATCTTCGCGTTCATGGCGGGCTGTTACTACTGGCTGCCGAAGATGATGGGCATCAAATTGAACCAGCGGCTCGGCCAGTGGCACTTCTGGCTGATGTTCCTGGCCTTCAACTCGACCTTCCTGCCACTGTTCGCGGTCGGCCTGGCGGGCCAGCCAAGGCGGGTATTCGAGTACGCGCGGAACCTGCAGACGCTGAACGACTGGGTCTCGATCTCCTCGTTCGTGCTCGGCGGGTCGATCCTGATCTTCGTCATCAACTTCGTCTGGTCGACGGTCGTGGTCAGGGAACGCGAGCCAGGCAACCCCTGGCGGTCGCGCGGCCTGGAATGGCAGACCGCCTCCCCGCCACCCCCGTACAACTTCGAGGTCGTGCCCGTCGTGCTGAGCGGTCCTTACGAGTACGGCGTGAAGGACGCGCCGCCAGTGGCGGACCTGAACCCGCCGCCAGGGGTGCTGACCGCGGGCCTGTCGGACCAGGACCAGACCGCACGAGCGGAGGCATAGGGATATGGCTGAGATGACCTCTGCTAGCCCGGGAGGCCTGAGCCGTCAGCAGGAGGAAGCCGCCTTCTATCACGAGTCCGCGCTGAACGCGGCCTGGACCGGCTCTCGCCTCATGATCGGCATCACCACGTCGGGCCTTGGCGCGTTCGTCTTCGCCTTCTTCTACCTGAGGTCGGTGAACTCGCACGGCAACTTTGTGCCCCCGCACTTCGTGGGGCCGAAGCCGTGGCAGGGCGCTGTCATCATGGGCCTGGTCGTGCTGAGCGCGATCGTGCAGTCGCTCGGCCTCACCCAGATCAAGGCCGGCCGCAAGTCACCCTGGCTCGCCGCGGCGGGCGTCGCGCTCGTCCTTGGGCTCGCGGCCGTGGGCTTCCAGATCTGGCAGCTGACCACGCTGCCGTTCCAGCCTGGCGACGGCGGGCTCGCGAGCTGCTTCACCGGCGCGATGCCCGTGTTCGCGGTGCTGGTGCTCGGCACCATGGTCTGGCTGGAGGTCCTGGTGGCGGGCGGCAGGCGGATCCCCGACGTCTCGTTCGTCGAGCAGCCGCCTACCTTCGCCGCGGCGGCGCAGGTGCAGCGGTTCCAGGCGTCGCTCAGCTCGTTCACGCTGTACTGGAACTTCATCGCGGTCGCCGCGATCGTGCTGTGGCTGCTCTTCTACGTGGTGAAATGACAGCTGTACGGAAAACAACGGTACTGAAGTAGTCAGGGCCGGTGGCGCTTAAACGCCGACCGGGCACCTGACCCGAGCCCGTGACATGCGGCAGGAGGCAGCAGTGGTGCATGGAACGCTACTCGCGGCGGCCATCTCTCCTGATAACACCCCCCATGGGTATAACCTGACGTTCGCCTTCCCGATGCTGATGTTCATCATCATCGCGGGCGCGCTCTACTTGCGCTTCCGCGGCTCGCACCGGGTACCAGGGCATGTGGCACTAACATCGGCCCGCTGGGCCGGCGCGGTCGTACCTGCGACACCGGCCGCCCCGGCGCCCGGGCAGGAAGCCGACGAGGCGGATCCTGGCGCGGAAGGCGGGAGCAGCGCGGAAGAGCCGGCCGCGGCGGCGGGCAGCACTACGAGCGGTAGTACTCTGCATGAGGGCGGCGTTCCCGGCGAGGCCCCGCAGGAGAGCACGGGGCCGCAAACAACTGGGCCGCAAACAACTGGACCGCAAACAACTGGACCGCAAACATCGGAGGACGGCGAGTGACACAGGCGACGAATGCGCTGCCTGACGCGACGGCAGTAAGAGCCGGCGCGAACGGAAGCGATTCGTCGCCAATGACGCGGCGTTCACCTGCGGTGGTATTGCGGTCATTGTTCGCGCTGACCAAGCCAAGGATCATCGAGCTTCTCCTGGTCACGACGCTGCCGACGATGTTCCTGGCCCGGCGCGGCCTGCCGTCGGTCGAGCTCATGGCGGTCACGCTGATCGGCGGCGCGCTCGCGGCGGGCAGCGCCAACACCATTAACTGCTATATCGACCGTGACATCGACGCCGTCATGCGCCGGACGTCGCGGCGCCCGCTGGTGGCCAAGGGAGCGGCGGGCGCGACGATCAGGCCGTCCGAGGCGCTGGCCTCCGGCATCGTGCTCGGCGTGGCCGCGACCCTGATGCTTGGCCTGCTGGCGAACTGGCTGGCGGCGGGGCTCGCCGATGCCGCCCTGCTGTTCTACGTGTTCGTCTACACGCTCGGCCTGAAGCGCCGGACCGCGTCCAACATCGTCATCGGCGGCGCGGCGGGCTGCTTTCCCGTCCTCGTCGGCTGGGCCGCCGTCACCGGAACGGTCGCCTGGCCCGCCGTCGTGCTCTTTGGCGTGATCTTCTTCTGGACCCCGCCGCACTTCTGGGCACTGGCCATGAAGTTCAAGGACGACTACGCCGCTGCGAGCGTCCCGATGCTGCCCGTGGTCGCGACGCCGGCCGTGGTCGCGCGCAAGATCGTCACCTATAGCTGGATCATGGTCGCGGTGACGCTGGCGCTGACGCCGTACGCCGGCTGGATCTACGGCATCGTCGCGGTCGGGCTCGGGGCCTGGTTCCTGCTCGAAGCGCACCGGCTGCGCGGCCGGATCGCGGCGGGCGTGGCCGCCGCGCCCATGCGCTTGTTCCACCTGTCGATCGGCTACCTGACCTTCTTGTTCGCGGCCGTCGCCGTGACCTCGCTGCTGCCGTTCGGCCGCTTCTGAACGACGCGCCGTCAGCCGCGCAAGGCGTACAGGTGATCGTGGTAGGTCAGCAGTAGCAGTTCGGTGCCGGTCCAGACGGGCGGAGCCGCGAAGAAGAACCTGGTGGGCGGGGCGGGCAGCGTCCGCCACCGGCTGGCCGCCTGATCAAGGACGACGAGCCGGGCCGGCCTGATCGAAAGGCCGGTCGTCGTATGTTCGGTGATCGGGCCGGACGCCTCGATGATCGCGTCACCGGTCCAGATATAGGCCGGGAAGGCCGCGTCGACGGGGCTCACCGGGACGTCGGTCCTGTGCCATCCGTCCGGCCTGGTGAAATAGCCGGGATCGATGGCCGGCGGCGGGCTGCAATAGTCGCCGCACCAGATCTCGCCGGGTGAGACAAGCAGGCCCGAACTCGTCACCGTCGGCGTGCTCATCGTCTGGTGCTGCAGCCAGCGGCCGGTCATGTCGCGCCAGGTGCCGTTGCCGCTGAGCGCGAACACATCGATCCCTGAGCGGATGCTGAATCCATTGTGAAGACTCCGGGTATGCTGCCACATCACCCAGACGATGAGCTGTCTCGCGGTCGCGGCCACGGTCGCGTACGCGGGTGAGTGCCCGGCCGGCAGGGTCGGGGTGATGAGCTGCCAGCGGTTCGCCGCCGGGTCATAGGCCGCGACCTTCAGTCGGTAATGACTGCTGACTCCGGCGAGCACGACGTCGCTGCCGGTCCAGGTGGCGGTCATCGGCCCGAAGTCCTGGAGCGACCTGGGCACGGCCGTAGTCGACCATCGATTGGTGGCGGGGTCGTACAGCCCGGCCAGCGGCCCGCACGCCGACGGGCTCTTTCCTTGCGACGAGCCCTGGCAGGAAGACCTGAGGTCGGTGACGAAGAACTGGCTGCCGGTCCACACGCTGGTGGCGAACCCGAGCTTCACGCCGGCCGGAGCCGGCGCTATCTGGTGCCACCTGCCGGTCGCCGGCTCGAAGGCGGCCCCGTCGGGCGACGGGCGGCCGTTGACCGGGCCGCCGAGCGCGAGCAGCTCGTTCCCGGCCCAGGCGACGGTGGCGGGCTGGGTCGTGTGCAACGGTGCCGACGGCAACTCGGACCAGCGGAACCCGGCGATCTGCGCTCCGGTGGGGCCGGAGGCGGCCGGCGGCGATCCGCTGGGAATCAGGCCAGGCAGCAGCGCCACGGGCCCGGGCGGCTGCCCGTGGTGGTCAAGGGTTCTGACGGCCTGCGGAGCGGCTACGGCGATGATGGCGATCGCCGCGACCGAGATGGCGCGGGCTCCGGTGCGCTGGCTTCGCCGTCGTCGTCCCCGCCGCAGCAGGTCGGCAACGGGCGGCTGCACGTCGTCGGCAAGCTCGGTCGCCCTGGCCAGCAGGTCGGCAAGCGTCCGCTCGTCAGTCACGTCGTTCCCCTTCACGCTCAAGCAGCCCGGCCCGGCGCAGGCTGGCCAGGCCGCGGGCGGCGCGGCTCTTCACGGTTCCGGCGGAGATGCCGAGCGCCTGCGCGGTCTCGGCCTCGCTCTGGTCGTCCAGGTAGCGCAGCACGAGGACGGCCCGCTGCCCGGCCGGCAGCGCCGCGAGCGCCCGCCTGACGTCGATGGCGATGTCAGGGTCCGGCGGGCCAGTCGCGGTGAGCGGGCCATGCTCAGGGACGCGCTCCGCGCTGATCTCACCGGTCCAGCGCCGCTGTCGCTCGCGCAGGGCCAGCCTGATCAGGGTCCGCCTGGCGTAGCCTTCGGCGTTGCCGGGCCCGTGGAGCCTGCCCCAGGCCAGGTAGGTCCTGATCAAGGCCGACTGGGCGAGGTCCTCGGCCCGGCCGGAGTCGCCGGTCATCGCCAGGCCAGTCCTGACTAGCGCGCGGTACCGCGCCGACACGAACTCGGCGAACTCTGCGTCTCTGGCCACCCGGCCGCTCCCTTCCCAAGGGAATAGAGGCACGAGCCGGTGAGTATGGTTCCGTGTTGCTCTTGCTCGTCCGCGCTTTTAGGTACCGGCTAGCTCACGGGGGTCGCGAGCTGGGCCAGGGCGGCCTCGAGCAGGCTGACGCCGACCTCGATGACGGTGAGCGGCAGGCCGAGGGTCTGCGCGACCTCATGGGCGGCGCGGGTCAGCTCAGCGTCGGGTTCCTGGGCCAGCCAGACGACGCGCTGGTAGTGACCGAAGTAGTCGGTCATGAGTTCCGGGTAGCGGTCAAGGCCAAGCGACTCGAGCACCGACTTGCGGAAGCTGCGCACCAGGAAGTCGGTCAGCAGGTACGTGCCGGGCTCGGCCTCCAGCAGGGCGCGAATCCGGTCGGGCCCGGCCAGCACGTCATAGCAATGCAGTCCAGGCAGCCGGACGAGGCCGAGCCGCTCGCAGAGCGCGTCGAGTTCACCGTAGGTGCCGCAGTCGGCGTAGGCGACGACGACCCGCCAGCCTTCGGCCGCAAGCTCGCCTGCGAGGCGCTCGACCGCCGGGGTGATGTCGCGCGGTGAGTTGTGCAGGATCGCGGGCAGGCTGTGCACTCGGAGTTCCCACTCGCGGCGGGTCACGATCTCGCGGACATGACCGGCCAGGGCCCCGCAGGCGATCACGGCCGTGGCCGGCGTGCCCCCGGTCGTCTTACGGGCGCCGCCGCCCGCGCCGCCCCCGCCCGCGCGGGCAGCGACGCCCGAGCTAGTGGGCCCAGCCAGCCCCGACCGCGACCCTGGCGCGGCCAGGGTTCCGTTCGGGCTGGTCACGACCAATCCTTCCGCCATTACCCCGAATCAAATCCCATATTCTGGAACCAGATTCTATTAAGTGATCTTAAATTTATCTGCCCCGGCCGGTCAAGGCCGCCCACCCTCAGGCCGGGAAGTGGTCGGTGATCCAGCGCTGGCCGCCGTCATGGGTGGTCCAGGCCAGGTCGCCCTGCGCGACCCGCGCGGTGGCGGAATCGGTGAACCCGACCAGGATCACCGGGCCTGACCCGCTGGGCTGCAGCGTCGTCTTCCAGCCGCGGCCGCCGTTCGTGCTGAGCAGCACCCGGTTGCCGTGCTCGCCCTGCACGTCCACCAGCAGGCGGCTGGCGCTGGCGGCGGCCACCTGATAGCCGATCGTCTGGCTGGCCGGCACGCCCGCCGGGGCGATCACCTGGCGATCGGGCCCGAAGCTGGCGCCGCCGTTGGTCGAGACCCTGATCCAGGCCGTCCCGAAGTTCCCCGCCTTGTCGGGCTGCTGGTGGCGGCAGAGCAGCAGCAGCCCGTTCGGGGGAGCGAGGGCGACGGCGGCGGCGTAGCCGTCCTTGCCGCCGCACTGGTCAGGTCCGCTGGCCCAGGTCGAGCCGTCGTTAGCGGAGCGGTCGAGCTCGGCCGTGGCCCTGACGCCGCCGGCCGGGTTGCCGTAGCCGACGAGCACCAGTCGCTCGCCCTGCCGGTACAGCAGCGGCGGGCAGATCATCACGATCGCCGGGGCGCTGAGCGCGTGCCAGGCGGTGCCGCCGAAGGCGGCCTGCTGGACCTTGTAGGGCATGCCGCTGCAGCCGGCTCCGCTCGACGCGACCCTGACGACGTTGCCGTCGGCGGCCTCAAGGGAGGTCACGTTGAGCCCGCCGAGGTGACGCCAGTGCGCGCCGCCATCGGTGGTCAGGAAGAGGGAAGGCGCGAAGGCGTAGCCGATCTCCGGCGTGGCGAAGCGCACCTGCGACACGCAGGGCTGGCCGGACGGGCAGGTGTCGTATGGCCCGGCGGCCCGCTTGACCGGCGAGGCGAGCGCGCGCCAGGTGGTGCCGCCGTTAGTGGTCCCGAGCACCGCCGTGCACTTGCGCGAGCCGCACTTCACGGTGCCGAGCGCGAAGCCCTGCCGGTCGGACACGAACGTCATCGACAGCACGGTGAATCCGGCCGGCGAGGTCGGATGAGAAGAACTCACGACGGTCGTGTGCTTGGCGCCCGGGGCGTCAGCACCGGAGGCGGCTGCTCCGCAGCCGGCGACTGTCAGCATGGTCGCGGCCAGGGCGCAGAAACCAGCCGCGGCGAGCGAGCGCCTGCGCCCGCCTGGCGATAGCTTGATCGATCTCATGGTCCCCTGCCCGGCTTCGACGTGCTTTCTCGTCCTTAGGACTGAGTTAAGCAGCCAGGCGTTGCGGCCGGGGAGGTGATCGGCCGGGATTTCTTTCGGCGGCCCGCGCCGTGGGCGCGGGCCGCTGCTGTCACTCGTCCCTGAGCAGGGCGGCGGCGGCCGTCATGGACTTCAGCTTGCCGAGGGCGGAAGAGCGGGGCAGGTACTTCATGCCGCAGTCAGGCGCCAGGATCAGGCGGTCAGCCGGCACGTACGGCAACGCCTGGCGGACGCGGTCGGCGACCACGTCGACGCTCTCGACCGCCGGGTCGCCGAGGTTCAGGACGCCGAGGATGATCGTCTTGCCCGCCTCGGCCAGCCCGGCCAGGATCGAGCAGTCCAGGCCCGACTGGGCGGTCTCGACCGAGATCTGGTCGGCGATGCTGTCGGCCAGTTCCGGCAGGAACGAGTAACCGCTCGGCCGGTCGTGGATGATCGCGGCGTAGCCGAAGCATAGGTGCACCGCGGTCGTCCCCGTGATCGCCGCGAGCGCGGTGTTCAGCACGCCGATGCCGAACTCGCGGGCGGCCGCTGGCCTCGCCTGCAGGTAAGGCTCGTCGAGCTGGACCACGTCGGCGCCAGCCGCGAACAGGTCGGCGACCTCCTCGTGCACCGCCGCCGCGTACGCGTACGCGGCCTCGGTGACCGACGGGTAGTAGTCGTTCTGCGCTTGCTGCGACATCGTGAACGGGCCAGGCACGGTCACCTTGATGGTCTTGCCAGGCGCGGCGTGCGCCCGCAGGAACCTCAGCGCGTCGACGCCGACCGGATGGCGGCGGGTGATCGGGCCGACGATGCGAGGGACCGGGTTCGGGTGGCCGCTGCGGTCAAGGGCCGTGCCGGGGTTGTCGATGTCCACCCCGTCGAGCGCGGTCGCGAACGCGTTCGAGTAGCTCTCCCTGCTGATCTCGCCGTCGGTGATGATGTCAAGGCCGGCGTCTTGCTGATCGTCGATGGTCAGCCTGGTCGCGTCCTGCTGCGCCTCTTCCAGGTAGGCCTCCTCGATCCGCCACAGTTCGCGGGCCCTGACCCGAGGCGGGAACCGGCCCGCCAGCCGCTTCCGGTCGATCAGCCAGTCCGGCTGGGGGTAACTGCCCACCAGTGACGTCGGGAACAGCATCGGGCCTCCTTCGGCTCGGGCCTGCACTTAGCCTTCGGCTCGCCGGCCGGGTCCGCGCAGGGCCACGAACGTCGCCAGGCAGGCGAAGGCGAGTAGAGCGTACGGCACGAAGTCGTTCGTGGCCTGGGCGATGGCGCCGCTGGCGGCCGCCGCGATGGTCTGGCCGGCGGCCCAGGCTAGGTTCCCTAGGCCAAAGGCCAGCCCCTGATGCAGGCCGAGCCGCTCAGCCGAGTTCGCGATCATCGCGCTTGACGGAGCGAACAGGGTGCCGAACGACGGCATGCCGATGATCAGCACGGCCATCAGCGCGCCGAGCGGGCTGACCAGCGGCGCCAGCAGGCTCACCGCCACCCCGGCCAGCAGCGAGATCCGCACCGGCAGCCGGGGGTCGCGCCGGTCGGCGAGCCTGCCAGCGATCGGGGACAGCCCGCCCTCGAACGCGGCCGAGGCCAGGAACGTCACGCTGATGAGCACGGCGCTCGCGCCGAGCTGGCTCAGCCGCAGCGGCGTCAGCACATCGAGCACGCCGAACGCCAGTCCTGGGACGGTGGTCAGCCAGAGGCCGAGGGCGACCCCGCGGTCCTTGACCGCCGCGAACGCCGCCGAGATGCCCTGCCGCTCGGCGTTCGCCGGCGCCGGCATCAGGAAGTTCGCCACCATCAGGGCCACCCCGAAGATGGCCGCCGCCGAGAAGGCCGGCCCGGTGCCGACGCCGTTCGCGATGGCGCCGACCACAGGGCCGAACAAGGCACCGCCGATCGCCGCGCCGAGCGCGGTGCCGAGCACCTCGCCGCGCCGCTCCTCCGGGGCGACGCTCGCCAGCCAGGCCATCCCAGCGGCCCAGGTGCAGGCGCCGCCGATGCCCTGGACGAACCGGGCGCAGTCGAGCACGACCGCCGTCGTCGACCATCCGAACAGCAGCGTCGAGGCGCTCATCAGGATCAGCCCGAACACCACGCCGCTGCGGGCGCCGAACCTGGCGACGAGCATGCCGCCAGGCAGCGCGCCAGCGAGCGTGCCGAACGGGTAGGCGGCGACCAGCAGGCCGGCCCCCGCCTTGGTCAGCATCACGGTATGCACGTAGTGCGGCAGCAACGGGGTCAGGGCGGTGAAGAACGTCGTGTCGATGAACACGAGCGCGCTGATGAAGAGCAGCAGCCTCCGCAGTCCGGCCGGGAGCTTAGGCCTGCGCTGCGGCGTCCCGTCGTCCATCCCCTGCCCCGCCACCCGCCGCTGCCACCCGTTCCGACTCGTCCGTGACCTGCCGATTTCCTGGCAAGCAAGCGAGCCTAGCGCAGGCCGCCAACAGCGGGCCGAGCCCGGTGCCTGGTCTGCGACCAGCCTGCGCTAGCGAGTGCCTCGGTGCGTGAGCACGGGGCTATTTTGCGGCCTGAAGGGTGTAACTGCAGGCCAGCCGCGAGGGACGGTCAGCTAGCCGCCACTCGTGACCCGCGGGCCGCTCCATCAGGCCGGGCAGCGCCTCCCAGGGCACGCTGTCGTGCTCGGTGAGCCCGGTGATCGTCATCCCGGAATCGAGCAGGGCCGTGACGATCTCGCCGATGCCGTGGTTCCACTCGTGGGTGAGGGTGTGCGTGAACGCGGCGTCGGTCTGGACGTAGGTACCGCCCTCGTCGATCACGAGCGGCTCGGCCGTCTCGAAATACGGGTACTCGACGACTAGCAGGTCGTCGTCCCGGCCGTCCTGCATCGCCCAGAGCATCGGGTGACCTTCCCTGATGAACAGGCGGCCGCCAGGGCGCAGCAGGCCGGCTACTACCTTGGCCCACCGGCTCACGCTCGGCAGCCAGCACAGCGCCCCGATCCCGGTGAAGACGAGGTCGAACGACTCCCGGCCGAGCACGTCGGCAGCGGCGTAGACGTCCGACTGGACGAAGACGGCGTCGGCGCCAGTCTGGCTGGCCAGGTTCCTGGCCTGCTCGATCGCGGGCCCGGAGAAGTCGATGCCGGTCATCGACGCGCCGAGCCTGGCGAGCGAGATCGTGTCGGTGCCGATGTGGCACTGCAAGTGCACGCCCCGCAGCCCGGAGATGTCGCCGAGCCTTGGCCGGTCAAACCTGACGACCTCGCTGAGGTAGGCCGGGTCGGCGATGAAGTCGGCGACGTGGTAGTCGGGCGACGCCGCGTGCGCTGGTACTCGCTCATCCCAGTTGGCCATGTTGATGGCCGCATAGTTCTCCACGCCAGCCATCCTCGCTGAGCCCGCAACTTGTTTTTCGCGGGCCCTGCCCCTGATCTGGGCCGCGCGTCCCTGAGAGGTCGGTAACGACGGGCGGGCATGTTGCTGATCAGCCTTCTCGCTGGTCGGCCGGGCCAGTACCTTGTCAGCTAACGTCGGTGTTGCGGCGTTATCGGACTATGTGAAGGGCCTCGCCCCATGCAAGCTGACATCAACGGCTCGATCATGCCCAGGCTCGAGATCGCGCTGGCCGAGGGCGAGTACGTCGTGACCCCGCACGGCGAGCTGGCCTGGATGACGACCAGCATCCAGATGTCGCAGACCACGAACTCGGGCGCGCCTGGCGGCGGCGGTGGCGGGTTCATGGGCGGCCTCAAGCGCATGCTGGGCGGTGGCGGGCTGTTCCTCACCAGGTACACCGGACCTGGCTCGGTCACGTTCGCGGCCAAGGTTCCTGGCCACATCGTGCCGGTTGACATCTCCGGCGGCCACGCCTACCTCGTGCACCGGCATGGGTGGCTGGCCGGGACGCCAGGCATCACCGCGAGCGTGGCCTTGCAGCAGGGGTTCAGGGCGGGGATTTACGGGGGCGATGGCTTCATCTTGCAGAAGCTGGACGGCGAGGGACGGGCCTGGATCGAGCTGGGCGGCGAGGTCGTCTCCTACGACCTGCCGCCCGGCCAGACCATCCTCGTGCACCCCGGCCACATCGGCATGTTCCAGGCCACGGTCCAGTTCCAGATCACTCGGATACCCGGCATCGCCAACATGTTCTTCGGCGGCGATGGCTTCCACCTGGTCGCCCTGACCGGTCCTGGCCGGGTCTGGCTCCAGACCATGCCGACCCCGTTGCTGGCCCACTCGCTCGAGCCCTACCTGGCCAAGCAAGGCGCGGGCGAAGCCGTGGCCGGCGGCGCCGTGGGCGGCGTGCTCGGTGGCCTGCTAGGGAGCTAGGGAGGGAGCTAGTAAGCAGGGACAGGGCGGCGGCGCCGCAGCTCTGCGGCAGACCCAGCGGAGCGTCGCGATCCGCGGATCACCCCGATCGCCGCCCTGTCCCTTGTGGCCACATGACCCCCGTACATGTGGCGCGGCTAGCGGTTGCCCCGTGCGGTCCACCGCCGAGCCGGTGCCACGATCATGCCCGAGCCGGCGTGAAGCGCAGCGCAGCCAACCGCCAAATCCTGGTCAACTTTTCCGGCCGCACTGGCCGGCCGGGCCCGCTGGCAGGCGCGGTGGCCAGCGGCTAGCTGTCGGTGGGGTCGGTGCCCGGGCCGAATTGCTGCTCGGCCAGGAACTTCTCGAACTGGGCCCCCAGTTCGTCGGCGGTCGGCATGTTCTCGGGGGCCTCGGCGAGCAGGTCCTGGTTGCCGGCGATGAAGGCGTCGTACTGGGCCTCGAGGGACTTGACGACCTCGGTGACCTCGTCGGAGCCCGCGACCTGCCTGGCGATCTCGGCGTCGGTAACCTCGGCGGCCTCGCGGAGTGCCTCGGCGGGCAGGCTCAGGCCGGTCGCGCGCTCGACCGCGGCCAGCAACGCGACGGCGGCGGTCGGGTAGGAGGCGTGAGCCAGGTAGTGCGGCACGTGCACGGCAAACCCGACCGCGGGCTTGCTCGCCTCGCCCATGCGCAGCTCGATCAGCGCCATCGCGCTGCCTGGCACCTGGAGGCGGTCGACGAGCGGCTGGTAGCCGTCGATGAGGCCTGGACTGGTCGCGTGGCCGGTAATGCCGAGCGGGCGGGTATGGGGGACGCCCATCGGGATGCCGTGGAAGCTGGCGACGAGCCTGACCTTGAGCGTGGCCGACAGCCTGAGCACGGCCCGAGTGAAGGTCTCCCACTCCCGGTCCGGCTCAAGCCCGTCCAGCAACAGGAACGGCGTGCCGGCCGCGTCCTTGAGCAGGTGCACGACGATCTCGGGCACCTCGACGCTCTCCCAGTGGTCCTTCACGAAGAACATGGCCGGCCGGCGGGACCGGTAGTCGATCAGCGAGTCGACGTCGAACCTGGCGACCTCGGTGTGCTCGAACGTGGTCAGCAGGTGCGCGGCCAGCTGGCGCCCGGCGGCGCCCGCGTCGATGAACCCGTCTAGGTAGTAGAGCATCACCAGGTCGGATTCGAGGTCCTTGGCCTGCTGGGTCAGCTGAAAGAGGTCTCCTGGATCGCGCGGCACCTTCACAGCCTCCTGTCGTGGCTTACTACAAGTCTTACCAACGTTTGGCCACGGTTCAGCCATCCGGGCCGCAAAACCCGAACTGAACGCGGATTAGCGGCGATCGCGACCGTCGCGTGACCGCGATCGGATGCCGCCTCGCGATCGCGCCGTGGTCAGCCGCTTCGCCGGGCTCCGTCGGCGCCCTTGCGTTCCTGCCACCTGGCGAGGACCACGGGCAGCTCGTCGTTGACGAACTGAAAGTAGTCTACCGAATCGGCCATTCTCATCCCGGCGGGCGTATCGGCCCCGAGCAACTCGACGCCGTCCCGCAGCGCGTCCGTCCAGCGCTCCAGCACGCGGTTCCTGTTCCGCAAGAGCTCGTCCCACACGTTCTCCGGCACCTGGTAGTAATGCCGTCGCGAGCCTGGCTCGCCCCCGCGGCGGACCATGCCGACGCCGATCAGGTAGCGGACGCCACCTGAGATGGCGGCCGGGCTCGCCTTGAGCAGGTCCGCGAGCTCGGTGGCGGTGAGCCGGGCTGAGTCAGCGGCGAGCAAGGCCGCGAAGACCCTGGCGGGCATCCTGGGCATGCCGGCCTCGACCTGCACGGAAGCGAACCGCTCGATGAAGGCCATCAAGTTGTCCCGGCTGGCGCTGGGCACGGTACCTGGCCCCGGAGTCACCCCGTCACCCCTTCCGGTTGTCCGGCGGCAGCCGGACGAGACAATTTGCCTCATATCTTTGTTCTTAATTTTCAGTGTTTTCTGAATTTAGTGTAGTCTCCGAAGCATGACTGCCGCAATCGAGGTCGCCGGCCTGCGCAAGTCCTTCGGACCGACCATCGCGCTCGACGGGCTCGACCTGAGCGTCGCCGATGGCGAAGTGCACGGGTTCCTCGGGCCCAACGGGGCAGGCAAGACGACCACGATCAGGATCCTCCTCGGATTGCTGCACGCTGATGGCGGGTCAGCGCGAATGCTGGGCGGTGATCCATGGTCGCAGGCGACGGAGCTGCACCGCAGGCTCGCATACGTGCCCGGCGACGTCAGCCTCTGGCCGAACTTCACCGGCGGCGAGGTGATCGACCTGCTTGGCCGGCTGCGCGGCGGGCTGGACGGCGGGCGCCGCGCCAGCCTGATCGAGCGGTTCGAGCTCGACCCGACCGTGCGGGCTCGCGCGTATTCAAAAGGCAATAGGCAAAAGGTCGCGCTGATCGCGGCTCTCGCCTCCGACGTGGAGCTGTTGCTCCTCGACGAGCCGACCTCGGGGCTCGACCCGCTGATGGAGGCCGCCTTCAGGTCCTGTATCGAGGAGGAGCGGCAGGGCGGGCGGACCGTGCTGCTGTCCAGCCACATCTTGTCCGAGGTCGAGGCGCTTTGCGACCGGGTGACGATCATCAGGAGCGGCAAGATGGTCGAGACCGGGAGCCTGTCCGACCTGCGCCACCTGACCAGGACGTCGATCTCGGCCGAGCTCGACCGGCCGCCGCAGGGGCTTGACCAGCTGCCGGGGGTGCACGACCTGGATGTCGCCGGCGACCGGGTGCGGTGCGAGGTCGACACCGACAAGCTGACCGGCGTGCTCAAGGCGCTGACCGCGGCCGGAGTGCGGAGCCTGACCAGCCAGCCGCCGACGCTCGAGGAGCTGTTCCTGCGGCACTATGCGCCCACCGACGGCGGCACCGGCGAGTCCGTTCCCGCCCGGGCGTCGTCGTGACCACGCTCACCCGTACCTGGGCCCTGGCGAAGCTGTGGTTCCGGCGGGACCGGATCATGCTCGCGGTGTGGATCTACGCGGTCACCGCGTTCGTGGCCGCGACCGTGTACGGGTTCAAGAAGCTGTACCCGGAGCAGGCCGGGCGGACCCAGTTCGCCGTGACGGCAGGCCACAATCCGGCGTTCTTGTCGCTGTACGGGCCGTTGTACGGGACGTCGCTCGGCTCGCTGACGGCCTGGCGGGACGCGGCGATCACCGGGCTCATCGCCGGGTTGCTGAGCATCTTCGCCGTGATCAGGCACACGCGGGCTGACGAGGAATCCGGGCGGCTCGAGCTGATCGGCTCGGCGGTCGTGGGGCGGCGGGCGCCGCTGGCGAGCGCGCTGATCGTGGCCTGGGCGGCGAACCTGATCAGCCTGGTGACGATGGCGGCGGTAGCGGCCGGGCTCGGGCTGCCGCTGGCCGGTTCGGTCGCGCTCGCGGCCGGGATCGCCGGGTCAGGGATCGTGTTCGCCGGGGTCGCGGCGGTGACCGCCCAGGTCGCGCAGAGCGCGCGGACGGCGCGAGGGCTCGCGATCGGGGTGCTGGGCGTCGCCTTCGTGCTGCGGGCAGTCGGTGACTCGGCGGGCGCGTCGGGGCCGCGCTGGCTTGGCTGGCTGTCGCCGGTCGGCTGGGCGGTCTACGACCGCGCGTTCGGCGCCTCGATCCGGTGGTGGGTGCTGGCGCTGCCGCTGGCGCTGACGGTCGGGCTGACCGTCGCCGGGGCGGTGCTGGCGGCCCGGCGGGACTACGATGCCGGCTTGCTCGCGTCCCGGCGGGGCCCGGCCGGGGCGGCGCGGTCGTTGCGGAGCCCGTTCGGGCTGGCCTGGCGGTTGCAGCGGGGCACCCTGCTGGCCTTCGCCGGGGGCGGGCTGGTGTACGGGCTCATCATCGGCTCATCGGCCAAGGGGATCGGGGGGGTGCTTGGCAGCGCCGGGGTCAAGCGGATCCTGTCCAGGCTGGGCGGCTCGGCCGGGCTGACGAACGACTACCTCGCGTCGTTGCTGGGCTTTACCGCGCTGATCGCCGCTGGGTACGCGATCGCGGCCGTGCTGCGGATGCGGTCTGAGGAGACCGAGGGGCGCGCGGAGCCGGTGCTCGCGACCGCGGTCGGCCGAATCTCGTGGGGGTCCGGGCACCTGGTGATCGCCGCGGCCGGAACCGTGGCGACCATGCTCGCGGTCGGGCTCGGGACCGGGCTGAGCTACGCCGCCAGGGCCGGCGGCGGCGGGGCCGAGGTCGGGCGGCTCGTGGCCGCCGGACTCGGTCAGGCGCCGGCGGCGCTGGTGCTCGGCGGGGTCGCGGCGGCGCTGTTCGGGCTCGCGCCGCGGGTCAGCGCGGCGGTGAGCTGGACCGTGCTCGGGCTGCTGGTGGCCATGCTCCTGCTCGGGGCGACGCTCAACCTGTCGCACTGGGTGCTCGACGTCTCGCCGTTCACACACGCGCCGAAGCTGCCAGGTGGAACTGTTTCCGCCCTGGAGATTGTTGTGCTTTGCGTGGTCGCGCTGGCGCTAGCCGGCGCGGGGCTCGCTGGGCTGCGCCGGCGCGACATCGGCTGACGCGGTCGAGCCTGGGCCGGACTGGTTTCGGGCCCGCCGTGAGCGCAGGGTGAGCAAAAGGCGCGAAAGGGTATAGGAACTTAGTGAGCGTCGCTAACTTGAACAGGTCGCGGCGGTACCTGATCCTCGCGATCTGCTGCATGAGCCTGTTCATCGTCGGGCTGGACGTGACCGTCGTGAACGTCGCGCTGCCGTCGATCCAGCGGGAGTTGCACGCGAGCGTCTCGGGCTTGCAGTGGGTCGTGGCCGCGTACTCGCTGGTCCTGGCCAGCCTGCTGATGCTGTCAGGGTCGACCGCGGACCGGGTCGGCCGCCGCCGTACCTTCCAGGTCGGGCTCGCGCTGTTCACGCTCGGGTCGCTGGCGTGCAGCCTCGCACCGAGCCTGGGCGCGCTCGTCGGGTTCCGCATGATGCAGGCCATCGGCGGCTCGATGCTCAACCCGGTCGCGATGTCGATCATCACGAACACGTTCACCGAGCGAGTCGAGCGGGCCAGGGCGATCGGGATCTGGGGCGGGGTCGTCGGCCTGTCCATGGCGCTCGGCCCGGTCGTCGGCGGGCTGCTGGTCAGCACCGTCGGCTGGCGGAGCATCTTCTGGATCAACATCCCGGTCGGCGTGACCGCGATCGTGCTGACCGCGCTGTTCGTGCCCGAGTCGAAGGCGCCGCTGGCTCGTCGCTTCGACCCGGTCGGGCAAGTGCTGGTGATGATCACGCTGGCGGCGCTCGTGTACGGGATCATCGAGGGCCCCGCTCGCGGCTGGACGTCGGGCCTGATCATCGGCTGTTTCGTGGTGGCGGTCGTGGCCGGCGTGGGGTTCACCAGGTACGAGTCCTGGCGCGATCAGCCGCTGCTTGACATGCGGTTCTTCCGCAGCCTGCCGTTCTCAGGGGCCACGCTGGTCGCGGTGTCGGCGTTCGCGGCCCTGGCTGGCTTCTTGCTGCTCAGCACGATCTACCTGCAAGACGTGCGCGGATTGTCGGCGCTGCACGCCGGGCTCTACATGCTGCCAATGGCTGCTATGACGGCGATCTGCAGCCCGCTCTCGGGCCGGATCGTCGCCAGCCGGGGGCCGCGGCTGCCGATGATCGGCGCGGGCGTCGCGATCACCGCGAGCGCGGTCACGTTGACCAGGCTGGCCATCCACACGTCGACCCCGAGCCTCGTGGTCAGCTACCTGCTGTTCGGCCTCGGGTTCGGCCTGGTCAACGCGCCGATCACGAACACGGCGATGGCCGGCATGCCCAGGGCGCAGGCCGGCGTAGCGGCGGCGGTCGCCTCCACGAGCCGACAGGTCGGGGCGTCGCTCGGCGTCGCCGTGATCGGCTCCGTGGTGGTGTCGGCGCTGGTCGGCAGCTTGCCGGACGGCTTCGCCCTGGCCAGCCACGTGGGCTGGTGGGTGATCGCCGGCTGCGGCCTGTCGGTGCTCGTGCTCGGCGTGCTCACTACCGGGGCCTGGGCCCGGCGGACCGCCGAGCGCGTGGCCGCCGAGTTCCAGCCGCCTGCGGCCGCCGTGGGCGCTGCGGGTGCTGCGGGCGCCGCGGGCGCCGCGCCGGGCTCTCCCGAGGCCCTAGCCGACGCCGTGCCTAGCGAGCCCCAGCCCACCCCCACCAGAGATCTGCCCGTCTAACCTCCGCGTCGGCCCGGCCGGCTGGGCGCGGCCCGGTCGGGCCCCGGCCCGGTCCCGGCCCCGGTCACGGCCCCGGCCCCGCCCCGGCTCGGTCACGGCCAACATCGTTGGCGCATCGGTGTTGCTGGAAGAACACCTATGCGCCAACGGTGGGGTCGGCCGTGCGCGGGCGGCTACTGGGCTGGCTCGGCTGGGGCGGACATGATGGCGAAGACGGCGCCTTGGTCGTCGCTGAGGATAGCCATCCGGCCGTAGGGGGTGTCCCACGGCGGTGCGATTACGCTGCCGCCGAGCTTGGTCGCCTGGCTGACGGTCGCGTCGGTGTCGCTGACGGCGAAGTAGGTCCGCCAGTGCGCGGGCGTCTCATCCGGTGCCAGCTGGCCGAGGTCGCCGATGCCGCCCAGCGGGTCGCCGGTCGTCTTGAAGGCCGCGTACTTGAAGTCGTCGCTGCTCATATCGTCGTAGTCGTAGCCGAAGACGGACTGGTAGAAGGCCTTGTTCGCGTCGAAGCTGCGGCTCATGTTCTCGTTCCAGGTGACTGCGCCTGGCTCGTTCGCGAGGCGCATCCCGGTATGCGACCTGGGCTGCCAGATCCCGAAGACGGCGCCGCCAGGATCGGCGGCCACGCTCATCCGCCCGACGTCCATCACGTCGAACGGCTCGGCCAGTACCTGACCGCCCGCGGAGGTGACCTTGGCCACGGTCGCGTCAGCGTCGTCAGAGGCGAGGTAGGTGGTCCAGGCCGGCGGAGCCTCCGCCGGGCCCATCTTCGGGCCAATGCCTGCGACGGGACGCGCGCCGAGCTCGCACATGACGTAGCCGCCTGACTCCGGCGGGCCGACCTGCGTATCCCACCCGAACAGCGTCTCGTAGAACGACCTGGCCCTAGCCACGTCGTCGGTGCCGAGATCCACCCAGCACGGTGTCCCGGCCGGCCATGCGGTGTCACGCTGAACCATCGGTCCTCCAGGCGATCGTTCCTGTGGAAGCGTTTATTGGCGCGCTCAGGGCGCGATGCTAATGGCGCGCCCGGGTGCGTGCTGACGGTGCGCTCAAGCGCGATGTCACGCGATGTCAATGGCGAACAGATCGGTCGCGAGATGTTCTCGTGATCCATCGCTTACGCAGCGTATCGGCCATCCGGTGGCGCAGTCAGCCTGGATGCGGAAATCAGCAGGTCACCTCGGCGTTTCTGGCCGGGCCTGACTGCGGCTGGCCCTGGTCACACTGGGCTGAGATCAGCACGAGGGTCCGTGTTTCCGCAGCTAAGTTCACAGGTCGGCATGCCGATGGACGCCGTATTCGTGCACAGCGTGCTAACTGTTCGTAGCATGGCGGCATGGGAAGTAACCGGGCTCTGGGATCGGGAGATGCCGTACCGCACGCTATGGCTGGCCGCCATGGCGTAAGTGCGGGCAGGCGATCGTATGCCGCTCATCGCGGCGGCTGGCCCGGCCAGGGCAATTCGAGGAAAGGCTCGTCGATCGTGCGGGGCAGGAACCTGATCATCTTGGCCACGGGAATCGTGGTCGTGATCGCCGCTGTCGTGCTCACGATCAACCTCACCGGCCGGTCGGGCGCCAACGGTCAGCGCACCGCCTCGTCGAAGCCTGGAGCTGCTCACGCCGGCGGGACGCACCCGAATCCGCAGCCGCTGCCGCCCGGAGCGGTCTCGCCGACGATCGGCCTGCGGCCAGGTGCGACCTCGCCCAGTGCCTCCGGGCTGCGGACCGCGGAGACGCTGCTGCCCAAGCTGACCAATAAGCAGCTCGCCGGACAGCGGGTGATCTACAGCTACACCGGGCTGACCCCGCCCGCCCAGCTGATCACCCTGATCAAGCAGGGCGACGTCGCCGGCGTCATCTTCTTCAGCAACAACATCAGCTCGCTGAGCCAGATCACCGCGGTCGCCAAGCAGCTGCAGCAGGCCGCCATGGCCCCCTCCGACCCGGTGCACCTGCCATTGCTGCTGATGACGGACCAGGAAGGCGGCCAGGTCCGCAGGCTCCCCGGCCCGCCGTACCTGTCGGAGAAGCAGATCGGCCAGTCCGCCCATCCCTGGGCCACGGCCACCGCCGAGGGAAAGGCCGCCGGGCAACTGCTGCACAGCGTCGGCCTGAACGTGAACCTGTCGCCAGTGCTCGACGTCTATCGTCAGGCCGGTAACTTCATCGACGAGTTCGGCCGCTCGTTCAGCAACAACGCCGCCAAGGTCGCCAAGCTCGGCACCTTGTTCGCCACGGCCGAGCAGGGCCAGGGCATCGCCGCGACGGCCAAGCACTTCCCCGGCCTGGGCGCGGCCGCCACGAACCAGGACACCGACATGCGCCCGGTCACGCTCAACATCCCGCTGTCGGCCATCAGGAGCATCGACGAGAAGCCTTACAAGTCGGTGATCCCGGCCGGCGTCAAGCTGGTGATGGTGTCCTGGGCGATCTACCCAGCGCTTGACGCCAAGTACCCGGCCGGGCTGTCGTCGGTGATCGTGCAGGGCGAGCTGCGGCAGCGGCTCGGCTTCGGCGGCGTGACCATCACCGACGCGCTCGAGGCCGGGGCGCTCAACCCGTTCGGCTCGATCGCGCACCGCTCCACCCTGGCGGCCAGGGCCGGGATGGACCTGCTGCTCTGCGCCGAGGGCCAGCCGAGCGAAGGCGTGAGCGCGATGAACTCGCTCAGCTACGACTACGGACACAAGTCCCTGAACCAGAGCGCCTTCAAGGCCGCCGTCGAGCGCATCCTCGCCCTCCGCGCCTCCCTAGCCAAGGGCTGAGCTAGCTCGGCACCGGGACGGCGGGGCAGACGACGGTTCCCGTGGTCGCGGCCAGCTCCGCGAGCAAGCCGGTGAGCTGGCCGGTCACCGGGCCTGGTCGGCCTGAACCGATGACCCGGCCGTCGATCCTGACCACCGGCGCGATGCCGCCCATGGTCCCGGTGACGAACACCTCGTCGGCGGTGTAGAGCTGGACCACCGAGTAGTCGCCGACCACGCACTCGATCCCGGCCCCGGCGGCGAGCTCGAGCACGGCCGCCCTGGTGATCCCCTCAGGGCAGGCGGCCGACGTCGGCGTCCCGAGCAGGCCATCGGTCACGCAGAACACGTTGGTCGCGTTGGTCTCAGCCACGAACCCGCGATGATCGAGCATGATCGCGTCGTCGGCGCCAGCCACGTTCGCCTCGATCTTCGCCAGAATCGACGGCAGCAAGTTGTTGTGGTGGATCTTCGGGTCCAGGCTGTCCGGCGGCGGGCGGCGGAGGCTCGACGTGATCAGCATGATCCCGGTCGCGTCGTAGACGGGCGCCTTGAACTCAGGGAGCACGATCAGGGTCGGTCCCGACTGGTTCAGCCGCGGGTCCATGCCGCTGGTGATCTTGACGCCCCTGGTCAGGGTGAGCCTGATGTGGACGCCGTCGGTCATGCCGTTGGCGGCGAGCGTCCGGCTGATCTGCTCGATGATCTCCACGTCCGGCGGCACGTAGTCGAACGCGAGCGCCTGCGCCGACCGGCGCAGCCGGGCGAGATGCTCGGTCAGCCGGAAGATCCGCCCGTCGTGCAGCCGCAGGCCTTCCCACACCGCGTCGCCGCCCTGCACGGCTGAGTCGAAGGGGCTGACTCCGGCCTCGTCCCTGTGAGTCAGCCTGCCACCTACGCTGACGACCAGGTCACGGTTCCGCTCATCGAACTGCTGCAGCATCGCGCGCTCCTCTCGACGACGATGCTAGCGGCGCGTCCTGGCGTGCCTCAGGCTGGGCGGATCGGCGTCCTGGCGTGCCTCAGGCTGGGCGGATCGGCGTCCGCCCAGCCTGAAGGTCATCACGATATCGGATAATCCGAAATCGGATACTCCGATATCGGGTCGGGTGCGCCCGGCCCAGCTCGGGTCAGCCGAAGCAGCCGACCACGCTGCCAAGCGGGGCGCAGTTGTCAGGCGCGTTCTCGTCGACGCTGGTCTTCGAGATCGTGGTGCTGTCGTCGTTGTAGATCCCGCCGCCGACGTTGCCCGCCGTGTTGAAGTCCAGCTGGCTGCCGGTGATCGTCAGGAACTCCTCGTTGTAGATCCCGCCGCCATCGTGACCTGCGTGGTTGACATGGATCTTGGTGTCGGCGACCGAGAGTTCGTAGACGTTGTAGATGCCGCCGCCGTCCGTGGCGGCCGCGTTGGTCTCGACATTGTCCATGCTCATGGTGGCGACGTCGTCGTTGTAGACGGCGCCGCCGTAGGTCGCCGAGTTTTCGGAGAAGGTGCTGCCGTTCAGCGACATCTGGTCCTCGTTGTTGATCGCCCCGCCTTCATAGGTACCGCTCTCATCGTCAGGGGTGTTACGGCTGTTGTTCGGCCCTCTCTTGTCGCCGGTGCCGCCGTTGTTGTCGAACGTGTCGCCGGCCAGGCTCAGGTCGCCCCGGTAGTTGTAGACGGCGCCGCCGTACTCGGCTGGGTTCCCGGTGAACTGACTCCTGGTGATGGTGAGCGTCCCGGTGTTGATGTAGGTAGCGCCGCCGTAAGTGGCGTTGTTGTCGCCGGTGAAGGCGGACAGGTCGACCGACATGGGACCGTCGCTGTAGATCCCGCCGCCTTCGTATGCCCCGTTGTCGCTGAAGTGCGCCAAGGTCACCGATGCGGACCCCTCGTTGCCGATCGCGCCGCCGTATTCGGCGGAATTGTCGGTGAAGTTCGCGCCGGTGACGTGGAGCGTGCCGCTGCTGTAAATCGCGCCGCCTTCGTGCGACGCGTTGTTGTCGGCGAACGTGCCGCCGTTCACCGCGACGAAGCCGCCCTCGTTGTCGATGGCGCCGCCATTTATGCCGTCGTCGCTGCTGTCCCCGTTGACGAAACTGACGTCGTGCAGGACGACATAGCCGCCGTTACAGATGCTCATGATCGAGAATTTGCTCGTCTCCTCGGCATCACTGCGGGCGAGTGTCGAAGGACCGCCGATAAAAGTCAGCGCGCGGTTGATCATGGGAAGGCCCTCGTCGAGCACGTAGGTGCACCCAGGCGCGAGCAGCAGCGTCGAGCCGCTAGGGGCCGAGCTCACCGCCGCGAACAGGGCCTCCGTGCTGCAGGGCACCGGAATCGTCAGGTCGGGCGCAGCCTGGGCCGGCGCGATGCTGAGACCAGCGATCGTCACCGCCGCGGCTGCGACCGCCGTCAGCTCAATGACGCGAGTCGTCAATTTCGGGAACTGTACATGCATGTAGCTTGGCCCCCCGTAGTGATTTTGACTGCCAGTATTTCCCCGTTACGCCAAGATGTTCTATTAAAGCTTGGCCGACTATTATCGCAACGCGCGCAAAAAGGTCGGCTAGAGCAATCCGGGCGGCGGGTTATTGCAAGGGCTTAATTTGCCGGTAGCAACGTATCACCGCGCCGCCGGAATGCGGCGGACATCACGATGGACCGCGAATCCGGATTAGGCGCACGCGCGACATGCATAAAGCTATGCGGACCGCGCATAACCGCAACGCGCCCGATATTTCGGTCGCGGATCCCTGACCGCGGCCGTCAGCCGATGCGGCGGAGGACGCCGCCGAGCGGCGCGCTACCCGCCCGGAAGCAACGCCACCGCCCGCAATCGTTCGCAGGGAAAGACCTTTAAGATCTAATCGCTCCGAACCCAAGATCTTGTTATTTTCACTGGCCCATAGCCCGGAGTAATGACAAGATCTTCCTCCTCCGCTGAGAAAACTCCAAGATCTTCGGAGTCGGCTGCCCCGAAACCCGATAGCCCGGAATCGGATAGCCCGGAATCGGATAGCCCGAAATCGGATAGCCCGGAATCGGGTTAGCGCAGGGTTAGGCGGTGCTCGGCGAGCTCGTCGTAGAACGGCTGGCACCGGGCGGCCAGCGGTTCAAGCTCACCCGACAGGACGCCCTGGCCGCCGGTGCTGCCCGGCTCGGCGGTGCTCCCCGGGCTGGCGGTGCTCCCCGGGCTGACGGTGGCGGACTGGGCCCGCGCGGCGAATCCGGTCGAGGTCCAGACTCCCGAGTACCAGTACCTGGCCCACACGCCGTCGGTGTCGCGCGGGCCGGCGGGCCAGGCCAGCATCGCCTCATCGAACGGTATCCCCAGCGCGTCGCACAGCGCTTCGAGCACGGCTCGGGGCTTGGCCGCTAGGTCGGCGGCCTCTATGACCGGGCCGCCGAACCGGCGGAAGATCTCCACCTGCTGCTCGAGCCCGAGGTCGGCCAGCGTCGGGGTATTCCGCACCTTCGCGTACGACGCTAGCAACCGCCTCGGGTCCCTGATCAGGAACGCGTGCCGCAAGCCAGCGAGCGCGTCCCGGTCGACCTCGGGGAGCAGGTGGTGGGTCATGTGCTTCTGGTAGTACACGGTGGTGCCTGGCGGCAGCTCTCCGGCGACTAGCCCGCGGACCACGTCAGCCCAGCCAGTCGGCATCGACCCGATGATCTCCTCGCGGCCGGGATGATCGATACCGGTCCGAGCCAGGTAGTAGGCATACAACGGCTCGTCGACCACCACCGTGCCCGGCCGGTTCTCGAACGACCGCATCAGGGCGGTCGACAGCGTCCGGGGGCCCGACCACATGGCGATCCTGGTGACCGGACCGGCCCCGGCTTGGTTTATTTGCATCAAAGGGAGCGGCCTAGAAGACCACGACGCTGCGCAGGACCTCGCCTCGCTGCATCTTGGCGAAGGCGGCCTCGACGTCGTTGATCCCGATGGTCTCCGAGACGAACTTGTCCAGCGGGAGCCGCCCCTGCAAGTGCAGGTCGGTCAGCATCGGGAAGTCGCGCTCGGGCAGGCAGTCGCCGTACCAGGATGACTTGAGGCGGCCGCCCCGGCCGAACACGTCGAGCAGCGGCAGGTCGAGTTGCATCTTCGGGGTCGGCACGCCGACGAGCACCACGGTGCCGGCCAGGTCACGGCCGTAGAAGGCCTGCTTGTAGGTCTCGGGCCGGCCTACGGCCTCGATGACCACGTCGGCGCCGTTGCCTTCGGTGAGCGCCTGGATGCCCTCGACCGGGTCAGAGGTCTTGGAGTTGATCGTGTCGGTGGCGCCAAGCTCGCGGGCCCAGGCGAGCTTGCGGTCGTCGATGTCGATGCCGATGATCTTCCGGGCGCCAGCCAGCCGCGCGCCCAGGATCGCGGCGCAGCCGACGCCGCCGCAACCGATCACCGCGACCGAGTCACCTCGGCCGACCTCGCCGGTGTTGAGGGCCGCGCCTAGGCCGGCCATCACGCCGCAGCCGAGCAGGCCGGCGACCTCCGGCTTGACCTCAGGATTGACCTTGGTGCACTGGTCGGCGGCGACCAGCGTCTTCTCGGTAAACGCGCCGATGCCGAGGGCGGCGGACAGGACCGTGCCGTCGGTCAGGGTCATCTTCTGCTTGGCGTTGTGGGTGGCGAAGCAGTACCAGGGGCGGCCACGCTTGCAGGCCCGGCACTGACCGCAGACCGCCCGCCAGTTCAGGATCACGAAGTCGCCCGGCGCTACGCCAGTAACGTCCTCGCCGACGGCCTCGACCACGCCGGCGGCCTCGTGCCCGAGCAAGTAGGGAAAGTCCTCGCCGATGCCGCCCTCGCGGTAGTGCAGGTCGGTGTGGCACACGCCGCAGGCCTGGACCTTGACCAGGGCCTCGCCCGGACCGGGGTCAGGAACGACGATCGTGGTGAGCTCGACGGGAGCGCCCTTGGTGCGGGCGATCACGCCAGTAACCTCATGTGCCATCGGGTCAACGCCTTTCACTTATCCGCAAATAGCTCGCGGCGCCACTGAGCGGACGGTAACCACTCTCGGCTCAGGCTGACTGACGGATCCCGCCCGGTGCCGCTTTGGCTGATGATACGGAGGCGCCCCGGCGGACCAGCACGGCGATGGTCACTTCAGGGGGAGCAATCGCCCGGAACGAGCGCCGCATCTCATCGACCGTGGTCTCGCGGAGGATGACGCGGTACCGAGCCGGCCGCTCCAGCGGGCTGATCAGGCCGGTCGGCCTGCACAGGTACCAGAACGGGATCACGAGCATGAGCACGCGGTGGATCGTCACGAAGGCCAGGTTTGACTGGTAGCCGCGGTTGGAAAGGGCCGCGTTCGGGCCGAGCACGATGTCCACCCGCACCGCGAACGGCCGCGAGGCGATCTTGACCCGGTCGATCTGCTGCCACGGTATGTGCCTGACGGCGCGGCGCTTCTTGCCGTGCCGCTTGGTCGAGGTCGGCAGCCCGATCCTGACCTCGGTCCGGTCGGCCGAGAACGCGCGGAAGGTGAGGCTGCTCATGGCCAAGATGAAGATGACGAGCCCGGCGAGCAAGCCAGCCGCGAGATCGGCCTTGAACCACCATGGCCAGTGGGTTAGCGCCAAATAGGCGAGCGCGACCGCGCTCCAGAGCGGAGCACCCCACAGGTAGCCGCGCGGGAAGATCACGGAAGGACCGGCGACGGGCTGGGAGATGCCTTCGAGCACGGTCTGCTCCTCAGTGTTAGCGCTGAGACGATCGTGCATCCTTCCCAACTGCCGCCGCAAGACTGTTTCGCGACAGATCGCATAGGCTAGCGAGCCGGTCCGATCGTGTAGCGGGAGCGCCGAACTTGCCGCATGATGAAGAAGATCTCGGCCCGGCTGGGCCGATTGGGTGATCGGCAGGGTCAGGCTGGCTTGATGGGGCTGGCCGGGGATGTCGCCGTCGTCAGGGGAATCGCGTCGCATGAGCACAGGTCCGCAAGGCGACTACGGGTCGCGGGCGTCGGGCACCTGGACGGACGGTCCTGATGCCGACACCGATGAGGGCCGGGTGCCTGGCTGGCCTTACGCGCAGGACTACGCCCCCTACGGTGCTGGTCCTTATGCCCCTGACTCTTATGCCCCTGACTCTTATGGCACTGACTCTTATGGCACTGACGCGCCTGCTACGGGTTCCTATGCCGCTAACTCCTGGTCGGCCGGGCAGGACTTCGCCGAGCCGTGGCGAGCTAACGATGAGCTTGGCGGGCCCAGGGCGCCTGGATACGGGCACTGGGCGCCGCCTGGGCCGTCATCGACCGCGCGGCCCGCTAGCGGTAGTCGGCCCGGAGTTGGCGGGCAGCCAGAGGCGGACGGGCGCGGAATTGCTGGCGGTCGGCCGGACGGGGCGCGGGATCGGCGCGCGGCCGAGTCCGGCTGGCCGGACAGCGCGAGCGCAGGGAGCGGGCTCAGGCGGGCTCAGGATGGCTTTGGTCCAGGGACGCCGGCAGGCTTCGGTCGGGCGGACCGGGATGAGCGGGACGGGTCGCTGGCCGGCGGTCTTGCTGGCCCGGGCCGGCGCGATCCGGCTCGGCGCGATCCGGTTCAGCGGAGCCTGGCCAGGCGTGATCCGGCGCCGTCCGCTAATGATGAAGATCAGGGCGGTCACGGCGGCCGGTTCGGTTCGGCCCGGCGCGGCGGCAAGGAGCGGCGGTCAGCCGACCGCCGCCCAGGCCGGGCGCCGGGTCCTGCGCCTGGTCCCGAGGCCGACGAGGACTACGACTGGATCAAGTACCTAGGGGAGGGCCGGTCCGGCGCTCCGGCTCAGTCTCCGGCAAGCAAGCCGGCCGTATCCCGGCCGGCGGCCCCGTCCCGGCCTGCGGCCCAGCCCGCGACGGCCCAGCTTGGAACGACAGGGCGGCCTGAAGCGCCCGGCCGATCGGGCAGGGGCGGTGACGACCTGGGTCAGACGGACCCCCGAGGCTTGGCTGGTCGGCTTGGGCGGCGAAGCGGGAGCCGGGCTGGGGAGGCTGACGATGGCGGGCTCCCCGCATTCGACGCGGGCGGAAGCAGGAGCGCGGGCCGTCGCGGGGAGTCGACCGACATTGATCCCGGCGGAACCGGGCTAGGGAGTCGACGCGGCAGCGTGGTCGGCGATCCAGACGGTGGCTGGGCGGAACGGACGACGCCGGCGCCGGCGCGGGACAATGGCCCTGGTTCTCGTCGGCCGTTCGGGGGCCGGGGCCGGGAGACTGGGACCGGCCGGACGAGAGGCGGGACGCCGACCCCGGCGAACGACGTCGAACCGCAGCACGGGGCCGCGGATACTGACCTGAGAAGGTCATCGCCTGGCCCGGCCTCCGAGCCTTGGCTCGATTCACAGGAGTACGCCAGGCCGCTCTATCCTCCGGACGGCGGGATCCTCGACACCTCTCCTGGCCGGCGGCGGCGGCCTGGCTCGGGATCGCCCGCGCGACCAGGCTGGGACGCGCCAAGCGGGAGTCTCGGCACTGGCACGGCGACGGGGCCAGGGGCAAGCACCGCCGCGTTCGACGCGGCGTCCCCGGATCGCCAGCGCCGCGCCCAGCCAGACCCGCGAGTCAGCCGAGAGCTCTCGGCTGGCCGGACCCCGCCGACCGGCCGGACCCCGCCGGCCGGTCGGCCACCCGCCGTGCCCGCGGCTGACTGGGGGACACCGGTCGGCGACGCTGGGACTGGTCGTGGCGCGATCGCTGGCCGGGCGCCTGCGGCTGACTGGGATACGGCGGGCGGCGGCGATTCGCTGCCTGGCCGCGATCCGTTGGCCGGGCAATCATCGTTCGCCGGCCGGGATCCGCTGCCTAGCACGGATTCCCTGCTCGGCCGGGATTCGCCGACGACGAGGCCGCCGTCGACCGGACGGGACGCCACCGTCGGCTGGGACGCGCCGGCGGATCGGCCGGGGACGGGCTCGGGGGCCGGCTTGCCGGCTGCTCGGCTGGACACTGCTCGTACGCCGGCCGTCAGGCCGGACTCTGGGCTGGCGCCGGCCGTCAGGCCGGACTCCGGGCGTATGCCGGCCGTCAGGCCGGACTCTGGGCTGGCGCCGGCCACCTGGCCGAGAGCTGACGCGCCTAGTTCGACCGAGACGCGGCCGCGGCCAGCGCTTGGGGATGACTCGTCCCCCGCCGGAGTCGGCGGGGCTGAGACCTCGGCGCGGACACGTCCGGTCGGTACGGCGCGCCCGAAGCCTGACGCGACCGGGTCCGCGTCCTTGTCCGCGGCGACCTCGGCCTTCCCGACCTCACCGGCGGCCTCGTCTCCGGCTCGCCCGGCGCCGGCGGCCCGCTCAGGGGTTCGCGAGGCTGAAGCGGAGCCCGCGGCGAAGACTCAAACCCCGGCCCGGCCTGCGTCGTCGGCTAGGACCGGATCAGCCAGCGCCCGCATCGGCATCAAGTCCCGCGACCGGCGCTCGCCGGGCGGGCACCTGCTGAGATCCTTTGCCAGGATCCCGCGCTGGCTCATGATCGCGGGCGCGGGCCTGGTCGTCGTGGTCTTGGTCGCGGCCGGATACCTGTTCCTCGCGCCGCGGCAGGCGCACGTGATCACGATCCCGGCCCGGCTCGACTTGTACGTCCAGTCGCCGACCCTCGACAGCTCGACCGCGCAGGCCCTGCGACAGAAGGTGGTGGCCGGCGCCGCGGGCGAGGTCAAGAACGTCGTCGCCGCCGTCTACGAGGAGACGACCGGGCCGGACACCAGCGACGGCCCGCAGATCATCGTCTTCATCGGCGGCAACATCACCGGCGGCGGCTCGGCGAGCGGCTTCATCGGCGGGTTCATGGCCCAGGTGCACGGCTCGTTCCCGACCAGCCCAGGCCGCCTCGGCGGTCAGGCTGCCTGCGCACCCGGCTCCAACGGCGGTCCCGCCGAATGCGCCTGGTCCGACGACGACACCTTCGGCGTCGTCGTCTCCGCCACCCTCAGCGCGACCGGCCTGGCCAACGAGATGCGCCAGATGCGCCCACTGGTCGAGCACGCCACCAAGTAATTCGGTAACTCCCGGCCTCGTCCGATCGCGGGCTCATGGGCACACTGTGCTGCGAGTAGCGCGACGACGCCTCCGAGCGGAGGCGACTGTCGGTGGGCTCTGGTGTACTCGCATTTAGTCGGTCGCGGACGGCGGTGCTTCGGCGGCAGCGCCCGGTTCCGCGGTCGGCCCTGGTGCCGCGCTTGAGGTAGGCCCAGAACCCGAAGCTTGGCCGGCTGGCACCGGGGTCCGCAGGGAGAGCCTGGCCACGACCATCGTGACAGCGGCCGCGAGTACCACGAGGCCGATGAGTTGCCCGCCGATCAGCCTCGGGTCGAGGGGCAGCGAGGAGGCGGTCGCAATCGCCTTCGTGACCTTGTGTCGTGACCGCTGCGGAGCGCCAGGCGTGGTCGACGGCGAGGGGGTGACGACTGGGAAGAGGCTCGTGATGCTGCCTGGTGTCACGGTAGTGCCCGGCAATCCGGGGACGGTCGAGGGCTCGGCTGGCACCGTGATCACCGGGGCAGGTGACGAGCCATCCTGGCCGACGACGAGGGCGATGCTGGCCTCCGCTGGTGACAGCGCGCTGCCCTTGGCCTCGGCGGTGCCCTGGACGCTCACTGTGACCGTCAACTGCTCACCGACTGAGGCGCTTTTGGCAATTTTGTCGGTAATAAGCAGTTCAAAAGCCTGATACGCGGGCAACGAGCCGATATGGCAGCTCGAGCCGCTCGCGGCTGGGCAGAGGGAAAAGCTCGGCGCGAGTACCGCGCTGCTGCGGGCGACCGTCGCCGAGACGGCGCGCGCCTTGGTCGTACTCCACACCCAGATCGAGTACTCGAGCTTGCCGCCGGCCCAGCTCTGAGAGCCGCTGCGGATCACCTGGGCCGTGACGCAGATCGCGCCGACCTTGGGGGGTGGCTTCGGCGATTTCGACGGCGACGGGCTCGGCGACTTGGTCGGTGACTTGGACGGCGATGGTGAGGGCGAGGAGCTCTTCGTCGGGGAGGAGCTCTTCGACGGGCTCGGGGTCGCGCTCTTCGAAGGGCCCGACGAATGGCTGCCCGACGGGCTGGGCTTCGGACTCGAAGTTGGGCTCGCGCTGCCCGTGGGGCTAGGGGACTTGGAAGGGCTCGGGCTGCTCGATGACGTCGGGCTTTGCGAAGGGCTGACGCTCGCCGCGGTCGTCGCGCTGACCGAAGGGCTGGACCCGGCGAAGACGCTGGCCTGGGTCACCGCAGTCGCGGCGGAACCGCAAGTGGACCTGAGCGGGCTCACCGTGGCCGCGGAAGCGCTCTGGCCAAGAGCCGGCGCGATCGCGGGCGCGGCCAGCAGGAACAACCCTGCGCCCGCCCCCACGGCGACCTGCGCTGCTCGAACGAGCCTAACCGGCACCGCCGCACTCCGTTGGTAGATTCTGTCAGCGTTCGTTCCGCCGCCTTGGCGACCATATTACCTAAGCAAGGTAAGAGCTTTCCTATCTGGTGCAAAGGAGACCGATATCTGGCATGTACTGGATGGCGGTCAGATGAACATGGCGGTCAGATGAGCACTGAACATGATCCGGCTGTAGCGCGGCCGAGTGGCGACGTACTGACCAGGCCGGCCCGCCCGCCAGACCTGGTCCTGCGCTACGGCGAAGGGTCGGACCAGGTAGCGGACGTGCACATGCCGCCGCCTGAGCCAGGCTGGGGGTCGGCCGCCCGGGGTGAGAGGGCCAGGCTGGCGGTATTTCTGCACGGCGGGTACTGGCGCGCGCAGTACGACCGCCGGCACACGGCGCCGCTCGCTGAAGCGCTGGCCGCTGCCGGGTTCATTGTCTGCGCGCCGGAGTACCGTCGGACGGGGCGCGGCCGAGGCGGAGGCGGTGGCTGGCCGGAGACGTTCGACGACGTCGCGGCCGCTATGGACCGGTTGCCTGGCCTGGTCGCCGAGGCCGCGGACGGGCTCGTCGACGGCCGGTCGATGGTGCTCGCCGGGCACTCCGCTGGCGGCCACCTGGCGCTGTGGGCCGCGAGCCGGCACCGGCTGCCAGGCGGTTCGCCGTGGCGGGCCGAGCCCCGGCCTGGTTGCGGCGTCGTTGCACTAGCGGCGGTCAGCGACCTGACCGAGTGCCAGCGACTGCGGCTAGGCGGCCGAGCCGCCGACGCCCTGATCGGCGGCGGGCCAAAGCGGTTCCCTGAGCGGTACGAGGCGGCTGATCCGGCTCGGTTGTTGCCGGTCGGGTCGCGGGTGCTCCTCGTGCATGGCACCGCTGACGATCGCGTGCCACCCGAGATGAGCGTCGGCTACGCCGCGGAGGCGCGGGCGGCTGGCGATACCGAGGTGGATTGCGTGCTGCTTCCTGGCGCGGGACACTTTGATCTGATCGATCCGCTTTCGGGGGCTTGGCCGTCTGTGCTCGCCGCGTTCCGCTCGGCCCACCCTCCCGTTCAGCGAACGGCGCCGTGATCGTGTATGCTCGCGTAGCGCGCGGCTAGCGGTTGGGTAGGGTGCCGGTGGCTGGCGCCGGATGCTCGGGTCGTTACCCCGGTGCGCCCCCTTAGCTCAGTCGGCAGAGCGTCTCCATGGTAAGGAGAAGGTCTACGGTTCGATTCCGTAAGGGGGCTCCCATTGATGCTCTTCAAGGCAATATTTCGACGCTAGTTTCGATTATTCTCGATCGCCCGTGGAACGAAACGTGGAACGGCGCCCGGCGCTGCGGCTCACCGTCACCCTGGCGAGGTGCTACAGAAGGTGACTTACGGGCGGAGAAATGAGAAGTTCGGGCGTGGATATCCGTAACTAGGCCTTGTACCGAGGGTCCGGGGTGGACGGAAACGCCTGTCATCAGCGAGCGCTGGCGCCTGTCATCACGGCCAAAGAGACGCTCCATTGCACACGACGCACAGGTCGCACGCGATGAGCCGGATTAGCTGCCCGCTGCTCAGGCGCGATCTTCAGGTTGCAGTGACCAGCACCGCAGCCTCCGGGCACGGCCGCTTGAACCTCAGCGCCCCGAGTCCGACCGTGCCGGGTCCATTGCCGACCCTCCCCAGCGGCGGTCAGCACTTCCCGGGTCACCGGCAAACGAACAAGCCCTAGTCCAGGAGCCCAGATCGCCGAATCGGAATTCGATCTGTCCTGAATCGGCCAAGGCTATCTCGCCTACCGAACAACTGTTCTGTATGGGTGCGCGGATGGCTCTTGCCGTGCGCCGGCGATAGGTGGGGAGCAATCCGATCATGCCAGCCATATGGCCGGGCTTCGCCACGTCTGGCGAGATCGGTGCGCCATTCGCCGTCGGCCTGAAGGGTGATGCCCAGTTGGCTGACCGCGTCAGATCAGAGG
>DATKFV010000002.1:0-2310 GCA_035511035.1 Streptosporangiaceae bacterium
CGGCGGCACTCGTTCAGGTACAGCGCGGACTTGTCCTTGTCGCCCGCGACGGAGGTGAGCAGCCCGGCCATGTACTCGGCCGGGAAGTTGGCCTTCAGGTAGGCGGTCCAGTAGGAGATCAGCCCGTAGCCGGCCGCGTGCGCCTTGTTGAAGGCGTAGCCGGAGAACGGCACCATCACGTCCCAGATCGTCTTGATCGCGCCGTCGGAGTAGCCGTTGGCCTTCATGCCGGCCGCGAACGGCTCGTACTCCTTCTCCAGAATCTCCTTCTTCTTCTTGCCCATGGCCCGGCGCAGCAGGTCGGCCTTGCCGGGCGAGTACCCGGCCAGCTTCTGCGCGGCGAACATCACGTCTTCCTGGTAGACCATGAGGCCGTAGCTCTCGCCCAGGATGTCCTCGAGCGGCTCGGCCAGTTCCGGATGGATCGGCACGACCTGCGCCCGTCCGGTCTTGCGGTCGGCATAGACCGGCGCGCTGGCCATCGGGCCCGGCCGGTACAGCGCGATCACCGCCGAGATGTCGCCGAACTTGTCGGCTCGCATGGCCCGCAGCAGCGCCCGCATCGGGCCGCCGTCCAGCTGGAACACGCCGAGAGTGTCGCCGCGGGCCAGCAGTTCGTAGGTCGGCTTGTCGTCCAGGCCCAGGGTGTCCAGGTCGATCTCGATGCCGCGGTTGTCGGCTATGCCACGGATGGCGTCATCGATCACGGTCAGGTTGCGCAGGCCCAGGAAGTCCATCTTGAGCAGCCCGATGTCCTCGCACGAAGGATAGTCGAACTGCGTGATCACCGCTCCGTCGGCCTCGCGCTTCCACACCGGGATGTGGTCGAGCAGCGGCTCGCAGCTCATGATCACCCCGGCCGCGTGCACGCCGGCCTGCCTGATCAGCCCCTCAAGACCGCGCGCGGTGTCGATGACCTGCTTGATCTCGGCCTCGGCCTCGTAGAGGGCGCGGACCTCGCCGGCCTCGCCGTAGCGGGGGTGGTCCGGCTCGAACACGCCCGACAGCGGCATGTCCTTGCCGAGGATGGGCGGCGGGAACGCCTTGGTGATCCGGTCGCCGAGTGAGTAGGGGAAGCCGCGCACCCGGGCCGCGTCCTTGACCGCGGCCTTGGCCTTGATCGTGCCGTAGGTGATGATCTGCGCGACCCGGTCGTCACCATACTTTTCGGTGACGTACCGGATGACATCGGCGCGCCGGCGCTCGTCGAAGTCGACGTCAACGTCGGGCATGGACACGCGCTCGGGGTTCAGGAATCGCTCGAAAACAAGCCCGAGCGCGATCGGGTCCAGGTCGGTGATGCCCATGGCGTAGGACACGATCGAGCCGCCCGCCGAGCCGCGGCACGGGCCCACCCGGATCCCGTTCCGCTTAGCCCACATGATGAAGTCCGCCACGACCAGGAAGTACGAGCAGAACCCCATCGCCTCGATGACGCCGATCTCGTATTCGGCCTGGGCCCGGCGCTGCTCGTCGTAGCCGTCGGGGTACCGGCGGTCCATCCCCCGCCAGACTTCCTGGCGGAACCAGCTCGCCTCGGTCTCCCCCTCGGGCAGCGGGAACCTGGGCATCAGGTTCGACTTGGTGAACTCCACGTTCGCGCGCTCGGCGATCAGCAGCGTCGAGTCGCACCCGGCCTGCCAGTCGGAGTCCGCGCTGAGCGCGCGCATCTCCTGCGGGCTCTTCACGTAGTAGCCGCCGCCCTCGAGCCGGAACCTGTTCGGATCAGCCAGGTTCGTGGCCGTCTGGACGCACAGCAGAGCCTCGTGGGCGGTCGCGTCGCCCTCGCGGGCGTAGTGCAGGTCGTTGGTCGCGAGATACGGCAGCGAGAGATCGCCGGCGATCCGCCGCAGCCCGCTGGCGGCGCGCCGCTCCAGGTCGAGGCCATGCTCCATGAGCTCGACGAAGTAGTTCTCCGGCCCGAAGATGTCCCGGTAGGCGGCCGCTGCCTCCAGGGCCTGGCGGTCCTGGCCGAGCCTGAGCCGCGTCTGCACCTCACCGCTGGGGCAGCCGGTGGTGGCGATGAGGCCCTTGGCGTACTGGGCCAGCAGCTCGCGGTCCATCCGTGGCTTGCGGAAGTAGCCTTCCAGGGACGCCATGGATGACAGCTTGAACAGGTTGTGCATGCCCTCGGTCGTCTCGGCCAGCAGCGTCATGTGCGTGTAGGCGCCCGCGCCGGATACGTCGTCGTCCTTCTGCGCCGGCGTGCCCCAGCGGACCGGCTGCTTGTGCCCGCGGTGCTCGGGAGCGACGTAAGCCTCGATGCCGATGATCGGCTTGACGCCGGCCGCCCGCGCCTTGGTGTAGAAG
>DATKFV010000003.1:0-26256 GCA_035511035.1 Streptosporangiaceae bacterium
TGATCGGGTGCCCGGTCACCGGGGTGAACTTGAACCGCCAGGCGAGCGAGACCTGAGTGGATAGGAGCCGGGCCGGCAGAGCGCCGCCCGGGTTCCACCGGTTCGCGACCGCGGTCATCGTGTACCAGCCGGTCTTCTTCACCTGCTTGGAGAACTCCTCGGACTTGCCGCAGAACGTCAGCTTCTGCTTGGCCACGGTGACCGACGCGCGGGTAAGCGTGACGGTCGCCTTGGCCTCGCAGTCGAAGCCCAGCTTGATCACCGGGTCGGAGAACTGGTTGGCCGGGCTGAAGGCGATGGTGCTCTGGTCGGTCTCCGGGTAGTCGGCGCCCGGCCCCGCGACCGCGCTGCCGAACAGCTCGGTGTAGCTGTGGCCGGCCTTGTAGTCGCCTTCGGTGTACAGGTCACGGGTCACCGTGCCGCCGCTGGTCACCGCGAAGTTCAGGTTCGTGTTCCAGTTCCCTGGCGTGCGGTAGTCGGTGTAGCTGGACGGCAGCGGCACCGGGGACAGCGTCGTCGTGCCGCAGCCGTCGTACGTCTCGATCACGGCCTGCAGCGGGGTCGCGTTCTCGAAGTTCCGCAGTTGCACGTTCACGGCCGCCATGGTGGCCGGGTTGCCGTGATAGTCGGGATGGGCCGGGATGCCGCCCTTGAAGGCCCCGGCGACCTCGTACAAGGCGCTGCTGCCCACCCAGTAGGTCTGGTAGACGGTGGTCAGCACCTTCGAGGCCATCGGCTTGACGTAGACGGTGCCCGGCGACTCGACCAGGAAGCCGGCGAGTTCGTTCTCCTCGATGCCGCTGCCGATGCACACGCTGGCGGTCTGGGCGCCCTGGGTGACGCCGGTCGCGCCGATGGCATCGTCGACGGCGATCGCGCCCTGCGCGTTCAGCGTGACGTGCGTCGGGCCGGTGACGTGGACCTGATCGGCGACCAGGGTCTCGGTGCTGCCGTCGGCTGGCCGCCAGACCCCGGCCGCCACGACGTAGCGACCGGCAGGCACCTTCACCGACTGCCCGCCGTTCAGGTAGCTGACCCCGCTGGTGCTCTCCACGAACGCGTCCGCCTTGACCGCCGTGCCGTCCCGGTCGATCTCAGAGATGGTCAGCTTGAACAGCGCGGCGGGGTGAGTCGCCTGGGCCGTGGCTGGCGCGATGCTCGCGGTGACACCGCCGAGCGCCAGGGCCATGACCGAGCTAATGATCAGCAACCGAGCGGAGCCACGCATCACGCCTCACTTCATGAGACCAAAACCGAACCGGAGACAAAATGCTACGGGCCGGGCGGCCCTAAACCCAGGCCGCCCGGACCAGTGACGTAGCTGGTAGTGGCGGAGGGCTTAGTTAACGACGAAGTACCCGACCGGCAGTGAGCTCTTGGCCTTGGCGGTCAGCGTGATCGTGACCTTTCCTGACGCTGCCTTGGCCCCGGCGACGCACAGCGTGCCCTGTGGATCCTGGATCGTGGCGAGCACGATGCTCGATGAGGTCACGCCCTGGACGGCGACGGTGACGGAGTCCGAGCCGCTGGGGACGTGGGCCACGCCGGCCGTCTTGAAGATGGCCTTGCCGGCCACGTGCAGGGCCGTGCCGTTCTCGCTGCCCGCGTAGACGGCGGTGCCATGGGTCGACTGCCCGTAGACGCCGTTGCCCCCGTGCTTGGCCATGTCGATGCCAGCCACGCCGCTCTGGCCAGGGGTGTTTCCCTGGCCGACGACGCCGGTGGCGTTGAAGGAGATGCCGAACACGCCGTGGCCGTTGTTGGACTGGCCGTAGACGCCGTGCGCCCCGTTGGTCTTGGCGAAGTCGAGCCCGGCCACGCCGCTGTAGCCCGAGGTGTAGGTGTTGCCGACGACGCCGTCCCTATGAACGGAGATGCCGAGCAGGCCAGGGCCATAGTTGGACCGGCCGTAGACGCCGTACCCGTAGTGCCCGACCTTGTCGGTGTCGTCAAAGCCGGTGACGCCCGCGTTGCCCGGCTTCGACGTCCGGCCTTCGAGGCCGGTGCCCGCGGACGAGGATATCGAGGTCGTCGGGCCCGTCTTGTTCGCCTTGCCTAGCTGCACCGCCGACGCATCGGGAGCGGCCTCCGCTATCCCGCCGCCGACCACGCTGGCGGCCACGCCAGCGCCGGCCGCGGCCGCGCCGAACATCAGAGCCCGGCGCCCGTAGCGGGCGCCTGCGGTCGGTCCAGCCGCCTGGGCGGCTGGCCCGTGGCGAGCTGGCTCATGCTTGGTGAGGGCGGCGGTGCCTGCCTCGGCGTCAGGCTCAATCGCGTGCGCCTGCCCCGATTCGTCGCTCATGACATTCTGCCTTCCATCCGCTGTGGGGGTTCCGGTGCCATGTGAAGGCGGCCGACGTTATTCCGTCGGCCGCCTTTATGGCATACCGGACCTAACCATAACATCCGTTGCGGCACGGAAGCAATAAGACATAAAGGAAGCCACTTGTGGATTAAGGCGTACGTTTCGCGCAATTAACCATTCCCGGCAGGTGCCTTGTGAACGGCGATTTAGGTAGTTATCCGAGGATAAACCAGCCCACGGGCACGACGGTCGACGGTGCCTTGTTCAGGGTGATGGTGAACGACCCGTTGCTCGTCTCGACGCCCTCGATGTAGACGCCGCTCGCCGGCTTCTGGATCGTGGCCAGCACGATGCTGGCCGAGGTGACCCCGCTGTGGGACACGGTCGCGGTGGTGTGGCCGTTCGACACGTTCGAGACGCCGCTGTTGCTGAACTTGGCCTTGCCCTCGACCAGCAGCGCGGTGCCCTTCGGGCTCGTGCAGTGCATCGCATTGCCGTTCTCGCTGGTCGCGAACATGGCGTCGCCCTTGCTCGACTGGCCGAACACGCCGTGGCCGCCACTGCCTGACGTCATGTCGATGCCGGCCACGCCACTCTTGCCCGGGGTCGCGGTCTGGCCGACGACGCCGGTGCTGTGGTCCGAGATGCCGAGGACGCCGATGCCGTTAGTTGACCGCCCGTAGACCCCGTGACCTTGGTCGCCTTTGCTGGTGTCAAAGCCGGTGACGCCGCTGTGGTTGTTCGCGTAGGTCTGGCCTTTGAGCCCGTCGCCGCCCCTGGTGATCACCTGGGTGGTGGACTTCGTCGAGTTGTTCTTGCCGAGCAGCACGGCGGCCGAGCCGTCGGGCGCGGCGTCAGCCGCCGATCCGCCCGCGATGCTGGCCGCGGCCCCGGCTCCAGCGGCGGCAGCGCCCAGCATGAGTGCCCGGCGCCCGAAGCGCTGTCTGCGCTTGCCCTGGTCGGCCTGCGACGGCGCCGCGACCTCGGTGTGTGACGCGATCGCGCGGGCCTGCTCCGATTGGTCGCTCATGACGTTCTACCTTCCGTTCGTTTGGGCGTTCTGCACATCCGGACGGCCGATGGGTGCCGACACTGATGATCATCGGTGCTTGCGCTACCCGCCGTCAATGCGGCTATTCGGGGCTAACGATACATGTGTCCGATGATCGCGGCAGGAGTGCCTGATAACGAGGATTAGCCCGTTGCTGCTGGTAGAGCCGCTAGCGCGGGGCGAGGCACGGCTGGACGACCGGAACTGTCCTCAGGCGGATCGCCCGGCCCCGCCGGCCCTGAAACCCGAAGCCCAGTCCCCACGATGGCCGTGAAACCCGAAGCCCAACCCCCACGATGGCCCTGAACCCGAAGCCCAACCCCCACGATGGCCCATCGCAGGGCCTAAAGCGGGCAACGCTACCCCTTCGATGGCCCGTTGCCGGGCCTATAGGCCCTTCGGTGGCCCATTGCTGGGGTTCGTGGTGCCCTGCGAGGCCCTTCGATGGCCCATTGCTGGGGCTGGGTCGGGTGCTTTGGCGGGGTGGGGTGACCTCGAAGGGCTAGACGCGGTGGGTGGTGACGTGGCAGTAGGGGCAGTCGATGGTGCTCGTGCCGACCGGGAACGAGAGCGGTGCCCCGCAGTTCTGGCATGGCACCTCGCCGCCGGCGATGTCGAGCTTGCGGCCGCAGGACTCGCAGATGACCTGCTGCGCACCAGGTACCGTCTTCAGCTCATCGCCGCAGTTACCGCATTTCTTGGTCTGCGCGTCGATGACCTGCACGGGGGAGTACTCGCCGTTCAGGCCGAAGAAGGCCAGCAAGCGTTCCGCATTGGCCTTAGGGACATTCGGCAGCCAGTTCTGGCAGAAGACCGTGTACTCCATCTTGAGCCAGACCGACACCGGAGCGCCCTCGGGGTCAAGCGACATGACGCCATTGGCCTGCACGACCTGGTAGCTCATCTCCATTTGCTGCTTGTACAGCGCGGCGACCTGCCAGATGCCGTCGCCGACTTGGTAACTGCCGTCTGGCTGGGGGATCCGCTGCAATGCCCTCGTCGCCGCAACCAGCTGCTGCGTCACCTGGTGCGTGCTGGTATCGAATTCCCGGCACAAATTGGACTCGACCTGGTAGGTCACCTGCTGATTGAAGAAGTCAGGATCGGAGCCGCAGCGGGGCGAGTTCGCTTGCGGGCACTGCCTGGTCCACTCGGCGAACACCGGGGTCATGAGCTGCCGGTACCGGTCCTTGTTCTTGGTCGCGATCGCGATGTCGACCGCTGGCTGCACCGGGCCAACGAGATAGGCGAAGACCTGATTAGTCAGCGCGGCGTGAGTGCCGAAATTCGCCAGCCTAAAATCATAGTCAGTCAGTGAGCCGCAATGGTCGCAGTAGATATAGGCCGTCTTAGAAGGAAGCTGTTTCGGGGCACCGCACTTGACGCAGTCGACCTGCTTCACGAAGTCCGCGTAAGCGAAGACCCTGGACTTGGCCTGCGCCAGCTGTCGCTTGAGCTCGGCGCTGAGGTCTGGCACCCCGGAAGCCGTCATAGGTGGCGCCGCCGTCGGCCTGACCGCGGCCATCACAATCGGGGCAGGCGCGGCTGGCGCTTTAGGGGCATCAGAGGCTTGTTGTGGAGATTGTCGCTTGAAGAGTCCCATGCCTGGATGGTAGCCCTCATCTCCGGCGTTCTCCGCATTTGCCGATCGCTGGCGGGAGCCGCCCCGCTGAATGGGTAGGTATCTGACGTGCTTGAAAACCCTTGCGTGCTTCTGGTCGGCCGGACGTGAGAGGCGACCGGGTCGAGATCGTCATCGATGCGGGCGGCGATACGACCAAGACTTACGAGGTGGCTGCGACCAGGGCGGGCCGCCGGGTCGAGGTGGTGAACCGGCGCGGCCTCATCGAGGTCAGCGAGCTCACCAGGGGCGGCACTCCCGTGCGGACCGCCCGGTTCATGGCGACTCGGGTCATCGCGCTGGTCGAGCATCCGGCGCCGCGATCACCGAGCCGCGGCCCAGCCGCGCCGCGACCAACTGCGGGCGGACCGGCCGCCGTCTGACCGCCTGCTGTCTGACCGCCTGCTGTCTGACCGGCCGTCGGCTGAACTGTCGCTGGCTGAACTGTCGCTGGCTGAACTGTCGCTGGCTGAACTGTCGCCGGCTGAACTGTCGCTGGCTGAACTGTCGCTGGCTGAACTGTCGCCGGCTGACCGGCCGCCGGCTGACCGGCCGCCGGCTGACCGGCCGCCGTCTGACCGGTCGCTGGCAGACCTGTCCCCGGCCGGACACGGTACTCGGCGGTGGCTGGGGCGGAGCCACCCCAACGTTGCTCCGTGATCATGGAGTCTCCTTGATCACGGACGAACCCCGCCCCCCGTTTCGTCCGTGATCATGGAATTCCCGTGATCACGGCAGATCAGTGCGTGATTACCCGTCATCCTTTCCGTGATCACCGCTCGCGCATGATCACGGAAATTCCGTCGACCCCAAACACCCCTCGAACCCTCCGGCGTTGCCTGGGCGGGGGGCTGCCTGGGGGCGTTGCCTGGGCCCGGCTCCCTGGGCCGCGCTTCCTGACGGGCGTTGCCTGGGCCGGGGCCGCCTGGGCCGGGGCCGCCTGGGCCGGGCCGCCTGGGCCGGGGCCGCCTCGGCCGGCGCTGGCTCGGTCCGCGTTGTCGGTGGCTCCTGGCAGACTGTCGGGGTGACTGAAGCAGCGGAAAGATCCGACGACAAGGCCGTGCTCAAGCGCTACCTCGAGCGGGCCAGGGAGGCCATGCTCTGGAAGCTGGACGGGCTGTCTGAGTACGACATCAGGCGGCCGCTCACCCCGACGGGAACGAACTTGCTTGGCCTGGTCAAGCACGTAGCGTCGGTCGAACTTGAGTACTTCAGCGGCACCTTCGGCCGGCCGCACAGCGAGCAGATGCCCTGGCTGTTTGACGACAGTGCCGTCGAGAACCTTGATGACCTCGGCCCTGACCGGCTGATCGCAGACATGTGGGCGACCGCCGACGAGTCGCGCGAGCTGGTCGTGGACTTCTACCGCCGGGTGTGGGCGCACTCCGACGCGACCATCGACGAACTGCCGCTCGACGCGATCGGGCACGTGGGGTGGTGGCCGGTCGACCGCAACGAAGTGACCCTGCAGCAGATCCTCGTGCACGTAGTCGCCGAGACGAACCGGCATGCCGGCCATGCTGACGTCGTGCGGGAGATGATCGACGGCGCGGTCGGCCTCAGCCCTGGCAACGACAACATGCTGCCCGCCGACCTGGCCTGGTGGGAGGCCTACCGGGCCAAGCTAGAGCAGGTGGCCGAGCAGGCCAAGCAGGCCCAGTAGGGCGCAGGAGCCTGACGGCGCGTGCCCGGAGCCTGACGGCGCGTGCCCGGAGCCTGGCGGCGCCTGCCCCGAACCTGACGGTGCGTGCCCGGAGCCTGGCGGCGCCTGCCCCGAGCCTGGCGGCGCGTGCCCCGATCCAGACGGCGGCTGCCCCGATCCTGGCGGTGCCTGCCCCGATCCTGGCGGCGCCTGCCCCGATCCTGACGGTGCCTGCCCCGATCCTGGCGGTGCCTGCCCGGAGCCGGCCTGGCTTCCGTTTTGGGTGTTTGACATGCCTTCAACGGCAAATTTTACTCATATCGGTTTTACCGTAATAGTGCTAATAGTCTGGGCCTGGGCGACTGGACAAGCCATTCGGTGACTATTTACGCGCCGTGTACCTGAGCGTATGTTGAGGAAAGTGAGCCCGGAGGCCCTGGTTTCGGGCATTCACGGCGAGGAGCCTCAGCGATGCGGATTCCGAGAATTCTGTTCGTTGTGCCCGGCCTGTTAGCTGGATTGCTGGTTCCTGCGCTTCAGGCTTCACCGAAGCCGTTGCCGCCCGGCGCCGTGGGCATGATCAGCGATGACTTCGCCCGCGATGCGGTGACCATTCACGTCGGCCAGCGGCTCACGATGTACAACAACTCGACCGTGATTCACGTGATCGGTCCTGGTCGCGGCGGCAGGGTCAGGTACTACGAGAAGCACGTGCCGATCTCCGGCTTCCACCTGATGCCCACGAACAGCGTCTACCGCACGCCGCCGTGGCGGTATCCGGGCACCTACTGGCTGACCTGCTCCGTCCATCCCGACATGACGCTCAAAGTGATCGTCAAGCCCTGAGCCTTACCCCCAAGGAACCGGCGTACGAGCATCAGGGAGGAGGTTGCCATGAGGTCAGTTATCCGCAGCATCAAGCACGTGCGTTACGTGCTCGGCTCGATGAGCGCAGTGCTGTTCGCGTCAGTCGGCGGCGACACGTTCTAAGAACGACCCGTTCCGCCTGGCCGGCGTCATGAGTTCCGGGGACGCCGGCCGGGTGGGGGTCGCACTCACCGGTCCTTGGGAACCCACTTGTCCTTCGGAGCAGCACATGTTCGAGACTGGCGTCAGGCAGATCCGCATGGCGGTCGGCATGGTGACCGGTCGCCGGCTGAGCACGCGGAACCTCAGCAAGCTGGTCGATGACGCGGTCGCCACGATCGCCGAGTTCGGCGAGCCGGGCACGGATGCGCAGACGCTGCTCGGCGGGCCGATGGGCGATCCGCAGGAGCAGCTTGAGTTCGCCAACCACGGCCTGCGCCGCACCGCCCGCAGGCTATCGGCCCGCTCACCCTTCTACGCCCGCCGGTTCGCCGCCGCTGATGGCGAGCCAGGAAACCTGGACATCGCAGCGCTCCGCGCCATCCCGGTCACCACTAAGCGCGACCTGATCGAACGACCCGCCGACTTCCTGTGCGACGACACGCCGCGCTACCTCAGCACCAGGACGACCGGCACCACCGGGCGTCCGGCCGAGATCTGGCTGTCACGTTACGAGATCGACTTGTGGGCGGCGCTGGGCGCGCTGGCCTCGATCATCCGCGATGAGCTCCGGCCGACCGACGTCTACCAGCTCAACGTGAGCTCGCGCGCGATCGCCGCCACTCACCTCGCCGCCGCGACGTGCCGGCTGGCCAGGACCGGATGCCGACTCGTCGGCATCTTGCCGCCTGAGGATGCCGTCGACAGCTTGTGCGAGGGCGAGGTGACGCTGATGCTCACCTATCCGAGCTACCTCGCCGAGCTCGTGACCACGGCGAGGCGGCGCGGCCTGGAGCCCGGCGACTTCAAGCTCAGGCGGATCACGGTCGGCGGGGAGGTCTTGTCCCCGAGCCTGGCGGAGGCCGCCTGCCGCACGTTCGGGGTGCCAAGGATCGACGACACATTCAGCATGACCGAGGTGATCCCTGTCTCCGGGCGAACGTGTAGCCAGGACCATTTGCATATAGACCTCAATACCGGCCACGTCGAGCTGCTTGACCTGGTCACCGGGGAGCCCGCCGAGCCTGGTGCCCTCGGCACGCTGGTGATCACGCCCTACTTCCCTTACCGCGACTGCATGCCGGTGTTCCGCTACGACACCCGCGACATCGTCCGTTGCCTTCCGGCCGAGGCGCTGACGTGCGAGAACTCGGCGATTCCGGCTACGAGCCAGGTGCTCGGCAAGGCCGGGTCGCTGATCACGCTCGGCAACGGGGACGTGATCACGCCCCGGCAGCTGATCAACGCGATCGAGGCGCTGCCCGCGCAGCCGTGGCCAGCGAGGTACGCCGCCGCCGAATGCGATGGCAGGCTCAGGCTCACGCTGACCGAAGCCGCGATCGCCGGCTACGGCGAGGCGGCGACTCGCCGTCACCTCGCCGAGGCCGGGATCGAGGCGGACCTGATGGTCGTCGGCGACGAGCAGGCTGGCCTGCTCCGGCGGACGAGGAGCGACCTGCACGAGACCTCGTTCGCGGCGCCGCAAGCACTCATTGGAGCCTGAGATGAATGCTGATCACCTCTTCGCGATCCCGCTCTGGCAGCAGAGCCTGATCCAGTGCGCCGTCGCGATGGTCGGGGCGACGCTGGTCTGCACTTGCGCGCTGTATTACTTCCGGCGGGTACGGGTCGAGCGGCCGCCGATCGGCACGTTCAACTTCCGCGACATCACGATCTTGCTGGTGATCATCACGGCGCTGCCGTTCCTCTACGCGGTCCTGCCGGGCTGGGCGATCACCTGCTTCTTGTGCGTCACGTTCGCCGGGTCGCTGTTCATTGGCTACAGCCAGGTGATCAGGCCGGCCCTGCTCTGGCTCGGCATCGGCCTGCTGCTCGGCGCCAACATCTACGAGAGCCATTTCATGATGGGCAGCGTGGTTGGCTGGCAGGTGTGGTGGCTTGAGCTAGACATCCTCGTGATCGCCGGCGCGGTCGCCGTGGCCAACCTGTACGTGCAGGGCGGGATGCGGCTGAAGCACGTCGTCTACTTCGCGCTCGCGCTCGCCTGTTACGACGTGTTCTCCGCCCTGGTGATCAACGTGACCGCAGTGCTGGTCGAGAAGTTCATCGGCCAGCCGCTCGACCCGACCTTCGGGATGCGCTTCCAGGTCGCCAACTATGGCATCGGGATCGGCGACCTGCTGATCTACTCGCTCTACACGATCGCTTGCTACAAGGCGTTCGGGAAGAACGCGGCGAGGATCGCGATCGTGCTCGCGGTCGTGTTCGGCGCGGCCGCGCCGAGCCTGTGCCCGATCGTGATCGCGCTGATCGACTTCCGCAACGACATCCTGATCCCGTCGCAGCTGTTCTTCGCGCCGGTCGCCTTCGTTGCCTACCTGCTCATGCAGCGTCATTACGGGCGGGAACGCTCGATGGGCGAGTACCTGGCGAGCGCGGGCAGCCAGGCACCGGCCGCGGCCGCGGCGCCGCCCGCTCCGGCGCCCGAGCCCGTCTCGGCCTGATGCCCGCCTTGCCCTGCCAGTCGTCCTGCTCGGGCAGGTTCCCTTGCCAGGGATGAGCCCCGGGCTGAACGTCAACGACCCGACGGTCGTGGCCGCGTTCCGGGCGGCGTTGCTGCACCAGGGGCTGCTGGCGCTGGCGGTGTTCGCGGCGCTCTGGCTCGTTGTCCTCGGGCTGCGAGCGCGGGCGCGGGCGCGGCGCGGAGCCTGCCCGGGCGGCTCGGCTGGGCCGATCCCGGCTGAGCCGGCCGGGCGGCTCGTGCTGCTGATCGGCTTCGGGAACCTGTGGCTGTTCGACGGCTTCCTGCAGGCCCAGTCGAAGATGGCGCTCGGGCTGCCGTCGCAGGTGATCGAGCCAGTCGCCTCGACCTCACCGAGCTGGGTGCAGCACCTGGTCAACTGGGCCGGCACGACCTGGTCCTACCATCCGGTGCAGGCGGCGACCGCGGCGGTGTGGATCCAGGTCGGGCTCGGGATCTGGATGCTCGCCGCGACCCGCGGCTTCGGGTCGCGCCTGGCCGGGCTCGCGAGCGTGGGCTGGGGCCTGGTCGTATGGGTCTTCGGCGAGGCGTTCGGCGGCATCTTCGCAGGCGGCTCGTCCTGGCTGTCGGGCGCTCCGGGCGCGGTCGCGCTCTACGTTGTCGCCGGAGCGCTGATCGCGCTGCCCGAGCGGGCCTGGCGATCACCTCGGCTCGGGCGGCTGATGCTCGCCGGTTTCGGGCTCTTCCTGCTCGGCATGGCCGTGTTGCAAGCCTGGCCTGGCCGCGGCTCGTGGCAGGGGCTCAACCACGGGCAACTCGGCACCGTCGCCGGCATGGCCGAGTCGATGACGCTGACGCCCCAGCCAGGCTTCCTGATCGACCTGCTGTCGTCATTCGCCGGGTTCGACGCGGCTCATGGGTTCGCGGTCAACTTGCTCGTGGTAGTGGCGCTCACGGTGACCGGGCTGGCCTTCCTGAGCGGCCGGCCACGCCTGATCCGGCCCGTCCTGATCGCCTTCGCGGTGCTGTGCCTGGCCGACTGGGTGCTGATCCAGGATCTGGGTTTCCTCGGCGGGCTTGGCACCGACCCGAACACGATGATCCCCTTCATCTTGCTTGGGGCGGCCGGCTACCTCGCGCTCACCAGGGTTCCGGTCCTCGCGGTCGAGGAGCGGGCGGGCGCGGCGCAGCCGGCTCAGGCCCCGGCCGAGGGACAGGCGCCGGCGTGGCCGGGGCGCGGTCGCCGTCCGCTGGCGACCGCTGGCTCGGTCATCGCCGCTGGCGGAGCGCTGCTCATCGTGCTCGGCGCCGTCCCGATGGCCGTGGCGCAGGCCAGCCCGAACGCGGATCCGATCCTGGCCCAGTCAATCGCTGGAACCTCGTCGGCCGACTACCGCGCACCAGGTTTCGCGCTCACCGATCAGCACGGCCAGCCCTTGTCGCTGGCGAGCCTGCGCGGCCGGGTAGTGATCCTGAGTTTCATCGACCCCGCGTGCGGCACCGGGTGCCCGCCCATCGCGCGGGAGTTCAGGCAGGCGGCGCAGTTGCTGGGCTCGGCCGCCCGGCGGGTCGAGTTCGTGGCGATCGTGGCGCCAGCCTCATGGCAGCCAGCGGCCGGGCTCCTGGCACTCAGCGGCCGGCTCGGCGTGGGCCGACTGCCGAACTGCGTTCTCCTGACCGGCCCGGACGCGCAGTTGCGGCGAGTCTGGCGCGCTTACGGGGTGTCGGCACGCGCCCCAAGCACGGGCGCGGGCGCCGTCGTGCTGCGCAGCGCCGCGTTCGTCATCGACCGCGACGGCTACGTCCGGCACCGGTACGGCGTCGGCACCGGGCCGGGCAGCGCCGCGACCGCATCGTCGTTCGCGGTGCTATTCGCGGGGGCCGCGGCTCGCCTCGCTGCCTAGCCGTCATTACATAGAGGGCTTATAGGTAATTTAGCGAACCGTTCACCGTTCGGACGAAGGATCGTCATGGCCGGTCTCTACCTTCACGGCACGACCAGGGCGTGACCTACGACGCGATCGGCACCGCCAACCTGATCAGGGCCCAGAGCCCGGCCTTCCACCTGCACGCCGGCGACGTCTCCTACGCCGAGTCGGGCGGCAGCGGGCTGATCACCGATTCCTACGATCCCAGGATCTGGGACCAGTTCTTCAACGAGATCGAGCCCGCGGCGGGTCACATCCCCTGGCAGGTCGCCGTCGGCAACCACGAGATGGAGGCCTGGTACTCACCGGACGGCTACGGCGGTCAGTACGCCAGGTTCGACTTCCCCGGTGACGCCAGAAGCTCCACCCCGCCCACCTATTACTCCTTCAGCTACGGCAACGTCGGCATCATCAGCCTCGACGCCAACGACGTCTCCTACGAACTGCCGGCCAACCTCGGCTACACCGGCGGCGCCCAGGTCGCCTGGCTGAAGTCGACCCTCGCCTCGCTGCGCGCGAACCCGGGCATCGACTTCATCGTCGCCTACTTCCACCACTGCGCCTACAGCACCTGCACGGCCCACGGCAGCGAAGGCGGCGCCGAGCAGTTCTTCGTGCCGCTGTTCGACCAGTACCAGGTCGACCTCGTGATCAACGGCCACAACCACATCTACGAGCGCACCGACCCGCTGCGCGGCGGCAACGTGACCAGCCCGGCGCCGATCGGCGCCAACGTCTACCCGGCGACCCAGGGCACCACGTACATCTGCGCGGGCGGCGCCGGCAAGAGCCTGTACAGCTTCCCGGTCGCGGACAGCTACGAGGGCAAAGTCGACAACATCACCTCGGTGCCCACCTACATCAACGAGCCTGGCGGGACCACCACGAACGAGACCGTGACCTGGTCGCGCGTCCGCTACAGGGCTACTGCCTGCTCGTGCTCGACAGCAACCCGGGCTGGCGGCCAGGTGCCACCTCGACGCTGACCGTGACTGGCCTGGCCGAGGACGGCACCATCACGCTCGTCCGCTAACTCGAATCGAAGCCAATCGAACCGACTCGATCGATCGTTCGCAGCAAGCCGGGCTGGATTGGCGCCGGGCAACCGGTGCTGACCCAGCCTTCGGCGTTAGCGGGGTTAGCTCGGACCGTGCCCAGGCCCAGGCCCGGTCCCAGGCCCGGTCCCAGGCCCAGGCCCGGTCCCGTGCCCGGGAGCAGCGCCCGGCCCAGGCCCCGCGCCGGGGCCGGGGCTGGCCGGCGTCGTCGGGCGGGATCCGGCGGCAGGCTTGGCCTGGTCACCGGGCGGGCCGACGGGCTGGGCCGGGCCCGGCGAAGCCTCAGCGACGACACCGAGCATGTCGTCCTCCTCGCGCGGCGGACCCCAGGGATTTCGCCGGCCGGTCAGGACCGCGATCGATGACATGATGCCGGTGTCCCGGTCGCCGACGAGTTCCCACGCCCGCGCCACCCCGACGATCAGTGATGCCACGAGGGAGATGCTGACCCCCTGGAGCGGGCCTGCTGAGAGCGGGTGCACCAGTGCTTCGATCCCGTTCACCAGTTCGGCGCCGAAGATGACCAGCAGCAGGAAGATGAGGCCAGCCTGGTTGCGCCACTGATGCCGCGCGTGCGGGCTGGCCAGGATCGAGCGCAGCGCGGCCGCCGTGAACAGCACGCCGCTCACGCCGAGGGTGACCGCCGTGTAACCCACGTTGAGGTCGGGGATCAGCCCGAACAGTGAGACCGCCAGCGCGTTCACGAAGGCCAGCAAGGCAGCGGCCGCCCTGACCTCCTGGATCACGTACCGGTCCGAGCCGCTGCGGTGACGCGGCGAGACCGAGAGCGCGACGAACAGCAGGCCGGTCAGCGCGCCAGCGCAGCCTGCGATGGCGACGAAAAGCTCCCGGTATGTATAGGTCAGCACCTCCCACACGTTACCAGTCCGCCAGTCGAATTTTCTGGGTGTTCCTAGCCCTATATACCGAAAGTTATTCAAGGTCTTTTATCGCCTTCCGCCATTCAGCGACATAAGGCAATTGCGCCAACGGCGAGTTTGCAATTGACGAAATCGTGTACCAAGGTAGGCATGTCGGCGACAAGGGAATTAGGCCAGGATTCGAAGGACCATGGAAGCGGTGCTAATGGCGGGAGCTCAGGGTGAGTGGCTGCGCAAGCAGCGCCAGGCCAGGAGCTGGAACGTCGCCGAGATGTCGCGCCGGCTCCGGGCGGCCGCCCGCGACGCCGACGACAGCCTGCCCGGCAATGACTGCCTGACGACGATGATCCGCCGCTGGGAGAAAGGCAAGACCGGTGTATCGGAACGATACCGGCTGCACTATTGCCGCGCGTTTGACCTCGCGCCGGATGAATTCGGCGCGCCGCCGCCCGGCGCGGTCCCGGCCAGCGGCTCTCCGAAAGCACCGGAGATCAGCGGATCAAGACCTTTTTTCAGCAAATTTGCCGGGGCTGGTCATTACCAGCCGGCCACGGTCGACGGGGCTGATGCCGAGCTACGTCGCACGTCCTCCGGCGGTCGTTCACCGATCGAGAGCGAGGTTCTGATGACCGCTCATGAAGGCAGCGAGTACGCCGAGCGCGCGGAGTGGCGCGACATCGGCGAGGCGACGCTAGAACAACTGCGGGCGGAGGTGACTAGGCTCTCGCGGGAGTACATGACCGGCGAGCCGTTGCGGCTCTTCTTCGAGATGCGCCGAGTCCGGGAGCGCCTGCACACTGCGCTTGACCGCAAGATCTGGCCCCGAGACCAGACCGAGCTGTACTTCCTGCTCGGGGTGCTCAGCGCGCTCATGGCCGACACCGCCCATGACCTGGGCAGCTCGCCGGCGGCTGAGGAACTGGCCCGCGCGGGCTGGGCCTACGCGAGCGTGATCGATCACTGGCCGCTAATGGGCTGGCTCCGGCTCGACCTGGCGCACTTCGCCCGGTGGAAAGGCCAGTACCGGCGCTGCCGGGAGCTGGCGATGAGCGGCCTCGAGTACCTGAGCGAGGGCCCCAACGGCGCCCAGCTGCACCTCATGCACGCGATGGCAGCCGCCAAGCTGGGTGACGAGCAGACCGCCAGGCAGCAGATCGAGGCGGCCGGACAGGCCCGCGAGCGCGATTACCAGGACGAACTGCTTGAGATCGGCGGCGAGTTCGGCTTCTCCGTGGCCACCCAGCACTACCTGGCCGGGTCGGTCGGGGTGGAGATCGGCGGCGAGCAGGCCGGGGCGATCACCGAGCTCAAGCGCGCTGTCGGCCTCTACGCCGCCGGGCCTCCGCCAGGAGAGGACCACAGCATCCACTGCCAGATGGCGGCCCACGTCGACCTGGCCAGGGCCCGCCTAGGCGCCGGGCAGCTCGACGGTGCGATGGTTGCCCTCGAGCCGGTCCTCCTGCTGCCGCCCGCGCAACGCATCTCGAGCCTGCCGCAGCGACTCGGCCCAGTGCGATCCGTGCTGGCCACGCCGGACTACCAAGGCTCGGCGGCGGCACGCCACCTAGACGAGCAACTCGAGCAGTTCACCCGCGACACGATCAGCGCCCGCCTAGCCGACCTCCCAAGCCCCTCAAGCTGAGCGCCGCCCGGGCTGAAGGGGCGAGGCGGTGGGCCGGCGCTAATGACGGGCGAGGACGGCGAGCAGCGGGATCGCGGCGATCTTCTCCTCGGTCAAGTCATCCCAGTAGATCTGAGCCGCCGGGCGCGGTCCGCCGGCGGGACGGCAGTCGATGACGCGATCCGGGGTGATGACAAGGTCGACGGGCACGTCATGAGAGGTCAGTGGGATTGCGCCGGCCGGGCGGACCTGGAGCTCATGCACGGTTGTCACGGCGACGGTGGTCGGGCCGATTAGGCCTGCCATCGTTGCTAGCGCGAACTCCAGGTCGGCGAAGCCGCCGCCCTTGCCAAGCCGGGCGCCGTCCTCGCTGACGGCGACGCTGCCCATCACTACCAGGTCGACCGGCTCCAGGTCGGGCAGGCTGACCTGCCGCGCCGACCTGGTCGCACCGCTGATCGAGGCTGCCTTGCGGGGCGACTCGGTCAGGTGAGCCGGGTCAAGGGCGAAGAACGGCTCGGTCACCGCTAGTCGCGGGACCGCCATATACACGGTCTTGCCGTCTTCGAGTGCTCGCTGGCGCACCGGCAGCTGAGCCGAATCGGGGTTAGCCTTTAGCGTGCAGGCCGCTTGCCACTCCGAGGTCGCGGCCAGCAGCCCGGCTGCAGCCTCGGCCCCGGTGAAGTTCGGGATGCGGCCTTCGGCACCAGGGAACCTCGCCACCTTGGCGGCGCGCAGCGCCGACCAGATCTCCTCGCGCAGGCTGGCCTTAGCCGCGAGCAACTCGGCCGGACCGCCGGCATCGTGATCGTGCCGGGGGGCGGGACGTACCATGCCCCCATCGTGTCGCTTAAGCCCTGGGCCCGAGGCGTGGTCGGCTTATCCGGTCAGGGTCGCCTTCGGTGAGCACCTGAGTGCAGCGGTCGTAGTTGGAGTCGCCGTGCCGACCGCCAGGCGCTGCCGGCCCGCCCCCAACCCCCACAATGGCCCATTGCAGGGGCTAAGTGGGCCGGCGCGGCCCCGTCGATGGCCCATTGCAGGGGCTATAGGCCCGTCGATGGCCCATTGCAGGGGCTGGTCGGCGGGCTGCAGGCCCTTCGATGGCCCATTGCGGGGGTCGGGAGTGGGGCCGGGGGCCTGGGCAGGGGGACTTCGGGCCTAGTCGGGCCGGGGCGGCAGTGTCAGTGGGAACTGGCATCCTGCGGGCATGACAAAGATCACGGCGGCGGATACGACGGTTCAGAAGATACTGCGCGATCAGGCGTATCTCATTTCTAGGGGACAGGCGTTGTCGGTCGGCATGAGTGAAGACACGCTAAGGCATCGAATACGACCGGGTGGGCCCTGGCGGCGCGTGCTTCCCAGTGTCTATCTCGCGCACAATGGCTCGCTCACGACTCCGCAGCGTGAGATAGCGGCCGTACTGTACGCAGGTCCCGGATGCGTGATCACCGGTGAGGCTGCCTTACATCAGGTGGGCGTAAGGACGAGCCTTAAAGATGTGATCGATGTCCTGATACCGGCTACCGTGAAGCGGCAAAGCATTGGCTTCGTCCGAGTCCAGCGGACAACGAGAATGCCGGAACGTCCATCGGTTCGTTCGGGTATCCGCTGGGCACCTCCCTCCCGTGCGGTTTCCGACGCCGCGCGTGGAGAGCTTGAACTCGGTGAGGTCAGGGAGCTGGTAGCGGCGGTGGTGCAGGGCCGGAGATGTACGGTCGCACAGCTGGCGGAGGAGTTGCGGAATGGACCCAAACGCGGGTCGGCGGCTTTACGGTCTGTACTAGGGGAAGTCGCGGATGGGATTGCCTCGGGGGCGGAAGGGGATCTTCGGAAGCTAGTCAAGAGCGGGCGGCTGCCTGAGCCCTTGTACAACCCTGATCTTTACGTGGGCTCTGAGTTCCTGGCGCGACCGGACTTGTGGTGGAAGGACGAAGGCGTGGCGGGGGAGCTTGACTCGAAGGAGTGGCATCTTTCGCCTGATCAATGGCGGCGGACGATGGAGCGGCACGCGAGGATGACGGCCCGCGGGATCTTCGTGCTGCACTTTCCGCCGAGCCGGGTCAGGTCTGATGGGCAGAAGGTGCTGGCGGAGTTGCGGGCGGCTCTCGAAGAGGGTCGGCGCCGGGGGCCGCTGGCGATCCGCACGGTGCCGGGGAATCAGCAGCCAAGGTGAGGCGCGTCGCTCCGGCGACCATGTGTTCTCGCTACCTGGCCACGAGGCCGACCGCGCCGGGCGGCGCGAACGGCACCGAGGCTGGGTGCAAGATCGAGGCGATCGCCGCGACGCCGTCGGCGAGCCTTGGTCCTGGGCGGACCACGATGCCGTCGGCGTCGATGGCCCAGACCGGCACGCCAGGCAGGGCGGCCGCGACGGTTCCGGCCTGCTCGATGGCTCCCGCCAGGTGATAGCCGCAGGGCGCGACGATCACCAGGTCGGGCCGGCTGGCCGCGATCGCCTCCCAGGTCGTCTGGACCGACGGCGCGGCCGGACGGGCGCAGACCGGCTCGCCGCCAGCGGCCGTGATCAGGTCTGGAATCCAGTGCCCGGCCGTGAACGGCGGGTCGACCCACTCGACCAGGGCGACCCTGGGCCTCGGCTGGCCAGCGACGGCGAGCCCGACCGCCGTCAGCCGCGCCCGCAAGTCGCCGACCAGCGCCGCCGCCCGGCCTGCGACTCCGGTTCGCTCGCCGACGGCCAGGATCGATTCAAGCACCTCGTCGAGCGTGTGCGGATCGAGCGAGATCACGTCGGCCTGGCAGCCGAGGTAGCCGAGCGCGTCCTGCACCTGGCCGGTCGGCAGCGCGCAGACCCGGCACAGGTCCTGGGTCAGGATCAGCTCGGGCCGCAGGTCGGCGAGCGCCCGCTCGTGCAGCGTGTACAGGTCGGCGCCGGCTGCCAGCTGGGCCCGGACGTAGTCGTCGATCTCGCGCGGCGTCATGCCGCTGGTGTCGCGGCCGCCGACCACGATCGTCTTGTCGGTCCTGGCGGCCGGCGGCTCGTCGCACTCGAACGTGACGCCCACCAGGTCATCGCCCAGGCCAAGCGCGTAGACGATCTCAGTCGCCGATGGCAACAGCGATACCAGCCGCATCATCCCAGGATAGGAGGCCGCGCTCGCCAAGTCCCCTGACCTCAGCCGCGAGCTTGGCTAGCGCGGCGGCCGGGGTACTCCTAGGATCGGTCTGTGCTAGATGCGGCTTGCTGGCGGCGCCTAGGCCGCCCCATCGTGCGGCTTTCGATCGCCGGCCTCACCGCCGGCACCCTGCTGACCGGGCTCGGCCCGGCTGTCACCGCGACCAGCCCGGCGAGCGCGGCGGTCACCCGGCCCGCGACCCGAGCTGGGGCCCCGGCGGCGATCCGGCTCGGCCAGGTCACCCTGCCCAAGTGCGGCACCGGGCCGCTGACCTACTGCGGCCGGCTGGCTGTCCCGCTCGACTATGCCTCTAAGGCCAGCCCGGACATCCACATCGGGTTCAGCTGGCTGCCCGCTACCCACGCGAAGCACGCGACCGGCACCGTGCTCGCCGTCGAGGGCGGGCCTGGATTCGCCACGACGGGCACCGAGCCCGAGTACGCGGCCATGCTCGGCTCGCTGCGCAAGACCCGGAACCTCCTGCTGGTCAACCTGCGCGGCACCGGCAACTCGGCGTTGCTCAACTGCCCTGGCCTCGAGCGCTTCGGCCAGTCTCAGCACCAGTACGGCGCGGCCTTCGACCGCCAGGTCGCCGACTGCGGCAACCAGCTGAACCACACCTGGAAGTACGCCCACGGCGGCGGCTGGGTGCACGCCTCTGACCTGTTCAACACCGCCTACTCGGCGGAGGACGTCGCCCGGGTGCTGACTGCCATCGACGTCGGCAAGGTGGATCTGTACGGGGACTCTTACGGCAGCTGGTTCGCTCAGGTATTCGCGTCAAGATATGCAAAATTGCTGCGGTCGGTCACGCTCGATTCGACCTATCAGGTGCTCGGGCTTGATCCCTGGTACACCACCACGGTGATTACGGCCCGCCAGGCGTTCGACCAGGCCTGTGCTCGCTCGGTCGCCTGCGCGCAGGCCGCCGGCGGCGCCGGGGCCTGGGCCAGGATCGGGGCGCTCGCGACGCGCCTCGAGCACAAGCCGGTCACCGGCTCGACCGTCTCGCCTGCGGGCACCCTGACCAGGGAGACCGTGACTGTGGAGACCCTGGTCAACCTCATCAATAACTCCGGCTTTGACCCGGTCGTGTACCAGGATCTTGACGCCGCCGCGCGGGCCTTGCTGCAGCACCACGACCAGGCGCCGCTGCTGCGGCTGGCGGCGCTGTCGATCGGCTTCGACGACACGAACTTCCCGCTGCCCGAGTTCAGCGACGGACTCTACTTCGCGGTGAGCTGCACCGACTACGTGCAGCTGTTCAGCCGCACCGCCTCGCCATCGGTGCGGGCGCGGCAGTACGCCAAGGCACTCCGCGACGAGCCCTCGAACACGTTCGCGCCGTTCAGCGTCACCCAGTGGACCCAGCTTGACCAGTACACCGAGGCGTACAGCGGCTGCCTGGACTGGCCGACGCCGACGAGGCTGACCCCGCCGATCACCCGCAAGCCGCCGCTGGTGCCCGCCAGCTTGCCGGTGCTGATCCTGTCCGGCACGTTCGACTCGCTGACCCCGTGGCTGCACGGCGCCAGCCTGGTCGCCAGCCAGATGGGCCGGTCAGCGCGCCTGGTCAGGTTCGCCAACCTGACCCACGTGATGCTGCAGGACGCCAACGATGCCTGCGCGGCCAGCATCTTGCAGCGCTTCATCAGCGATCCTGGTGGCCTCAAGCAGGAGAACACCTCGTGCGCGGCCAAGGTCGCGCCGATCCACACCGTCGGCAGCTACCCGCTGCGCCTGGCCCAGGCCACGCCGGCCAAGCCGACCAGCGGCAATGTCGCCGGCAGGCAGGCGCTGGCGGCAGCGTCGACCGCGCTGGCGTGCGTGGGTGACGAGATCAGCCGGTTCCCGTTGCTCGACGGCGGCACCGACCTGGCGCTGCGCGGCGGCCAGGTCACGTTCACCAGCGGGAGCGGCAGCATCCTTGAGATCTCGCTGCGCAACGCGCGCTGGGTCGCCAACGCGACCATCAACGGCACCGCGCGGTGGAACCAGGCGACCGGCTGGGTGACCGCGCGGCTCACGGTCAGCATCGTCGGCGGGACGCCGGTCAAGCTGACGGCGTCCTGGCGGGCCTTCGGGCAGCAGGACCAGCTCGCCGTGATCACCGGCTCCCAGGGTGGTCAGAAGCTGGCGGCGGTGATGCCGCCGCCGTGAGGCGGGGGCCCGGTTCTCCGGCCCGGCCGGCCGGGGGTCGCCGGACAACTCGGCGGTCAGCGCCTGGTCGGTTAGGGGCCTTGGCGTCCCTTTGCATAACTGGTCTTAGGGGTGCAGGGACTGACCCTGGCTAGGAGCAGCGTTACGGCCAGGCCGGCCACCATCGGCAGCCACCAGGTCCATGGGCTGCGCCACGAGACCTGCGAGGCGAAGGTGACCGTGACCACGACCGCCGTGGTGGCGACCAGCCGGGGCCAGGTCACGCTGGCCGTGACCAGCGCGACGGCGAGGACCGGCCAGAGGTAGAAGGCGACCATCACCGGCTCGAAGACCGAACGCAGGGCCAGCGTGACCGCGATCCACCAGAGCAGCGTGAGCAGGGTCCGGGCGTCCCAGGGTTGTGCCTGCCCCTCCTGCTGGGCCTGCACGGCCTGCACGGCCTGCTCGGCCTGCTGGGGCTGCTCGGCCTGCCGGGCGGCGCGGTACTGGCGGGCGGCGGCGATCGCGCAGGCGCAGGCCGCGGCGACGGCGAGCAGCCGGACCGGGCCGGCGGCGACGGCGCCGTTGCGCAGGTGCGTCGCCAGCGGCAGCCAGAGGGTCGGGTGGTTGACCGTCGGCCAGTTCGGCTGCTCGATGACCGCGGCGTAGGTGGCATTCCAGTTCGCGGCCGCGGCCGCGGCCAGCAGGACGGCCGGCAGGGTGGCGGCGCGGGCCAGGAAGCCGATGATCCGCCTGGGCGGCAGCATGACGAGCATGACGGGAACGGCCAGCACCACCAGCGGCTGCACGGCGATCGCGGCGCCGGTCAGCCAGGCCGAGCGGGTGAGCTTGCCGTCTGACTGGGCGAGGACCGCGTACAGCAGGAGGCCGACGGCGACGGCGTCCTCGGGATGGCCCCAGCGGACCGTGACGTTCCACAGGGCCGTCGCTCCGGCGGCGGCGAGGAAGGCGCGCTTGTCCCGCGCCGCGCCGGTGCGCTCGGCGATCGCGTCGGCGGCGAACAGGGCGACGCCAGAGATCGCGGTCTCGTAGGGGCCGGCCAGCAGCCAGGCCAGCGGATTCTGGTCGTGCGCGCTCTGGAGGTGGAGCGACAGGCCGAGCGCGTCGATGAGCGCGACGACCGGCACCAGGATGATCGCCGCCCCTGGCAGCGCGATCAGGCCAGTCGGGTGGGTGTACAGGCCAGCGAGGTCACCGTGCAGCAGCCGGCTGGCGGCGATGAGGGTGCCCCACAGGTCATCAGGGAGTGCCCACTCCGTCCGGCCGACCATCCGGGGCCCCCACGAGATGGAGGAGCTGATCCCGATGATGACCAGGCCGATCGTGGCCAGCAGCGGGATCAGCCGCCGGGTCGCTCGCTGCCACGGGGTCGGCGACCTGGTCGGCCCCGGCGGCAGGCCAGGGCCGGCCGCGTCGTACACCGGGGCGGAAGCGGTCACGGCTTGTTTTCCTGGACGGCGCGGGTTCGCGAGCGGGCTGGCTGGCTGGCTTAGCTGCCGGAGGTGAGTTCCGGCTTGGCTGAGCCGGCCGCGAGCTCGGCCTTGAGCGAGGCCAGCTCGTGGTCGACCTGAGCGTTGGCGCCGGCTTCGTCGAGCTCGCGCTGGATGTCGTCGGTGTCGCCGCCGACGTCCTCGAGCACGCCGGACTGGAGCAGCTCGTCGGTAGCGGCCGCCCGCGCCTGCATGTTGGCGATCTTGTCCTGGGCCCGCTGCAGGGCCGCGCCCGAGTCGCCGAGCGTGCTGGAGATCCCGGCCACGCTCTCGTTGATCGACGTGGTCGCCTGGGCGGCCTGGTACTGGGCCTTCAGCACTTCCTTCTTGGTGCGGAACTCGTTGACCCGCTGCTGGAGCTGCGACAGGGTCTGCTCCAGCTTCTGCTCCTGGTCGGTGATCTGCTGGTGCTGCGGCTCCATCTCGTCGATCTGGGCCTGGGCCGCGGCCTTGCGGCTCAGCGCCTCGCGGGCCAGGGCCTCGTTGCCTTGCGACAAGGCGGCCTTGGCCTGGTCATTCAGGTGGTCCACGGTGTGGCTGAGCTGGGTCTCCTGCAGCTCGATCTGCTTGCGGGCGGCGGCGATGCTGACCAAGGCCCGGCGGGTCTGGGTGATGTGGTCGAGCATCTGCTCATAGGACAGGTCGAGCATCTCGTCGGGCTTCTCGGCGGCGTCAAGCGCCTTGTTGGCCTTCGCGGCGACGATGTCGTGGGCTCGCTGGAAAAGACTCATCGGACCTGCTCCCCTGCCAGTGATAAGCGGATCGAATTAGCGGGACGAATCAGCGGAACCGTGCTCAGGCTACTCGGTACCGCTCTTGCCTGGGCGCTGGTGATCGCTTCGGTGCCACCAGGGCTCGTTGCGGAGCCTCGCGACCTCGGCCGCCGGGGCCGGCAACCCGGTCGCGTGCGAGGTCAGCTGCTCCAGGTGCATCCGGACCCAGAGCAGCTCAGGGTCGGCGCTCACGGCGGCGGAGTCGCCGGTTTCGTAGCCGGCCGCGTTCAGCGCTCGCAGGCTGTCTGGCAGCGGGAGCTCGGTGAGCACGACCGGGCCGTTGCCGTGTGCTGGCCGGCCGACCTGGCCAGCGATCTGGTCGTAGAAGGCGGCGAGGTCGGCGTACACGGGCTGGCGAGCCCCCTGGCCGGTGGTGACCTCGGCGGGGGCCGCGTCGTGGCCCGCCCGGCGCTGCAGCGGGAGGCTGGACAGTGAGTGGGCGGTCAGCCTGATCCGCTGGGCGGCCATCACCAGCATCCACAGGTCGGCCTTCGGCATCTGCTTGGTCCCCTGCTCGTTCAGGAAGCCCCTGACCGAGTCGTCCAGCCTGGTGCCGGCCGAGATGGCCTCGTTCGCCTGGCCGGGGCGCCGCTTGACGAGACCAAGGGCCCATTTCGTGGCCTCAGTGAGGTAGTCGGCGCCTGCCCGCAGCGCATCGGCGAGGTTGTCGCCCACGACCGCGGCGGCCCCGCGAGGCCAGAACAGCGCCCCCACGACCACGCTCACCGCGCAGCCGAGGGCCACGTCCTCGATCCTGATCAGCCCGACCTGCCAGCCGGCCGGGACCAGCAGGTTGAACAAGACGACCACGGTGATCGTGAACGCGGCCTGGCCGAGCGCGAACGGGGCCGTGCCTGGGGTGTAAGCCGCGATCGCCACCGCGATTGGGAACGCCGCCCACAGCGCGGGCTCGCTCGTGCCGATGGCGACGAGCAGCGCCGCTCCGATGATGAAGCCGATGGCGGTACCGCCCAGTGCTCGCAGCGCGGTCGCGCCCGTCGACGAGGCGCTCGTCCGCAGCACCGACAAGGTGCCGAGCACCACCCAAAAGCCGTGCTGCACGTTGAATAGCCTGGCCACCGCTACCGCGCCCGCCAGGGCCACGGCTGCTCTCGCGCTGTTGCGGAACCAGACCGACCGGCTGCTCGCGTCGGCAGCGAACAGGGCCTCGAGCCTGGTCGTCAGCCGTTGCGTCGCCTGCTGGGGCGGCTCGTCCTGCGAGTGTGGCAGGCCGTCAACCCAGTGCCGCCGTTGCTGCGCGATGAACTCCCTGCTCGCCTTTCCCGCCGCGATCATCGCGTCGGCGGCCGCGGCCGACGTGGCGAGGCCGATCGCCTGGGCGTGGTAGGCGTAGCCGACGCCGAGCCTGATCGCTGCCTCGTCGCCGGTCAGTTCCCTCAGGTGGACGGCGCTGGCCGTCCTTGCGTGCCAGATGGCTTCGAGGTCGACGCTGGCCGGACAGCCGCTCAGCAGGTCAGCGACCGCGCGCAGCGCGTCGGCCGATTCGGCCAGCACCTTCTTGTCCTGCGGTGAGGCGGCCGAGAGGTCCAGGTGCCCGCCCATGGCGTCGCAGGTCAGGCCGGCCGACCACTCCAGCATGTGGATGACGCTGGCGAGGGCCTGGTCGGTCGTGGCCAGGCCGGTCGGACGGTAGGGGGTGGCGGCGAATCGGTCCATGAGCTCGTGCTTGGCCGCGAGCGAGGCGTCGAGGTCGGCGCGGGTCGCGGTGCCGGCCAGGGCCGCCGTCAGGTGGTTGGCCTGGGCCTGGGCGGCTGCGGCGGCCGCTGCCCGCAACTGGTCGCCCGGCGTGCGGGGCGACAGCAGCAAGACCCCGGCCGTGCTTACCGCCATCGCCAGCAGCCAGCCCTCGAGCCGGGAGGGGATCAGGCTGGCTGGCCCGGCCGACGCGACCGGCAGCACGTAGGCGAGCAGGGCGGCGGTGACCCCGGAGGCCGCGTTCTGGCCAGCCACGGCGGCGAAGCAGATCGCGAAGACGACCGGGACCGTCACCACGGCCGCGAGCCAGGCGCTGCCGCTGACCAGGGTGCCGATGACCAGCGTGGCGCTGCCGGCCAGGGCCAGGCCCGCGTGCGCGATCGCCTTGTCCTTGCGCGACCCGCCGAACGAGGTCAGCACCAGCGCGCCAAAGCCGCCGAAGGTGGCGAACACCGTCATCTGAGGATCTTTGATGACCTTGAAGCACAGGGCAAACAGGCCCGGAATGATGATCATGGCGCGGATCGCCCTGATCGCGGCGGGCCTTGACCAGGTGACTCGCACGTACTTCAGCCAGGGCCAGCGCTGACCGCGGTCCGGTGGCGGTGCGCCCGGCCCCGAGCGCGCGGCCGTGGGTGCCTGGGTTTGCTGAGTCATCTGACTCGTGTCATCAGAACCGATCGAAGATCAGGTGTCAAGCATGGTTCCGGTGACCGGCCGGGCGGTCGGGTGCATGGGTGTCACCGGGGGATACTGGCAGGGGTGGCGGTTGTCCCGCCGCCAAAGCGGAGGTGCGCTGGCTGATGCCGACGGCTGGTACCGCGAGCGCGCTCGCCGGGATCATCGCCCTGGTGCTGCTGACCGTGTCGCTCGTGCTCGGCGTGGCCGTGAACCAGCGCCGTGAGCTGCCGAGGGCAGTGCGGTACCCGAGCCGGCGGCTGCACGAGAACGTCTCGTTCCTCGCGCTCGGGTTCCTGCTCATCCACGTGCTGACCGCGATCGGCGGGCCGTTCAGCCGCGTGCAGCTGCTGGTCGTGATCATCCCGTTCATCGCCGGGCCAGGGCGACTGTGGCTCGGGCTCGGTGCCATCGCCTTCGACCTGCTGGTAGCCGTGGTCGTGACCAGCGCGGCGCGGCGCCGGATCGGGCGGCGGACCTGGCGGGCCGTGCACTGGACGTCATACGCCTGCTGGCCGGCCGCCGAGGCGCACAGCATCGGCTTCGGATTCGGCTTCCGGTCCGGCCGCTTGTTCGACCTCGCGATCGCCTGTCTTGTCGCGGTCGTCGCGGCCGTCTGCTGGCGGCTGATCGCTGCTGTCCGCCACAGCCGGCGCCGCCGCGACTCGGGCCATCGCCGACCCGTCACGGAAGGATCCTTGCTCAAGGAACGTCACGGGTGACGAGCGG
>DATKFV010000004.1:0-30899 GCA_035511035.1 Streptosporangiaceae bacterium
AGGGCAAGGAGCTCTGGTTCCACCAGGCGCCGGCGGGCGAGGAGGACGCCGACTTCCGTCCCCAGGTCTACGACGGCAAGCCGGTCCTGACCTTCTGGGAGGGCACCGGCCTCGGCGGGCTGTCCTCAGGCTCTGACTACATCTACAACGACCACTACAAGCAGATCGCCGTCGTCAACGCCGGCAACGGCTACAGCGCCGACGGGCACGAGTTCCTGATCACGCCATCGAACACCGCGCTGGTCCTGAGCTACGCCACCGCGACCGCCAACCTGACCTCGATCAACGGCCCGGCCGACCAGACCGTCATCGACGGCATCGTCCAGGAGATCAACATCAAGACCGGCAAGGTGCTCTTCCAGTGGAACAGCGCCGACCACGTGCCCTACAACGAGAGCGAGCAGCCGCTGCCGGCGACGGCCAGCACCCCGTGGGACTGGTTCCACGTCAACGCGGTCAAGGTCGCCAGCGACGGCGACCTGCTGATCGACGCCCGCGACACCTGGACCACCTACAAGGTCAGCTTGCGCACAGGGAACATCATCTGGCAACTCGGTGGCAAGGACAGCAGCTTCACGCTCAAGGCGGCTCCCGGCCAGACCCTCGACCAGGCCGACGAGCTGTTCGCCTGGCAGCACGACCCCCAGCAGGTCGGCCCGAACCTGTACACGTTCTTCGACAACGAGTCCTCGGGCACGCCCGAGCTGGCCTACAGCCGGGTTGACGTGGTGCGGATCAACCAGCGGACCAAGACCGCGACCCTGGTCAAGACCTACGGCCAGCCCGAAGGCCTCGTCGCCGCCTCGCAGGGCAACGCCCAGACGATGGCGAGCGGCGACCTGTTCGTCGGCTGGGGCATCCTGCCCTACATCTCCGAGTTCAGCCCGTCGGGGAACCTGCTGTTCAACGCCGAGTTCCCGGCCGGGGTCAACACCTACCGGGCCTACCGCCTGCCCTGGCCGCAGCGCCCGGCCTGGCCAGGTCACCACGGCAAGAAGCACCACCACTAGGCACCATCGATCCGCGCGCGGGCCGTCCTCACCGGCGAGGGCGGCCCGCGCCGCGCTCGGGCCGTCCGCGCCGCGCTCGGGCCGCCCTCGCTGTGACGAATCTCACAACGCACTATGACCGATTTAAGGTAACTGTCAGGATGTATCCGCCAGAGTAGGGAGCCGTCTGGTCAGCACCACCCGCCGGAGGCGCCTTGTCTCGTCATACTCCGCCCAAGCCCAGCCCAGCCTCCTTCCCCCGCCGGCCCTGGCTCCCCGTTTACGCCGTCGCCGCGCTCACCCTGGCCACCGCCGCGACCGCCATCACCCTCAGCGCGGCTCACGGCCGGGCCAGCTCAGGCGAGGCGACCGTCCTAGCCCACGCCCGCCTCGTCGCGGACACGATGACCGAGATCAAGCCAGGCACCTCGCTGTCATCGGTGCACCCCGCCGCCGGCCGCACCTACGCCTTCGCCAGGGGCGCGACCTACACCGGAACGCTCAGCATTACCGCGAGCAACGTCACGATCAGGAACTACGGCACCGGCCGGTACCCGGTTTTCAGTCGCAGCACCGAAGGCAACGACGTCCAGGTATCAGGCAGCAACGACCGGGTCTCGAACCTCAGGCTGATCGGCCACGGCTACCAGGCGGTGCCAGGCTGCGGCCAGGCCAAGACCGCCGATTACGAGGTCGGCATCGACATCACCGGCAGCCACGACACTGTGCACGCCGTGCTCGCCTACGGCAACCTGTACGCAGGCGCCTACGTCGAGAGGGCGGGCTCGTACGCGACGATCAGCGGCAGCAACTTCACCGGCGTGAATGCCCTGGACCCGGGCAACCTCGGCTCGGGCGCCTTCGGCGTCCTGCTCTGGGGCGACCACAACACGATCGACGGCGACATCTTCGACAACCAGAGCACGTGCAGCCCCGACTACGGCACCGACGGATCCGGCGTCGAGATCTACCACGGCTCGTACAACCTCATCACCCGCAACACCGGCCGGAACGACAGCGATTTCACCGAGCTAGGCGGCGCCGGCGCGACCGGCAACAGCTACACCGACAACAGCTTCGCCGCCCCCGGCCAGTTCCTCGTCACCAGGGGCAGCGGCGACACCTCGGACGGCCCGGTCTACAAGACCACGCTGACCGGCAACGTCGCCCACGGCTCGGTCGTCAGCTACGACTGGCGCTCCGGTGACGGCACCCTGCTCACGATGAAGGGCAACCACGTCGCCTCGCTGTCGACCGACGGCGGCTACGTGAACGCGGGCGGCAACGTCATCGGCTTCTAGCTCGGGCCCAGAAAGCCGGCTCTTCATCCGGGGCCACTGCCGATACAAGCATGGGGCCCGCAAATAAACCAGCAGTGCCCTCGGTGGCGAACAGCGCCCACACGACCTTGCCGGTGTCCTTGACGATGGCGTAACCCCAATGGTCGGCCAGGGCGCTCACGACGTGCAGGCCGCGACCGCTCTCGGCGAACTGCCCCGGCTCGCCCGGCACCGGGGGCTCATGGCTAGGGTCCACGACCGCGCACAGCACGTGGCCATCGGGCCTGAGCAGCCCGAGCCTGACCGCCGTGGTCCGGCGACCGCAAGAACGCCGGGGTGGCGCGTGCCTGATCGCGTTGCTGACTAGCTCAGAGACGACGACCGCGATGTCGTCGGCCCGCCCGGCCGCGCCCCAGCGGACCGCGGTCGCGACCGCGAAGTCCCTGGCCACCCGGGCGCCGGCGGCGCCGCTTCCCGGCGTGCGGACCGCGACGGCCGGGAAGTTCGTCCACTGCCCGCCCAGGCCAGGCTCGTCGGAGCGTAGGTGCCAGGTCTCGCCGGCCAGCGCCGCCTTCTCGAAGGCTGTCCGCAGCCAGCGAAACCTGGCACCGCCCGCTCCTCCCCCCAGAGCCGTCAGGTTCTGCATCACACGGGCCGAGCAGAGATCATCGTTTTCCGCCCGTATCGGCAGCAAGAGCAGTAAACGCCACGGATACATTTTGCTCCATCGACACGGGCGTTTGCAAGTGCTTCAGCACGTCTCATATGCACTGTGCATGAACCTCGATATCCTTTGACCGGCGAGTCATGAGGCAAGCGGGAACCGACGCCGGCCCCGCCGGACGCGCCCTAGCCAGGTGGCAGCACGAGGAAAGGGCATGATGCAGATGAGGAACGGCGCGCCGGCCGAAAAGATCACGGCGACGTGGCGCAAGAGCACCGCGAGCAATCCGAGCGGGAGTTGCGTGGAAGTCGCGGCCCTTCCCGACGGCGAGATCGCGGTCCGCAATTCCCGGTACCCAGACGGCCCGGCGCTCATATACCTACGGGCCGAGCTGGCCGCTTTCGTAGCCGGAGCGAAGAACGGCGAGTTCGACGACCTGTGCTGAGCAAGGCGCCACGATATAGGTAGGGTTGCCCAGGGATGTTTAAAGGACGGAGGGAGCATGAGCGCGGGTGAGCCGGACAGCGAGCTGTCCGACGGCCTGATCAGGCAGCCCCGCGCCGACGCGACCGTCCTGCGGATGCTGCTGGGCAGCCAGCTTCGGAGGCTGCGCGAGGCGGCCGGCGTCACCCCGGAAGATGCGGGCTACGAGATCCGCGGGTCCCGGTCCAAGATCAGCCGCATGGAGAACGGGCGGGTGAGCTTCAAGGACCGGGACATCGCCGATCTCCTCACTTTGTACGGCGTCAGCGACGAAACGGTGCGGCAGGGAACGCTCGACCTGGCCAGGCGGGCGAACGCGCCTGGCTGGTGGTCGAAATACAGCGATATCCTGCCCGACTGGTTTGAGATGTACCTTGGCCTCGAAGCGGTCGCGTCGGTGATCCGCACCTTCGAGCTGCAATTCGTGCACGGTTTGTTCCAGACGCCGGACTATGCGCGGGCCGTTACCGTGCTCGGCCACAAATCGGCCCCGGCGAGCGAGATCGAGGGCCGGGTGGGCCTGCGGATGCACCGGCAGGAACTGCTCACCAACCCGAGCCCTCCCCGCGTCTGGTCGGTGATGGACGAGGCGGCCCTGCGGCGGCCGGTCGGCGGCCGCGACGTGATGCGCGGGCAACTGCGCCGCCTGGTCGAGGTCACCGAGATGCCGAGCGTCACCTTGCAGGTGGTCCCGTTCGGGCACGGCGGTCACGCCGCCGCGAGCGGCTCCTTCACGATCTTGCGATTCGACGAGCCTGACCTGCCTGACGTGGTGTACATCGAGCAGCTCACGAGCGCCCTGTACCTGGACTCCAGGCAGGACGTCGATCACTACCTCGAGGTGATGAACCGGCTCAGCGCGGACGCGCTCACGCCCGCGATGTCGGTCGGCTTCATCGAGGAGATCCGCCAGGGCCTGTGACGAGGCCGTTCTGGTAGGCATAGCTGACGGCCTGGGCGCGGTCGCGCGCGTCGATCTTGGCGAACAGGTGATTGATGTGGGTCTTGACCGTGCCCTCGCTCACCACCAAGTGCCCGGCGATCTCCGCGTTCGACAGGCCAGCCGCGATCAGCGACAAGACTTCGGCCTCTCGCGGGGTAAGCCCGTTTGGCAGCCGATCAGCGGGCGGTGCGGGCTCCGCGGCTGGAACCGTGGCGATCGCGTCGACCAGGTGGCGCTGGACCGCCGGGTCAATGACCGCGTCGTCGTTCAGCACGCGCCTGAGCGCCTCGTGGATCTCGTCACCGCCAGCGTCCTTGGTCAGGAAGCCCCGCGCGCCCGACCGCAGCGCTTCGATCACCGAACGATCGTCAGCGTAGGTAGTGAGGACGATCACCTTGATGCCCGGCTGCCGATCGTGGAGCAGCCTGGTCGCCTCCAGCCCATCGCACCTGGGCATCCGCAAGTCCATCAGCACCACATCGGCGTCCAGGCCACCGGCCAGCGCGACGGCCTCATGGCCGTCGCAAGCCGAGCCGACTACCTCGACGTCCGGCAGCAGCCCGAGCACCAGGGCCAAGCCCTCCCGGACGACTCGCTGATCGTCGGCGATTAGCACGCGGATCGGCTGTCTCAACTCGGCACCTGCAACTCCACCCGGAAGCCGCTTCGCGTCATCGCCGTGGTGAGCTCGCCGCCGATCAGCTCCGCGCGCTCCCGCATGCCGGTGAGCCCGTACCCGTCCGTGCTGGCAGGCCGACAGCCGGTACGTGCCGACGTGAAGTCCTCGATGGTCAGCCTGGTGCCTTCCGGTTCGTAGCTCAGGATCAGCTCGACCCGGTCCGCGTTCGCGTGCTTGGTGATGTTCGTGAGCGCCTCCTGCGCGACGCGGTAGACCGCGAGGCTGGCCTGGGAGCCGAGCACCCGCGTGGTACCAGAGACGGTGAACTCGCACGGCACCCCGCGGTCGGCCTCGAACTCTTCCACCAGCGCGGCGAGGCGCTCAGGGCCAGGGAGATCCTCATCGCGTAGCATCCCGATCGCCCGGCGGGCCTCGGCGAGCCCCGATCGGGCGAGGTGATGAGCTCGATCGATCGTCTCGGCCAACCTCGGATCAGCTGGCTCCTGCGCAGCAGCCAGCATCCTGGCCCCTTCGATCTGGAGCATGAGGCCGGACAGGGAATGCGCCAGCACATCGTGCATCTCCCTGGCGAGCCGCTGCCGTTCGGACAATGCGGCCGCCCTGGCTCGCTCTGCCTGCATCCGGTCCAGTTCGACCAGGAGCCGCTCGGCCTGCGCGATGGCCTCGCCGAGGCGGTTCGTGAGAAAGACCATGCCGTAGAAGCCCGCGAAGGCGACCGTGCCGAATAGCCCGGTCGCGATGCCGCCGTGACCATTTTTGACGGTGGTCACCGCGAGGAACACGAAGACCAGGACCGACAACGGGAGAGCGACCCGCCGCGAGAACCGCCTGGCCAGCAGCAGCATGCCCACGACTAGGCCGACCACGCCTGATCCACCGGGCTGGAGGATCTCGAGCACGATCGAGCTGGCGACCAGGGCGACGAGGCAAAGGACCGGCCAGGGGCCGGTGCGGCGGCGGAGGAGGAGGACGGCCGCGAGGCCGAACACGCAGAACCCGGCGAGGGCGATCGACACATCAAGGCCGTGGCCGTGGAGGCTAGCCCCCTTCAGCGAGCTCAGCGTCCAAAACGCGATCAGGAGCGGGCCGAGCAGTCTCAGCCACCGAAGGACCATCTCCTGCTGGGCGCGCGCCTTGCGCAGCATCGCGAGGGTTGGCGTGGCGAGAGCGGCTGGGTCAGGAGTCGTCTGCGGATCGGGCCTCACGTCAGGAACTGTATGCCGCACCGGCGCCTTTCAGCATCGGCCGGCGGGTAGAGCCATCTCTATCCACGGGTAGAGCCGGGCAAGCCGGCGAAGTTCTAACCGCGCGCCGATGCCTGGGCGAGGCCGCCGGAAGCAAGCTTGAGTCATCCACTTCGGCTGGTGACGAAGGCCTGCCGATCGAGCTAAGGAACAGCCATGATTTTTCTCTTCGGCGGCCGGTACGCCCCCTACGTCAGGTCCGCTGTCGGCATCGCCCTGCTCGTCGTCGGACTCGTCCTGCACCTGACCGCGGTGATGCTGATTGGCGTAGCACTGGCGATCTGGGGACTGGCCCTGGTCGCCACCCGGCTGCGTGGTGGCCAGTGAGCGCCATCCTGGCCGAGAACGTGACCAAGCGTTACGGCGAACTGGCGGCGGTGGACGACGTCAGCTTCGAGATCCCCGCCGGGCAGATCGTCGCCCTGCTCGGCCCCAACGGCGCGGGCAAGACCACCACTATCGAGATGCTGACGGGCTTCATCACGCCGACCGGCGGCCGGGTCCGGGTGCTCGACACCGAGCCGCGGCACGGCGGCCGGGCCTGGCGAGCCAGCGTCGGGCTGGTCATGCAGTCGACCAGCCTCGACGCTGACCTGACCGTGCGGGCCTTGGTGAGCTTGTTCGCCCAGCCCTACCCGGATCCGCTCGGCGTCGACCAGGTGCTCGAGCTGGTCGGCCTGACCGCGGAGGGTAACACCAAGGTGGGGGTGCTCTCGGGTGGTCAGCGCCGGCGGGTCGACGTGGCCATCGGCATCGTCGGCCGGCCGAGGGTCTTGTTCCTTGACGAGCCGACCACCGGGCTTGACCCTGAGGCTCGCCGTCAGGCGTGGGCCGGGATCGAGAACCTGACCGCGACGGGCACGACGATCTTGCTGACGACTCACTACATTGAGGAGGCCGATCACCTCGCCGACCGGATCATCGTGATCGCCGGCGGGCAGGTGATCACTGATACCACCCCTCACGAGCTGCGCACCAGGGCCGGGGCGAGCACGATCCGCTATGAGCTGGCCAGTGCGGCCTCCGCCGCCGACCTGCCTGCCTCGCTGGCCGGTCATCTCGAAGCTGATCGCCGCACCGTGCTCATTCACACCGCCGACGTAACCGGGCAGCTCGACGAGCTGGTCCGCTGGGCCAGCGCACACCAGCTCGACCTGGGCGGACTTGAGGTAGGGCCGCCCAGCCTCGAGGACGCCTACCTGAGCGTCATCAACGAGCCACTCGCATCGAAGGAGGACAGCCATGTCTGAGCCGACCGGCCGACCTAGCCTGCCGAACGTCGCGACCCTGCTGTCCGGGCAGGTCAGGTACCAGTTCCGGCTGCTGATGTCCACGCCAAGCGCGCTCATCATCGGCGTCGGGTTCCCGGTCGTGCTCTTGGTGACCTCCGACGCCCGGCACGCGCACGTCGCGGTGGCGACGGTAGCCGGCTACTCGGTCTTTGGCCTCACCATGACCGCCTTCAACACCCACGGCGTGCGGCTCGTCGCCGCCAGGGAGTCAGGCATACTCAAGCGCTGGCGCGCGACCCCGCTGCCGCGCTGGTGCTACTTCCTTGGTCGGCTCGTGACCGTCGCCATCTTCGCCACCATGGTCGGCGCGATCACGGTCCTGGTCGCGGCCGCGTTCTACGGCCTGCACCTGACCGCGGCGGCAGCGCTCGGCGTCCTGATCACCTTCTTGCTCGGAGCCAGTGCCTGGGCCGCGGCCGCGACCGTGCTCTCCAGCCTGGTCCCGCGCGTCGAAGTGGCCTCGCCGGCCTTCATCGCGGCCTATTTCCCGGTCATCCTGATCTCGGGCGCGCTCGGCCAGATCAGCAGCGAGCCGCGCTGGCTGGTCGATATTGCTGACTGCCTGCCCGCCAAGCCGCTGATCGACGCGGTAGCAGGGGCGCTCACGCACGCCTCGGGCGGCATCGCCCTGCCGGGCAAGGACATCGCGGTGCTGGCGATCTGGGCGGTCGCCGGGCTAATCGCCGCCGCCGCTACATTCCGCTGGGAGCCCCGCCGGCCGGCCCAGCACCGCGACGCGAGAACCCGCCGGCAGGTCAAGACCGCCTGACCGCCTGACCTGGCGAGAACGGCCATTCCTCGAACGGGGCGCACCGGCCATCGGGCGCGAACCTGATCACCCACAGATCGCGCCACTCCGCTCGTAGCCGTGAACCCAGGCCGTGACCTGGGCCGAGCTAGCCACCGTGCGGGGCGTCCGCCCTGCTCTCGTGCCGCCAGTTCCCGCCGAACTCGTTGTCGTGGAGCTTGCGCAGCTGATGCGCGTAGTGATCGAGGCGGTCGGCGGCCGTCTGCATCTCGTGGAAGTCGTGGCCATGCTCACGGGCGGCCGTCTTCTCCTCGCCGCGCTTGCGCACGATGCGGAGTTCCTCGTGGCTCAGCTCCGCGATCTTCTCAAGCGTCTCTTCCAGCGTCATTGCCTCTCCTCGTCAAGGAACCCGGCCGATCCTTGAGTGACTGGACAGCCCAGTGCTAGCGGCGCCATGCTACGCCCCCGCACCACGGCGAAAATCGGAAGCCATCGACTGGGCCACAGTGCCATAGTGCAGCACGTGAACAAGGCCGACATCACGCCAGAGCTCGTGTCCCGGCTGGTCGCGAGCCAGTTCCCGCAGTGGGCGCACCTTCCGGTCTGGCCGGTGGACCTCGATGGCTGGGACAACGCCACGTTCCGGCTCGGTGCCGACATGTCGGTACGGCTGCCGAGCGCGCCGCAGTACGAGGCGGGGGTGGACAAGGAGCATCGCTGGCTGCCAGTGCTCGCCGCGCACCTGCCGCTGCCGGTACCGCAGCCGCTGGCCAAGGGCAGCTCCGGCTGCGGCTTCCCGAGGAAGTGGTCGGTCTACCGGTGGCTGGCGGGCGAGCATGCCACCCGCGAGAACGTCACGAACCTCAGCCAGTTCGCGATCGACCTGGCCGCCTTCCTGCGCGCGCTCTACCGGATCGACCCCGACGGCGGGCCGCCCGGCGGCGAGCACAACTTCTTCCGTGGCGCCTCGCTCGCCGTCTACGACCAGGACACCAGGGCAGCGATCGCGGCGCTGGGCGACGCGATCGACGGCCAGCGGGCGATTGCCGTATGGGAGGCCGCGCTCGCCGCGCCCTGGGATGGCCCAGCCGTCTGGCTGCACGGTGACGTGAGCCCGACCAACCTGCTGACGCAGGACGGCAGGCTCAGCGCGGTGATCGACTTCGGGACGTGCGCGGTCGGGGATCCGGCCTGCGACACCGCGATCGCGTGGACGTTCTTCACCGGCGAGAGCCGGGCGCTGTTCAAGGCCAGTCTCGGCCTGGACGAGGCGACCTGGGCCCGCGGCCGGGGCTGGGCGCTGTGGAAGGCGTCGATCGTCCTGGTCAAGGCGCTCGTCGACGACCCAGTCGACGCCGCCGAGACCAGCCGCGTGATCAGCGAGATACTCAGCGAGCCGTGCTGACCCTCGGGTCAAGAGCGAGTCCCGCGAGTTATTGGCTGAATGTGCCTTATAGCCGCCAGAGTCGCGCGAGCGCCTGTCGCCGTTCTGGCCTGGACAGGCCCCGGAGGTCGACCAGGCCGCGCTCGGTGACCACGATGTCGATATCGTGCGCCGGCGTGGAGACCGGCCGGGACAGGCGCGGCACGAGGACCGGCCGGCCTTTGTGCGTGCTGGGGATGGCGATGATGCTCAGTCCGCCGACGCTGTTAGTGGCGGCCGCCGCGTAGTCCGGGTGACCGCCGACCCCGCCGACGGCCGAGGCCGCCGTGCCTTCCACGTTCACCTGGCCGTCGAGGTCGATCTCGACGGCGGTGTTCACCGCGAACAGCGGCTCGGCCGACAGCCGGCTCAGGTCGTGGGTGAACTCCACCGGATGCAGCAGCGGCCGTCCGTCCGCCCACCGGTACAGCTCATCGCCTCCGGCCAGGTAGGTAGTGATCGGCTCGCCGACCAGCAGCCCGCGCTTGTCCAGGTCGACCACGGCCTCGGGCAGCATGCCGGTGTCGATTCGCACCGGCACCCGCAGTCGTCGCAGCAGCGCCGTCGCGACCGTGGCGGGTCCGACCTGGACCCGGGCGTTCGGCGGGATCAGCGACCCGATCCGGTCGGCGATCGCGTTGTGCTCCTGGCCGGGCTCGGCGGCCGGCAGCTGGCCCGGCGGGTCGTGATGCTGCCCGATCACCGTGACCTGATCGCGCGGCAGCGGCCGCCCCGCGTCCGCGCGCGGCCCGGCGTGCGAGACAACCGCTGCGACTGTGGCCCCGGCCGCGATCGCGGCCCGCTGCCAGGAGACCTCGCTGCCGAACGCGAATCCGCCATCGACCGGCACGAGGGTCGCGATCAGCAGGTCAGGCCGCCACGGCCCGTGCAGCAGGGCGGGCAAGGCCGACATCCGCACGGGAGCGGCAGCGATCAGGCCGCTGTCGGTGCTCGCCCGCAGCCCCCAGCCCGGCATGAAGGTCCGCACGTCAGCGAAGGCCCTGACATCGAGATCAGGATCGCTCCTGGGCATCCAGCCGAGGATGAGCCGGACATCGCCGTGCTTGGCGGCCGCCTGGCTCAGCTCACGGGACACGGCCCGAGGCGCCCCGAAGCCGTCGCCGAGCGCGATCGTCATCCCCGGCCAAACCAGCCCGCTGAGCACGGTCATGAGATGATCATGTCCTCATGACCGACTTCCTGGCTAGTTAGGTAGTCCCCGCCGGAACGGGCGCGGAAACCGTTGGCGCTATTGGGGGTCATCACCCGATAATCGCCAGCGTCCCTGGCGCGGAGGCTGACATCAGCGACCGCGACGGCCATCTGACCATGATCGGCCGGATCGGCGAGATCCACGACTGGCTCCTGCACTACCTCTAGGAAGACCTCATCTACCGGAACCGGTCGTCACGACGTTCGCCAAGGTAACCACAGCAGCCGGCATGACGCTGGGCAGTCGGACGCCCACCAGTCCACAGGTTCCCGTCAAGGACGCCGCCAGTGCCGACTAAGTCGGCCCAACCCTCCGCTAACCCGCCCCGGCGGGTGAGCCATGCGCAACGTAGTCCCGGCGCTGTCGTTGTAACAGCAGCTGCGGGACTACGTTGCGGTTCGCGAGGGGAGCCGCCGCCACCAAGAGGCGCAGAATTGGAGGCGTGGCGCATCGGAGTGACAGTGGAGGAGTGATCCGGCAGCGGACCGACTCCGGGCTGGCTGAGCTGGTGCCAGACCCCGACCGGCTCCACGCGTGGACTTTGCTCATCGACAGGATCCCGCAGTCGCATGTGGATCTCGAAGACCCCGGCTACCTGGAGTTCGAGTACATGCGCCGCCTCGGGCACCTCGCCGATCTCGTGGCCGCGCCCGGCGAGCCGATCCGGGTGCTGCACCTCGGCGGCGGCGGGCTCACGCTCGCCCGTTACGTCGCCGCGACCAGGCCAGGCTCCTGGCAGGTGGCGGTCGAGTCCGACGCGGCCCTGGTCGAGTTCGTGCGGCAGCGCCTTCCGCTTTCCCAAGGCGGCCGCCGGCCACGCGCCGGCCTGCGGGTCAGGGTCGGCGACGCCCGCGCGATCCTGGAGCAGGCTAAGGCCGGCTCCTACGACCTCGTCATAGCCGACCTGTTCGCCGGCGCGACCACCGCAGCCCATCTCACGTCGGCCGAGTTCGACGCGGCGACCGCGCGGACCCTGACCGAGCGCGGCATCTACGCCGTCAACATCGGCGACGGACCGCCGCTGGCCCATGCGAAGTCGCGGGTAGCGACCGCGACGCGGCTGTTCGCGCAAGCCTGCCTGATCGCCGACGCCGCCGTGCTCAAGGGCCGCCGCTTCGGCAACCTCGTGCTCGCCGCGTCGCGGGGCGAACTACCGCTCGCCGACCTGGAACGCCGGGTGGTCGCCGACCCACTGCCCGGCCGGCTGATCCACGGCACCGAACTCACCCGGTTCGCCGCCGGGGCCAAGCCGATCACCGACGCCAGCCCGCAGGCGTCACCTGCTCCCCCAGCCAGCACCTTCGGGATCAGGCCGGCGACCCGGCCGACCACTCGATAGCCGACAGCCGGACGGCAGTGAACCGGCGCTGGCCGCGAGCGTCGCCGAGCCCACGCCGGGAGCGCGGGAGTCGCCGTCCTGAGCGGGACTGGCGGAAGCTTCCGGCCCCTGCGCGGCGAGTCTTCGTCGTCGAGATGGAGTTCTGCCGATTGGCGACGATCCTTCGGCGTTCCGTGGAAGGTCTTCGTCATCGTGACGGAGCTTTGTCGGCTGGCGAGGATCCTTTGGCGTTCCCGTGGAGAGTCTTCATCATCGTGATGGAGGATTGTCGCTTGCTGGTGATCTGACTGCGCGCCACGACGAGGATCGACCGCTAAGCGATAACTCACCGCCACGATGACGAAGATGCTCCAGCGAAGGAGGAATCTCCGCGACGATCCTCCGCGCTGAGCCGACTTGTCGCCGACAGGCCGGTGACCGGGGCTAGCATGGTGCGCTATGCGGCTCATGGGTGGTTTCGGCGGATTGGTGGCAGCACTCGCGGCAAGCGTGGCCCTGGCCGCGGGCCTTGCCCTCGGCATCGGCGGGTACGTCGCCGCCGCAGCCGGCGCGACCGTTCCCGGCACAGCTAGCACGACAGCCAGAGCCCACGCAACGACGGTCACAGCCGCAAGTCACCCAGCCAGGTCGGCCAGCGCCGCTCTCCCCGACTACGGCAACCCGAACGGCCACGTGCCGATCCCGCCCGCCGGGCGCGCCGTCAGCACCAGCCACCCCAACCATGTCATCGGCACCGGCACCCCCGCTAGCTGCACCTCGGCCGCCGTCGTCCGCGCGGTCGCCAAGGGCGGCGTGATCGTGTTCCGGTGCGGGCCCCGCCCGGTGACGATCACGATGCGGGCGACCGCCAAGGTCGTCAACACCAGCCACTGGGTGGTCATCGACGGCGGCGGCAAGGTCACGCTGAACGGCGCCGGCCAGCATCAGATCCTGTACATGGACACCTGCGACCCGAAGCAGAAGTGGACCACCAGCGACTGCTACGACCAGGAGTGGCCGCACCTGGTCGTGCAGAACCTGAAGTTCGAGGACGGCTACTCGAGCGTCCGGCAGACCAAGAACAACCTCGGCGGCGGTGGCGCGATCCTGGCCGAAGGCGGTCAGTTCAAGGTCGTGAACTCGGCGTTCATCGACAACCGCTGCTACCACGTCGGCCCTGACCTCGGCGGCGCCGCGATCCGCGCCCTCGCCGAGTGGGACAACAAGCCGGTCTACATCACCCGCGACACCTTCAAGGGCGGCCGGTGCTCCAACGGCAGCGCGCTGTCCAGCATCGGAGTGTCCTGGCAGGTCTACGACAGCGTCATGACCGGCAACAAGGCGATCGGCCACGGCGCGAACCCGGCCCCGAAGGGCAGCCCGGGCGGCGGCAGCGGCGGCGCGATCTACACCGACGGCGACAGCTACTCGGTCCTGGTCGCCGGCACGGTCATCACCGGCAACTCCGCGCGCGAGGGCGGCGGGGCGATCTTCTTCGTCAGCGACGACAACACCGGCACGCTGACGATCGAGTACTCCACCTTGACGCGCAACCCGAGCGCCGGCTTCTGGACGCGGCCGTACCCAGGCATTTACTTCCACAGCTCGGGCCAGCCGAAGATCATACATTCGAGCATCAAATAAACCAGCACACGGAATCGTCGTTACGGGGGGAACAACGCGTGCCCGAGCCTGCCAACAGCCCGACCCAGCAGGAGTTCTTCCCGCCGACCGCGTTTGAGGCGGCGGCCCGCGCCCTCGGCGCGGACACGGTCAGGTACCGGGTCGACTACCTACGCGGCGGCGCTGGCCCGGTCGACCCTACAGGCGCCGAGCGCGCAGGTACTGCGCCGGATGGGTGCCCCGCTGACCGGATTCGAGGAGTTCATGGCGGCCGGCCCGGCCGGGCCGGCCTGGGACCACGTCGACTTCATCGACGCCAGGCATTCGGGCGCGACCCCGTCGCTGAACATCAACGGCTGGATGGACGTCGGTGCCTACGAGACCGTCAAGCTGCTCGAGTTCCAGCAGCACCACGACGACCAGTACCTGATCATGGCGCCGACCGAGCACTGCAAGATGACGCTGACCGCGCCGGACGCCAAGCTCGGCGACCGGCCGATCGGCGACAGCACCTTCCCCTACGAGGAGGTCGTGACCAGCTGGTTCCACCGGTGGCTGCGGGACGACCCCGATGCCTGGGAGCCGATGCCGAAGGTAGCTGTCTACCTGATGGGCGCGGGGATCTGGCTGCGAGGCGAGCGCTGGCCGCTGCCCGAGGTCACCGACGACCGGCTGTACCTGGCCAGCGACGAGTCGGCGAACACCCTGTGGGGCGACGGTCGGCTGGAGGCGGCCGCCCCGGCCAAGGCCGGCGCCGACCACTTCGTCGCCGATCCGGACGGCACCGCCTACAACCTGGCCGACAGCCGCCTGCGGCTGCGCTACCACGACGGCATGACCGCACCGTCGGACCTGGTGCCTGGCCACGTCTACCGGATCGAGGTGCGCGGGATCACCACCGCCAACTACTTCCCGGCCGGCCACCGGATCAGGATCGAGCTCGCCGGCTCCAACTTCCCGCTGGCCGACCGGAACTGGAACGCCGACGGCGTGAACGAGCTGGCCACGGACGGGCCGATCGCGCACGTCACCGTCCACCACGGGGCCGAGCACCCGTCCTGCCTGCGCTTCCACCGCTACACCGGCGTGGTCGAGCCGAAGCCGCTCGCACCGGTGCCCGCCTGAACGCCGGGGGAGCGAGCCTGGCCGATGATGCGGCGGAGGCGGGCCGGCACCGCAACCGGCCCGCCTCCAGCTCATCCCCGGAGCAGATCTATCGGCTCGATGTCCTTCGCCGGGCGCCGGACAGGCCCGAGCCGCTTGTTGTAGACGCCTGGCGAGCTGATCAGGTTGACGTCGCTAAGATGAACCCACTTACTGACCATTTAGCCGCCGATCTCACTGCCTGACTCAGGGCGGATCTGGGACCGCTTGCCCGCCGCGCAGGCAAGGCCTGGCGGAGGGAGGGACTCGTGACCGACCACAAGCCGCGCGACATCGACGTCACCACGGCGAACGTCGCCCGGATCTACGACTACTTCCTCGGCGGCAAGGACAACTTCGCGGTCGACCGGCACGCGGCCGAGCAGATGACGGCGATGATGCCGGACCTGCCGCTGGTCGCGCGGGCCAACCGGGTGTTCATCGGCCGGGCGGTGCGAGCGCTCGCCGCCGAGTACGGGATCAGGCAGTTCATCGATGTTGGCGCGGGCCTGCCGACGCAGAAGAGCGTGCACATGGTCGCCCAGGAGATCGCGCCCGGCACTCGGGTCGTCTACGTCGACAACGACCCGGTGGTGTGCAGCCACGGACGCGCCCTCCTCGAAGGCGAAGCGTCCGCCATGCTCGAAGGCGACCTGAGGTCACCAGAGGCGATCCTGGACGACCCGGTGACCAGGGAGCTGATCGACTTCAGCCAGCCCTACGCGCTGCTACTCGCCGCCATCTTGCACTTCGTGCCCGACTCGGAAGATCCAAAGGGGATCATCGCCAGGTTCCGCGCCACGATGGCGCCCGGCAGCGCCTTGGTGATCTCGCACGGGACCATGGAGACCCGCCCCGACGATCCGAGGGCGCGCCTGTCGGCGCGCGTCTACCGCCAGGCCTCGGCGAACCTGTCGCTACGCTCGCTAGACGAGGTCAGGGAACTGTTCGACGGCTTCACACTGATCGAGCCCGGCCTAGTAGGCACCTCCGAATGGCGCGCCGACGGCACCGAGGAAACCGACGGCACCCCCGACACCATGCGCGGCGCCGTAGGCGTCCTCCCCTAGCCGCCCCACGCCCAACTCCCCAACCGACCCACGCCCGACCAATCCTCCGCGATCACGAACCCGCTGGCGACCACGCCCCACCGAACCTCCGTGATCACGACCCCGACCATGATCACGGAGCCCTCCCCGCCCCCACACTCGTCCGTGATCATGGAATTTCGAAGATCACGGACGAACGGACGAGTCACGCCGCGCTCAACATCCGTGATCACGACTGGCGCTTGATCACGGAACCTTGGCCGGACGCACCCCACCCGGACAAGGCTCCGCGATCATGCGTTCCGCATGATCGCGGAGAGTCGTGGGGGGTGGGACGGCCCTCGTGGCGGGTCAGTCAGCGCCACTCGTCGGCCGGACCGGCAAGACAGCACCAGTAGCCGGAGCCGGAGCGGCAGCACCCGCCGGCCGGGACGGCAAGACGGCGTTATCGGGGTGGGTCGGCGGCTAGCTTCTCGGTGATGCGGTCGTAGAAGCCCTTGCGCTCGAGTGCCTCGGCGAGGTCGCCGGCGACCTGGCTGAGCGGGTAGGGGATCTCGGACTCAAGCTCGGCCAGCGCCGCCTCGGTGGCCTGCCATTCGGCCGCGAGCAGGCCGATGATCCGGCGTGACTTCGGCGTCAGCGTGACCTTCTTGCTCCGGGCATCGGCACCGGTCGTGGTCCGCACCAGGCCAGCCGCTCGCATCGCCGCGACCTTCTGGCTCATCGCCGAGTGGGTCCGATGCACCGACTCGGCCAGCTCGGTGATCGTCATCGGTCCGCGCTCGTGCAGCCGGAGCAGTTCAAGCACGTAACTGGGCTTGAGCCCGCTGATCTGCCGGTCGGTGTAGATCCGCGCGATGTCCGCGTTCATCGCCGCCTGCAGTTGCCACATGGGCCACCACCGGCTGTGCTCGGTCTGCCCGCCCCCTGGGCCTGGCACCGCCTCAGCCGCCGACCGAGCCTGATCAGCCAGCCGACCCTGACCAGCTAGCCCACCCTGACCAGCCGACGACGCCGACCCGGCCTCAACTGCCAGCTCGGGTTCCGCGCCCAGCCCATCAGGCCAGTTCCACGCTGTCGGCGGAACCTGCCCGCTCTCGCCCGGACTGGCCCGGCTCGGCGATCTCGCCGGCTGCGACCGCGACCTCTCCGGCCTGCGCCCTGCCTCACTCATGACGCGATTGTAACAGCACTTATACAGTCGACCGTAACAGTGCTTATATAAGGACTGTTACGATAATCAGACCCAAGCCCCCGAGCGCCAGGGAGAGAACGTGCCTTCGATCACCCGTCTCTTCGCCGACATCAGCCCGCTGCGCGAGTCCCCGCCGTTCCGGCGGCTGTGGGCAGGCAGCACCTTGTCCTCGGTAGGCAGCTCCATGACCAGGTTCGCGGTCATGCTCCAGGTGTACGACCTGACCAAGTCCTCGTTCGCGGTCGGGCTCATCAGCCTGGCCCAGTTGGTGCCGATCTTGCTGATCGGATTGCTGGGCGGCTCGCTGGCCGACGCGGTCGACCGGCGCAAGCTCGTGCTGATCTGCAACTGCGGCGCGACCGCGACCGCCGCCGGGCTGGCAGTCCAGGCCTTCGCCGGGTCGCGTCAGCTTTGGCTGCTCTATTTGCTGGTCATGATTCAGGCGTCGGTCGCGTCCGTCTCCGCTCCGGCCCGGCAGACCTTCATTCCCCGGCTGCTGCCCGCCAGCAAGCTGCCGGCCGGGCTCGCGCTCAACCGGCTGAGCTTCCAGATCATGCTGGTCGTCGGTCCCGCGCTGGCCGGCCTGATCACCGCGACGCCCGGGCTCGGGCTGCGCGGCTGCTACCTAGTCGACGCGCTGAGTTTCGCGTGCGGCTTCTACGGCGTCATCAGGCTGCCTCCGATGCCGCCGACCACCGGTCCGGCCGGCGGCGCCCCGACTCGCCCCGGCCCCCGCGCGGTCGCGGCCGGAGTCCGCTACATCGGCCGCACCCCGGTGCTGGCTGGCGCATTCCTGGCCGACCTCACCGCGACGGTCTTCGGGCTGCCCGTCGCTCTGTTCCCGGCCATCAATGCCGAGCGATTCGGCGGTGACCCGCGGACGCTCGGTCTGTTCACGGCCGCGATCGGTGTCGGCGGCCTGGTCAGCGCGGTGCTCAGTGGGCCGCTGCGGCACCTGCGGCGGCAGGGCCTGACCATGCTCATCGCCGTCGCGATCTGGGGCGCCGCCTTCGCCGGCTTCGCGGTGGCGGCCAGCCTCTGGCTCACGCTGACCATGCTCGCCCTCGCCGGCGCGGCCGACACCTTCACGGTGGTCCTGCGCGGCACGATCGTCCAGACGACTACGCCCGAGGAGTTCAGGGGCCGGGTCACGGCGGCCGACTTCGTGGTCGGCTCCGGCGGCGGCTCGCTCGGCAATCTGGAGGCCGGCGCGCTCGGGTCGCTGACTACCCCGACGATCAGCGCGCTATCCGGCGGACTCGCCACGGTCGTGGTTAGTTTGCTTATTGGCTTGGCTCTTCCCGCCTTTACCAGGTACAGGTTCAAGCCGAAAGATCCAGATCCGCAAATAGCGCCGGACGAACTCGCCAGCACGCCCTCTTAGCTGGGCCGGTCAGCCAAATGTGAAGTCATAGGCCTGCACTCCCTGGCTGGCCTGGAGCAGGAGCGTCCCGGTCCTGGTGGAACTCGCCCGGTAGAGCGTGTACAGCCGGGGCGTGCCGCTGACCGTAATGGTCTGGGTGTGCCGTCCGTTGATCGAGACCTGCAGCGTGCCATTGCCGGCGAGCACCAGGTACACGTCGCTGGCGAGGAAATGCAGCTCAAGCCGGGCCTGCGGGCCGGCCGTCGCCTCCTCCGCGTGGTCGGTCCAGGTGCCGGACAGGCCAAGGCCACCCAGCGGCAGCTGGGCCGGGAAGTGGTACCTGGCCGGAGCGTCCTTGACCAGCGGGGCGGTGGACACGAGGTACTGCAGCCGCTCGTAGCCGAGGTAGGTCTCGGGGCTCAGCTCGCCGGTGGGCGTCGTGTTGGGCACGCTGGTCGGCGGCGGCAGCTTGACGCCCGGATGCGCCGCGACCAGCAACTGCCTGATCAGCTGCTCGGTCTCGCCGTAGTCGCCTTCACCGAAGTGCACGTGCCTGACCACGCCGGAGGCGTCGATCAGGTAGTCGGCGGGCCAGTACTCGTTGTCGTAGGCGTCCCAGGTCGCGTAGTCGTCGTCGATGGCGACCGGATAGTGCACGCCGAGCGCCGCCGCCTCGGTTCGCACGTTCGACACGACGTGCTCGAACGCGAACTCGGGCGTGTGCACTCCGACGACCACGAACCCGTACTTAGCGTATCGGCTGTACCAGGCCTCGACGTGCGGCAGGGTCCGCTGGCAGTTGATGCACGAGTAGGTCCAGAAGTCGACGAGCACCACCTTGCCCCGCAACGACTTGATCGACAGCGGCTTGCCGCCTGGGGTGTTGAGCCAGGCCGTGATGCCGGCGAAGTCGGGGGCCTGCCCGCAGCTAACCAGCCCGGTCGCGCTGGCGTCACAGCTCGTGAGCGTGGTGTGCCTGACGCCGGTCAGGTGATTGAGCTCCTTGCGGACCTTGGTGCCGCCCTGGAGCGCGGTCGAGTAGCTGGGCACGTCCTTCTGCAGGCCGTCGAACACGTTGAAGGCGATCGCGACCGCCATCAGCACCAGCACCGCGCCGCCGATCCGCCGCACCGCGGGCGCGTGCTGGCGCAACGCCCTGATCCGCTCGGAGAGCTGGCTGCCAGCGATCGCGATCGCGAGCAGCGGGACCGCCGTGCCGATCGCGAACGCGGCCGTCACGAAGACCGCGGTCAGGCCCACCCGGTGGGTCGCCCCGACCACGGTGATGGCGGCAAGCACCGGCCCGGCGCACGGCACGTAGAGCACGCCGAGGGCGAGGCCGAGCACGAACCCTCCGGCCCGCCCGCCAGGCCGTCGCGCGCTCACCCGCGCGAACGGGCGCTCAAGCAGCTGGCCAAGCGGCGGGATCAGGTAGCCGAGCCCGACGAGGACGAGCAGGGCGATGCCAGCGTCCCGCAGCGAGTCCTCGGGCAGGTGCAGCAGCGAGATGACCTCTGAGCCCGCCAGGATCAGCAGGCTGAAGCTGAGCACCAGGCCGCCGACGGTCGCCAGTGGCCGGCCAAGCCGCCAGCGCGGCTCCGCCTTGGGCGCGCCTGCCGACTGGCCGGGCGCGTCGCTGGCGCGGGCGGCCGCCTCGTCGCCCGGCCTGGTCGCTCCCGCCACCAGCACGACCGGCAGCACCGGCAAGATGCACGGCGAGATGCCAGCCAGGAAGCCGGCGACCACGCCGATCACTACAAGCCCGATCATGTCGCTGCCCCTTGACCTGTGCCAGGTTCCGCCGGGAACACCACTCGCAATGCCCTTTCACCAGCTATTCGTAGCCGGCCGCGGTCTGTATTGGCCGACGGATCACCTGTGCGGTTCTCGCCACGGTTGCGCTGAGGGCCAGCACCGGTCAGGATGGAGCCGATGCCTACCGGAAAGGCAGACACCGCCACCCTCAGGTGAGCGCCGTGGCCCATCGTGTTGCCGATGACGACGCCCGCTCCGTTCCTCGCTTCGCAGACCCCGCTGACCGGGCGGATGCCGCCCGGCTGCTGTGGGTCGCGCTTCAATTGCGCGACGAGTGGCCAGCGCAGGCGGTATGGCCTGCTGTCCCTTCCGAGATCGACGATCCGATGGCCGCCGTCGCCTGGACGTACGGCCTTACCGCTGACCAGTACTCGCAACTCGTCCGCCGGACGTGACCCGCTGTGGTCCGTCCCTTCTCAAGCCCACGGTGAAGCCCATGACCACTGCACCGCACCCTTCCAGCCTGTCCCGGTCCGACCAATTCGACTCGCGGCCTGTCGTTCCCGTCACGGCCGGTTTGCAGGCCCAGGGCGACCTCATCGTCATCCCGATCGGCCTGCTCACCGGCAGCCACATCTACGGGCGCGCCAGCTGGCGGATAGTGCCGGCCATGGGCCTGGAGATCCTGCGCAGCGCGGCGGGCGGCAACCCGCATGCTCTCACCGCCGAAGCCGGGACCTGCCAGTGGACCGATGGCGTCCACGACGACGACGGCCTGGCACTGGGCGCGCTCACCGCCCGCTCGGTCGCGTACCTCATCCATCCCGAGCACGGTATGACCGGAATAGCCCCTGGTACGTATATTATCCGTCGCCAGCGTGAGCGCAGCGCGGAAGCGCTGCGCGAAGCCAATCGGCTAATTGCTGATTAAAAACTGGCGGAAAGCGAGGAAATCGGAGCGCCCTCAAGTCCGGCCGCCCGGTTTACAATTCTCTATAGGCGTTGCACGGCAAGCGGATGGTGATACGCGGGGTGGCTGGCTATGGCTGACCAATCGTCAGTCACCTTTGCCAGCCTGCTCAGGCAGCATCGGCTCCGGGCTGACCTGACGCAGGAGGAGCTCGCCTACGCGGCGAGCGTGAGCGTGCGCTCGATCAGCGATCTTGAGCGCGGAGTCAACCTGACCGCGCGCAAGGAGACGACCAGGCTGGTGGCGGACGCGCTCGGCCTGACTGGAGCCGAGCGGGCCCATTTCGAGTCAGTGGCCAGGGGCGCGGCCAGCACCGCGACGGCCAGCCCAGCCGCGATCAGCACGGCCGGGACCAGCACCGTTACCGTCGGCACCACCACGCCGACCACACCGTCGGCCGATCCCGTGCACGCGTCAGCGTCGATCGCCCTTCCCGTGGCCACCGGCGGCGTGGCCGGGGCGACCCGTACCCTGCCGCGTGACGTCGCGAGCTTCACCGGCCGCAGCACCGAGCTGGCCCAGCTGCTGGAAGCGGCGGCGGGAGCCCAGGACGCCGGAGTGGTCAGCATCTGGTCGATCGGCGGGATGGCGGGCGTCGGCAAGACCGCCTTCGCGGTCCACGCGGCCCATCAGCTGGAGCCGCTGTTCCCCGACGGGCAGATCTTCCTGCCGCTGCACGGTCACACGCCGGGCCAGCGGCCGGTCGACCCGGCGGACGCGCTCGCGAGCCTGCTGCTGACGGCGGGCGTGCTGGCCCAGCTGATCCCGCCAGGGCTTGAGGCGCGGAGCAGGCGGTGGCGCGACCATCTAGCCGGCATGCGGCTGCTCCTGGTGCTTGACGACGCGGCCGGGCACGAGCAGATCCGGCCGCTGCTGCCAGGCACCGAGGGCAGCCTGGTCCTCGTCACCAGTCGCGGGCACCTGACCGCGCTCGAGGATGCCCGCTATATCAGCCTGGACACGCTGCCCGCCGATGAGGCGGAGGAACTGCTGATCCGATTGGCCGGGCGGCCAGGGATCGACCAGGGCGACCCCTCGGTGGCCGAGATCACCAGGTTGTGCGGCTACCTGCCGCTGGCCATCGGGATGCTGGCCAGGCAGCTCTACCATCATCCGGCCTGGACGTCGGCCCGGCTTGTCTCTGACATGGCAGCGACCAGGGACCGGCTCGAGTTCATGCATGTCGAGAACCTGTCCGTGGCCGCGGCGTTCGACCTGTCCTATGACGACCTGACCCCCGATCAACGGCAGCTGTTCCGCCGGCTCGGCCTGCACCCTGGCACCGAGGTCGACGCCTACGCGGCCGCCGCGCTCGACGACACCGACGTCATGACGGCGACCAGGCACCTCGAGGCGCTCTACGACCAGAACCTGATCACCGAGCCGTCGCAGGGGCGGTACCGGCTGCACGACTTGCTGCGCGAGCACGCGAGGAAGCTCGCGGCCGAGGATCCCACCCAGGAAGCTGACGGGGCGATCAGCAGGCTGCTCGACTACTACAGCCGCGCCGCGCTCGCGGCCAGCGCGCACATGGCGAAGAAGAGCCCGGGCAACGAGCCTGTCGTGGACTGGGCCGGGCCTGCCAGCACTCCCGTGGTCGCGACCAGGACGGAGGCGGTGGCCTGGATGGAGGCCGAGCGCCTCGGCCTGCACGCGGCCGTCGAGTACGCGTCGCTGAGCGAGCGGCGCCGCTACGCGGTCGTCATCGCCTCGGCGATGCATGGCTTCCTGCGTAGCTTCGGGTACTGGGACCAGGCGCTCATCCTGCATCAGATCGCGTTGCGGGCGGCTCGGCAGGACGGGGACGTGCTGGCCGAGGCGGCGGCGCTGACCGACATGGCCGAGATCCAGCAGCTGAGCGGCGACTATCCCCAGGCGGTCGACAGCCTGAATCAGGCACTGAAGCTGTTCCGCAGCCAGGACAACCGGCCGGGCCAGGCCAGCGCGCTGAACGAGCTTGGCGTGGTGCTGCTCGGGCTGGCTGACCATCCGGCGGCGATCGCCAGCCATTCCGAGGCGCTGGCGCTGTACCGGGAGCTGGGTAACCGGGCCGGGGAAGCCAGCGCGCTGAACGAACTTGGCCTGGTGCAGCGCGCTACCGGGGACTACCGGGGAGCGGCGGTCAACCACGAGCTGGCGCTGCGGTTGTACCGCGAGCTGGGCAACCGGTTCGGCGAGGCGAGCGCGCTCAACCGGTATGCCCAGATGCTGCGCAGCACCGGTGACTTCGCCGGGGCCGCCGCGAGCCATGAGGAGGCGCTGGCGATCCACCGCGAGACCGGCAACCGCATCGGGGAGGCCACGGCCCTGTACGGCCTCGGGATCGTGCACCAGGCCACCGACCATGTCAGGGCCGCGATCGAGAGCCAGCTGCAGGCGCTTCAGCTCGCCCGCGAGCTCGGCTACAAGTTCGGCCAGGCAACGGCGCTGAACGGGCTCGCCGCGGCCCAGTTCGCGGCGGGCGACTACGAGGCGGCCATTGCTAGCTACTCCGAGGCGCTCCGGCTGCACCGCGAGCTCGGTTACCGGCTTGGCCAGGTCACGGCGCTGAACGGGCTGGCGGCCGCGTACCTGCGGGCTGGCGAGCTTGAGGCCGCGACCGCGAGCCTGAACGAGTCGCTGCGGCTGTGCGAGGAGACCAGCCACCGGCCGGGCGAGGCCGACGCCCGGCACGTGCTCGGCACCTTGCAGCTGGCCGAAGGCGACCACGACGCGGCCTCGGCGAGCCTGCGCCGGGCGCTTGAGCTGTACACCGAGCTAGGCGTGCGCAACGGCGAGGCCGAGGTGCTGAACACGACCGGCGAATTGCTCCTGGCCTCCGGGCAGGCGGCACCGGCGCTTGCCCACTTCCAGCGGGCGCTGCGGATCGCGAGCGAGATCGCGCTACGCGCCGAGCAGCTGCGCGCGCAGTCCGGCGTCGAGCGCTGCGAGCAGCTCAGGGAGCCGAGCGTCAGCGCGCAATGACCCAGGCGGTGGCCTGCCCGGCCAGCTTGCCCGCCTCGATCGGCTCGCTGCTGAGCACGACCTCGCCGGCTGGCAGCCGCGCGGGCACGGTCCCGAAGTTGGTCACGATCTCCCAGCCGCCTGGCCGGCGGAAATGCAGGATGCCCGGGTCGGCGCCCGGCTGCCAGTCGAGTTCTTCGGTGGCCTGCAGCCGGTGCCGCCAGGCGAGCGCCTTCCGGTACAGCGCCAGCGTGGAGGCCGGGTCGGCCTCCTCCGCCTGCACGCTGGCGGCAGCGAACCAGTCCGGCTGCGGCAGGTGCGCGGCTCCGGCTCCGAAGCCGAAGGAAGGCCCGGCCTGCGTCCACGGCAGCGGCACCCGGCAGCCATCCCTGCCCTTGTCGGTTCCGTCCGTGCGCCGGTACACCGGATCGGCGAGCACGGCCGCCGGCAGGTCACCGACCTCGTGCAGGCCAAGCTCCTCACCCTGATACAGGTAGGCCGAGCCAGGCAGGGCCAGCATCAGCAAGGTCGCCGCCCGCGCCCGCCTGAGCCCAAGCTCGCGGTCAAGCGGGACCGCCGTGCCGTTGTCGAGCAGCCAGGACTTGGCCATCCACCGGCTGCCGCGCCGGTCGGCGGGCAGCCCGTACCTGGTCGCGTGCCTGACCACGTCGTGGTTGGACAGCACCCAGGTCGTGGTGGCGCCGTGCTGCCTGGCCTGGTCCAGCCCCTTGACGATGACCGCGCGGAACTGATCGGCGTCCCAGTCGGCCTCGATCAGGTCGAAGCTGAAGGCCTGGCCCAGGCCATCAGGGCTGGCGTACCTGGCGAGCCTGGCCGAGTCGACCCAGGCCTCGGCGACCCCCATCCTCGGCGGGTCGTAGGTGTTGAATACCTGGCGCCACTCGGCGAAGATGTCGTGCACCTCGTCCCGGTCCCAGTACGGGTGAGCGCCGGGTGGCAGCGATCCGGTGGCGAGCTCAGCCTGGCTACGGAGCGGCTCGGAGAGATCCTTGGCCAGGCCGTGCGCGACGTCTACCCGAAACCCGTCGACGCCCCGGTCGGACCAGAACCGGAGAGTGCGCAGGAAGTCATCGCGCACCTGCCGGCTGGCCCAGTTCAGGTCGGGCTGCTCGGGGGTGAACAGGTGCAGGTACCACTGGCCGTCCCCCACCCTGGTCCAGGCCGGGCCGCCGAACATAGCCGTCCAGTCGGACGGGGGCTCAGCTCCGCCTGGACCCGTGCCGTCGCGGAAGACGTACCTGTCCCTGGCGGGCGAGCCTGGCGCGGCGGCGAGCGCCTCGGCGAACCAGGGGTGCCGGTTGGAGGTGTGGTTGGGCACGATGTCGATGATCATCTTGATCCCGGCCGCGTGCAGGCCGGCGACCAGCTCGTCGAAGTCAGCGAGCGTGCCCAGGCGGCTGTCGACGTCCCGGTAGTCGTCGACGTCGTAGCCGCCATCGGCGAGCGCCGACGGGTAGAACGGGCTCAGCCACACCGCGTCGATGCCCAGCGCGGCCAGGTAGCCGACCCGCGAGGCGATCCCTTTCAGGTCGCCGAGGCCGTCGCCGTTGGCGTCGGCGAAACTGCGCGGGTAGATCTGGTAGACGACCGCCTGCCGCCACCACTGCTCGTCGGCTTGGCGGTCGCGGGTCGGCTGAGCATGGGCGCTGGTGGCAGTCACGTCTTCTGGCTCCGCTGGTAGAACGGTCCATCGAATACAAACGCCGCAAAGCGGTCCTGTCAAGGTCGCCGATATACCTGGTGTAACGCCCGCGTAACCGCTCCGGCCGATCATCGCTGAGTCCCCAGATCAGCCCGATGGTCCCCCGGAGGTTCCATGAACCGCACCCACCGCCCCGCCAGGACGGGCAGCCGAGCACTGCTCGCGTCCGCGCTGGCCGGGCCCGCCCTAGTAGCGGCTACCTGCCTGGCCACGCCCGCGTTCGCGGCCGCCAGCCACCCCGAAGGCCCCTGGAGCGCCCAGGGCCAGGTGCCGAGCGCGGCCACGTCCCTCGCGCCATCCGAGGCCATCTCCGGCAGCACCTGGTACGTCGCCTATACGACCTCGACCGGCGGCATCAAGTACGACATCCACACGACCGGCTGGTGGCCCAAGATCAGGAGCGTGTCAGGGACCGGCGTAACCCCGGCCACCTCGGCCGCCCCTTCGATCATCGTCTTCAATAACGACCTGTACGTCTTCTGGATCAACAGCGCGGGCACGTTGCGGTACACCGACCTGGTCGGCAGCACCTGGCAGCCGACCCAGTCGGTGACCGGCACCGGGTACACGGCGCTCTCGACGGCGACTCCGTCGCTGGCGGTCGCCAGCGACGAGCTCTGGATCGCCTACAAGGGCCACTCGACCGGCAACATCTACTACACCGAAACGAGCAACGGCACGACCTGGGGCAGCCAGGAGACGGCGATCAAGAGCGCGACGAACTTCGCCCCTACGATTGCCCCGACTGGCTTGTCGGCAGCGCCGCTGGCGTTCGCCTGGACGGAGTCCAACGGTGACATCGGCTACGGCATCCTCGGCTTCCTCGGCTTCGAGAACATCGGGAACGTCCCTGGCGCGAACACCAACGAGGCCCCGGCGCTCGCCTTCATGAGCGCGACCACCGACGGGACCATGTACCTGGCCTGGAAGGGCACCAACACCAAGGGCGTGTTCTTCAACGAGGTGCCCATGTTCAGCAACACGAGCTTCGGCCCGAGCACCTGGGCCGGCCAGGCGGCCCTGCCGGGCGATTACACGAGCGCGGGCCCGGCCCTCGCCGTCTCCGGCACCACCCTGTACGCGGTCTACACCGCCCGCAGCAGCACGAACGTGTACTACGAGTCGGCGACGACCCCGACCTCCTGACCACCGGCCCGCCGGCGGCTAGCGCAGTCCCCGCGCTGGCCGCCGGCGCCTGTAACTCATCTGTAATGGCCCGCCGAGCTCCAAGTCCCCGCTCGTACGCGACCGATGTCCTGCTGTTGCGCTCCATCCTCCGCCGGAACCGCAACGTCGTCCCGGAGCTGTCGTTGGGACAGCAACGCCGGAACTTCGTTGTTGTTGCCGGCCCGGGTGGCACCGCGACGAGGTGGCGCCAAATGGCGAGACGGCCTCGCGTGCGAGCCGGCATCCGCAGTCAACTTTCCGTGACCTTGCCGCGCTCCATGATCACGGCACATCGCGCCGCGAAAACCGCACAACGATTTCCGTGGTCAAGGGGGTCGGTAGCGACAACCGCGAGCACGCTCGTGATCACGGAACCGGGTATGCGGTTTCCGGGGTGTCATTCTCCGTGATCACGGTCGTGGCCATGATCGCGGAGTTTTGGGTGCGGCTCGGGGCTGTGGTCTCACATTCGCGGAGATCGCCGAGCCGGGATTAGGCACGGGAACGGCCGACGTGACTGATCCGTAATAGCTTGTCGGGCGGAGTAACAGCGCGGGTGCCCTGGTCTGCGTACGGTCGAGAACGGCGGGTGCGGCTAGGCAGGAGATCTTCGATGTTCGGTGCGTTCGCGCGGGTCGCAGTGGCGGCGGTTGTCCTGGTAGCTCTGGCTTCGGGCGGAGCGGCGAGCGCATCCGGCCCAGGAAGCGGCGGTCCGGCGGCGGCAAGCGCGGCCACCGGCACGTACTTCAACGTGGGCGGAACCCATTCGCCGCGGACGGAGCGGTTGCTGGGCGGCGGCCCGAACCTGGCCCAGGTCAAGCAGCCGAACCCGGGCGATGTGCTGGGAATCGACGTGGCGTCAGGGCAGCACGCGGGCGGGGCCAGCATCGACTGGGCGCAGGTGGCGGCGGCCGGGTACCGGTTCGCCTTCATCAAGGCCACCGAGGGCAGCTATTACGCCAATCCTTACTTCGCCTCCGACGTCGCGGCCGCCCAGGCGGCCGGCCTCCTGGTCGCGCCTTACCACTTCGCCAACCCGTCGTACTCGAGTGGCCGGCTGCAAGCCGACTACGCGCTCAATGACGCGGGGCTCGGCGACGACGGGATGACCCTGCCGCTGATCCTGGACATCGAGTACGACCCGTACAGCAGCAACTGGTGCTACGGCCTCTCGGCCAGGCAGATGGTGGCCTGGATCGGCGCGTTCACTACCGAGGTGTACCGGCGGACCGGGCATTTCCCGGTCATCTACACGCTCGCGGACTGGTGGGCCAAGTGCACCAGGTCATCGACGGCGTTCGCCAGCGATCCGCTGTGGGTCGCGAGCTACGACGGCAAGAAGAGCCCTCAGCTGCCGGCCGGCTGGAGCACCTGGGCGTACTGGCAGTACACCTCGACCGGCCAGGTTCCCGGCATCACCGGCGACACCGACATCAGCGAGCTGAACCCGGCCGCGCTCGAAGTGGCGACCTCGGCGAACCAGAGCACGGCCGCCATGGCCCAGCCGGGCCTTCAGGTCAAGTCGATCAACGCCGCGGCAGGTCAGGCGCTCAGCTACAGCGCTACCGGCCTGCCGCCCGGACTGGCGGTCAACGCCTCGACCGGCGTCATCTCGGGAACAGCGGACGGCCCGCCGGGCAGCTACCCGGTCACTGTGACGGTGTCCAAGACGGGCCTGGTTCCGGTGACCGACAGCTTCACCTGGAACGTCTACGCGTCGCCAGTCCAGGTGACCCACCCGGCCGACCAGTCGGGGCTGCTCGGCAGCGCGGCCGCGCTCCAGGTCGCGGTCAGCGACTCGCTGCCAGGCTGCACGCTGGCCTTCACCGCGACCGGGCTGCCGCCTGGCCTGTCCATCGGCTCTTGCGGGCTGATCTCAGGGTGGCTGGACCGGCCGGGCACCTACCATCCGGTGGTCACGATCAGCGACAGCGGCGGGTCAGTCGCCGCCACGTCCTTCACCTGGGTAGTACGCGGCCAGGCCGCGACCGGACCGACCGGAAACCTCGCCCGGCCGGGGCGGGCAGGCTGCCTCGGGCTGGCACGGACCGGGCTTGGCGTCACGACCTGCCGGCACCTTGCCGCGCAACGGTGGACCATGACCAACTACGGCGGGCTGCGCCTGCGCGCAGGGTGCCTGGCGCCGCTGGGCCAGGCCGGGCACCTGCAGCTGCGTCCTTGCCGCGACTCGCTGTTCCAGGAATGGCAGCCAGGAGCCGACGGCGCGCTGACCAACGACCAGACCGGCGCGTGCCTGACCGAGGTCGCAGGCAAGCACGGCGAGACCGTCGCGCTCGACGGCTGTCAGGGGACCAAGGCGCAGCAGTGGACGCTGCCGGCCGGACCGCTCACGGCCGGCATCCCCGGCTGGTGCGCGAGTTCGTGGCGCGTGGCCGGAATACCGGTCGGGCCGGTGACCCTGCGCTCTTGCGGCTCAGCGCGGGCGACCGCCTGGACGGCGCAGCCGTCCGGGACGCTCCAGACCAGCGGCGGCTGCCTCACGCTGACCTATCCTGCTGTCGCCGGCGCGGCGGTAGTCGTCGCCGCGTGCCACGGGCACCAGGACCAGCAGTGGCAGCCGCTGCCCACCGGGCCGATCGCGGCCTTGCTCGTCAACCCGGTCACCGGGCTCTGCCTGGCTGACCCGTTCGACGCCGCCGATCACGCGCCGCCGCTGGCCCTGGGCTACTGCGTCAGCTCCGACCCAGGCACATCCTGGCGGCTCAGCTGACCAGGAAACACTCGCCGGGCCAGCCGCAGCCGGCCCGGCGAGCCCAGCTCAAGCGCGTCGCTTGCTGAAGCAGCCGTCGGTGTACTTGCTGGCGCTGACGCCGTTCGGGCAGGTCGCGTCTTTCCAATTCACCCCGGTCAGCTTGGCGTTACCCGGAGCCAGGTCCGAGCCCTTCAGGTCGCTGCGGGACAGGTTCGCGCCGACGAGGCTGGCGAGCGGCTGGCTCTTGCCGGACCGGCGGAAGTCGGTGTGCTGGAGTTCGGCCCCGCTCAGGTTCGCGTGGGCCAGGTCCGCCCCGAGCAGGACCGCGTACCGCAGGTCCGCGCCGGCGAGGTCAAGCCCGCGCAAGTCGATCCGGTAGAGCGAGGCGTTCTCCAGGTCGGCGCCAGGACCGACCAGGTAGGACGAGCCGGTGTGGTCGGCGATCAGGGTCCAGTGCGCGGGCAGCGCCACCGGGGTGCCGAGTACCGGGGAGAACACCCCGGTCAAGGTGGCACCGCTGAAGGTGGCGTCGGTGACGATCGTCTTGGCCAGGTCCACGTCAGTGAGGTTGGCGTGCCTGAAGTCGGTTTCGACGGCGTAAGCGCCGGACAGGTCGACGTGGCTCAGGTCGGCGTGACTTAGATCGGCTAGCGTCACGTCGCCAGGGGTCGCCTGGTCCTGCTTGCCGAGTTCCGCGCCGGACAGGTCCGCTCCGGCTAGATCGGCGCCGTAGAAGTCGACGCTCGCGACCTTGGCGGTCGCGAGATCCTCGCCAGCCAGCCGGGTATAGCTCATGTTGGTGCCGACCAGCGTGGCCCCGGTGAACAGGGATCCGGTCAGGTTGCACTTGGACATCACGGCATCGGTGAGGTTCGCCCCCGTGAAGTTCGCCCCGGCCAGGTAGGCGATGCCCAGGTTCGCGTTATCGAGTTCCGCGTCAGCTAGGTCGACGTTGTGCAGGTTGGCCCCGTAGAGGTCGGCGTTGATGAGGTCGGCGGTGGGCCCGACCAGGTAGCCC
>DATKFV010000005.1:0-66151 GCA_035511035.1 Streptosporangiaceae bacterium
CCCGCCCAGGCGGCCGGACGGCCGGTCACCGACTGCACGACCGCGACCGGAACCACGGTCGTGGTCGACTTCAGCCACTGGGGCGGCCCGCTCCTGCGCGCCTGCGGCAGCACCCCGACCTCGGGCTACACGCTGCTCAACCAGGGCGGCTGGCATACCTCGGGCACCGAGCACGACGGGCCGGCGTTCGTCTGCCGGATCGGCTACGCGGGCTTTCGGCACGGGACCCAGTACCCGACCCCGGCGGAGGAAGCGTGCGTGAACACCCCGCCAGCGAGCGCCTACTGGACCTACTGGGTCGCCGGGCCTGGCCAGGACACCTGGACCTACAGCCAGGTCGGCGCCGTGAGCTACCACCCGGCGGCAGGCAGCATCAGCCTGTGGGTGTTCGGCGGCACCAACATCAGCGGAAACTCGGGCTCGGCGGTGCCGCCGGTCAGCCCGGCCAGCCTGCGCGCGGGCGGTCCGCGCGCGACCGCGTCGGTCCAGCCGGGCGCTCCCGAGGTCGTCAACGCGCCTCCGGCCGACCCTGACCAGCCGGCCAGTCACGGGTCGTACGCCCCGGCGCTGGTCACGTTGCTGATCGCGGCGTTGCTGGCGGGTGGTGCCGTCGCCGCGCAGCGGCGACGGCACCACCGGGAACGAGAGATCCGGTGAGCCAGGGAACCGGGTCCGCCGGCCAGGACATCGGCCGGGCCCCGCCGGGACGACGGCCGGTCCGGCTGCCGCGAGCCCTGCATCCAGTCGCTTGGTGGTGCTGGGCGATCGGCCTGGCCACGGCGGCCAGCCGGACCAGCAACCCGCTGCTGCTGGTCCTGATCCTGGCCGTGCTCGGGCTGGTCGTCGCCCTGCGGCGCTCGGCGGCGCCCTGGGCTCGCGGGTACCGCTTCTACCTGCTCATGGCCCTGGTGGTCATCGCGATCAGGGTCGGCTTCAGCGTCGTATTCACTACCGGGGCCAGCGCCAGGGATCACATTTTGCTGACCCTTCCGGTCGTTCCCATGCCCAGCTGGTACTCAGGAGTACGCATCGGGGGGCCGGTGTCGGCGGAGGCCGTCTTGTCGGCCGCAGCCGACGGGGCGAGGCTGGCCTGCCTGCTGTGCTGCATCGGGGCGGCCAACACGCTGGCGAACCCGAAGCGGGCGCTGCGGGTGCTGCCGGGCGCGCTGTACGAGCTTGGCGTCGCGGTGACCGTGGCGTTGTCGGTGGCGCCGCAACTGGTGGAGAGCGTGGGACGGGTCCGCCGGGCGCGGCGGCTGCGCGGCGCGGCCGGGCCCAAATCCGGCGGGCCCAAATCCGGCGGGCCCAAATCCGGCAGGCACCGCTTCGGCCTGCTGCGCGGGGTCGCGATCCCGGTGCTGCACGACGCGCTCGACCGGTCGTTGCGGCTGGCGGCGGCGATGGACGCCCGCGGCTACGGGCGCACCGGCACCGCCACCGCCGCCAGCCGGCGGCTGACCGCCGCCTGCTTGCTGGCCGGGCTGGCTGGCCTTTGCCTGGGCGGCTACGAGCTGCTTGACCCGACGGTGCCGCCCGCGGTCGGCGTCGGGGGATTCACGGCCGGGACGGCCCTGGCCGTCGCCGGGCTCGTGCTCGGCGGGCGCCGGGTCTCCCGCAGCCGCTACCGGCCCGACCCGTGGCGGTGGCCGGAATGGGTGGTGGCGGCCTCGGGGCTGGCCTGCGCGGTCGTGCTCTGGGCCAACGTCGGCTACGACCCGGCGGCGCTGAACCCGGCGTTCTACCCGCTGCACTGGCCGTCGCTGCCGGTGCTTCCGGCGGTGGCGATCCTGGTCACGGCCGTCGCCGCGGTCGCGGCCCCGCCCGTGCCCGTGCCCGCCGCTTCGGCCGCGCCGGGCACCAGGCCCGCTCAGGCCGCCCTTGAGCCGGCGGCCGGGGTCAGCCAGTGATCGAGTTCGACCGGGTCGGCGTCCGGTACGAAGACGCGGTGGCGCCGGTGCTCGCCGGGGTGAGCCTGCGCATCGACGAGGGCGAGTTGTGCCTGGTGATCGGGCAGACCGGCAGCGGCAAGTCGACCCTGCTCGGCGCCATCAACGGGCTGGTGCCGCACTTCACCGGCGGGACGCTGGCGGGCCGGGTACTCGTCGACGGCCGGGACACGGCCGCCTGCCCGCCTCGTGAGCTCGCCGACGTGGTCGGCCTGGTCGGGCAGGACCCGCTCGCCGGGTTCGTCACCGACACGGTCGAGGAAGAGCTCGCCTACACGATGGAGCAGCTCGCGATCGCCCCGGCCGCGATGCGGGCCAGGTGCGAGGAGACGCTGGACTTGCTTGGCATCGCCGACCTGCGGCACCGGGCGCTGCTGACCTTGTCGGGCGGGCAGCAGCAGCGGGTCGCGATCGGGGCCGCGCTGACCGCGCATCCCCGCGTGCTGGTGCTCGACGAGCCGACCTCGGCGCTCGACCCGACCAGCGCCGAGGACGTGCTGGCCGCGATCACCAGGCTGGTGCACGATCTCGGCATCACGGTCGTGCTGGCCGAGCACCGGCTCGAGCGGGTGCTCCCTTACGCCGACACGATCGTCTACCTGCCTGGCGACGGCACCGCGGTCGCCGGGGAGCCCGCCGCCATCATGGGCGTTGCTGGCGTCGTCCCGCCGGTCGTCGAGCTGGGCAAGCTCGCGGGGTGGGAGCCGTTGCCGCTGTCCGTCCGCGACGCCCGCCGCCGCGCGCCCGAGCTTCGGCGCCGGCTCCCTGGTCAGCCGCTCGCCGCCGACGGCCGCTCCGCCTCAGGCACCTCGCGGCCGGCTGCGGCCCCCGCGCCACTCCTGCGAGCGCACGGCGTCGTCGTCCGCTACGGACCGCTGGTCGCCGTCCGGGCCGTCGGGCTGGCGCTGCACCGGGGCGAGATTACCGCCCTCATGGGCCGCAACGGCTCAGGCAAGTCCTCGCTGCTCTGGGCCATCCAGGGCTCGGGCCGCCGCGACGCCGGCTCGGTCAGCGCCGGGCCCGACGGCGCCGACCCGGCCAGGCTGTCCCCGGCCGCGGCCAGGCGAGTGGTTGGGCTGGTCCCGCAGACCCCGGCTGACTTGCTGTACCTCGACACGGTCAGGGCCGAGCTGGCCCAGGCCGACCGAGATGCCCGGGCAGGCGAGCCCGGCTCGGCCGATTCCGGCTCCCCGCCCGGCGCCCCCGGCTCCCCGCCCGGCTCGGCCGCCGGCATCCTCGACGCGATCGCCCCTGGGATCGCGCGCGACGCTCACCCGAGGGACCTTTCGGCCGGACAGCAGCTGGCGCTCGTGCTCGCGATCCAGCTAGCGGCGGCGCCGGCCGTGATCGCGCTCGACGAGCCGACCCGCGGGCTTGACTACCAGGCCAAGGCGGCGCTGACCGGGATCCTGGCCAAGCTCGCCGCCCAGGGCCACGCGATCGTGGTCGCCACCCACGACGTGGAGTTCGCGACCAGGACCTGCGACCGCGTCGTCGTCATGGCCGAAGGCGAGATCGTCACCGACGACGCCGCCGCGACCGTGCTCACCGCCTCCCCCACCTTCGCCCCCCAGGTCGCCAAGATCCTCGCTCCCCTCCCCTACCTGACCGTGGCCCAGGTCGCCGCCGCGCTGGACTCGGCCGAACCGGGATCGCGGCGATGAGCGCGGGCCAGGCCCGCTCGCGGGGGAAGGCCGCGATCGTGGTCAGGCGCCGGTCAGCGGTGATGATCGCGCTGGCGTCGTTCATCGGCCTGATCGCGTTCGGCTGGCCGTTCGTCGTGGCGCCCGGCCGGTTCTCCTCGGCCCAGACCCCGCCGCTGCTGTTCGGCGTGCTGCTGATCCTGGTGCTCGCGGTCGTGTTCGCTGAGATCGCCGACGGCGGCATCGATGCCAAGGCGGTCGCCATGCTCGGCGTGCTGTCCGCGATCAACGCCGCGCTCCGCCCGCTCGGCGGCGGCACCGCCGGAGTCGAGACCGTGTTCTTCATCCTGGTGCTCGCTGGCCGGGTGTTCGGGGCCGGCTTCGGGTTCGCCCTCGGCTGCACGTCGCTGTTCGCCTCGGCGCTGCTGACCGGCGGGGTCGGCCCCTGGCTGCCGTACCAGATGTTCGGCTGCGCCTGGATCGGCACGCTCGCGGCCCTGCTCCCGCCGCTGCGCGGCAAGGCCGAGGTCGCGATGCTGGCCGCCTTCGGCGCCGTCGGCGGTTACTTGTTCGGCTTCCTGCTCAACCTGAGCTTCTGGCCGTTCTCCATCGACCCGTCAAGCTCGATCGCCTACTCACCTGGCCTGCCGCTCCTCGCCCAGCTCCACCGCTACCTGCTCTTCGACGCCGCGACCTCGCTCGGCTGGGACACCGGCCGCGCCGTCACCACCGCGCTCGCCATCCTCATCGTCGGCCCGGCCGCCCTCACCGCCTTCCGCCGCGCCGCCCGCCGCGCCAACTTCCAGCCCACCGCCACCTTCACCCCCGACGCCGCCCCGCCTCCCGGCGCCGCTAACCCCCACGATGGCACGGAGTGGGGGTGATAGCGCCTACGTCGTGCCATCGTGGGGGCCGGATCTCCGTGCTCCGCCTGGCCGGTCACCAGCCGAGGTCAGCCGTCGTCATCGCTGGCGACCGCCGCCACCAGCTCGCCGATCAGCTCGGTGGTGAACGGGCTGCCGGGGTAGCGGGCGATCCGGTTCAGCGGCAGGCCGCTGATGAACGCGAGCATCTCGGGATCGGCCGTCATCGCGGCGAGGGCCTCCCCCTCAGCCGCCGCCTTCGCGATCGCCTGGCCGAGCAACTCGGCCGCCCTCGGATCGCTGATCCACTCCCCCAGCGTCGAGTCCGCCGACAGCGCTACCCTGACCGTGTCCCCTTCGACCCGCACGGTCACGGACGTGCGCAGGTCTCGCGACGACGCCCCGACGTCGAGCACGTAGTCACCGCCCTCGACCACCCACCGGCCGAACCGGCGATCCCAGTACGCAAGTTCCTCGCGCGGGATGCCGATCACGACCTCGGCCGTCGCCCCGGCCGGGATGGCGACGTTGGCGAATCCCTTCAGTTCCCGCGGCGCCCGGCGGACGGCGGACCCCGGCAGGCTCGCGTACACCTGCACGACCTCCCGGCCGTCGCGATGCCCCGAGTTGGTCACCGGCACCCGCACCTCGGCCACGCCGCCCGCGACCGTCGCTGTCGCCGCTCCGTAACCGAACGTCGTGTAGGACAGCCCGAACCCGAACGGGTAGGCGACCTCCTGCTCCCGCGCGTCGAACCCCCGGTAGCCGACGTACAGGCCCTCCCCGTACCTGACATGCCCGGCCTCACCAGGGAAGTCAAGGAACGACGGATGGTCAGCCAGCCGCAGCGGGATCGTCTCGGCCAGCCGCCCCGACGGGTCGACCAGCCCGAACAGTACGTCGGCGACCGCGCCGCCGCCCGCTTGCCCGCCGAGCCAGCCCTCGACCAGGGACGGCACCTCCAGGTCCCATGGCGTGGTCAGCACCACGCCGCCGTTGGAGAGCACGACGACGGTCCTTGGGTTCGCCGCTATGGCCCGCCCGACCAGCTCAACCTGCGCGGCCGGCAGGTCCAGGTTCTCCCGGTCGGTGCCCTCGGTGTCCCGGCCCGTCCCGATGAAGACCACCGCGACGTCCGAAGCGGCGGCCGCCGCGACCGCCGCCTGCGCCAGTTCCTCGTCGCCGCTGCCGTCGCTGGCGTACCCGGCCGCGAAGCTCACCGGCGCCGACGTCAGCGCCGTGATCTCGGCGAGCGCGTTGTCCAGCCTGGTCGGATTGATCTGGGAACTGCCGCCGCCCTGGTAGCGGGGTGACCGGGCGTACTCGCCGATGACCGCGATCGAGGTGTCGTCGCGCGCCAGCGGCAGCAAGCCGCCCTCGTTCCTCAGCAGCACGATCCCCCTCCCGGCGGCCAGCCGGGCCAGCGCGTGGTGCGCGTCGGCGTCATACGTAGCGTCGGGGTCGGCCGCCGCGACCGCGCGGTCGACCAGTTCGAGCACCCGCGCCGCCGCCTGGTCAAGCACCCCGGCCCCGAGCTCGCCGTCGGTCACCGACCCGGCCAGTTCCAGGTCACCTTCGTCGTCAGGCCCTGGCATCGCGAGGTCGAGCCCGGCCCGCACCGCCGCGACCCGGTCCCTGACCGCCAGCCAGTCCGACACGACCAGCCCATCGAAGCCCCACTCCTCCCGCAGCACCTGCGTGAGCAGCCAGTGGTCCTCGGACGCGTACACCCCGTTGACCCGGTTGTAGGCGCACATGACCGTCCATGGCCGCGCCGCCCGCACGACCCGCTCGAACGCCCGCAGGTAAAGCTCCCGCAAGGTCCGCTCGTCCACGTCCGCGCTGATCCGCATCCGGTCGGTCTCCTGGCTGTTGACCGCGAAGTGCTTGAGCGACGCTCCGACGCCCTGGCTCTGCACGCCAAGCACCCACTGCGTGGCCAGTACCCCGGTCAGGAACGGATCCTCGGAGTAGTACTCGAAGGTCCGGCCGCCGAGCGGGCTCCGCTTGAGGTTGATGCCGGGGCCGAGCAGCACGGCGACGCCCATGGCCTGCGACTCCTCGCCGAGCGCGACCCCGACCCGGTGCACTAGCTCCGGATCCCACGCCGACCCGAGCGCGACCGCAGGGGGAAAGCACGTCGACGGCTCGCTGTCGCCGAGCCCGGCGCCCCCGGCGACCTGCTTGCGCACCCCGTGCGGCCCGTCGGTCAGCATGATCTCGGGCCGCCCGCCCAGCGCCTTGGTATGCCACAGGTCGCTGCCCGTGGTCAGCGCCGCCTTCTCCTGCACCGACAGCTCCGATAGCCCAGCCAGCCTCGCCTCGGCATCCATGCCGCTCCTCTCTGAGCCGTAGCCCGCGCTGACGCCCGCCCCTGTAGCCGTACCACCGCCCCCATTTCGGTTTCAAGCCCCAGCTAGGCAAAGCCCCGCCTGACCGACTCCCGCCTCGGGGCTGGTCCCGTGAGATCGTGCAGCCAGCCAGCAAACCGGCCGGGCGCGGTGCCGCTTGAGTCGCGGCCGGTCCTGGCGTGGGTAAGCGCGGGTTACCGCTTACCCACCCGGCTATGACGGCGTTTGGCTGATCCTTCTTGTCGCCCTTCGCGACCAGCCCGGTGGCACCGCCGCCGCCTGATGGCCGGTTACCGGTGCCAGCGCCCCCTTCCGCTCGGGGCGGCGGCGAGCGCGAACGCGAGCAACGAGTTCGCGGTGTAGTCGTCGGCGGGCTCGACCGACGGCCAGCTGACGACGTTGTCCTCGTAGGAGACGGCCTTGGTGTTGAACGGCGTGAAGTCGCCCGCGCTGCAGGCCCGCATGCCGCTCACGGTGCCCAGGCCGACGAAGTTATCCGTGCTGCTCGGCCCGTCCGTGGTCGCGCCGGCCTGGATGTCGCCCTTGCCGGTGAGCGAGCCGGCCAGGTTCGCGATCTCGCTTTGCATGCAGTGCGGGAACGTGTCGCCCGCGCCGACCGTGAACGCCGAGCCCCAGGCGTTCGCGCCGAGCGCGAAGTTGAGCTGCTGCTGGGCGAAGGCCTGGTAGGCATCGGAGCCGCCGTAGCGCTGGTAGAGCGCGTTGGTGATGAACAGGCCGAACGCGTGCGGGGTCGCGTCGGCCGGGCCGAGGTCGGTGCCGAGCGCGAACGGGTCGCCCTTGGCCCAGCCCTCGCCGACCTTCAGCTGCGCCGCCAGGTCGGCGAGCAGCGCCTGCCGCGCGATGACCGGCGGCTGGTGCGCCTCCCGCATCGCTTGCAGCAGCTCAGCCTCGCCGAGCGCGCCGTTGTCGTACAGGTTCAGCGTGTCCGAGCCGGCCGGATGACGCTGCGCGATGTAGGCCCTGGCCCAGCGCCCGGCGACCTTCAGGTCAGCGGCAACGCTCGCACGGGAGGCCCCGAGCGCCTCGTCGGCGAGCGTGATCTCGTCCGCGCCCCAGAGCATGTCGCTCTTCCACTCGCTGCCCGGGTAGTAGTCGTGCGGATAGGCCGTGACGATCTGCTTCACGTCGGTCGTCTTCGCCATCGCGTAGATGCCGCGGGCCAGCGACAGCAAGTGCCGGGCCAGCGCCGGGTTGGTCCGCGCGTAGAGCTGGGCGGCGAGGCCGAAGTCAGCCGCGAACCGGCCAGCGAAGTCGGGGCTTATCTTCTGCCCTGGCGGCGCCGCCTCGAACACCGGCCGGTACTTGACGTAATACGCGGTCGGGCCGGGGTTCCCGCCCTTGCTCACGTCCATCTTGTCCTCGGCCTGCGGCAGGAACCAGAAGTTGTAGTCACCCTGGATCGTGTTGCTGGCGTTGCCATTGCCGATGCCGACCTGGATGTACAGCACCTTCTTGGCCGGGTTCCACAGCTTCTCCAGCCAGCGCAGCCCGTAGACCGCCTCCCGGCCCAAGGTGGAATAGGTGCCGGGGAAGTCACGGTCGGCCAGGAGCAGCAAGCCGTCGGCGTAGCTCGCCGTGTAGGCGAACTTCTCGTAGCCGCCGCCGGCGTCGAACCAGCCGCCGGAGACGTTCACCGGGCCGCCGACCTTGACGAGCTTGCCGAGCAGGTTGTCGTTGTCGTCATAGCGCGGCGACTTGTAGACGTAGGCGCGGGTGTCGGTGAGGTTGGCTGGCTCGCGGTTCAGCACCGAGTGCACCTCGTCCGCCCCGTCGCGCTCGGAGGTGAAGTACCTGACCCCGTTCAGCACAAGCTGGTGGTACAAGGCGCTGCCCGAGGCGATCCTGAACTTCGGCGACTGCACGTCCGCCCCCGACGGCGTGCGGATCCTGATCGCGTACGTCCCCGGCGAGCGGAAGGCCGAGAAGTTCAGCTCATAGACCGCGTGGTAGCGCGCGTTCCAGCCGCCGACGTCGTCGGTGGACTGGCCGAGGTACAACACACCTATGCCGTGGCTGTGGCCGATGACCACGAAGTGCACCGCGCGCACCGGCTTAGGCAGCATGACGAAAGCGACCTTCGGACTGTCAGGGGTGTATCCGACCTGGTTGACCCGGATCTCGGGCGGGACGGTCTTCGCCGCCCCTCGCGAAGCCGGGGCGGCGGAAGCCGGGGCGGCGGAAGCCGCGGAAGCGGCGGCACCGCTGGCGGCGAGCCCGACGGTCAGGGCGCTCGCGGCGACCAGTGCCCCCGCCCGCAAGCGGCGGCGCCCTGGACGCCCCCGCTCCTGATCCCGCCGCCCCGAGCCGCCCCGACCCTGACCGCCCGACGTCCGACTGTCCCGGCCCGGACCGCCCTGCCCCGGACCGCCTTGGCCCAGACCGCGCTGCCCCTCACGGCGGGAATCTTCGTAAATCACCCGAATACCTCCAGCGCTCCCGAACCATATATTCGTTAGGAAAGTTACTAAACGAATTCCCCTCGCACAAGGCACAATCGCCGCCCGACCACCGCCCAGACGCCCTCGCTCGCGCGAAGTCTCACACTCACATCTCAAAGCAATCGTTTGCAGAAGAAGGTCTGGGAGGATCCATCGCCCCAAGACCAAGATCTTGTGATCCGCATGGTCTATAGACCAGTGAAAATAACAAGATCATGGTGCCGCCGGTCTCGAACCGACTTGGCGCCAGCCGGGAGCGTGCCCAGCGGCCGGCCGCACACTTCGCAAGCGAACGCACAGTGAGCTGACGTTCACACCGTGAGTAACGGTCCCATTATGTGCTAACAGCCGCACAGTGAACTAACAGCCGCACAGTGAACTAACGATCACATAGTGAACTAGCGGTCACATAGTGAACTAGCGGTCACACAGTGAGCCAGCGGCGGTTCGAGGTTGTAGCGCGGCCGGGCAGCGCCGGCCGGCCAGGGCACGGCGCCAGCCGGACCGGCACCGCGCCAGCCGGCCGAGGCGACGCGGCCGGCCGGCCGAAGGGATCAGCGGGCCAGGCGCAGGGCGGCTTGCTCGGTCGCGGCTCTCGCCTCCTGCGCGAGCGCGGCGACCAGGTCGGCGGCCGGAAGGTCGCGACCCAGTTGGTAGGCCTGGCCGGCCCACAAGTTGACCAGGCCGGCGTCTCCAACGGCCCGGCCCGCGGCCCGCAACGGCGCGGTGACGTGATGGATCTCGGGGTAGGCGACGGGCGCGCCGGCGGTGTGCTGGTCGAGGAACCGGTTGCGGATGCCGCGGGCGAGGCGGCCGGTGAACGCGCGGGTGGGCGCGGTCGGCGCGGTACCTGCCAGCGCCTGCCGCAGAACCTGCGCCGTGCCCGCTTCCGGGCAGCGCAGGAAGGCCGTGCCGAGCTGGGCCGCGGCCGCGCCCGCGGCCAGGACCGCCGCGATCGCCGCTCCTGTGCTGATGCCGCCCGCCGCGACAAGGGGCACGTCGACGACGGCCCGCACTAGTTGCAGCAACGCCAGCAACCCGATCCCGTCGGCCAGGTCAGCGGCGTCGTCACTGAAGCTGCCGCGATGTCCCCCCGCCTCGGTCCCCTGCACGACCAGGACATCCGCGCCCGCGCCGACGGCGGCGCGGGCCTCGGCGGGCGCGGTCACGGTGACCCAGACCTCGCAACCCGCCCGGTGCAACTCGCCGATCACCCCCGCCTCGGGGCAGCCGAAGGTGAATGAGGCGACGGCCGGCGGCTCCGCGACCAGCAGCCCGACCTTGGCGGCCCAGTCGTCGTCATCGAACCTGGGCTCGCCCGGGCTGACCCCAGCGGCGGCCGCGTCGGCGGCCAGCGTGGCCGCGTACGCCTCGGCGACCCCTGGGGCGGCGGGAGTGCCTGGCACGAACACGTTCACCCCGATCGGCTCGCTGGTCAGGGCGCGGGCCTCAGCCAGCCGCCCGGCCAGGTCATCGGCGGTCAGGTACCCGGCGGCGAGGAAGCCGAGCCCGCCCGCGTTGCTGACCGCCGCCGTCAGCCGCGGCGTAGAAGGCCCGCCCGCGAGCGGTGCCAGCACGATCGGCAGCCTCAGCTGGTCGAGTACCACGAAGGCAACTCCCGTCCCGGTCCGCTCAGATTTCTTTCCGCTGCAAAGGTAGCGTGGCTGATCGCCCAGCCCAGCCGACTCACCCACGGGGCCGGTCGAGGCGGCCAAGGTTACGGGTGGCGGCCGGTCCACAGGGTTCTGGTGCCGCGGATGGTGAGGTCCTGGCGGCGGCGGACGCTGTGCGGGCCGTCGTCGCTGATGAGGGCGCCGAGGGTGGCGAGGTCGTCCTCGGCCAGGGTATCGCCGAGCTCGCCGTGGGCCCGGTGCAGCGATAGCTGCAGGTACCGGCCGGCCGCGGCCGGAAGCGGCGGGGTTACCTCGATGTCGAAGCGGCGCTCGATCACGTCGGTGAAGCCGGCGCCGGACAGGTGCGGGCCCCAGTCGGCGCCGAGCAGCGGCATCGCGGCTTTGGCGGCGCCGCCGGCGGCCTCGTGGTAGCGGTCCTCGAAGCCGGGGCGGCCGAGGCCGAGGTCGTGCGGCAGGAACCGCACCGTATCGGACATCTCGGCGACCGCGAGCAGGCCATCAGGTTCGATCGCCGCGTAGATCTCGGCCAGCGCCCGGTCCGGGTCGGCGAGATGGTGCAGCACCAACGAGGTCCAGACCACGTCGACGGTCCCGCTGACCGGCCACGGACCGTCGAGGTCGGCTTCGATGGTCCGGATCCGGTCGGCCACGCCCGCGACAGCGGCCTTGGCCGACAAGCGGCTCAGGAACTCCGCCGACTGATCCACGGCGATCACCTCGGCCGCACCGAACAGCCTGGCCAGGGCGATGGCGCCGTTGCCCGTCCCGGTCCCGAGGTCGAGCACCCGGCGGACGGGCCGGTTCGCGGCCAGTTCGCGTACCCATCCGGTGACCTCCGACAGGTACGAGCTGAGGATCTCGCCGTCTAGGTCAAGGAGTTCGGTGAAGAGCGCGGTGTCCGCCTCGCTGGCGGCGTGATGATGGTGCTGGTGAGCTTGGTGTTCGTCGGCCATGGTCAGACGGTACGACATTCATGCCGTAACGGCATACTATCTTGCCTATGAAGCAAGACGGCGAAGAGTCAGAGACGGGCCTGGACTCCCTGGTCCGGCAGCGGATCAGGGGCCTGCGGGTAGCACGGGGCTGGACGCTGGACGAGTTGTCGCGCCGCTGCCACGTGAGCCCGTCGAACCTGAGCCGGATCGAGACCGGGCACCGGCGGATCGCGCTTGACCAGCTCGCCGTGATCGCCAGGGCGCTGGGCACGAGCTTGGATCAGCTCGTGGAGTCGGCGGACGACGACGATGTGGTGATCAGGCCGCTTCGGGACGTCACCCGCGGCCAGACGATCTGGATGCTGACCTCCCCCGAGCGGGCGCCGCACGGGGTGTCCGTGGCCAAGCTCCGCATCACCAGGCAGGCGCCGTCGGGCGAGCGAGACACGCTGCGGGTGCATCCGGGGCGGGACTGGTTCACCGTGCTGTCGGGCACGGCGAGGCTCCAGCTCGGCGAGCGCGTCATCCTGGTCAGGACCGGGCAGGCGGCCGAGTTCTCCACGATGACCCCGCACTCGATCAGCGGCCACGAAGGGCCGGTCGAGGTTCTCTGCATCTTCGACCACGACGGCGACCAGGCCCACCTGCGAAGCCTGCTAGCCCGCACGGCCGGCGTAGCGCGGCCGGGTCAGGGCGGGCAATGCTGACCGTCTTACTCGCCCTCGCCGCCGCCGCGAGCTACAGCGGCTCGGACTACGCCGCCGGGCTGGCGGCCCGCGAAGCCGATGTGGTCAGGGTCACCGTCAGCATCCAGGTCGTCTATTGCCTGGCGATTCTCCTGGTTGTCCCGTTCGCCAGCACCCAGCGACCGTCCTGGTCGGCACTGGCTTGGGGAGCCCTGGCCGGGGTCTGCGGCTTGATCGCGGCGCTGGCGCTGTACCGGGGGTTCAGGTACGCGAGCTTCAGCGTGGTCAGCTCGCTGAGCGCGGTCTGCTCGGCCACGTTCTGCGTGCTAGCCGGGTTGCTGCTGGGCGAGCGCCCAGGGCCGGCCGCTCTGGCCGGCATCGTGATCGCGCTGCCCGCTATCGCCGCCGTCTCGGTGAGCCCGGACCACGGCGCGACGGCCGAGGCCGGTGCTGCAGCCGGAGCCGGAGCCGGCGACAACTCCGGCGGCGGCCGGGTCTCGGCCGGCCGCCGCGTGGCGGCCGGCCGCCATGGCGCCGGGGTGGCGTGGGGGCTGATCGGCGGGATCGGGTTCGGCCTCTTCTACACCAGTCTCAGCCGGGCCGGATCTGCCGCCGATCTGTGGCCGCTCGCGGCCGCAGCGCTCGCCGGGCTGGCGACCGTCACGACCGCGGCGGCGCTAACCGGTCAGCTCAAGCCCGCGCCGGCCGGAACCGGGCGGTTGTGCGTGCTGAGCGGGGTCACGGCCGCGACGGGCGTCTGGGCCTACTTCCTGGCGACGCACCACGGGCTGCTGGCGATCGCCGCGGTGATCACGTCGCTGTACCCGGCCGGGACCATCATGCTGGCCAGGTTCCTGCTGACCGAGCGGCTGACCAGGACCAGGATCGCCGGGCTGGGTCTCGCCGCCGTCTCGGTCGCACTGATCGCCGCGGCGAGCGCGCACTGATCATCAGGTCGGCTAGCGCCGGAAAACGGCGACTGCCCGGCTCCGGCCGGCTCAGGCCTGTGACCGCGCGGTCGCGGCGCCGCTCAGGCGCTGCGCCGGGTCGGGGAAACGGACGCGCACCTCGAGACCGCCCTCGGCGCGCGCGGTTGCCGTCAGCACGGCGCCGTGGGCGCCGGCGATGGCGCCCGCGATCGCCAGCCCGAGGCCGTTGCCTTCGCCGGGCGCCGGCCGCTGCGCCCCGAACCGCTGGAACGGCTGGAACAGGCGGTCGACGTCGGCGGGCGGGATTACTGGCCCTGAGTTGGCGATCGAGAACGTGGTCTGCCCGCCGGCGGTGACGTCCGTCGTGAGCGTTAGCCAGCCTGACTCGCTGTTGTACCTGATGGCGTTGTCGACCAGGTTCGCCACTAGGCTCCTCGCCAGGCTCGGGTCGCCGAGCGCCGGAGCGGCCGACAGGTCGGCCTCGACGCGCAGGCCGAGCTGGCGCGCTTGGTCGCGCCGGTCGTCGATGGCCTTGGCCGCGACCTCGGCGAGGTCGAAAGGCTCCCAGCGATCGAGGCCGCGTTCGCTGGTCGCCAGCGTCAGCAGCGCGTCGATGAGCCGCTCCTGGGCGGCCCCGAGCCGCAGAACCTGCTCGCAGGCTGACCGCAGCGCCGGCGCCGTCGCGTCCGGATCGGCCAGCGCCACCTGGAGCAGGGTCCGTTCCGCCGCCAGCGGCGTCCGCAGCTCGTGCGAGGCGTTGGCCACGAAGTGCCGCTGTGACTCGAACGACGCCTCCAGGCGCTCGAACAGGTCGTCAAGCGTCTGGCCGAGCTCGGCGAACTCGTCGTCGGAGCCGGCCAGGTCCAGCCGGCGGTTCAGGTTGGACGACGAGATGTCGCGGGCGGTCGTGGTGATCGCGCGCAGCGGCCGCAACATCCGCCCGGCGATCAGCCAGCCGCAGGCGAGCGCGACCACGATCAGGATCACCAGGGCAGTGACCCCGGCGATCGGCAGCTGGTGAGTGGTGCCGAGTATGCACGGGCGGGACCGGCTGGGGACGAAGGAGCAGCCTGGCGTGCGGGTCTGCCGCAGCGGGCTGGCCTGCGCGGCATGGTGGATGAAGAAGTTCGGCGCCAGCCAGACCGCTACCGCTAGCACGGCCGCGACCAGGGCGCACAGGAAGGCGCCGTAGAGCACGGCGAGCCGGGCCCGCAGCGAGCGGGCGAACCGGAAAGCGCTTGGCAGCCGCAGCGCGCCAGTGAGCGGGGCCATCAGAGGTCTCCGATCCGGTAACCGCTCTCGCGGACGGTGTGGATCACGGGCGGGTCGCCGAGCTTGGCCCGCAACCGCCTGATCGTGGTCTTGACCGCGGTCGTGAACGGGTCGGCGGCCTCGTCCCACACCCGCTCGAGCAGTTCCTCAGCCGAGACCGCCCGGCCCGCGCTGGCCAGCAGGTACTCAAGGACCGCGAACTCCTTGGGGCTGAGGTCGAGCCGGCCTCCGGCCCTGAACGCCACCCGGCTCCCTGAGTCCAGCCGGACGTCACCAAGCTCAAGGACCGGCGGCCTGGCGGCGGCGGGCCGACGGCCGAGCGCCCGCACCCGCGCGGTGAGCTCGGCGAAGTCGAACGGCTTGGGCAGGTAGTCGTCGGCGCCTAGGGCGAGGCCAGTCACCCGGTCGCTGACCGTGCTGGCCGCGGTGAGCATCAGCACCCGCGTGCCTGATCGCTGCGCGACCAGTCGCCGGCACACCTCGTCGCCGTGCACACCCGGCAGGTCACGGTCGAGCACCAGCACGTCATAACTGGTCACGGCCAGGTGCTCCAGGGCGTCGGAGCCGTCGAGCACGACGTCGACGGCCATCCCCTCGCGGCGCAGCCCGGTCCCGATCGACCTGGCCAGCACCTCGAAGTCTTCGGCTACCAGCACTCTCATGCGTCCACCATGCCAGGCCGCGGGTGTCAGGCCGGTGTCAGCCGCCGACACCGGGCTGACACCGCCCGTCGCGTAGAACCGTCAGCGAACGGCTAAGGCGGGACGCGCCCTGGCCAGCCGATCACGAGAGACGACGACTGTGGAAGCAACGATCGAATGCAGCGGGCTGCGCAAGCGGTTCGGGCCGACGGTAGCGCTGGACGGCATGTCGTTCGCTGTCCGCCCCGGACAGGTCACCGGCTTCATCGGCCCGAACGGCGCCGGCAAGTCGACCACCATGCGAGTGATCCTCGGCCTGGACGCGGCGCAGGCGGGGACGGCGCTCGTCGGCGGGCAGCGGTACGCCTCGCTGCGGTTCCCGCTGCGCCACGTCGGCTCGCTGCTGGACGCGAGCGCGCTCCAGCCCAGCCGGACCGGGCGCAATCACTTGCTCTGGCTAGCCCACTCCCAGGGCCTGACCAGCCGCCGGGTCGACGATGTCATCGAGCGGGCGGGCCTTTCGAAGGCGGCCACGCGGCGGGCCGGAGGCTACTCCCTGGGCATGCGGCAGCGGCTCGGCATCGCCGCCGCCCTGCTCGGCGACCCGTCCGTGCTGATGCTGGACGAGCCGTTCAACGGCATGGATCCCGAGGGCATCGTGTGGATGCGCGGGTTCCTGAAGTCGCTGGCCGCGCAAGGCCGCGCGGTCCTGGTGTCCAGCCACCTGACGAGCGAGCTGCAGGACACGGCCGAGCACCTGGTGATCGTGGGCCGGGGCAAGGTCATCGCCGACACCTCCACCGCCGACCTGCTCGCGGCCGCGTCGGGCGACCGGGTCATCGTGCGGACCTCCGCGCCGGCCGAGGCCGCCGGCGTGCTCAGCCGGGCGGGCGGAAACGCCGAGGTGACCGGCCCGGACACGCTCACCGTGACCGGGCTCGCGGCGGACCGGGTCGTGCCCTTGCTGACCGCGAGCGCGATCTCGTTCTCCGAGGTGTCCGCGCAGCGCGCGACGCTGGAGCAGGCCTACCTGGACCTGACCAGGGACGTGACCGACTACCGGGCGCAGGAGGCCGCGCGATGAGCACGACGACGAGAACCAGGCCCGCCACCGCGCGCGGGCTCGACGACAGTTTCCGCGCGCTGGTCAGGGCCGAGTGGACCAAGTTCAGGACGGTCAGGGGCTGGGTGATTGGCATGCTCATCGCCGCGCTGGTCACCGTGGTGATCGTGCTGCTCGACCACAGTTCCTGCGGCATCGTCACGCCCAACGGCGCCCCGGTGGGCTGCTCGGCGACGATCGGGCCAGCGGGCGAGGCCGTGACCGACGACTTCTACTTCGCAGCGCAGCCGCTGACCGGCAACGGCAGCCTGACCGCCCGCCTCACCGCGCTGACCGGCCAGCCGAGCCTCGGCTCGTGGGCCAAGGGCGGGATCATCATGAAGGCCAGCACCAGGCCGGGCTCGGCCTACGCCGCGATCATGCTGACCGGAACGCAGGGCGTGCGGATGCAATACGACTACACCGGGGACATCGCCGCACCCGGCAAGACCGCGCAGGCCGGCTCGGTGTCGGCGGCGACCCCGCTGTGGCTGCGGCTAGTCCGGTCGGGCGACTCCGTCACCGGCTACGAGTCAGCGGACGGGACGGCGTGGACTACGGTCGGCACGGTGACGCTGGCCGGGCTGCCCGGGACGATCCAGGCTGGGCTGTTCGCCACGTCACCAGGGACATCGCGGATCACGTCAGAGTCGATCACCGGGACGAGCAGTTCCGGCGGGATCGCGTACGCCACCGCCGTCCTCGACCACGTCTCGCTGGCGTCCAGCCAGCCAGCCGGCCCGTGGCGCGGCGTCGCCGTCGGCCGGCCCGGCCCTGGCACCGGCTTCCGCCACTCCGGCGGCCGCTTCGCCGTCACCGGGTCAGGTGACATCGCGCCGGGATCGCCCAACGACGGCGGAACCCCGGTCGAGCGGACCCTCTTTGGCGCGGTCGCCGGGCTGATCACGCTGATCGTCGTGGCAGTGATGTTCATGACCGCGGAGTATCGCCGGGGCTTGCTCAGGGTCTCGCTGGCCGCCAGCCCGAGGCGTGGGCGCTTGCTCGCCGCGAAGGCGCTGGTGATCGGCTCGGTGTCGTTCGCCGCCGCGCTCGCCGGGGGGTTGGCGTCGGTCCCGCTCGGCGAGTGGCTGCTGCGATCGAACGGGAACTTCATCCTGCCCGCCAGCGGGCTGACGCAGGCGCGGGTGATCGTCGGGACCGCCGCGATCCTGGCTATCGCGGCCCTGTTCGCGCTGGCGCTCGGCGCGATCATGCGCAGCACCGCCGGAGCGATCACGACCGCGATCGTGACGACCGTCCTGCCCTACCTGCTCGCCACCACCATGGTGCTGCCCGCTGGCGCGGGCGACTGGCTGCTGGCGCTGACCCCGGCGGCCGGATTCGCGATCCAGCAGAGCCAGACGGCCTATCCGCAGGTCATCGCCAGCTACACGCCCGGCAACGGCTACTACCCGCTCGCACCGTGGGCCGGGTTCGCCGTGCTGTGCGGCTATGCCATCGCGGCCTTCGCGCTCGCCCTGGTCCTGCTGCGCCGGAGAGACGCATGACCGCGCTCGCCCCGCGCGAAGCTAGCCGAGCACGCACCGCCAGCACGGCCGGCGCGACCCTGCAGGCCGAGTGGACCAAGGCGCGGACCGCGCCTGGCACCTTCTGGCTGCTGCTGGCCGGCGCCGGGCTGACGGTCGCGCTCGGCCTGCTGGCCGATGCCGCTACCCGCTGCCAGGCCGCCGCCTGCGCGATCGACCCGGCCAAGACCGCCCTGATCGGCGTCTACCTAGGCCAGGCCGTCATCGTGATCGCGGGGGTGTCGGCGATCGGCGGCGAGTACGGCAACCGCATGATCCTGACGACGCTGACCGCGACGCCGCGCCGCTCGATCGTCCTGCTGGCCAAGGCCGTCATCCTGGCCGGCCTGGTCGCGGTGACGGGAGTCGTCGCTGTCGGCGGATCCCTGCTGGCCGGGCGGCTCATCCTGCCCGGTCACGGCATCGGCCCGGCCCGCGGCCTGCCGCCGCTGAGCCTCGGCGACGACGCGGTGCTGCGGGCCGCGATCGGCACGGTGCTCTACCTCGTCCTGATCGCGCTGCTCAGCCTGGGCACGGCCGCTACTACCAGGGACACCGCGACCGCGACCGGCACCGTGCTGGCTTTGCTGTACCTCTTCCCGATCATCGCGGCGGTCGCCGGCGCCCAGGCCGGGCGCCACGTCCAGCAGGTCGGCCCGATGACGGCCGGGCTGGCGATCCAGGCCACGATCGGCTTGCGCGACCTGCCGATCGGCCCTTGGGCCGGCCTCGGCGTGCTCGCCGCCTGGGCCGCAGGCGCCCTCATCGCTGGGGCGGCCTCGCTGCGGAGCCGTGACGCCTGAGCACCCTGGCAGTGGCCCGGGCGAGAGGTCAGGGCGCGGTGACGCTGGCCTGGTTCGAAAAGGCCCCGCAGTCGGCCCCTTTGCAGGCCTGAAGCTTGAACGCGTAGACATTGCCAGCGGTCAGCAGGCCGGCGGTCCACGGGTTCTGCTTCACCGATAGCGGCCAGGGCAGGCGCTTGAAGGTCAGGTCGCCCTTGGTAATGTCCCTTTCGTAGACGTAATAGCTTTCCGCGCCGGGCACGTCGTTCCATAGCAGCACGGCCTGGCCGACGGTGAGCGATGGCCGCACGATCAGGTGGAGCGGGGTGAGCGGGCCGGTCGGCATGACCGGGAAGGGCGTCGGGTAGGGCTTGCCGAGGCCGAAGCGGCGGGCGAGGACGTCAGCGAACGCGGCCGCGATCCTGATCTGGCCGTTCGTGTTGGGATGGGTGCCGTCCCACAGGTCCCTGGCGATGTTGATGTGGGCGCCGTCGGCGGCGACGGCGACCGGCGAAGCGGTCGTGGACAGCCGGGCCGCGGTCGCGGCGATCGAGGCGTTGTAGCCGGTGACGGTGGCGGCGAAGACCGGATTGGCTCGCTCGTGGATGTCGGGCGGCAGCAGGCCGAGCACGATCCTGACGCGGGGATCGGCGGCGCGGGCGGCGGAGATGAAATCGGCCAGGTTCGCGGCCATGACCGGCTGGCTGAGGCCGTACCAGAACAGGTCATTAAGGCCAAGCAATACCAGCAAATAATCCGGCCGGTAGCTCGTCACCAGGCCGCCGATCTCGGTTTTCTCATTGAACAAGGTCAGGCCCCAGAAGGCATCGTTCGCATGCTCGAAGTGGGGATTGGCGTAGCTTTCATCCTTCTGCCGGTTAGTCACGTTGTCATACAGCCAGCCGTATGGGCCGACCATGGCGGGCGTGACGCCGTCAGCCCGCAAGTGCTCGTACAGCCAGTACTGCCAGGTGTAGTCGCCGGCGCTGCCCTGGGTGATCGAGTCGCCGACGATCATGATCCGGGGTCCGCTGCCCACCGCGCGGGCCAAGGACGGGGTGACCGGCGGGCTGGGTTGCGGCGTTAGCGCGGTGGCGCTGTGCCTGGCCGCACCGGGCCGGGCCGGGGACGCGGGCGGCCCCTGGCACCCGGCCAGGGCGGCCGCCAGCACCACGACGGTCGCCACGGCCGCGCGAGCCCGGCCCCGCGGTCGACCGCTTGGTCGCAGTAGCAACTGGTTCACCTCGACCTTGGTGCGGCTGACCGATCTGCCCTAGGTCGTTATCGTAGGCGGATCTTTGCCCCGGCGCCGTGGCCCTGGGAATGGCGTCAGTAGTCGCTGATGATGGAATCCAGCTTGGCCGCGACCTCGGCGGGGTCGCCGACGTTCAGGAGCACGTAGTCGTAGGTGTCGCGGTACTGCTCGACCGAGAGCGCGTTCGCGAGGCGCTCGTCGAGTTGCTCCTCCGAGTGGACGCCCCGGGCGACCAGCCGGTCGCGCAGGATCGGCAAGGGCACGTCGACCAGGATGGACACGGCGTCGGGGCAGCCCGCCTGGGCGGCGCGGATCCGGCCGAGGTTCACGATCGCCAGCGCGTGCTTGCCTTCGGCGAGCACCTGCGCGACCGCAGCGGTCGGCAGGCCGTAGGACATGTCGAAGTCGTAGTCGCGATACTCGATGAATTTGCCGGAAGCCTTCATCGCGTCGAATTCAGCCCTGGACACGAATACGTACTCGCGCTCGTCCGCATCGGTGCGCTTGGGCCGCGTGGTGAAGCGGGGCACCAGCATCACGTCGGGCCTGCTCGCGGCCAGGGTGAGCGCCAGTGTTGTCTTGCCTGCGCCGCTCGCGCCGTCAAGGAAGAAAACCCTGGGCTGCTTCAAGTCGTCGGCTCCGTCTAGCGTCGCTTGGTTTATTTGCGGTAATTTAATGGGGTTCGCAGGAGTATACGGGCCAGGCGCGGCACCCTGGGGCGAGCACCGGACGCGGCGTCGGGTCGAGTCACTGAATATAACGAGCCGCTGCCCGGTCGGCCGCGCTGGCCTCGCCGAGCAGGCTCGGTCACCGGCTGAACGCGGCCTCGCCAGAGCATCTATCCGATTTCGTGCTATCCGAAATCGGGCTATCCGAAATCGGAGGTGCTGGCGGCCGGACCGCGGCCGAGGTCGGCGGCGAGGCGGGCGCTGAGGACGTCTTTGCGGACCTTGCCGGTCGGGGTCATCGGGAAACTGTCGGTGAACTGCCAGTGGGCCGGCACCTTGTAGCCGGCGAGGCGGGCCCGGCACAGGTCGGCCAGTTCGCCTGCAGGCGGCGGCTCCGCGCCTGCCGGGCGGATGACGGCGACGACCTCCTCGCCCCAGAACTGGTCAGGGACGCCGACCACGGCGACGTCAGCGACGGCGGGATGGCTGAGCAGGACGTTCTCGATCTCGCGCGGGTAGATGTTCTCGCCGCCCCGGATGATCATCTCCTTGATCCGGCCCTGGATCCGGCAGTAGCCGCGCTCATCCATTGAGCCCAGGTCGCCGGTTCGCAGCCAGCCGTCGTCGTCGATCGCCGCGCTCGTGCCGTCCGGATCGCCGAGGTAGCCCTGCATGACCAGGTAGCCGCGGGTACGGATCTCGCCGATAGTGCCGCTGGGAACGGTCTCGTGGCCGCGCGGGTCGGTGATCTTGACCTCGGTGGCCGGCAGCGGCTGGCCGACGGTCTGCGCCCGGTCCGCCGCCGAGTCGCCGGGTCGGGTGACCGTGATCGAGCAACTGGATTCGGTCTGGGCGAAGGTGACCACGATCGGGACGCCGAAGGCCTCCTCGACCTGCCGCGCCAGTTCGGCTGGCACCATCGCGCCGCCGCTGAGGGCGTACCGCACGCTCGACAGGTCGCGCTTGGCCCGGTCCGGGTGCGCGAGCAGCGCGGTGAGCATGGTCGGCACGCCGCCGATCATGGCACTGTGGTAGGCCTCCACGATCTCGTAGGACAGGGCTGGGTGGAAGTGCGGCATGAGCACGTGCGTGCCCAGTGACTGGACGGGGCCAAGGGTGAGCAGCCCGCAGCCGGCGATATGGAACAACGGCATCGAGTGCGCGACCGTCTCCCCGGCGCGCATGCCAATCGCCGTGGCGGCGAACCTCGCGTTGTTGGTCAGGCCGCGGTGCGTGAGCACCGCCCCCTTCGGCCGTCCGGTGGTGCCCGAGGTGTAGAGCACCTGGGCGGCACTGTCCGGGTCGACCGGCGGCAGCTGACCGCCACTGGCCGAGCCGCAGAACTGGTCCCAGTCAGTGAACGGGATGACCTCGCGCAGGTCGGGAAGCTGGCCGCGGACTCCAGCCAGGATCTCTGGCAGCGAGTTCCCGCGGTGCTCGGCAGCGAGGAAGACGCCCCTGGCCCGGGAGTTGCCCAGGACATGCACGAGCTCTTCGGCCTGGTAGGCCGGGTTGACGGTGACGAGGGTCAGGCCGGCCAGCCCGGCGGCGAACTCGAGCAGCAGCCACTCGGGGCAGTTGCCGGCCCAGACGGCGACCGGGTCGCCGGGCGCGAACCGGGCCCGCAGCGCCAGCGCGGCCCGCTCGGCTTCCGCCAGCAGCTCGCCGTAGCGCCACTCCCGCCGCCGGACCGGATCGGGATCGCCGCTGATCAGGGCGATCTGATCGGGCGCTTGCTCGGCGGCGGCCCGCAGCACGCCGCCAACGGTCGTGTCCAGGACGGCCGCGGACGGATCGGCGGGCCAGTATGACTCGGTCAAGGGCAGGACAGGCATGGCGCTCCTTCCTCGGCCGCGTCGCACCCGTGGCCTTGTGCACGTACGATCGTTCGTATCCTAGCGTACGAACGATCGTACAGATAGACTATCCGGGTGGATGACGGGTCAACCAAGAAACGGATACTGGATCGCGCCTATCAGCTCGCCGGCCTGTACGGCCTCGAGGCGCTGACGATCGGCGGGCTGGCCGAGAAGATGGCGATGAGCAAGGCCGGGATCTACGGGCACTTCGGCTCGAAGGAGGCCCTGCAGCTAGAGACGGTCAGGCACGCGCGGTCGGTCTTCCTGGCCGAGGTGATCGAGCCCGCCCAGGCCGAGCCAGCTGGCATCGCCCGCCTCTGGGCCATGTGCACGACCCTCGTCTCCTACCGTGCGGAGATCGGGCTGCACGGCGGCGACTTCTGGATCACCGTGTTCCACGAGTACGCCTCCCGCAGCGGCCCGGTCCGCGACGCGGTCGAGGCGACGATGACCTGGTGGCTGCGGCACCTGAAGACGGTGGTCAGCGCCGGCATCGAGCTTGAGCAGATCACGCCCTGCGATCCGGCCCAGCTCGCGTTCGAGGTCCAGGCGCTGCTGTCGGCGGGCGCGCACCAGCACCGGCTGTGCGGTGACCCGAAGGCGACCGCCCGCGGCAAGTCCGCCGTCTGGCACCGCCTGCAAGCCCTGCGCGGTCCTCGTTTCCCCGCGCTCGCGGAGTAGCTAGGAGCAGCGCCGCCAGCGGGGTCTACTCTCATACCGTCACACTTACCTTGGAGCATGCCGTGGGTTCACCGGACGAGGACGCCGACCTCGAAGACGAAGAATTCGAAGACGCTGTCGACGAGGCCGCCTTCGAGCAGGAGCTCAGCCCGGACCTGCGGAACGTGTGGACCGGCGGGCGGCGCTGGGCGGCGCAGGGAGAGTTCATCGAGGCCGCTGATCCGAGCCTGGCGCGGGTACTCAATGCCGGGCCGCTCACCAGCCACCGGATCCAGGCCGCGGTCGCGTTGTTCGATGCCTGCTGCCAGCGGGCATCCGCGGCCCAGCATGCTAAGAGCCTGGAGGGCACGCACGTCTACCTGCTCGCCGGGCCGATCGCCGACTACTACGCAGTCAACGGCAAGGCCAGCCACGCCGTCGAGGCGCTGGATCAGGCCTATTCGGCGACGGCGTACTTCAGCGGCTACCACGACGCGCTCAAGTTCCGGCGGGAACGGGCCAATACCGGCGACCTCGACGCCGCCTGCGCGATCGTGGACGTCGCTCCGCCCAAGGGTCGGCCCACGTTCGACGGCCATCGGCGGCTGGCCTGGACCATTGGCCTCGCGGTCGAGGACGACTCGGAGAAGCGAGTCACCCTCGCTGTTGGCGCGACCGCCAACAGCGACTTCCCCCGCGTGCTTGAAGTGCTCGGCCCGACCAGGGCGGGCCTGCCAGTCGCCACCCGGTCGCACTCGGCCTTGACGTACTCCGGGCGAACGCGCTTGAAGTGCTCGGCGAAGGAGCCACGGCGACAGCCCAACTCCGCGAGTCCTGCGCCGCCTACGGGGTCGATGCCGAGTTGCTGGCGCACCTGCTGGCCGCGAACGCCTGGCTGAACCTCTGCCCGGACGTCGCACCGGAAGTGCTGGCCGGCCTGCCGCCGACGCCTGCGGCCAGGCCCGATGATGCCCGGCTGCGAGCGGCGGCCGTCATAGTGACCGTCCTCGGTCCGGCGCGGCACGCCACCGACGCCGGCAGCCACCACAAGTGGTTCCGCCACAGCACCAAGCAGAGCACAACGTAGTCCCTCCGCTGGCCGGAACGACAACGTAGTCCCGGAGCTGCTGTTATTACGACAGCTCCGGGACTACGTTGCGGTTCGAACCGGGGTTACGGGACGGTGTAGGCGACCAGTTGGGGGTTGCCCTTGTCGGTGGACGACGCTTCGGGGCCGCCGGCCGGGACGATGATCGTGTTGCCGGCGATCGCTATCGGGGCGTTGGCTGAGGTGGGCAATTTTTGCTGATGGACGATTGTCCCGGTGGAGCGGTTGAAGGCGACCAGCGTTCCATCGAACAGGGTCGTGAAGACTAGGTCGTTCGAAATGGTGACCGCGCCGAGCGGCATGCTGGGCACCTTCGTGTCCCATTCGACCTTTCCTGTGGCCAGGTTCAGGCACTCCACCTCTCCGGTGGGCGCGCCCGCCGGGACGCCGAGGACCTGGCCCGGCTTCTTGAACGTGAACGGGAAGTCGACCGTGGCCACGTAGACGCTGTCGCCCGCCATGGCGATGTTGGTGAGCACGCCGCCGACCGGGCCTGGTTCGTAGGTGTAGGGCAGCTTGATCACGTCACGGTGCTCGGTCAGCAGCAGCGAGTCGTTGTCGCGACCGTCGTGGCGGCCGACCGGCGTCTTCCAGATCAGCTTTCCCGTGCCCGCGTTCATCGCGTAGACATAGCCCATCTTGCCCGCGCCGAGTACCACGCCGGTGCCGCCGATGCTCGCGGCGATCGGCGAGGCCTGCATGTCGTAGTCCTTGAAGTCGTCGGGCACGGCCTGGTAATACCAGCGCAGCTTGCCGGTCGCGGCGTCCAGGTTGACCTCGCTGTCGGTGTAGAGCATCCGGTCCGGGTACTTGATCGCCGAGCCGATCGACTGGTACGGGTTGCCGATGCCGAACGTCACCGAACCGTCGGTGCCGACGAGCGGGGTCTGCCAGGCGCCGCCCGCGCCGAGCTTGAGCACCTGGGCTCCTGGATCGGGGCCCTGCACGGTGTTGAAGGACCAGAGCATCCGGCCAGTCGCGGCGTCCAGCGCGAACAGCACCCCGCCGCCAGGGCCGCTGCCGTAGGCGCTGGCGAGGTACACGCGGCCACCAGCCGCCTGGGGCTGGATCGCCAACGACCCCTGGCCCTTGTGCAGGAGGCCGTGGTCGACCCAGCGGACCTTGCCGGTCGCGGCGCTGAGCGCGAAGGCCGTGCGCGGCGCGTCCCCGTACACGGTGCCGCCACTGACCGCGACGCCGTTAGGCCCAGGTCCGATCAGGGCCGGCTCATTCAGGGTGTACTCCCACTTCAGCTTCCCTGTCACCAGGGACAGGGCGTACACGTTGGAGTCCAGGTCCTGGATGTACACCAGGCCACCCGCCACGACCGGGTTCGATACCAGCGAGCCAGTGCCATCCAGACTTGAAGCCGCCGTTCCTGACAGCTTGAACGTCCAGGCCAGCTTCAGCTTGGCGACGTTCGCCAGCGAGACCATCGAGCCCGCCGCGTCCCTGGTGTTGGCCAGGTCGCCATTCGGATAGGACCACGACGCCGAGGCCAGCGGCCTGGCGCCGCCGCCTTCTGACGTGGGGTTGCTGCTGCAGGCCGCGATGAGCAGCCCGGCGATCGCCAGCGCGGTCAGTCCAAGGGCAGGCCGGCGGATTAACGTTGAGCGCATCTCCACTCCGTTTCGGATCAGATCAGATCAGATCAGATCAGATCAGACGGTGACCCGGCGCATGGTGGCGTAGCCGCCGGTGAGCAATAGGACAGCGAGCACGGCGAGCAGGCCGGTCAGCCCGGCGGCGCCGATCGTGGTGAAGAAGCGGCCGATGGACGGCCAGGCCTGGTCGCTGCCCGCGATCGCCGCGCCGATGACGAGCACGAGAATCTGGCCGGCGACGAACGCGATCAGGCCGAGCACGTTCCAGCGGCGGTAGACCAGCCCGAACCACATGCCGTAGAAGAACATCAGGCTCAGCACGACGAACGAGGTCAGCCAGTCCAGGTACCAAGGCCCAGCGAGTATGTACGCGACCCGGAAGAAATGCAGGCCGGCGCCCCAGCCGCCGGAGACCCGCTCGATGACCGCGAGCATCGACAACGCGAGCCCGTACACCGCCGCCAAGCCGATGGCCAGCAACGTCGTCCCCGCGTAGTACGAGCGGCGGCCGATACCGAGCGCGAAGGCGAACGGCAGCGACCGGAAGATGCTCAGCGCGCCCGCGATGGCGAAGAACACGTAGATGGCCAGGATCGCGCCCGACGGGATCTGCACGGACCGTCCTCCCCCGGCGGCGGCGGCGAGCAACAGCCAGATCAGGAAGTCAAACCCCAGCACGCCCCACGGCAATACGGTGTAGCTGATCCGGTCGGCCAGGTGGAAGCGGGCGACCTTTATCCAGTTGTTCATGCGCTTGTCCTTTCCGGCGCAGGTGCGGTCGGCCCGGCCGCCTCAGCTGGCCCGACCGCCTCAGCTGGCCCGGCCGTCCCGGATGGGCCGCCAGCCTCGACGTGACCGGCGGCGTGGACGACGATCTCCTGCAATGTCAGCGATTCGAGGTGCAGCCGCAGCGTCCTGGCGCGGGCGCGGTCGATGTCCTCAAGCGGGCCGGCCACGACGGCCGACTCCTGCGACCCGACCCGCCGGCTATCCCAGACCGTCCGTCCGGCCGCGAACTCCGCCACCGCGGTGGCGGCCCCGCTCACGCTGGTCGCGCTGCCGCGGACCTCGTCGGTCGCGGCGTTGAGCACGACCTTGCCCCGGTCGAGCACCACCACCCGCTCAAGGAGCCCGGCCGCCTCATCGATCATGTGGGTGGACAGCAGCACGGTGCGGGGATGCTCGGCGAAATCGGCGAGCAGCCGGTCGTAGAACATCTTCCTGGCCACTGGGTCGAGTCCGGCGTACGGCTCATCGAACATGGTCACCTCGGCCCTGGCCGCTAGGCCGATCACGATGCCGAGGGCGGAGCGCATGCCTCGGGACAGCTTGGTGATCACCTTGCTCGGCGGCAGGCCGAAGTCGGCGAGCAGCGAGTCGGCCAGGCCAGCGTCCCAGTTCGGGTAGAACCAGGACGCCGTGCGCAAGGCCGAGCTGACCTTGAATCCCGGTGCCCCGTAATTCGGGTAGCGCTGGTCCTCCCTGATGAACACCATCCGGTGCAGCAACTCGTCGTCCTTGACCGGGCTGCTCCCGAGCACGGACACGCGGCCAGCCGAGGGGAACTCCTGCCCGGAGATGATGCGCATGAGCGTGGTCTTGCCCGCGCCGTTGCGGCCGAGCAGCCCCGTGATCGACTCGCTCGCGATGTCGAGCGTGATGTCGTCGAGTGCGCACTGGTCGCGGTAGCGGCGGGTGAGTCCGGCTACGGAGATCGCTGGCGTCATAGCGGGTTGCCTTCCTGCGCGTAGCTGGACTTGCTGATTAGCGCGATCAGTTCGTCGGCGCCGATCCCCAGCCGACTGGCCTCGGTGACCAGCGGCTCGATGAAGCGCTCGGTGAATCGCCGGCGGCGCGCGTCGAGCAGCCGCTGGCGGGCGCCGGCCGCCACGAACATCCCGATGCCACGGCGCTTCTCGAGGAGTCCTTCGTCGATCAGCATGTTGATGCCCTTCGCGGCGGTGGCCGGGTTGATCCGGTAGTAGGCGGCGAGCTCGTTAGTCGACGGCACCCGCTCGCCTTCGGCTAGCCCGCCGTCGGCGATGTCGTCCGTGAGGCGCTCGGCGATCTGGACGAAGAGCGGTGCGCCCTCATCGAGCCCGGCGATGTCCGGCAACGGTCCGTCCCCTATGGAAGGTCAGCGTTCGCTAGTTCACTAGTTCAGTGGTTCATTACTTGAGTAATGTACCTAGGAACCGCGCAGGCGTCAAATGGGTTCGTTAGCCAGGGGAGTGAGGGTGCTTACGGAGCCTCGCCGCGCAGTGCCAGGCCGCCAGGCCGCCAGGCCGCCAGGCCCACTGGCCGCCTACAGCATGATGACCAGCATGAAGGCCATCGTGACACCCATGGCGACGCGTCCGAAGGTCGCCTCGCAGGCGCCGCCCTGGCCCGCTGCGGCCCAGCCCGGTGCGGCCCGGCGTGCGCCGCGCTCCAGGGCACCGCTGACCCGGTCGAGATCCCAGATCGCGAAGACCGCGAGCACCGCGGCGAACCCGAAGGCCAGCGTCGGCAGCCGCAACGTCCCCATGGCTGCGGCCCCCGCCCCCATCCGAGCCATCGACGACGCCGGGCCGCTCCCGGCCGGAGTCAGCGCGAGGAACGCGTACAGCATCGCCAGACTGTGCACGAGATGGGGCAGGTAGTGGCCTCCTCGCCACCAGGCCAGGCCGGACCTGGCCTCACTCAAGACCCGCCAGCCGAACCAGCCAGCGAGCGCAGCGAACACCACCTCCCACGCGCCGGCTGGCAGCGTCCGCAACCCGGTCACCAGCATCCCGGCCATGGCGACGCCCATCAGCACGTGCGCCCCGTCGACGTCGCGTCCGGCCGCCGATCCGCCTCGCCGCCACCGGGCCAAGCCAGCCGCTATCCGGCCCGCGCTCACCCCGGCCACCACCAGCATGATCGCCGCGAACGCCCAGAGGATCCACGCCGGAACGCTCATGCGGCCGCCCGCTCCCGGCGCCGCCGCCCCGCGCCGCTCTGCTCTTGATCGCCCGGCACCGGTCCGCCATACCCCAGCTCACGTCGGTCCGGGCCACCCCGGACCGACGGCCAGTAAGCGAGCGCCAGCAAGGCCAGCAACGGGCCCGAGTCGACATCGGTCGCCCCACCCGCCAGCACCCCGCCGAGATCCTGGCCCGCGACCCACAGCACTACCGACACCACTAGCGCCAGGATCACGCCGGCTCTGGCCAGTCGCGGCGGCAGCAGCACCCCGACGGCGATCGCCGTCAGCAGCGCCGCCAGCCCGATCGACGCCGCCAGCCCCCGTCCGGCGAGCAGGCCGGCGCTGGCGTGATTCAGCCGGGCGAGCCAGCCAGGCTCACCGGCCGCCAGGCCGGCCACGGCATCATGCAGTCCCTGGGCCGTGCGGTTGCCGGCCGCGATCGCGAAGTAGGCCAGGCTCGACCAGAGCAGCACCCACAGCGCTCGGGCCGCCCGGACGCCGACCGCGGTAGCCGCGACGAAGGGCACGTCCGGCTCGCCCGAACCCGGCCTCGGCCACAGCAGCACCGCGACCAGCGCGTACAAGACCGCCGCGCCGGGCGCGCCGTTGAGCGGGCTGGCGCTGCCGGTCAGCACGCCGCCAAGCCCCTCGCCCAGCCACCAGACCGCGACCGACCAGCCGATCGACGCCGCCAGGGCGGCCCTCGCCGTAGGCCGGAACGCGATGCCAAGCCCGAGCAGCAACTGGATCGACGCGAACCCGGAGTTCGTCGCTGCCGGATGCTGCTCGATGATCCCGGCCGCCCAGGTGATCGGGCCTGCGATCGCGGCCGGGTTGCCTGGCGCCGTCGCCGCCAGCATCTCGCCGAACGCACGAGTGAACATGGCCGACTGGTACTGCAGCTCGCCGTCAAGCAGCCAGATCGCCGCCAGCACCAGTTGCAGCCACCGCCGCGCATCCGGGCCCTCGCGCTCGCCGGCGGCCGTGGTCGCGAGCCTGATCCCGCCGCCCGCAGTGGCGCTATCGCTCACCACGCCAGGACTCCGCGCCGCCGCATCGGCCAACCCCCGCTAGTGACTAATTCTCGCGCAAAGGCAAAAACACAATCAGGGCCAGCAAATAAAGCACCGCCGCCCGGACGATTCTAAGATTCCCAGCCAGCTCCCGCAACACCAATGACCTGCGAAGACGTGACCTCAGCCTGCCAAAGGCACCCAAGCAGAAACCCCAGAGGGGTATTCCCATAAACCCCCGGGAGGTAATTCAGAAACCCGCCAGGGGTATCCCCGCCAGGGCGAATTAGCTCCACGACTATGGCATTATCGTTAACGGCGGATCAGGCGGGCGCTCCCGCACGCACCCGCCGCACCAAGCCTGCAAGCGGCCCGGACTGGTCCCGGCGCCGCTGGTAGTGGTGCATCTGACCCACGATGACACGACGTGCGGGTTCGCTCCCAGCGCCCGAACCCGAACCCGAACACCGTCGATGGCCCATCGCCGGGCCTCGCCAGCCGCGACCAACCCCGTCAATGGCCCATAGCAGGTGCTATAGCCCCTTCGTTGGCCCATCGCAGGGGTCCGAAGACCGGGCCCAGGCCCGTCGATGGGGTTCGAGGTCCGGGGCCAGGCCTCGCGACGGTGGGACGTAGGGGCTGGCGCCCGAACAGAGGCGCGCGCTACCCCCACGACGGCACGACGTGGGTTCCGGCGCCGGGGCCAGGCCCCACGTTGGCACGGTGTGGGGGTCGCGGCACCCATGACGGCACGACGTGGGGGTTGGGAGTCTGGGGAGGACGGTCCATGACGGCACGACGTGGGGGGCGGGGGCTGGGGCGGTCAGCCGGGGGTGGGGGGCGTGATGTTGGGCGGGGTGAACTGGGTCAGGTCGTAGATGCCGAGGTCTTGCTCGATGGCGGCGACCCGGCCGACCTAGCTGGCGAGCGCGGCGGGGCCGAACTGCTCCCGCTGCAACTGCGCGAAGCGCTCCCCCAGCTCAGCGACCTGGGCAGGGGTCAGCAACGACCGGAATGCCGGGTAGATGACCGTGTCCTCGCGGGCCTCGTGCGGCTCGTACATGCGGACGAAGGCCGCCATTGCCCCGGCGACTCGCTCCGCCCGCGCCGGTGGCAGCGTGCCGGCGCTGGCCGTGCTGGCGAGGATCAACTGGGTCTGCTCCCGGCCGCGGGCGTGCTGGAGCAGGAGCGTGCTGACGGTCTCCTTCTGCAGGCCGGCCGCCACGAGCCTCGGGAACACGTAGGCCTCTTCGAGTTCCTCGTGGAAGGCCTCGATGTAGTCGTGGATGACCAGGGCGGCGTCGCGGGGCTGGCTGGCCAGGATCGGCTTGCCTGCGGCGTGCTCGGTGAGCAGGTGGCGGTAGATCAGCAGGATCCTGATCAGCAGCCCGTGCTCGCTCATCAGGTCCTCGTTCGGGGCGGGCTGGGCCTCGTCCTTGAGCCACGGGGGCAAGCCGGCCGCCCTGGCGGCCGGCTTGGCGCTGCCGGATAGCGCGAGGGCCGCGCCCGCGCCGCCGGCCCCGCCGGCGACGAGACCGCCCGCGGTCAGCAGCACCGACCGCCTCGGAATGCTCTCGCGGGTCACGGCAGCAGGCCCTGGGTCAGTGGCTGCCCGGTCGGCCGCATCAAGAACCAGTCGCCTCCGTTCAGGTCGATGCCCTGGCCGGTGATCTGACCGGGCGACACGTCGCCTGAGTAGGTGTAAAGCGGCCAGCCGTCGTAGGTGACGACCCGGCCTCCGGCCGGGTCGGCGTCCGAGCCGAGCAACGCCGACCGCACGCCAGGCCCGGCAGCGAGCGTCGCGTCGGCGGGCACCTTAAGCGGCGGCCAGGTGGCGGCGCACAACCCGGCGCAGGTCACCTGCTTCTGCGCGTCGGGCACGAACATGTACAAGGCGTAGCCGTGGCTGTCGACCAGGACCTCGCCGACATGGGCCAGGGGCCGGGCGCTGACGGTGATCGTGGGCCCTTGGGGCCCAGTGGCGCGAGGCGACCCGGATGCGGGGCTGGCGCAGCCGGCGACGAGCATCGCGATGCCTAGCGCCGCGATCAGGATCTGGCTATTTTTGGCTGATCGCATTGTGTCCATCGGCAGTGAGCTGTACTACAGTTCGTAGTGCCTGTGAGGCTAGCAGACCGCCAGGATCCTTCGTGCTGCCCAAGGCATCCGCGCGCTAGCCTGGGCAGAAAGCAGCAAGCAATGCCAGGAATGAACAGCGGCCTGAACACCAACGACCCTACCGTCGTGGCGGCCTTCAGGCTGGCCCTCATCCATCAGGGCATCTTGATCCTGCTCTTGTTCGGGACGCTGGGGCTAGCCTGGCTGACCGCGAGGGAATGGCGCAGGAACACCAAGGCCGTCGATCGCTCCGCCGCTGCCGCCGCTGCCGTCGCGCCCGAGCCGACCGCGCGCAAGGTGCTGCGCATCGGGTTCGGGCTGCTCTGGGTGCTCGACGGCATCTTGCAGGCACAACCGGGCATGGCCGTGGGCTTGCCATCGCAGGTGATGCAGCCAACGGCGGCCGCCTCGCCGGCCTGGGTGCAGCACCTGGTGAACTGGGCCGGGACGAGCTGGTCGTATCACCCGATCCAGGCTGCCGCGGCCACCGTGTGGATCCAGGTCGGCATCGGGCTCTGGCTGCTGGTGGCCAGGAGCGGGCGGCTGTCCCAACTGGCCGGGCTCGCCGCGCTGGGGTGGGGCCTGATCGTCTGGGTGTTCGGGGAGGCGTTCGGCGGCATCTTCGCGCCCGGCCTCAGCTGGCTGACGGGCGCGCCGGGCTCGGCCGTGTGCTACTGCGTCGCCGGGGCGCTCGTGGCCTTGCCGCTGGGCTGGTGGCACTCGCGGCGGGCCGGGCGACTCCTGCTGACCGGCTTCGGCGTGTTCCTGGTCGGGATGGCCGTGCTGCAGGCCTGGCCTGGGCGCGGGTTCTGGCAGGGTGACGTGCGTGGCCAGCCGGGCTCGCTCGCGTCAATGGCCCAGTCCATGGCTGAGGTCTCCCAGCCTCGGGTGATCGCCAGCATCGTGTCCGACTTCGCGGGGCTGACGCGGGCGCACGGCTTCGCTGTCAACCTCGTCGCGGTCGTGGCGCTGGCCGTGATCGGGGCCGTGTTCATCTCGGCCCGGCGCTGGCTGGTCCGGGCCGCGGTGATCGGGTTCGCGGTGTTCGGCGCGGCCGTCTGGCTGCTCGTGCAGGACATCGGGATCTTCGGCGGAGTCGGCACCGACCCGAACAGCATGATCCCGATGGTGTTGCTCGCGGTCGCGGGGTACCTGGCCCTGACCGCTCCGGCGGCCGCGCTGGTGACGGCGCCAGCCGCCACTGCAGTGGCTCCTGCGGCCGAGCAGGTTGCCGAGGCCGCCTCGATCGGCCCGGCGCCGATCGCGTCAGCTCAGGGCGGTTGGCGGCGGCAGCTGCGACCCGCGAGCTGGCCCGGCGCGTTCGCGGGTGCCCGGCTCGCGACCGTCGCGGGCTTGGCCTCGATCGGCATGATCCTGTTCGGCACGATCCCGCTAGCCGCCGCCCAGGCGAGCACGAGCGCGTCCCCGATCCTGGCCGAGGCGATCGACGGCGCGAGCGCGCCGCTCAACTCCCGCGCTCCCGGATTCACGCTGACCGACCAGGACGGCCGGACCGTGTCGCTGGCCAGCCTGCACGGCAAGACGATCCTGCTGACGTTCCTCGACCCGGTGTGCGTGACCGACTGCCCGCTGATCGCCCAGGAGTTCCGCGAGGCCGGCGAGCTGCTCGGGCGCCAGTCGAGCCGGGTCGAACTGGTCGCGGTCAACCTCAACCCGCTCTACGCCAACGTCAGCTACCTGCGGGCGTTCGACCAGGAAGAGCACCTTGCCGACGTGCCGAACTGGCGGTACCTGACCGGGACGCCCGCCCAGCTCCAGGTCGTCTGGCGGAATTACGGCGTCACCTCGCAGACGTTGCCGGCGGGCGCCATGCTCGGCCACAGTGACATCGCGTTCGTGATCGGCCCGACCGGCCTGCTCCAGCGGGAGATGGACTTCGACCCTGGGCCTGGCACCACGGCGACCGAGTCGTCGTTCGCTACCGAGCTTGCCCAGGCCGCGCAGCAAGTGATGGGCTGACGATGGGCAAGCCGGCTATTACCAGGTTCTTCGGTGTGGGCGCGGTCGCGCTGGGCGCGGCGCTGCTGTGCGGCGCGTGCGGTACCGCGACCCGGCACGTGACCGCGTCGCCTCCGGCGGGCACCGTTGCGGCCGGCTCGTTGTCGCTGGCCAACTCGGCCGCGTCGGGCCAGGCCGCCTGGGCCGTCCTGCCGATGGGGGCGGTGGCGGGGCCGAACGAGTTCTGGCAGCTGTTCCTGCTCAGGGCCGGGCAGTCGGGCTGGCGGCTCGACACGCCGCCTGATATCGCCACGAACGGCGCGATCGCCCTCGCCGGCGTGTCCGGCCAGGCGCTCGTGGCCGGCGTGCGGCCCAGCCTGTACCTGGCGTTCTCGCCCGTGAGCAGCACCAGCGACGACGGGCGACACTGGGCGTCCGACCCGCCCGCGACCGGGCTGGCCGGGGTGCCGGACGCGCTCGCGGCCGGGCCCGGCGGCGGGCCTGGCGGGCCCAGCGGCGGGCAGTTGCTCGCGCTCAGCCGGTCCGGCCAGCTCAGCACCACCAGCGCCAGCGCGAGTGGCGCGGCCTGGTCGAGGCTGACGACCGAGCCGCAGCTCGCGGCCACGGCGGCCGGGCGGGACTGCCGCCTGACCGGCCTCACCGCGACCGCCTACTCCCCCGCCGGGCTGCCGCTGGTCGCTGGCACCTGCGCCAGAGCGGGCGTCGCCGGGATCTTCGCCCTCCAGGCCGGGTCATGGCACGCGGCCGGCCCGGCCCTGCCCGCCGCCGTGGCGGGCCAGCCGGTGACGGTCCTGCGGCTGGTCGACGTCAGCTCGGCGGCGGGCGGGGCGCGCGGCTCCGGCTCGGGGCCAGCGGGCCGGACGGCCGGCTCCGGCTCGCCGGGCCTGGTGGCGCTGCTGCGCGCGGGCGCGGGCTCGGGCTCGGGCTCGGGCTCGGCGAGCCAACTGGTCGCCGCCTGGCTCAGCCGGTCCGGCCGGTGGGTGGTCTCGGCGCCGCTGGCCCTGGCCGGGCATGAGGTGCTGACGACCTCGTTCGGCTCGTCAGGCCAGGTCGCCGTCACGACGACCGGCGGGCAGGCCGAGATCATCGACGGTCCTGGCGGCACCTGGCGGCCGACCCCGCCGCTGCCTTCCGGGGAGACGGTCCTCGTCGCGCTGCCCGCCGACGGCGGCGTCGATGCCCTGGCCGCGACCGGCGGCACCCTGACGGTATGGCAGCTGAATCAGGCCGGCGCGGCCTGGACCAAGACCCAGCAGATCAAGGTGCCGATCCAGTACGGCTCGTCCAGCTGAGGCCTCGGCGGCTTCCGGCCGACGCTCGCGCCCGCCACTTCGTCCGTGATCAAGGAACCCTGTTGATCACGGGAGTCTGCTGGGTTATCACCCGATCAAACTGACGCGATCATGGAAAGTCCATGATCACGGAGCGAATGCGTGGCACCGCGACCCCAGCGAACGTCCGTGATCACGAAGAGAGTCGTGACTACGGAGAATCAAGGGATCAATCACCGGCACGAAGCCCGCCACCGCCGAACATCAGGGGGACTTTGGTGTCGCCTGAGCAGCAGCAAAGTGCCCCCGCTGCGCGGGCGGGCGGGCACGGGCGGCCGGGGGCGCGGTTGACTTGGCCAAGCTGATCATGATAAAGCCAGATTTGACCCTGGGCGTAGGAGCCTTTATCGCGGCGGCGCTCGGCTCAGCTGAGTGGCATGCACAACAGAGCACGACCAAAGCTGGAGGACGCCGCCGTGGCTCACTGGAACTCGCTGGCGCGCCGGGTCGGCGTGCCGCTGACGGCATCCGTCCTCGGGCTGCTCGCCTTCTCGGCGGCGGCCGCGATCCCGGCGTCGGCGAGCACCTCGACCCCCGCCAGCCGAGCGACGGTCGCCACCCGAGCCACAGACGCCACGCAAGTCACAGACGCCACGAGAACCACGGCAGCCGTCGGGGCCACGGGCACCACGAGAACCACCGGCACAGCCAGCCCGAACGTGCTGCAGGCCGTGCAGGCGGCGCCGCGCATCCCGGCCGGAGCCAGGCCGGCCGGCCCAGTCCCGGCCAAAACCGAGATCTCCGGCGAGGTCGTGCTCACCCCCCGCGACAACGCCGCCCTGGTCCGCTTCATCGCCCAGGTCACCGACAAGTCGTCGCCGCTGTTCCACCAGTACCTGCCCGCCGGCTCGTTCGCCGCCAGGTTCGGCCCGGCCAAGGCCGCGACCGCCGCCGTCCTGGCCGAGCTGAAGGCCGACGGACTCCACCTCAGCGCCCTCGCCAGCGACCATCTCTTCGTCAGGTTCACCGGACGGGCGAGCACGGTCGAGGCGGCGTTCCACACCGGACTCGAGAGCTACCGGCTAGCCGACGGATCTGTCGGCCGGGCGACCACGGCGGCCGTCGCGCTCCCCGCCTCGATCGCCCCGTCGGTCACAGCCGTGCTCGGCCTTGACCAGCTGGCGCACGTCAAGCCGATCGGCGTCTTGCGTCCCCCGGCGAGCGACAAGGGCAAGATCAAGCCCGCCACCCCGGCCAGCTTCGGCCACCCCCACGGTTCGCCGAAGGCCTGCGCCGCCGCCACCAAGGCGGCCGGAAACTTCGGCGGCCTCCCCGACGACCAGATCGCGCACGCCTACGGCGCCTTCGGCTTGTACGGCAGCGGCGATCTCGGGGCGGGCCAGCACGTCGCGATCTACGAGCTCGAGCCGTTCGCGCGCTCCGACGTCAAGACCTTCGACACCTGCTACTTCGGCGCCGCTGCGGCCGCGAAGATGCTCAGCCGGCTGCACGCGATCAAGGTCGACGGCGGCCAGCCCGCCGGTCCAGGCAGCGGCGAGGCGATCCTCGACGTCGAGGACGTCTCCGCGATCGCCCCCGACGCGACGATTGACGTCTACGAAGGGCAGAGCCCAGGCACGAACGGCAGCGACTACGACACGATCGACGCCTACGTCGCGATGATCGACGCCGACGCTGACCAGGTCATCAGCACCAGCTGGGGCCTGTGCGAGCAGGCCATCCAGTACGGCCAGCCCGGCCTGCAGCAGGCCGAGAACCTCCTGTTCGAGCAGGCCGCCGCCCAGGGCCAGTCGGTCTTCGCCGCCGCCGGCGACAACGGCTCAGACGACTGCAACACCGACGAGACCTCGAGCCCGGTCTCCGGGCAGAACCCGGTCTCGGTGGACGACCCCGGCAGCCAGCCTTACGTGGTCTCGGTGGGCGGCACCACGATCGACGACGCGGCGACCAAGCGGCCGATCGAGCAGGTCTGGAACGACGGGGCCGTGGGCGGAGCGGGCGGCGGCGGCATCTCGCAGTCGTGGGCGATGCCGGCCTGGCAGCGCCAGTCTCGGGTACCGGGCATCGCGTTGCCTGGCAGCGCCACCTACACCGACGCGAACAAGGTCGAGAAGAGGTTCGGGTACCCGGCGAACTTCTGCCTGCCGACAGTGCTCAAGCAGGATTTGTTGCCTGCTTGTCGTCTTGTCCCCGACGTGTCCGCGCAGGCAGATGAGTTTACCGGCGCGATCACCATCTACCAGGCCGCCAGCGGCGGCTGGGGCACGATCGGCGGTACCTCGTCGGCCACGCCGATCTGGGCCGCGTTGCTGGCGCTAGTCAACGCCTCGCCGACCTGCGCGTCCCAGCCCGCCACCCGCCACGGCGTCGGCTTCGTGAGCCCGCTGCTCTACAGCGTCGCGTCCAGCCCGGCCGGCTACCAGGCGTCGTTCAACGACATCACGCTCGGCGGCAACGACGTCTACGGCCTGGCTGACCCGGCGGTGTTCGGCACTACGAAGGGCTACGACCTCGCCTCGGGCCTGGGCTCGCCGCGGCTGACCGGGCCGTCGGGCCAGGCCGGGCTCGCCTACTACCTGTGCGGCGCCGCGCGGCCGGCGAGCAGGCCCATGGTCACGAAGCTGGCGCCGGTCACCGGCAGCACCGCGGGCGGCGAGCACGTCACGATCACCGGCACGGGCTTCACCTCGGGCGGCAAGTCCGACGTGGCCGCGATCGAGGTCGGCACCGCCCAGCTCAAGCCGGGCAAGTTCACGGTCCGCAGCGCGAGCACGATCACCGCGACATTGCCGCCCGCGCGGGCGGTCAGGCCGCCGCTGGCGCCCGCGCCCCAGGATGGCGCCGGCCCGGTCGACGTCATCGTGACGCTCAAGGACGACGAGTCAAGCCGCCCAGGACCGGCCGCGACCTTCGAGTACGTCGACACGACCGCTACCGGCTCCTTGCCGGCCATCACTGGCATCGTCGCCGATGCCGGAGCCGAGCATAAGCCTGGCAAGGTGACGATCATGGGCTCCGGCTTCACCGGGGCCACCTCGGTGACCTTCGGCGGGGTCAAGGCGGCCAGCTTCACGGTCGTCCGCAGGGACGAGATCACCGCGACCCCGCCCGCCTACTCCCGCGCCACCGCGTGCGCGCCGCTGCCCAAGGCCGGCGTCTACGCCGGCGAGAACGCCAGCAACGACATCTGCCAGGTCCAGGTCGAGGTCGCCAATGCCCACGGGGTGAGCGCAACCGGGCGCATCCTTCCGCCAGTGCAAGGCGCGGTCGTGGTCGACAACATCGGCGTGCTGGTGCCGCCGGCTGGCTGCCACTGCGAGACCACGCAAGCACCGACCGAGTACGACTACGTGCCCGCCCCGGCGATCACGTCGGTGTCGACGTCGTCGCCGGCGAACTTCGCCAGCGAGTACGGCGGCACGCTTGTCACCATCCACGGCAAGGGCCTCGACCCGCTGACGATCGACTGGGCCGACTTCGGCGACCCGGCCTCGGAGTTCTCGCAAGACGTCAGCTACCTGTACCTGACCGGGACGGAGCTGCAGCTCGAGTCCCCGCAGGAGAGCCTGACCACGGGGCCGTTGCGGTTGCCGCTCTCCATCCGGACCCTCGCGGGCCAGTCCAAGCCGGTCACCGTGACCTACGCGGGCATCCCAGACGTCACCGCGCTGATCAACCTGGCCAGCCACAAGAAGCTGAACGGTGACTACGGCGCGCAGGACACCGGCGGCACCCCGGTACTGGTCACCGGCAAGGGCTTCGCCGGCCAGGTCATCGGCCCGGTCTACTTCAGCGACGCCGGCGGGAGCTCCTTCGGCAGCCAGTACGCGTACGCGATCAGCGGCAACACCAGCCTCCGCACCCACACGGTCGCCCAGTTGCCAGGACGCGTCGTCGTCGAGGTCTGCACGGCGACCGACTGCGGCAGCAGCCAGGCGGCGCAGCTCTACTTGTACGCGCCAGGCAACCCGCGCGTCAGCTCGGTATCACCCACCTCGGGCCCGGCTCGCGGCGGCACGAAGGTCGTCGTCAGCGGCGACAACCTCGGCTGCGCGATCGCGGTGTATTTCGGCAAGGCGGCAGCCAGGAAGGTCAAGCCGGTACGGACGCTGACCGACTGCGCGTCGACCATCGCCGTGAAGGCGACCTCGCCCGCAGGAAAAGCGGGCAGCAAGGTACCCGTGAGCGTCGAGACGGTGCAGAGTTACTTTACCGGCTCGGGCCGCAGCACGACCACGGCGAGGTTCACCTACAAATAGGGTGCTCCGTTAAGAAACCCATAACAGCCTTCCGCAAAAGACCCGGGCGCGCGGCCGCGATTCGATGCCGAATCGCGGTCCGGCCAAGCAACAGGGGCTGGCGCTACTGGCCCGCCCCCCGCTTTTGCTCACGTTATTAAACGCACCGCACCGTTTCGTTATTGCCTCTTAGTGCGAGGCCTCGTACTGGCTCATCACCTCGGCGCTGATGCGACCGCGCTCGGAGACGTTCAATCCCGCTTCCCGCGCCCATGCTCGCACCGCAGCGCGATCCACCGAGGGACTAGCCGGACGACCAGCACCGCGACGACCGCCGTTCCGCACCCGGCGGCCGGCCGCGACAAACGGAGCCAACGCTGATTCCAGCTTCTCCCTGTTCGCGTCGGCGAGGTCTATCTCGTAGGTCACCCCGTCAAAGCCGAACGAGACTGCCTTGGCTCCGCCGGAGCCGTCGATATCGTCGGTGATAACCACTGACACGTTTTTGGCCATGAGACAGATTGTCGACAGCCAATCAGCCGACTGTCAACGCACCACACCGCTAATGCGGCAAACAACCCAAGCCGCCCGGCCTTGCCGACGGCTTAGCGGCCCATCTGGTAGAACTCTGCGTTCGGCCGCAAGGCCGTGAGATGAGCCAGCCGGTTGGATGCGGCGAACAACGCGGTGATCGCGCCGACATCCCAGATCTCGTCATCGGTAAGGCCGGCCGTCCTGGCCTTGGCGATGTCCGCCTCGCCGAAGTGCTCGGGGGCGCGCGCCAGCGCCAGTGCCAGGTCAGCGATCGCCCGGCGGCGCTCGTCCAGGCTGGCCTGCCACGGGTTGGCAGCGACCTGGTCGGCCAGGTGCGGATCCTTGGACCTGATCCGCAGGATCGCGCCGTGCGCGACGATGCAATAGGTGCAATGGTTGGCACCGGATGTCGCCACGACGACCAGCTCGCGCTCGGCCTTGGTGAGTCCTTCCGTTCGCTCCATCAAGGCGTCGTGGTAATCAAGGAACGCCCGCAACTCGGCGGGCCGGTGCCCGAGGGCGCGGAAGATATTAGGAACGAATCCCGACTTGGCCGCGATCACCCCGATCCGCTCCCGCAGATCCTCTGGCAGCTCGTCGACCTCAGTAACCCCAAACCTGCTCTCGCTCACCACGCCCTCCTCGCTCCCGCGGGCACCCCTGCGCACCCCTCGCCCCATCGTTGGCGCTTGGGTGTTGTCCCGAGAACATCTAAGTGCCAACGATGGGCGGGGAAGAGGGCAGATCCGCCGGAAGCCGATCATGACCATCGGTAGAGTGCGACAAGGTTGGGCTATCCGGGAAGGACGGATCCTTGGAACTGAAGTCAGTTCGCATCCAGAATTACCGCAGCATCGAGGATTCCGGTGTCGTGCCGATCGAGGACATCACCTGCCTCGTCGGCAAGAACGAGTCAGGCAAGACCGCCTTCCTGCACGCGCTGCACATGCTGAACCCGCTGAACCCGATCAGGGGCAAGACGCGGTTCGACGACATCATGGACTTCCCGAGCCGCCGGTTCTCGGCTTACCGCAAGGTCAGGGACGTCTCGCCCGCCGACGTGGTGACCGCGGTCTTCGAGCTGAGCCAGAACGAGCTGAAGATCATCGAGGAGGACCTGGGCCAAGGCGTCCTGTCCAGTCGCGAGATCATCGTGGTCAGGGGCTACGACGGCCGCCGCCGCTACCGCTCGCCTTACGTCGCCCCGAAGGCGATCGAGCACCTGATTGCCGGGCTCGAGCTCAGCGCGGCCGACCAGCAGCCGGTGCAGGCCGCCGGCACGATCCCCGAGCTGATGGTGGCGCTGACCGCGATCAAAGAGCCCGACCCGACGGTCACCGCCCTGATCACCCGGCTCGAGTCCTGGCCCGACCTGTCGCTCGGCGTCTACCTGGTGGACAACTACCTGGACGAATGGCTGCCCAGGTTCTTCTACTTCTCCGACTACAGCACGATGCACGGCCGGGTCTCGCTGCCCGACATCAAGGCCAAGGAGGCGACCGGCCTGCTCGAGGAGGCGGACCGGACGTTCATGTCGCTGCTGCAGACGGTCGACGCCGACCTGACCGACTTCGAGGAAGTCGACTTCGAGGCGCTGACCCGCGAGCTTGAGGGCGCGGCCAACGGCATCACCAAGGACGTCTTCAGCTTCTGGCGGCAGAACCCAGGCCTGCGGGTCGTCATCCAGATGTCGCCTGGCAACCCGTCCGACGAGCCGCCGCTGAACCGCGGGCCAGTAGTGAACCTGCGCATTTACAACCCCAAGCACTCGGTGACCGTGCCGTTCGACGAGCGGTCCCGTGGCTTCGTGTGGTTCTTCTCGTTCTACGCGTACTTCAGCAACATCGCCGAGAACCCGCAGCGCAACACGATCCTGCTGCTCGACGAGCCCGGCCTCAGCCTGCACGCGACCGCGCAGGGCGACGTCCTCGCCTTCATCGAGCAGAAGCTGGCGCCGAAGCACCAGGTCATCTACACGACCCACTCGCCGTTCCTGATCGACCCCCGCCGGATCGACAGGGTCCGCACGGTCACCGACCTCGATGACCGGGGCACGACGATCAGCGCGGACGGGTACAAGACCGATCAGGAGACTGTGTTCCCGCTGAAGACCGCGCTCAGCTACGACCTCGCCCAGACCTTCGTCACCGGCCCGCACTGCCTGCTCGTCGGCTGGCCGTCCGACTTGCTGTATTTGCAGATCCTGAGCCAGGCCTGCAAGGACGCCGGCCTGACGTCGCTCGACCCGCGCTGGGCGATCACCCCGGTGGGCGGCGTCGACAAGGTCTCCGCCTTCGTCAGCCTCGCCGGGTCGAGCAAGCTGAACGCCGCGGTCCTGACCGACGGCAGCCCGAGGGATCAGCAGCGGATGAAGGCACTGGCCGAGAACGACCTGCTGAACGAGCGCTCGCTGATCCAGATCAGCGACTTCACGCCGGGCAAGGAGGCCGACATCGAGGACTTGCTCGACACGGCCTGCTTCCTCGCGATCGTCTCCGGCGCCTACGGCGAGCACCTGCCTTCGGGCGCGCTCAAGGCGTCCGACCTGAAGGCGCGCACCCCACGCATCACCGCACGGGTCGAGCAGTACCTGCGGGACAACGAGATCACCGGCAAGCTCGACCGCTACCAGCTGGCTACGTACTTCCTGCGCGAGCAGCAGGCCTTGCTGCCCAAGGTCAGCAACGCCGCGCTCGAGCGGGTGGCCAAGATGTTCGAGCGGATCAATGGCTGCCTGAGCTAGCGTTCATTGTCGCCAGCAGCGAGCCGAGCCTGCGCAACTCCGGCTCGCTCAGCCCGGCCAGCAGATCGGGATCCTCCACCAGGTCCCGCCAGAAGCTGGCCCGCAGCCGTTCGCCCTCGGGCGTCAGCACCAGTGCCTTGACTCGCCGATCACCCGGATCGGGGCGACGCTCCACCGCCCCGCGCCGCTCTAGCCGGTCGACCAGCGTGCTGAGGTTAGAAGCGTCGTAGTCCAGGTGAGCAGCGAGGCTGCGCATCGGGGCGGCCTCGCCAGGCCGGAGCGCCAGGAGCGCGTTCACCTGCGCGGTCGAGAGCCCAGCGGCCGCCGCCCGCGCGGCCCAGTTCTGACGCAGCGTCTCGGCCGCGGTCAGCAGCCCGAATACCGCGGCGAGCGCCAGCCGCGACCGCTCGCTCGACGGAGCAGGCAGGTCATCGGGCAAGCGCATGACCGCCAAGCGTACTGCCAGGACCCGCAACCACGGGCCTCGCGATCCGGCGCTCGAGCCTCCTTCCCCCGCCCACAAATCTCCGTGATCATGGTCGCGCCGCCGCCGCGCCCCAGGCAGGACTCCGTGATCATGGTCGCGCTCGTGATCACGGTGGATCAAGCGGGTGGGCGGACCCGAGCGATCCTCCGTGATCAAGGTCCAGTCGGTGATCACGGTAACTCAGGCCGGTCATCACGCGGCACCTTACCGTGATCACCAGATTTCCTTGATCAGGGAGGATTAGCGGTGCGCTCCGCGCTACCCCCGATCATGGGGTGCTCCCAGGCACCCCGATCGCGGGGGTACCCGCTCGCGGGAGTGCCTCGATCCCGGGAGTACCCCGATCCCGGGGGTACCCCGATCCCGGGGGTACCCCGATCGCGGGGGTGCGCCGATCCCGGGGGTGCGCCGATCGCGGAGGGGGCTCCGCGCTACGCCGAATCGCCGGGGTACCGCATGTACACGATCGCGGAGGATGCGGCGGAGCATACAGAAATCGGCTCGCAATAATGGTGGTGCACCAGTAATTTCAGTTGGACCGGGCGATCAGGTGAATCGAGCGAGGAGACACGACGACATGACCAGTGACACAAGCAACTCCGGGTCGCAGCCCGACCTCAGTCGGACCATCACCGTTCCGGTGGCGGCCGGCGAAGCGTTCGGGATCTTCACCGGACACCCGGGCGAGTGGCTGCCCGCCGCGCACACGTTCGTGCCCGAGCCGCAGCTGATCGCCATGGAGCTCGGGGTCGGCGGCCGGTTCTACGAGCGGGCGGCCGACGGGACCGAGGTCACCAGGGGAACGATCACCGACTGGGATCCGCCGCGCCGGCTGGCGGTGACCTGGCGGATCGGGCCCGGTTGGCGGCCGGTACCTGACGACGAGCGAGCCAGCGTGATCGTCGTCGACTTCGTCCCGGTCGGGCCGACCACCACGCGAGTCGTCACGACCTACACCCAACTGCACCGGCACGGCGAATTCGCCTCGGTGATCCGCGCCGCGATCGAGAGCCAGGATCCTGGCGAGACGCTGCAGAACTACGCCGCCGCGGTCGCCCGCCGCGCGGCTACTCGCGAGTAGCTTGACCTGGTTCGACACCGGTCCCTCACCCAGCCGCACGGCTCGCCCCGCCACCCGCCGCCGGCAAGCTTTCGGACCGGTCCCGGCGCCGTCACGGCGCGGCCGTCCGGGGGGCTCGATCAGGAAGTGCTCACCCGATGACAAAAATCGCCGGCTTGATGCGCCTGATTTGACAAGTATTGAGGGGTAGAAAACATGACTGAGATGGATTCTTCGAGGTAGTTTAGTTGTCCGATACGCAAGAAGTAGGCAAACCGAGCGTATCCAGATCTAGGAGGCGGATTCATGACGATTGGGAAACGCGCTGTGACGGTCCTGTCCACAGCCACCGCAGCGGCGGCGGTCGTGATCGGACTCGGCGTCGCCCCGGCTATGGCGTCGACTCCGTCGCTCACGGCCAAGGTCACCGGCGGCGGGAGCTACACCGCCACGACGCCCAAGACCGTACTGACCGACGGGCCAGTGAGCGTGACCTGTTCGAGCAAGGGTAAAACCCCAGCCTCGAAGGCGTCAGGGTCGATCCCGAGTGGCACGCACCACGGCAAGGCTCCGGTCAAGGTCGGCACGGCAGCGAAGCTCGCATTCAACAACTGCTCTGGCCCGCTCGGCAAGGTGACCACCAAGATCGAGTCGACCCCGTACTCGGTCAGCGTCGACTCCAAGACAAACAGCAAGGGCCAGACTGACGGACTCATCAGCGGCGTCAAGGTCGCCGTGTCGATGACCGGCTGCGCGTTCACGGTGACCGGCTCGGCGCCTGGCTACTACACCAACGGCAAGCACACCCTGAGCATGACGTCCAAGCTCCCGATCAAGACGTCGACCAAGGCGCAGCTGACCGTCTCTGGCGTCAAGGGCTGTGCGGGCATCGTCAAGAACGGCGACCACCCCAGCTACACCGGCACCTACACGCTGAACCGCAAGGGCACGGTGAAGGTTAGCTAACAGGGGCAGCCAGGTGGCAGCAGCCACGGTCGCGGATCCGGCACCTCAGACCCCGCTTCCGTGGCGGCTGCCATCGGCGTTCACGACGGCACCGCGCACCGAGGGGGTGACGCGCCGCCCGATGACGGGCGGGCCATCCGATGACGGGCAGCTAGCGCCCGGCCCCGGCCGGAGCCCCGTGCTGGTGCCCGATTAAGCGCAGACGTGGGGAGGGACGAAGGCGTGGTCCGCGATGCTCGTCGGCCTCTGGCCGTGAGCGGCCTGGTGCTCGCGGCGGCCGTCACCGCCGCCGTGGCCGGCGTCGCGGCGGACGCCGCAGGCGCTGACGTCGCCCAGGCGGTCAGGGCCGATCTCGCCTATACCTGCGCGTTCACCTCAGGCAACTCCGAGGTCGCAGCGACGATCACGACCACGTTCACCCCCGCCGCCCGCGTCGGCCAGCCAATCGCGCCGGTCGGCGTGCGGATCGCGGCCCGGCTGCCGCACCAGGTGCTGGCCGGCCTGTCCGAACTCGGGGCCACGTCCGTCAGCGGCACCGAGACGCTCACCGTGATCGAGGCTAGCCGCGCCACCGCGCATCAGGTCCCGTGGCAGGCGACGACGACGCAGCCGACAGCGATCCCCGCCACGGCCGCGCTGACTGTGACCGCGACCGGGATCGCACCGGTCACCAAGGCGACCGCGCCCGGAATGATCACCTTCACTCCCAGCATCCTCGCCTTCGACCTGCAGGGCCGGCGGTCAGACGGATCGCCTGCGGCGCAGGCCAGGCTCCAGGCCACCTGCGTCCTGGCGAGCGGCAGCCAGACCCGGCTCGCCTCGATCTCGGTCACCGCTGCGCAGCCTTCCCCTGGCCCCTCGGGTGGTCGGAAGGCCGGAAAGCCTCCGGTCAGCCGGGGAAGGTTCCCGAAAGGCTGCGCCCACATCAAGCGCATCGGAACCGGCGAGCCCACCTGCGGCTACATCACCGGCTACGCCGACGTCGCCAAGCTGATCGGCGCGGCGCTGCTCCAGCCCGAACGGCCGGCTAAGCCCGCCCTGGCCAACGTCGACTTCGCCGAGCGGCACAAATTCAAGCCGGGCAAGCTCATCGAGGTCTCCACCGCCGAGCTGTACTACAAGGGCCTGCCCGAGCTTCCGCCGGTCAGCGCGACGTTCCTGGCCTTCAGGTTCGTCCCGGTCACAGCGACGCTGCATCTCACCGAGCTCAATCCGATCAAGATCGTCTCCGTGTCGGGGATCGTCAGCCCTCCCTACCCGATCACCGTCACGGCCACGACGAAGGTGGCGCTGAGGGTGACGAACGTCTACGTGAACGGCGCGCCGCTCCCTGTCGGCAATGACTGCCACATCGCCTCGCCGCTGATGCTTACTGTCGTCGGCAAGGGCGACAACACGCTTCCGCCGAAGGGCTACACCGTCCCGACCGGCGGCCCCCTGTCGGGCAAGGTGTCGATCCCTCCGTTCGTCGACTGCGGGGTCGCCGAGAACCTCGACCCCCTGCTCACCGGCTCGATCTCGGGCCGGGGGAACTTCGTGAAAATGACGCAGGGCAAGCTGTGCGGGCCTTCCCAGCCGGCCAGCTGGGTGTGCCCGCCGCCAGTACCCAAGCCCCAGCATTAACGAACACAGCACTAAGGTCCGAACAAGGAAGGAAAATCCACATGGCTACTGCGATCCGGTCCAAGTGGGCGAGCCGGACGGCCGTCCTGGGCGCGGCTAGCGTGATCACGGTCGCGGCCCTCGCGGCTACCTCGACCCCCGCCTGGGCCAGCAACACGATCAAGGCGAAGTACAAGGTGACCGGCAGCACGTACCTGGCCGGCCCGAAGTTCACGCTCTCCCTCGGTCCTGGCAAGCTGTCATCGACGGTGAACGCCAAGACGGGCAAGCTCACGGCGACTTTGTCCTTGCCCGACGCCACCGGCACGTTCAAGCAGAGCGGGGTCATTCCCGTCACGTCGACCACGCAGTTCATCAATGACGGCCCGACGACCGGCAAGCTGAACCTGAACACCGGCGCTGTCACCACCACGTCCAAGATCACCCTTAAGATCGTGAGCCTGACCGTAGCGGGCATACCGGTCCCGGTCGGCAACTCGTGCGAGACCAAGGACCCGGTCGTCGTGACGGTGAAGAGCGAGAAGGGATTCAACGTGCTGGAGGGCGGGAACCTCGGCGGCAGCTACACCGTCGGCGACTTCCACCACTGCCTGCTGGCGACGCCACTGATCAACGTGACGATCCCCGCCTCAGGTAACACGATCACGCTCACCCTCGGCAAAGCGAAAATCGGCTAGCGAGAATGGGGATCGAGGTCGTCGTTGATGGGCTGACCAAGTCCTTCGGCAGCCATGTGGTGTGGAGCGACGTCAGCCTGACGCTCCCCGCCGGTGAGGTCAGCGTCATGCTCGGCCCTTCGGGCACGGGCAAGACGGTGTTCCTCAAGGCGCTGGTCGGCTTGGTCAGGCCGGACCGCGGCCGGGTGGTCGTGGACGGCATCGACACGGTCTCGTGTTCCGAACGGCAGCTTTACCAGGCCCGCAAGCTGTTCGGGGTGATGTTCCAGGACGGCGCCCTGTTCGGCTCGCTCAACCTGTTCGACAACGTCGCGTTCCCGCTCCGCGAGCACACCCGGCTGACCGAGGCGGAGATCCGCCGGGTCGTGCTGGCGAAGATGGACATGGTGGGGCTGGCCGGCGACGGCGGCAAGTTCCCCGGCGAGATCTCCGGCGGCATGCGCAAGCGGGCGGGCCTGGCCAGGGCGCTGGTGCTCGACCCGCAGATCATCCTGTGCGACGAACCCGACTCGGGCCTTGACCCGGTGCGGACGGCCTACCTGTCGCAGTTGCTGATCGATCTCAACGCCGAGATCGACGCCACGATCCTGATCGTGACGCACGACATCCAGATCGCCCGCACCGTGCCCGACAACATCGGCATGCTCTTCCGCGGCCACCTCGTCATGTTCGGCCCCCGCGAGGTGCTCCTGACCAGCGACAACCCGGTCATCACCCAATTCGTGAACGGGCGCAGGATCGGCCCGATCGGCATGTCGGAGGAGAAGGACGACGCCACGCTGGCGGCCGAGCAGCTCGACCAGGCCGCGAACGGCGGCGGAATCGGCGTTGTCCAGCAGCCGGCCCTGGAGCCGCAGCTGGTACCCAGCCCAGGACGGCCGGAGCGCCAGGCGGTGCAACGCCGCACCAGTCGCGTGCTGAGCATGCTGCACACCTTGCCGGAGTCGGCCCAGCATGCGATCGGCGCGACCATCCCGGTCGGCATCGCCGGCCAGGAGGCCGGCCGGCCGGCGCAGCGCGGAGCGGGTCAGGAGCCTGCGACCAGCCCCTGGCCACAGCCGGCCTCGGGCACCGAGACCGGCCCGCAGCCAGGCGAGACCGGCCCGGAGCCAGGCGAGCCCGGCGGGCCACGCGAGCCCGGCAGCACCGAACCTGAGAGCAGCGAGCACGAGGGCCGGTCCTGGCCGAGCTGGCTGCCAGGGGGCGGGCGAAAGTGACTGCGCCGGACACGACCGAGTCTCCCGGCGCGCCCCCCGACCCGAGCCGAGTGCTGCCCTCGCGCCCGCCCGGCCAGCCGGTCAAGGGCCTCGGCGCGCTGCGCCAGACCGGCATGCTGTTCGCGCTGGCCGCCAGCGTGATCAGGCTGACCTTCAAGCGCCCGTTCCAGACCCGCGAGTTCGTCGAGCAGTTCTGGTTCATCGCCAGCGTCACGATCCTGCCTTCCATGCTGGTGTCGATCCCGTTCGGCGCGGTGATCACGCTCCAGGTCGGCTCGCTGACGACCCAGCTCGGCGCCGAGTCGTTCACCGGTGCCGCCAGCGTGCTCGCGGTCGTGCAGCAGGCCAGCCCCTTGATCGTCGCGCTGCTGATCGCCGGGGCGGGCGGATCGGCGATCTGCGCCGACATCGGCGCCCGCACGATCCGCGAGGAGATGGACGCCATGGAGGTCATGAGCGTCTCCCCGATCCAGCGGCTGGTCGTGCCAAGGGTGCTCGCCGCGTCCGGCGTCGCGGTGCTGTTGAACGGACTCGTCTCCGTGGTCGGCGTGATCGGCGGATACTTCTTCTTCGTGTACTTGCAGCACGGAACGCCGGGCTCGTTCCTCGCCAGCTTCTCCTCCCTGGCCCAGCTGCCCGACCTGTACATCAGCGAGATCAAGGCGCTGATCTTCGGCTTCATCGCCGGCGTGGTCGCGGCCCACCGCGGGCTCAACCCCCGGCCAGGGCCCAAGGGCGTGGGCGAGGCGGTCAACCAGTCCGTCGTGATCACGTTCCTGCTGCTGTTCTTCGTCAACCTGGTACTGACCGCGATCTACCTCCAGATCGTGCCCCCGAAGGGAGCCTGACCCTTGGCCGCTGCGGACACCGGCCCGAGCAGGACCGGCGCGCGGGTCGCCGCCCGCCTCGACCGGTCGGTTGGCTGGCTCGACCTGCTCGGCGACCAGCTCCTCTTCTACGGCAAGGCGCTGGCCTGGACCCCGCGCGCGCTCAGGCGCTACCGCAAGGAGATCCTGCGGATCCTGGCCGACGTCGGCTTCGGCAGCGGCGCGCTCGCCCTCATCGGCGGCACCGTCGGCGTCATGATCGGCATGACCCTGTTCACCGGCACGGTCGTCGGCCTGCAGGGCTACGCCGCGCTGAACCAGATCGGCGCGTCGGCGTTCACCGGGTTCGTGTCGGCCTACTTCAACACCCGCGAGATCGCGCCGCTGGTCGCCGGGCTAGCCCTGTCCGCGACCGTCGGGGCCGGCTTCACCGCCCAGCTCGGCGCGATGCGGATCAGCGACGAGATCGACGCCCTGGAAGGGATGAGCGTCCCGAGCCTGCCCTACCTGGTCACCACCAGGATCATCGCAGGCGCGGTCGCGGTCATCCCGCTGTACGCGATCGGGCTGGTCAGCTCCTACTTCGGCTCCCGCATCGTCACGGTGGACTTCGAGGGCCAGTCCCCCGGCACCTACAACCACTACTTCAACCTGTTCCTGTCGCCGACCGACGTGCTCTGGTCGTTCCTCAAGGTGCTGATCTTCGCCGTCGTGGTGATCCTGGTGCACTGCTATTACGGCTACCGGGCCCAGGGCGGCCCGGCGGGCGTAGGCGTCGCCGTCGGCCGGGCCGTGCGCACCGCCATCGTCATGATCAACATCATCGACTTCTTCATGAGCCTGGCCATCTGGGGCGCGACGACCACGGTGCGGGTGGCGGGATGAGCGCCGCCAACCCAGGCGCGACCACGACCGCGACCGTCCGGGTGGCTGGATGAGCCCAGCGCACGCAGCCGCACCCCGTCGTGAGCGCAAGACCGCACGCCGCCTGGCCGGCCTGGCGTTCATCGTCGTGCTCGCGCTGCTCGTCTGGCTGTCGATCGCGCTCTACCAGAAGAAGTTCACCCCGGTCGCGCTCGTCACCGTCTACACGGCCAGCGTCGGCAACGAGATGCATCCAGGCGCCCAGGTCATGGAGCGCGGCGTCCAGGTCGGCGAGGTCCGCGCGGTCAGCGCCGACGGCGTCGGCGCGAAGCTGATCCTGGCCCTTCAGCCGGACGCGCTTCCCGGCCTGCCAGCGAACGTCTCGGCCGAGATGCTGCCGACGACCCTGTTCGGGGAGCGCTACGTTGACCTCGTGCTGCCCAGGCATCCGGTCACCGCCACCCTCACCAGCGGCAGCGTAATCGAGCAGAACCGCTCCGCCGACGCGCTCGAGCTCGCGCAGGTGCTCAACAACCTGCTGCCGATGCTGAACGCCATCCAGCCGCAGAAGCTGTCGCTGACCCTCACCGCGATCGCCCGGGGCCTGCAGGGACGAGGCCAGGAGTTGCACGACAGCCTCGTCACGCTGAACGCGTACCTGAAGGTAATGAACCCGCAGCTGCCCCGGTTCGACAAGGACATCACGCTGCTGGCCGGGCTCAGCCGCAAGTACAACGAAGACCTGCCCTCGGTCCTCGCCGCGCTCGATGACTTCAGCGTCACCGGCCAGACGATCGCCGACCAGAACGCCAACTACGCCGCGCTGCTGACCAACTTCACGATCGCGGCCGGCGACTTCCGTTCCTTCCTCGACGCCAGCAGCGGCAACATCATCGACCTGTCGGCCGACAGCATCCCTACCCTGGAGATCCTGGCCAGGTACTCGACCGAGTTCCCGTGCACGCTGACCGACCTGGCCAGCTTCGTGCCCAAGATCGACAAGGCCCTCGGCGCCGGCACCAGCCAGCCAGGCCTGCACGTCCGCGTGCTGATCGTCCCTTCCCTCGGCGCCTACCAGGCGCGTCGCGACGCCCCGGTCTACGACGACGACGTCGGCCCGCACTGCTACCTGGTCCCGTTCAAGGGCATCGCCCTGCACGACGAGGCCGGCCAGGGCAAGCAGCAGCACAAGCGGGGCACGACATGAACCGGCGGGGCCTGGCTGGCCCGCTGGTCAAGTCGATCATCTTCGTCATCATCACCGGCACGATCACCGCGATCCTCGGCATCAGCATCGCGTCATCGGGCACGCCGGGCTCGGTCGGCTACCACGCCGTCTTCTCCGACGTCACCGGCCTGGTGGTGGGCAACGACGTCGACATCGCCGGGGTCCGCATCGGCCAGGTCAGCTCGATCAGCGTCTACGACCGCAACGAGGCCATGGTCGGCTTCTCGATCCAGGCAGGCCGCCAGCTGCCCGCCTCGGTCACCGCCACGATCAAGTACCTCAACCTGGTCGGCCAGCGTTACATCGAGCTCGGCCAGGGCGCGGGCCCGCCCAACCGCCTGCTTCCCCCCGGCGGCACGATCCCGCTCGCCCGCACCACCCCGGCCCTCAACCTCACCGTCCTGTTCGACGGCTTCCAGCCCCTGTTCCAGGCCCTGTCCCCGAACGACGTGAACCAGCTGTCCAGCGAGATCATCGCGGTCTTCCAGGGCGAGAGCCCGGACATCACCGCCCTGGTCGCCACCATCGGCGCGCTCACCACCTCGCTGGCCACCAAGGACAAGGTCATCGACGAGGTCATCGACAATCTCGACTCGGTGCTGCACACGATCGCCTCGCGCGGCAACGAGCTGGGCAACCTGATCACGAGCCTGTCCGAGCTGGTGTCAGGCCTCGCCGCCGACCGGCAGTCGATCGGCACCGCGATCACCGCGATCGGCTCGCTCACCAGCGCCACCGCCGGCCTGCTCCAGGTCGGCCGGGCCCCGCTCGCCACCGACATCGTCCAGCTCGGGCGCCTGGCCACGAACCTGGCCGACAACTCCCCGGCCGTGAACGCCTTCCTGCAGGACTTGCCGGCCAAGATGTCGGACATCGCGCGGATCGCGTCCTACGGCTCGTGGCTTAACTTCTACCTCTGCCAGGCGACCGTGACCGGCGTGCGCACCGCCCCGGTCGGCGGCAGCCTGCACGCGGGCGTGCCTGACAACGCGGCGAGGTGCAGTTCATGAAGCGGATCAGCATGAAGCCGATGAAGGAACGCAACCCGGTCGCGGTCGCCCTCGTCGGCCTCGCGATCCTCGCCGTGATCGTGCTCGGCGTCTTCTACTCCGACGACCTGCCGATCATCGGCGCGGGCACCGGCTACACCGCCTACTTCTCCGAGGCCGCCGGGCTCGCCCCCGGCAACGAGGTCAGGATCGCCGGCGTCACCGTCGGCAAGGTGACCGGCGTCGCGCTGGCCGGCGACAAGGTCGCGGTCACGTTCAGGGTCAAGGGCGCCTGGGTCGGCGACCGCACGACCGCCGCGATCGACATCAAGACCCTGCTCGGCGACAAGTACCTCGCCCTGGACCCGCTTGGCAACGCCCAGCAGAACCCCGGAGTCCCGATCCCGCTGTCCCGCACGACCTCCCCCTACGACGTGACCCAGGCGTTCAGCAGCGTCGGCGCCCAGATCAGCCAGATCAACACCAGGGAACTGGCCGCCAGCCTGCGCACCCTGTCGGCCGCCTTCGCCGGCACCCCCCGCTACGTCCGCAGCGCCCTGTCCGGGCTGGCCGACCTGTCGGCGTCGGTCGCCTCCAAGGACAAGGAGGTCACCGACCTGCTCGCGGACGCGAAGAAGGTCACGGGCACCCTCGCGGGCGAGGACGCGCGGTTCGACGCCCTGATCAACGACGGCAACTTGCTGCTGACGGAATTGCAGGAACGCCAGGCTGCGATCAGCGCCCTGCTCACCGACACCCAGGCCCTCGCGACGCAGCTCTCCGGCCTGGTCAACGACGACCAGGCCACCCTGCGCCCAGCCCTGCAAGCCCTCGACGACGTGACCGCGCTGCTGCGCGCCGACCAGGCCGACCTGTCCGAGGCGGTCACGCTGGCCGGTCCCTACTACCGGCTGCTCGGGAACACGCTCGGCAACGGCCGCTGGTTCGACGTCTACCTGTGCGGCCTGATCCCCCATTCCGTCGCCCCCGATAACACGCCTGCAACCGGCTGTGAGCCCCCGAAGTCATGAAAGACCTAAGACCTTGAGCAGCAAAGAAACTCCCAGGAGAGCTCTCGCCTCGCGGCTGGTCGCGACCAGGCGGGATCGAGCGCTGTTCGGGGCCGGGGCCGCGGTGCTCGCCGTCGCGCTGATCGTCAGCGGGGCGCTGATCTACCACGCCGTCCGCCCGTCCAGGACGATCACCGCCTACTTCGCCGAGACCATCGGCGTCTACCCTGGCTCGACCGTCCGGGTGCTCGGCGTTCCCGTCGGCACCGTCGACTCGGTCACCCCGGACGGCACCAAGGTCAGGGTCGTCATGACCCTGGACAACGGGGTGCCGATCCCGGCGGACGCTGACGCGGTCGTGATCGCGCCGAGCGTGGTCGCCGATCGCTACATTCAGCTCACCCCGGCCTACACCCACGGCCAGGAGCTGGCCTCAGGCGCGGTGATCCCGGTGACCAGGACCGCGATCCCGCTTGAGGTCGACCAGGTCTATGCCAGCCTGGCCAAGCTCGCGGCCGCGCTCGGCCCGAACGGGGCGAACAAGCACGGCGCGCTCAGCGCGCTGATCAAGACCGGCGCCGCGAACCTGTCCGGCAACGGCACCTACCTGCACCAGATGCTGACCGAGTTCAGCGGCCTGTCCAAGACGCTCGGCGGCTCGGCCGGAAACCTGTTCGCCTCGGTCAGCTACCTGCAACAGTTCACCACGATGCTGAAGGACAACAACGCCCAGGTGAAGCAGGCCGAGACCCAGCTCGCCGAAGTGTCGGCGTTCCTTGCCTCGGACCGGGAGGAACTGGCCGCCGCGCTCACCGACCTCGCGACCGCGCTGAGCCAGGTGAAGACCTTCATCGCCAGCAACAGGGCGCTGATCGACTCCAACGTGGACAACCTGGCCGTGGTCACCTCGATCCTCAGCCGGGAGCGCGCCTCGCTCGCCGAGGCCCTCGACGACGCGCCGCTTGCGGCCGACAACCTGGTCAACGCCTACGACGTGACCAGGCACACGCTCGATGGCCGGAGCGACCTGAACGAGTTCGACATGGGGAAGGCCGCGCGCACGGCGTTCACCACCGGCGACTCGTCCGTCGAGGGACTGTTCGGGCCGTTCGGCTCGGTGCCGGTGACGACCGCGCAGGCGCGTTCGCTGCCGCCGCTGCCGCTGCCGGTCACCGGGACCGAGTACGGGACGCCGTCAGCGGTGGACGGGGGTGGCGGGCGGTGACCAGCCCCAGGATCCGCCCCGTGACTAGCCCCGGACGACAGCGCGCTCTCGGTGCCAGGATCGCCGCGATCACGGCCGCGACCGCGATCGCGGCGGCCGCGCTGGCCGGCTGTAGCTCGTCCGGCTACAACGGGGTCTACGCGATCCCGCTGCCCGGCGGAGCCAACCTGGGCCCGCACCCCTACCAGGTCACCGCCCAGTTCGCCGACGCCGGCGACCTGGTGCCGCAGTCGGCCGTGATGGTCAACGACGTCGCGGTCGGCCGGGTCACCCGGATCTACCTGCCGGCCCGCAGCTGGATCGCGCACGTGACCATGCTGGTCAACGCCGACGTGCACCTGCCGGCCAACGCGATCGCCGAGATCTCTCAGTCCAGTCTGCTCGGCGAGCAGTACGTCGCCCTGTCCGTGCCCCCTGGCATCCCCCCGGCCGGACGGCTGGCCAACCGCGCGGTCATCCCGGTGTCCCGCACCACCAGCAACGCCACCGTCGAGCAGGTGCTCGGCGCGCTCTCACTGCTGCTCAACGGCGGCGGCATCAGCCAGCTCCACACGATCACGACCCAGCTCGACGCGGCCCTGCGCGGCGACGCGCCCCAGGTAAGGTCGCTGATCACGCAGCTGCACCTGCTGCTGACGAACCTGAACGACCACAAGCAGGCGATCTTCACCGCGCTTGACGGCCTGCGAACCCTGTCGGCCACGCTGGCCCGCAGGGACCGGCAGATCGGCCACGTGCTCGATCACCTCACCCCCGGCCTGCAGGTGCTCGCGGCTCAGCGCAGCCAGCTGGTGACGATGCTGAACGCGCTGCACAAGCTCAGCGGCGTCGCGGTCGCGACGATCAACGCCAGCCAGGCCAACATCGTCACCGACCTGAACGAGCTGGCGCCGACGCTGCGCGAGCTGGCCGACGCCGGGCAGGCGCTGCCCGAGGCGTTGCAGGTGCTGCTCACCTACCCCTTCACCAACCAGGTGCTCAACGACATCAAGGGCGACTACCTGAACGTGTTCCTGAAGCTGCGGGCCAAGAAGGGCACCACGGTGTACCCGTCGGTCCCGGTGCCGAAGACGACTCACGGTAAGCACCATGGGGACGGCCGCTGATGCTGACCAGGGCCACGAAGCTGAAGCTGACCGCGTTCGCGCTGCTCGCGGTGCTTGTCATCGGCTACACCGGGTTCCACTACGCGAACCTCGGCCGCTACATCGGCCTGACCGGCTACTACGTGGTCAGGCTTGACCTGGCCAACTCCGGCGGCATCTACCCCGACGCCGACGTGACCTACCGGGGCGTCTCGGTCGGCCGGGTCGGCCCGATGCGGCTGACCGCCACCGGCATCGAGGTCAACCTGGACATCAGCGACTCGGCCCCGCCAATCCCGGCCGCGCTGCATGCCGCCGTCGCCGACCTGTCGGCCGTCGGCGAGCAGTACGTGGACCTGCGGCCCGAGGTCTCCCACGGCCCCTACCTGGCCGCCGGCAGCCTGATCAGCGAACGCGAGACGAGCTTGCCGCTGCCGGTCACGAGCCTGCTCACCAGCGTGAACGCGCTGGCGACCTCGCTGCCGCTGAAGCAGTTGCGGGCGGTGACGAACGAGCTGGCTACCGGCTTCACCGGCCAGGGCAGCGACATCGCGGCCCTGATCGAAGGGAACAGCGCCCTGGTCAGGGCCGCCTACGGGACCGTGCCGCAGACCCAGGAGCTGATCAGGGACTCCAGCACGGTGCTCGAGTCCCAGATCGCCGAGAGCTCCGAGTTGCACTCGTTCGGGACCAGCGCGCTGGAGTTCGCGAAGACGCTCGACGAGTCGAACGCCAGCCTGCGGGAACTGCTGATCGCCGGGCCGCAGGCGGCCGCGCAGGTCGCCGACGTGCTGGCCGAGACCAACCCGAGCCTCGGGGTGCTGATCGCGAACTTGCTGACGACCTCGGAGCTGACCCTGACCAGGGGCAAGGCCCTGGACGAGCTGCTTTCCGTGCTGCCGGCCGACATCGCGATCGGCTCGACCGTGATCACCAGCAACGGCTCGCAGTTCGGGGTGGCCCTGACCTTCTTCGACCCGTTGCCTTGTACCGCTGGCTATGGTGGAACGACGTATCGCAACGGCCTTGACACCTCGCCCGCGCCGCTGAACATCGGGGCGCGCTGCACGCTGCCCGCGAGCAGCGGCATCGACGTGCGCGGTTCGGCTCACGCCCCGTCCGGAGGCGGCGTGCCGCCGGCCGCGGCACCTGGCCTCGCCTCGCTGCTCGGGGTCTCGCCGTGACCGCGATTGCCCGCCGACTCGGCCCGGTGCTCAGCACGGCCCTGATACTGGTGCTCACGGCCGTGGTCTTCGCCGCCCTCGCCGGCTGGTCGTGGGCCAGCGCGCCCCGCGTGCCCAGCGAGGCCCAGGTCCGTGACCAGGCGCTGCGTGCGGGCGAGCAGGCCGTGCTGAACTTCAACACGCTCGACTACCGGCACGTCGCCGCGGGCCTGAAGCTGTGGGAGGAGTCGTCCACGGGCGCGCTCCACGCCCAGATCACCTCGGGCGCGACCACGTTCGCGCGCCAGATCGCGGCCGCCGCGACGGTCACCACCGCCAGGATCCTCGACGGCGCGCTGACCAGCCTGAACGTCCAGAACGGAACGGCGGACCTCATCGTCGCCATCGAGATCACGGTCACCCCGGCCAAGGGCAGCGCCGACGTCAAGCAAAGCCGGCTCGAAGGCGTGCTGACCAGGACCTCATCGGGCTGGAAGCTGAGCTCCCTGAGCCAGGTGCCAGTCCAGCCCGCCGCCGGTTCGAAGGGCTGAGGAAATTGGCATCCGACGTCAGCGACGCCTCTCCCGCCCCGGACGCCGCTCCTGCTGCTCCAGCACCGGACGCCTCCGCCCTCCCAGGCGCGCCGGAAGGCAAGCCGCCGCGGCGCGGGTGGGCGGTGGCCCTTTGCGGAATTATGGTTGTGGTCTTTGGCAGTTTCGGGGTGCGGGCCGAGGTTGGAAGCCACAGTTTGCGGCAGGCGGCCGCCAGCGCCAACGTCGCGCTCGTGAGTCCGGCGCAGACCCGCGCCGTCCAGCAGCAGATCACCAGCGCGGTGAATACGATCTTCTCCTACCGCTACAGCGACGTGGCGGCGACCCGCAGTACCGCCCAGCACTTGCTGACCGGGGCCGCGATCAGGCAGTACGACCAGTTGTTCGCGCTGGTCGCGCAGCAGGCGCCGAAGCAGAAGCTGGTCGTCACCACGCGCGTCGCCAGCATCGGCGTCGAGTTCCTCACCGGCGACCGGGCGCGGGTGCTGGTCTTCGCCAACCAGCAGGACACCCGCGCCGGGACCAGCCAGGCCAGCTACGCCGGCGCCATGTTCGCGGTGACGGCAGTGAGCCGGTCAGGCCATTGGCTGATCGAGGACATCGACACGTTCAGCAGCCCCGGCTAAACCGCTGAACGGCGTCAGTTCCTGGTGACCCGAGCCGGGTTGAAGAACTCGCCGCCCTTGCTGCGGACGTACTGGCGGCTCTGGTCGTCCATCGGGAACAGGCAGCCGCAAGCGGTGCAGACGCTGAAGTTCACCCTGGTGCCGGTCTTTCCCGCCGTGCCGGGGCCGCGCAGGCCGAACCACTTGCCGACGATCAGCTCATAGTGGTCTTGCACCGTCTTCTGCTCGCACTTGGCGCAGTCGGCGACCAGCCGTTCCCGGCGGGAAGTCGGGATCCCGGCCGTGAACACGCCGCTGCGGCGCGGGTCGGCGGCCGGCGGGCGGCCTGGGTCCAGCTGCTCGTCGCCGTTCTCGAAGGACTGCACGGCGAGATCGCCTTGGGCGCGGGTGCTCCCGCCCTCCGCCGCCTTGACCAGCCAGCCCTGCGCGGCCTCGGTGTTCCCGTCGATCCGCAGCAAGTCGGCGAGCCGGTACATCGCAGCGATGTCACCCTGCTCGGCCAGGCGGGTAAACCACTGGGCCGCCTCGGCGCGGTCGTGGAGCGCGAGCAGGCCGGCGAGGTAGAGCATCGCCGCGGTGTCGCCGAGGTCGGCGGCGCTTCGCAGCAGGCTCTCGGTCCGGTCGGGATCGGACTGCTCCGCCAGTTCGGCTTCGACCACGAGCGCCGGCGGGTAACCGGCCGTCGCGGACCTGGCGATCAGGTCCCTGGCCTCCGCGTCGCCGCTGGAGCGAACCGCCTTGGTGACCCTGACCAGGTAAGAGAGCGCGTTCTGCCCAGGTGAGAGCGGCGGTGGCGGCGGCTGCCGCAAGACTGCCAGCGCGTACTGCCACATCGCCGCCGGATCGCCCGCTTCCGCCGCGGATCGCAGCTGCTCAGCCGCGATCTCCTGCTTGGAGCCTCTCGCCATTGAGTTCTCCTGCCTAGCGGTTCTGCGGCAGCTTGGCCGGGTTGAAGAACTCGCCGCCCTTGCTGTTCACGTACTGCCGCGATACGTCGTCCATCGGGAACAGGCACCCGCACGCGGCGCAGGCGCTGAAGTTGACCCGCTGGCCCGCCTTTCCGGCCGTGCCGGAGCCGCGCAGGCCGACGTAGGTGCCGACGATCAGCTCGTAGTGGTCCTGCACCGTCCGCATCTTGCAGTGCAGGCAGTCGGCGACCAGGCGTTCCCGCCGCGTCGCCGGGCTGTTCCGGCTCCACACGCCGGTCCGGCGCGGGTCCGAGGTCGGCGGATGCGCGGGGTCGAGCCTGGTGACGCCGCTGTCGAACGCCTGCACGCCGCAGTCGCTTTGCGCCCGCAGGTTCCCTGCCTCCGCCGCCTTGACCAGCCATGCCTGCGCGGCGTCGACGTTCCCTTCGGCCCGGAGCAGCTTGGAGAGCCGGTACATGCCGCCTATGTCGCCTAGCTCGGCCAGCCGGGTGAACCAGACGATCGCCCCAGGCCGGTCGTGGTCCTCAAGCAGCGCACCCAGATACAGCATCGCGGCCTGGTCGCCCTGGTTCGCGGCCTGCGCGAGCAGCCGCTCGCTGGCGGCCTGGTCGGTGTTCTCCTCAAGCTCGGCGACGACGACCATGGCCTGGGTGTGGCCAGCCTGGGCGGCCCGGTTGATCAGGTCCATGGTCTGGCCGTCGCCGAACTGGCGGGCCGCGTTCCTGACCCGCACCAGGAACGCGAGCGGATTGGGCGTGCCCGGGGGCGGCTGCTGCAGGTTGAGCCGCATGAGCGCATAGGCCCACATCGCCGCCGGGTCGCCCGCCTCCGCGGCCATCCAGAGCTGCTCGGTCGTTTGTACTTGTTTTTTCGCGTTTCTGGCCATTGAACCCCCCGCCATGTGCCGCTGATCCTGGCAGCGTGTTCAGAGCTTACCGAACTTCGCATGCCGACCGATCACCCCAGAATTGCTAGCGAAAGGCGATGATTGGTGGGTTGGACTCCCGGCTGTCGCTGGCGTTCCCCGCCGTCGCGCCAGCCCCGACACCCCAACTCGCGCGCCCTGGGCACCCCAACTCGCACCACCCCGGCACCCCAAGTCGCGCCACCCGCGCCGCCCCCAGCACCCGAAGAGGTCCGTGATCATGGAATTTCCAAGATCACGGACGTTCGGCCGGGCAGGGACGCAGTGTTTCTCCGTGGTCCTGGGCAGACCATGATCAGGGAACCTCGACGGGGTGGACCAGCGCGATCCGCCCCCTGCGATCGCCCGTGATCATCGCCGACTGACTGATCACGGATGATTCAACGCGTGGTCTCCGAGCGCCGCTTCGAGATCTCGGAAGATCGGGTGGTATCGAGGCCGGCCGAGGCCGGCCGAGGCGTCGACTTGACCCGGCCAATGGCGTGAATCGCGGGATCGGGACGTTCGAGACGGCGTCTCGGCGGACCTGGGCCAGCTACCCGTGGGCCCGTGCCCCGTGCTGGCGAGCACAGCCTGCTGGTGGAGGCTTGGCCGGCCTAAGCTGGTGGTCGATGGGCAGTGTCGAGGATTCGTTGTCGCCGGCCGAAGCCAGGGCCAGGTTCCGGGCCGGGCTGCGGGTGCCGACGGCCAGCTTCGCGGCGGGATTCACCCAGGCCAACCTGGTCGTGCTGCCGCTCGGCGAGGCGGACGAGTTCGAGTCGTTCGCGCGGCGTAATCCCCGGCCCTGCCCGTTGCTGGACATCACCGAGCCTGGCCGCACGGTCACCCGGCTGGCTCCTGGTGCCGACCTGCGCACCGATCTGCCCGCCTACCGGGTCTGGGCGGACGGCCGCTGCGTGAGCGAGCCCGGGGACGTCACCGGCTGGTGGCGGGACGATCTGGTCGCGTTCCTGATCGGCTGCAGCTTCACCTTCGACCACGTACTCGCCGCGGCCGGGGTGCCGGTCCGGCACGTCGATCAAGGCCGGAACGTGCCGATGTTCATCACCAACCGGGAGTGCGAGCCGGCCGGGCGGTTCTCCGGACCGCTGGTCGCCTCGATGCGACCGGTCCCGGCCAGCCTGGTCGAGACCGCGGTGGCGGTGACCGCGCGCTACCCGGCGGCCCACGGCGCCCCCGTGCACGCCGGCGACCCAGCCGCCCTGGGCATCGCCGACCTGTCCGCGCCCGACTACGGCGACCCAGTCGCGCTGGAGCCCGGCGACGTCCCGCTCTTCTGGGCCTGCGGCGTCACGCCCCAGGCCGTGTTGGTCAACGCCCGCGTGCCCTTCGCGATCACCCACGCCCCCGGCCACATGCTGATCACCGACGTGCCGGACACCGACCGCGCCGATCCTCCGCCGCCGCCCGACCAGCCGGCTACCTGAGACCGTCCGGCCAGCACCCGGCGACCAGGGGCCATGGCGACGGAGCCGGCGCGACCACGGCGAGCGCCTGCGGCGCCGAGTCGGACCGGTAGGATCAGCCGGTGCGGCGTGAGTCTTCGACGGTGGTCGTCTTGGTCGGTGACGTGACTCCTGGCTTGCTGGCTGATCTCGCCAAGTCCCCGAACGTGTCGATCGCCAGTGCGCCGGCCGAGCAGCCGGCGCGGCCAGGTGCCGCCGAATCTGAGGTCAGCCCCGGCTGGGAGCGCGGCGCGCTCGCCATGGCCGAGGCGGCCAGGCGCCGCTCGACGTACGTGATCGTGCCCGACGACCCCCTCGCCGAAGTCGCCGCCCAGTGGCGCGCGATGTGGGATCTGTCGACCGGGCCGGGCGGAGCCGGGTTCGAGCTCAGCGCCGCCGACGCCCTCGCCGCCTGGCACGCGAAGCGATTCGAGCTACCCGACTACTACCTGGTGATAGCCAAGTCCCCGGCCGAGGCGCCGACCCCGAGGCAGCCCCTGGGACCTTCCCAGCCCAGTGACGACGTCGTGCCCGACTTCTACCTGGGCCCGCTCCGCTCCGTCCGGCCCCGCCGCGTCGCCGTCGCGGGCATCGGCATCGCCGTGGCTGGCCTCGCCGCCCGCCCTGGCCAGGCCGCCGCCCTGCTCAACACGTTGCGGGCCCTGGAGCACGGCCCCTGGTGGCCACCACTAGACGACCTCATCGAGGTCGCCCGCTACTTCTACGCTGCCGCCCTAACCACCACGACTTAGTTCCACCCCGCGACCCGGCCCTCCGGCCCCGCACTATCCGTGATCATGGAACTTCCATGATCACGGGCGTTCGATTGGGTAGTGACGCGCTGAATTTCCGTAGTCGCGGCCAGACCATGATCAGGGAACCTCGTCGGGGTGCTTCAGCCCGATCCGAGCACCTTCGATGCTCCGTGATCATGGCCGACGCCCTGATCACGGACGATCCGACGAGTGGTCGCCGGCCGACGCTTCGAGATCTTGGAAGATCGCGTGGCCATCGCGGGCGACGAAGGAGGGATGGGGGCTCGGCTTGACCGAGTTGATGGCGCGAATCGTGGGATGAGCGTCGTTGACGCCATCATCGCGGCGCGGGCATCGTGGGATCGTGCAGCGACACCGCATCGTGTTCGTCATCTACGACGGGTTCCAGGTACTCGACCTGACCGGCCCGCATGAGGTCTTCCATCACGCGCGTACCGCGACGACCGGATACGACTGCCTGGTCGTCGGCCCGCGGGCCGGGCTGATCACCTCCAGCAGCGGCCTGCCGGTCCACGCCGCCCACGGCATCACCGGTCTCGACACCGCCGACCGCGACATGGCCGACCGCCACCCAGCTGGAATCGACCCAGTCCGCCGCGACCCAATCGGCCTCAACCCAGTCGGCCTCGACCCAGCTGGAATCGACACGCTGGTCGTGGCGGGCGGCGACGGGGTGTACCAGGCTTGCGGGGACGCCGAACTCGTCAGCTGGATCGCGGCGGCCGGCGTGCGGGCCCGGCGGGTCACCTCGGTGTGCAGCGGCGCGTTCCTGCTCGCGGCCGCCGGGCTGCTGTCGGGCCGGACCGTCACGACGCACTGGTCCAGGGCGAGCCGCCTGGGCCGCGAGTACCCCGACGTGACGGTCGACCCCGATCCGATCTTCATCCAGGACGGCAATATCTGGACCTCCGCTGGCGTCACCGCCGGCCTGGACCTAGCGCTCGCCCTCGTGGAGGATGACCTCGGGCGTGACGTCGCGCACGTCGTGGCCCAGCATCTCGTCCTGTTCCTGCGCCGTCCCGGCAACCAGTCGCAGTTCAGCGTGCCGCTCTGGTCGGCGCAACCGCGCACCGACCCGATCAGGGCGGCAGTGTCGGCGATCCAGGCCGACCCAGGAGCCAGCCACGGGATCGCCGAGCTGGCTCGTGCGGCCGGGCTGAGTCCACGGCACTTGCAGCGCCGGTTCACCGCCGAACTCGGGATTCCGCCCGCGGCCTACGTGGAGCGGGTGCGCATCGAGGCCGCCCAGCGGGCACTCACGCAGACCGATGACCCGGTCGAGACCGTGGCCAGGCGGTACGGCTTCGGCACCGCCGAGACGCTGCGGCGGGCCTTCCACCGGAACACCAGCGTCGCCCCCTCGGACTACAGGAACCGATTCCGATCAACAAAGGAGTACGCATGACCAGCTACGGACTACTGATCTTCGACGGGGCCGAGGAACTGGACTTCGTCGGCCCGTGGGAGGTGTTCTCGGTCTCCAGCGGGCTTCGCGACCACGCCGACTCGGTTCACCTGATCGCCCAGGGCACCGACCCGGTCAAGTGCGGTAACGGGATGCGGGTGCTGCCCGACCACACGCTGGACGATCATCCCCCGCTCGACGTGCTGCTGGTCCCCGGCGGCCAGGGCACCCGCCGAGAGGTCAAGAACCCGGTGATCATCGACTGGATCCGCAAGACGGCCGCCGACGCGACCTGGGTCACGAGCGTCTGCACGGGCGCGTTGCTGCTGCACGAGGCTGGCCCGGCCCGCGGCCACCGGGCCGCCACCCACTACGCCTACGAGGACACGCTGCATGCCCGCGGCGACATCACCGTGGTACGGGACGCCCGCTACGTCGTCGACGGCAACCTGGTCACCAGCCAGGGCGTCTCGGCCGGCATCGACATGGCCCTGTGGCTCATCGGCCAGTTGCACGGCCGCGACCACGCCCGCACCGTCCGCCGCCACATCCAGTACGAGCCCGCTCCCCCCTACCTAGCCGACGAGCCAACCGCCATCGGCTAACCCCAAGCGAGGACTGTCCCCAGATAACCCGAACCCGACTAGTCCAACCTCGGATTACCCGATCTCGGATAGCCCGACGAGGCCGGACGACGTATTACCGGTTGGGGCGGCCCGCTACGGGCTCTACATGATCATTTGTACTAAGATCGGAAATGCGATGATCTTAGTATTAGCTACCTGTCGGATCTGGCGTCGTAATACATCTATTTATGATAATTATCAGAACGGAAGACCGTACTGTGATCATTTCCGCGCGAACATAGTACGGTTTTCCTTTTTGATCATGGTGCCGCCCGGCCGGAACTGCCCCTTAATCGTGGAACCGCCCGGCCGGGGCCCTTTGATCGTGGAACCGCCCGGCCGGGGCCCTTTGATCGTGGAGCCGCTGGCCGAAACTATCCGCTCGGCGAGCGACTAGCCCGATCTCGGGTAATCCGAAATTGGATAATCCGAAATCGGAATACCGGTTGCGGCGCTGCGCTGACGTTGGACACGACTGACCCGATGATCGAGTTGTTGTTGGCGAACCACACCAGCGCGAACTATTTGAAGGCTATTCAAGGCTTTTGATCTTGATCTAGTCTTTGGCCGGACGAACGGACGCGCTGGGAGGTGGCTTGTGAGGCACGGTTGGCTGCGGATCGGCGGCGGCATTCTGGCGACGGCGTTGCTCAGCGCGGGTGCGTTGGCCTGGCCGGGCGGGGCGCTGGCCGCGGCCGGGAGCGGGAGCGGGGTGAGCCTGAAGTTGAGCATCGCGGCGACCGTGAGCCGGCCACTGCTGGTCGACGTCGCGCACGTGGCGGTCTCGCCGTCGGGCCCGGCGTACACGTTGCAGACTCGGCGGGCCGGGACGAGCCGCTGGTACGCGGCACCGGACACGCTGGGCGTGTGGGGCACGGCGCCCGGCTCGTTCTCGGTCAGGGCCGTCACGACGAACTCGGACGACACCGAGGTGACCAGCAACGTAGCCACCGTGACCGTGAAGAAGGGGAAGATTCCGTCCTGGCTGACCGAGCTTAACTCCTACCGAGCGCTGAACAACGCCGCCCCGGTCGCCCAGTACCCCTCGCTGAGTCGTGCCGACGCGCTGCACGTGCGCTACATGATCAAGACCGGTGACTTCACCCACTACGAGAACTCGAAGAGCAGGTGGTACACGGCGGCGGGCGCGCGGGCGGGGATGAGTTCGGACCTGGCCGAGGGGATCTCCGACCCGATCAACGCCTGGGCCCGCGCCCCGTACCACGCGCTGTCCGAAGTCGGCAAGTACGGCACGCTCGCCGGCTTCGCGCAGGCCGGCGGCTACGCGGCCCTTTGGGTCGACATCGACACCTCGGCGCGGGTCGTCCAGCCGCCGTTTTACCAGTACCCGGCCAGCGGCAAGACGACGTCGCTGCTCACCTACTACGGCGACGAGAGTCCGAACCCGGTGGCGCACTGCCCGCGGCCGTCCGCCGACGCCGACCGGCCCTACGGCTTGCCGATCATCTACGGGAACGCGAAGCAGGTCTCGCATCCCAGCGCCACCGTGACCGTCAACGGCAAGAAGCTGCGCACTTGCTTGGTCAATGCCGGCGAGTACGGGGACGCCGTGTTCGTGATCCCGTGGGTGGGGCTCAGGCAGCACGAGACGATCACGGTCTCGGTCAGCTACCAGGGCAAGCTCCAGTCCCGCTG
>DATKFV010000006.1:0-9096 GCA_035511035.1 Streptosporangiaceae bacterium
GTCCTCAGTGCTTCTCGCTGGCCGGAGCGAGCCTGACCAGCGGCTGGCCTGGGCTGACCGGGTCGCCCTCCTCGACCAGCCATTCGATGACCGAGGCGGCGAAGTCAGCGCAGACCGGGTGGGTATCGCCGCGCGACTCAAGGTGGCCAAGCACCGTGCCGGCGGGCAGGACCGCGGCGTGGCGACCCTGGCCGGCCTGATGCCCAGCCGGGCGGAAGGTGCCAGCGGCCGGCGCGACGATCAGGCGCCAGTCAGGTGCGCTGCTGTCGCTGTGGCTATCGGCATGGTCGGCGAGCGTTGCCCTGGCCGCGTCGAGGTCGGCCGGGGTCTTGAGCGCGAGCAGGGCCACGCCGGGAAGCGCGCGGCGGGCGAGGCCGACGAGGGTGCCAGCAGGCGGCAGCTCGATGAAGGCGGTCGCGTGCAGGTGCTGCATCGTGGCCATGCACTTGTCCCACCGGACCGGGGCGCTGACCTGCGTCACTATCCGGTCCAGCCAGTCGGCTCCGGTGCGCACGACCGTGCCGTCGGCATTCGATAGCACGGTCAGCACCGGGTCGTGCGCGTCGATCGTCGCGGCGACTTGCTTGAGCGCCTCGGTCGCCGAGGCCATGTGGGTGGTGTGGAACGCGCCGGCGACCGGCAGGGACCGCAGCTTGGCCCTGGCCGGCGGGTCGGCGGCGAACTCGGCCAGCTGCGCGACCGTGCCGGCCGCCACGATCTGCCCGGCGCCGTTGATGTTGGCCGGGGTCAGGCCGTGCCTGGCCAGGCAGGCAAGCACGTCGGCCTCGTCACCGCCAAGGACCGCGGTCATCGAGGTCGGCTCGATCGCGGCCGCCTGCGCCATCGCCTGGCCGCGCACGCCGACCAGGCGCATCGCGTCGTTGCCGGTCACGATGCCGGCGATCGCGCCTGCGCCGAGCTCGCCGACGCTGTGGCCGGTCACGATGCCGGCGTGCACGCGGGAGCCGATGCCGAGCACGCGGGAGGCGGCGAGCGCGGCTGCCACCAGGAGCGGCTGCGCGACGGCCGTGTCCCTGATCTCATCGGCGTCACCGACAGTGCCGTACCTGATCAGGTCGGTGCCGATCAGCTCGGACCAGCTGCCGATAAGCTCCTCGACACCGGGGAACTCCAGCCAGGGCTTCAGGAAGCCGGGAGTCTGAGCGCCCTGCCCGGGCGCGGCGATGACGAGCATCTTCTTACCTTGCACTGTAGGAGTCCACCATACGAATAGAAAAGCCTACGAACTTGTGGCCAGGGAAACTGTAGGTATTCTACAACCCGCCGAGCTGGCCTCACCTTTCGGTCAGGTCCGCCTTGTGGCCGAGGCGGCCGTAGACGACGGCCAGCCAGAGGGCGAAGCCGCCCCGGCCGTCGCCGGGGTTGAAGCCGGTCAGCGTCGTTGCCCGGCGCAGCCGGTAGCGGACCGTGTTCGGGTGCACGAACAGCATGCGCGCGGTCGCCTCGAGCGAGTGGCCCTGTTCCAGGTACGTGGTCACCGTGTCGAGGAGCGCGGCCCCGCCCCGGCACAGCGGCCGGTAGATGTGCTCGACGAGCTCGGCGCGGGCGCCCTCGTCGCCGTCGAGCGCCCGCTCAGGCAGCAGGTGGGCGGCGAGCACGGGCCTCGGCGCGTCCGGCCAGGCCGGCGCGGACCGCAGGCCGGCGAGGGCAGCGCGAGCCGAGCTCCCGGCGGCCTCGATGTTGGGCGAGGCCGGGCCGACGACGACCGGGCCTGGGCCGAACCTGGACGCCAGCTGCCTGGCGAGCGGCATGGGATCGCCCGGCCCGCCGAGCACCACCACCAGCCGGTGCCCGTGCACCCCCGCGAGCAGGTCGAACTTCGCCCGCCTGGCGATCAGCCGCAGCTCGTCGATCAGTCCCTCAGGCTCGTTCGCGTCGGCATGCCCGGCGAGCACGGTCACCGGAGCGGGCGGCCAGCTCAGGGCCGATGCCCAGGACGGCAGGCTCTCGTCGACCTCGCCGCGCACGAGCGAGTCGACGACCAGCGCCTCGAGCCGGGCATCCCAGGCGCCGCGGGCCTCGGCTGATCGCGCGTAGACCTGAGCGGCGGCGAACGCGACCTCGCGGGTGTAGCGCAGCACCGCCTCGCGCAGCTCGCTCTCGCCGCCGGGCGCGGCCAGCTCATCGACCCGCGTCTCGACGACGTCGACGATGATCCGCACCATCTCGACGGCCTGCTGCAGGCTGACCGCACGGGCCAGCTCGCGCGGCGCGGTGCCGAAGACCTCGCCTGCGACCGCTGGCCTGCTGCGCTCGGGATGCTTGACCCAGTCGACGAACGCGGCCACGCCCGCCTGGGCCACGAGGCCCAGCCACGACCGGTTCTCCGCGGACAGCGCCCGGAACCAGGGCAGCCGCTTATCCATGGACGTCATCGCCGCGGTGCCGAGCGCGCTCATGGACTGCTCGAGCCGCCAGATCGTCTCAGCCCTGACCCGGCCGCTCGACTGCGCCGATGAAGTAGCCTTCACGCTCACCTGACCAGGGTGTCATGCGCGCCCGCAGGCAACCAGCGCGGCCTGGATGGCCGTTGTATCTATCGGGAGTTTGCCGCACAGTGTGTGAAGCGGTCGCCGAGCGAGGCGGTGACCTGCCCTCGCCTGGCGCCCGGCCCGGACTTCGGTCCAGGTCGGCGGGCCCGTATGCCCGCACTGCCAGGGGTCTGCCGATCAGCGGGGAACCGGCACCCGCGCGAAGAGAGGAACGTCAGGAATGATCAAGCACCGGCTGGTGCGTACCAGCGTCGCCGTTGCCGCTGGCATGGCCATTGGGCTAGCAGCCACCGCCATCCCGGCGCTCGCAGGTACCAGCGCGCCCGCGAGCTACTCGTTCAGGAAACTGGACAACGGCAACGACGGTACCTACAACGAGTTGCTTGGGATCAACAACCACGGCAAGATCGCCGGCTTCTACGGCTCGGGCTCGCACGGGGACCCGAACCGGGGCTACCTGCTGTCCTCGCCCTACCAGCAGGGGAATTACCGCGCCGAGGACTTTCCCGGCTCGGCTCAGACCGTCGTCGCGGACATCAACGACGGCGGCGTGACGGTCGGGTACTTCTCCCGCACGAACAAGGCGAGCGGCGTCAACGGGTACGCCGGCTTCTACCTGAAGAACGGTGTTTACCATAAGGTCGCGTTCCCGACCGGGAACAACTCAAGCCCGGCGGTCAACCAGCTGCTTGGCGTCAACAACGCGGGGATCGCGGTCGGCTATTTCGTCGACTCGCTCGGCGACACGCACGGCTACCGCTACAACATCGGCACCCACAAGTTCACGCGGCTGAACGTGCAGGGCTCGGGCAACGTCACGGCGACCGCGATCAACGCGGGCGGTGCCATCGTCGGTTACTTCACCAACGCCAGCGGGAAGGTCGTCGCGTTCCTGCGCCGCCCGAGCGGCCAGGTGGTCACGTTCGCCAGGCCAAACGCGGTCGCGACCCAGGCGTTCGGCATCAACAAGGGCGGGACGGTAGTCGGCGCCTACACGATCGGTGGCGACACGTACGGGTTCACCTGGCAGGCTGGCCGGGGCTTCCGTACCGTGAACGACCCGAACGGCGTCGGCAGCACGGTCATCAACGGCATCAACAACGCTGGTGAGCTGGTCGGCTTCTACATCGACGCCCAGGGCAACACCGACGGCATGCTGGCGACGCCTTAGCCCCCTGGGTCGCAGCACCGCCGGGCGGCCGTGTGGCGAGGGCACGGCCGCCTGGCGATGCGGGGGTCCGGGGGGTCGTCCCCCCGGGCCAGCACCGCGGCGTTACAACTCGCTCACGGCGACGTTGAGCCGGTACTTGGTGATCGCTTCGTCGAGCACCTCTGGCTTCAGGTCGCCCTGGCGAACTAGCTGGCTGAGCACGGCCAGCGTGATCGACTCGGCGTCCACGTGGAAGAACCGGCGGGCCGCCGCCCTGGTGTCGGAGAAGCCGAACCCGTCCGTGCCAAGCGAGGAGAACGGCGCAGGCACCCAGCGGGCGATCTGGTCGGGCACGGCCTTGATCCAGTCGCTCACCGCCACCACCGGGGCGGCGTGCCCGTGCTCGGCTGGCTGGTCGCCGGCCTCGCTCAGGGCGCGGGTGACGTAGGGCACGCGCGGTGCCTGGTCCGGGTGGAGCAGGTTCCACTCCTCGCAGGCGAGGCCGTCCCGGCGCAGCTCGGTCCACGACGTCGCCGACCAGACCTGAGCCGCTACGCCCCAGTCCTGCCGCAGCAGGCGTTGCGCGTCGAGCGCCCACCGCATGGCTACCCCTGATGCCAAGATCCGCGCCGTAGGCAGGCCATTTGCATGGTTGATGGTTGAGCTTTCCGCTGAGTCGTCCTGGCCGGCGATTGCTGGGGCATAGCAGTACAGGCCCCGCAGAATGGCCTCTTCGAGTGCCTGCGGGCCGCCGGGGTAGTCCGGCTGCGGCGGCTGGACGTACGGCTCGTTGTAGACGGTCAGGTAGTAGAAGATGTCCTCGCCCTGGGGATGCTCGGGCGAGGCGCCGTACATCCGGCGCAGGCCGTCCTTCATGATGTAGGCGAGCTCGTAGGCCCAGCCGGCGTCGTAGGCGACGCAGGCCGGGCTGACCGAGGCGAGCAGGACCGAGTGACCGTCGTTGTGCTGCAGGCCCTCGCCGGTCAGGGTGGTCCGGCCGGCGGTCGCGCCGAGCAGGAAGCCCCGGCCCAGCTGGTCGCCGAGCGCCCACATCTCGTCGCCGGTGCGCTGGAACCCGAACATCGAGTAGAAGATGTAGATCGGGATCATCGGGGTGCCGTGGGTCGCGTAACTCGTGCTCGAAGCGACGACCGAGGCCATCGCGCCCGCCTCGCTGATCCCCTCGTGCAGGATCTGGCCCTGCTCGGACTCCTTGTAGGACAGCAGCAGGGCGCGGTCCACAGCCTCGTAGGTCTGGCCGTGCGGGCTGTAGATCCGCGCGGTCGGGAACAGCGAGTCCATCCCGAAGGTGCGGGCCTCGTCAGGGATGATCGGCACGAACCGCTGGCCGATCTCCGGATCCTTCATCAGGTCCTTGAGCAGCCGGACGAACGCCATCGTGGTCGCTACCGCTTGCTTGCCTGAGCCGCTCTTGAGCTCGTCGAACACGCTCTCTGGGGGCTGGTTCAGCGGCTTGGAGCGCACGACGCGCTTGGGCAGGTACCCGCCGAGCGCCTGGCGGCGCTCCTTCATGTACTGGATCTCCTCCGAGCCGTCGCCCGGGTGGTAGTACGGCGGCAGGTCGGCCTCGAGGGCCGAGTCGGGGATGTCGAGGTAGAGCCGGTCCCTGAACTCCTTGAGCTCGGCGACCGTCAGCTTCTTCATCTGGTGGGTGGCGTTGCGGGCCTCGAAGTCGGGGCCGAGGGTCCAGCCCTTGATCGTGTGGGCCAGGATCACGGTCGGCTGGCCGACGTGCTCGGTCGCGGCCTTGAAGGCGGCGTAGACCTTGCGGTAGTCGTGGCCGCCCCTGGACAGGTTCCTTACCTGCGTGTCGGTGAGGTTGGCGACCATGCCCCGCAGCCTCGGGTCGCCGCCGAAGAAGTGCTCGCGGGTGTAGGCGCCCGACTCGACGGCGTAGGTCTGGAACTGGCCGTCAGGGGTGCTGTTCATCTTGTTCACCAGAACGCCGTCGACGTCCTGGGCCAGCAGCGGATCCCAGTCGCGGCCCCAGATGACCTTGATCACGTTCCAGCCGGCGCCGCGGAAGAAGGACTCAAGCTCCTGGATGATCTTGCCGTTGCCTCTTACCGGGCCGTCGAGACGCTGGAGGTTGCAGTTGATGACGAAGATCAGGTTGTCGAGTTCCTCGCGCGCGGCCAGCCCGATCGAGCCGAGCACCTCGGGCTCGTCGGTCTCGCCGTCGCCGAGGAATGCCCATACTCGGGACCGGCTGGTGTCCTTGATCTGGCGGGCCAGCAGGTAGCGGTTGAAGCGCGCCTGATAGACGGCGTTGATCGCGCCGAGGCCCATTGAGACCGTGGGGAACTCCCAGAAGTCCGGCATCAGCCTCGGGTGCGGGTAGGAGGGAAGGCCGCCGGCGGGGGAGGACAGCTCCTGGCGGAAGCCGTTCAGCTGCGCCTCGGTGAGCCGGCCCTCGAGGAAGGCGCGGGCGTAGATGCCAGGGGCGGCGTGGCCCTGGAAGAAGACCTGGTCACCGGACTCGCCGTGGTCCTTGCCACGGAAGAAGTGGTTGAACCCGACTTCGTACAGGCTCGCCGCTGACGCGTAGGTCGCGATGTGGCCGCCGACGCCGAGGCCTGGCCGGTTGGCGCGGGAGACCATGATCGCGGCGTTCCAGCGGATATAGGCCCGGATGCGGCGCTCGACGTACTCATCGCCGGGGAACCAGGGCTCGCGCTCGGGCGGGATCGTGTTGATGTAGTCGGTGCTGCGCAGGCCGGGGACGCCGACCTGCTGCTCACGGGCGCGCTCAAGCAGCCTGAGCATGACGTACCGAGCGCGCGACCGGCCGCGCGTCCGCACGACGGTGTCAAACGACTCCAGCCACTCTCTGGTCTCATCTGGGTCTATGTCGGGAAGCTGGTTGGGCAGGCCGTCGGTGATGATCGAGTAGGGCTGGCGTCCTGAGGCCACGGGTTGATCCTCGCCTTCCAGGCGGTTCGCTGTCGGGTTACAAGTCCCATCCTGATACGCGACCTGCCCGAGCGCATCCCTACCGCCCGGTCACCAGGGCGGGTCGGCCCGCCAAGGGATCGCTAATCAGTACTTAACAGTTTAAAACTGCAAGGGCAGTGGTCCTGAGTAAGCCGCAGGCGGACGGGGCAAGCTCGAATGATGACCTTGGTTAACTGGCTCTGCACGAATTGTGACTTGCGTAAGACGCCGAGCGAGTGTGAACTGTCCCAGCAAGAGGTACAGACGATCGCGCGAGGCCGTTGTCGGCCCCGAGCAGTGGCACCAGCCGGTGCCATAGGCCGGGCCCGGCCGGGCGCGCGTCTTGGACAGGGAGGACGTTAGTGAGCGCGACCGCTGGCCAGGCGCAGGATCAGCATGACCTGGCCGAGCGGCTCGGCATCAAGCCGGGCCATGTAGTCCAGGAGATCGGCTACGACGACGACTGCGACGAGGATCTTCGTGACCTGGTGTCCTCGGGCGAGGGCGTCGAGCTGGTCGACGAGGACTACGACGATGTCGTGGACGGTGTGCTGCTCTGGTGGCGAGACGAGGACGGAGACCTCGTCGACGCCCTGGTCGACGCCAAGACGCCGCTGGCCGACGGCGGCTACATCGTGTTGCTGACCCCCAAGGCCGGGCGCGAGGGTCACGTCGAGCCGAGCGAGATCGGCGAAGCGGCTCCCACCGCGGGGCTAGCGCAGACCTCCACGGTGAGCGCGGGCAAGAACTGGTCGGCCAGCCGCCTGGTCGCGCCGAAAGCCAGGCGCTGACCTCTCGCGCTGCCTTCGCCTTCTGGCGGCGTGGGCAGGACCGGCGGCGCGCCGGGGTGGCCGATAAGGGCGCGCTGCAACTGAATGCTGGCGCGATGCGGTACTGATCGCCTGATCGTGGCAGACTCGGTTACATCCCGCACGTGCGGCGCGATCTGGCCAGGTGATCCCGGTCCCTAGTGGTCCCGGTAGTGGCCTGCATGGCCCGCCCGTGACAGTCAAACATCTCCTGCGGCCCCCTAGCTGGCAGCCGCGCGCGAGTCGCTGAAAGGACAGCAATGGCGGTAGAGATCGGCGATGTGGCACCCGACTTCGAGCTCAAGGACCAGCACGGCACCCCGGTGAAGCTGTCCGACCGGCGCGGATCGAAGAACGTGGTGCTTGTGTTCTACCCGCTGGCCTTCAGCGGGGTCTGCAGCGGTGAGCTGTGCGAACTGCGGGACTCGTTCCCCGAGGTCGAGCGGGAGGATGTCGAGCTGCTCACGGTCTCGGTGGACTCCGTGTTCGTGCACAAGACGTGGGCGGAGACCGAAGGCTACGAGTTCGGCCTGTTGTCTGACTTCTGGCCGCACGGTGACGTAGCCAAGGCGTACGGTGTCTTCGATGATGAGCGGGGCGTCGCCACCAGGGGCACCTTCATCATCGACAAGAATGGCGTTGTCCGGTGGAAGGTAGTGAACGCGATTCCGCAGGCCCGCGACATCGCTGAGTACTCCAAGGCGCTTGCCGAGTTGAGCTAGCGGTCCGGGTCGCCGGGCGGTCGCGGCGCGGTTTGGGCCAGAGTTTGCCTTAAGTCCGCGGCCGACGTCGTCAACTCAAGTTTCGGAATGGCGGCAGATGCCCTGTTATCGGTGTGGCACTCGGCAGGTCGATCCTGACCGTGGCAGCAGCCCGTGGCTGCGCGGGGTCAGGGCCGACCGCCAGGTGCTGATATGCCCCGGCTGCCAGGCCGATGGGCGTTGGGTCACTGACCTCGATCGTTGCTCGCTTTGTGCCAGCGTTCACCTGGTCAGGCGCCTTGGTGAGGTTGAATGCCGGGACTGCGGAGCTGTCGGCGGCGGCGTGGCAGCGGTGACGGCGGCTGATGAGCTAGCCCTGGCCGACCAGGCCGGCGCGGTGCCGTTGGGGCTGGCGCAGGAGGTCGAGCAGGCGCTCGCGCGGGTGTTGCGGCCGGTCGGGGCGTGGCGCGCGGACGGGCCTGGGACCGGGTTGTAGCCGGTGGGGGGTCGTGGGCCTCAGGCGGTACGCTTGGGGTCGCCCACAGCGGCGTGGGGTGCATAGCTCAGCGGTAGAGCACTCGCCTTACAAGCGAGGGGTCACTGGTTCGAACCCAGTTGCGCCCACCAGATCAGAGGCCATATGGCTCATCCTGAGCAGGCTCTGGGAGCCAAACTGGGAGCCAAGCCAGTAAACTCGTAGCCATGACGACCATGACTACGTCCGCCCGTCGCGGGCACGGCGAGGACGGCATCTACTTCGACGCGACCAGGAACCGGTACGTTGGCGCGATCTCGCTCGGTCATGGCGGCGACGGACGCCGGATCAGGCGCAAGGTCACCGGCACGACCAAGGCAGAGGTCCGGCAGAAGCTCAAGGACTTGCACGTCGAGATCGATGCCGGGCTCAAGGCGCCCGCCGGGTACAGCGTGCGGGCGGCTGTGGATGATTGGCTGGTTGATGGGCTGTC
>DATKFV010000007.1:0-37423 GCA_035511035.1 Streptosporangiaceae bacterium
CGAGCATCTCGACCGGCGAGGTCCGCCCGGCCGTCCCGTCGATCGTGAACGGGAGGGTCTTGTCGATGTAGAGGTACTGGGTCTCGGTGTCCTCGGGGACGTTCTTGATCGTCGCGGTGATCCCGGCCGTGGCGAGCTGGCTCTGGATCTGCTCGGCGATCGCATCGTCCTCGCTGACCGAGTCGAGGGTGATCTTGATGCCGTGCGGGTAGCCTGCGGCTGTCAGCAGTTGCTTGGCCTTGGTGGGGTCGTAGGGGTACAGGTTGGCCAGGCTCGGGTCGTAGCCGACGAAGCCCTTCGGGAATGGCTGATAGGCGGGCGTGCCGTAGCCGGAGGCCTGGACCTGGACGATCGCCTGGCGGTTGATCGCGTAGTTGATCGCCTTGACGACGTCAGGGTTGCTGAACGGCTTGGTCGTCGTCTGGATGTCGAGCTCGTTCACGACCTCGGAAGGGATCACCGCGATCTTGAAACCGGCCGCCTTCGCGGCCGCGACCTGGTTGCCCGCGATGTAGGCCACGTTGACCTGCCCGGCCTCCAGGGCAGCCAGGATCTGGGACGGCTCGGTGATGTCCTGGACCGTGAAGTCGGCGATGTGGATCTGGCTCGCGTCCCAGTAGCCGGGGTTCCGCACCAGGTCGGCGTGCGAGTCAGGCACGTAGCTGGTCAGCTTGAACGGGCCGGCCCCGACCGGGTTGGTCGGGATCTTCGCCGGGTCCTTGAACGCGGCCGGGCTGACCATCATGCCGTCCTTGCCCGCGAGCAGGTACGGCACCTGGTAGTCGGTCTGGGCCAGGTCGAGGGTGAAGCTGGTCGGGCTGTTCACCACGACCTTGGAGATGACGGCAAGCTCCGAGGCGATCGTGGAGTTCTGCTGTTTCTGGCCCCGGTCGATGTTCTCCTTGACCGCCTCCGCGTTCAGCGGGGTGCCGTCGGTGAACTTCAGGCCCGGCCGGAGCGTGAACGTCACGCTCTTGCCGTCGGGGCCGAACTTCCATGACGACGCCAGGCCTGGCTTGACGTCGCCGGCCGGGTCGAGCGTCGTGATGGACGCGTAGACCAGGCCGAGCACGTGGACGTCCCAGCCCGCCGTCGAGGTGACCGGATCCCAGGAGGTGGGAAGCTCCCACTCCCAGTTCAGCGTGCCGCTGACGCCGGCCGCGGTAGCGGACGTGGGGTCGGAGGCGGAGCTCGAGCTGCTGCTGCACGCGCTCGCTGCGAGCGACAACGCGCCCGCCGCGAAGGCGGCGGTGATGGTGGTGGTGGTGATGCGGCGGACTCCGCGCCGGCGGACTGGCATGACTAGCTCCTGATCGTGGGGGTCGCATCGCCACGTCGTCGTGGCCGCGTCATGGTGGGCATCCACAGTGACGGTAATTCATATAAAAGCTATCGGTCAAGTATACATTACTGGCGGGGCGACTCCGCTCCCCACCGTTGGCGCTTCGGTGTTGCGCTAAGAACACCCAAGCGCCAACGATGTGGGGGCTGGGGCTGGGGCTGGCACCGGGGCTGGGGCGGGGGTTAGCTGATCAGGGCGCTCGGTTCCTGGGTGCCGACCGGGATCTTGGCCGCGCCCTGGCGCAGCAGCGGTACCAGTTCCTTGCCCCAGTCGACGACGTCGTCGAGCGGGTCGAAGCCGCGGATGAGGAAGGTGTCGATGCCGACCCGACGATAGGCCAGCAACGCGTCCGCGACCTGCGCCGGGGTGCCGACCAGGGCCGTGGAGTTGCCGCCTGGGCCGGTGAGCTTGGTGATCCCGTACCACAGCCGCTCGTCGTGCACCTCGCTCTCGGCGCCCTGGCGTTGCAGCCGGTCCGAGCCGACCGAGGTCGATTCCCTGAAGCCGAAGAGCCTGCCGTTGGCGATGGGCGGCGAGCCGCCGTTGCCCTGCGTGCCGTTGGTGCCGTTGCCGCCGCCGTTATTGCCGCGATAGGCGGCTGCTTGGGCCACTCGCTGCTCGGTGGCTGACCTGATGTTCTGCGCCCTACGCCAGGCGTCGTCCTCGGTGGCAGCCACGATCGGGCGCACCGACAGGCTGAACCGCACGCTCCGGCCGTGCCGCGCGGCCTGCGCCTTGATGCCGGCGATCCGCTCGGCGATCTGGGCGACCGGCTCGCCCCACAGCATGTACACGTCCGCGTGCTGGGAGCCGACCGAGATCGCGGCCGGCGATGCCCCGCCGAAGTACAGCGGGATCGGCGTGCCCCCTTCCGGCCGCACGATGCTGTAGGCGCCCTTGACCTGGTAGAACTCGCCGTCATAGTCGAACGGCTTGGTCGCGGTCAACTCGCGCCGCAACAACTCCATGAACTCGCCGGTCCGCGCGTACCGCCGGTCGTGGTCGGCGAAGTCGCCGTCCCGCTTCTGGTCTAGCTCGTCGCCGCCGGTGATGTGGTGGATCCCGACCCGGCCGCCCCCGGTCAGCGCGTCCAGGGTAGCCAGCTTGCGGGCCACCAGGGTGGGGGCCACGAAGCCAGGCCGGTGGGCGATCAGCACCTTCAGCGTCGTGGTGCCGTAGAGCACGTGGGCGGCGACCGCGAACCCGTCGGGGCCGGTGGCGCCGTACCCGATGAGCACGCGGTCGAAGCCGGCCGCCTCGTGGGCGCGGGCGAACCGGCGGAGGTAGTCAGGATCGATCGCGGGTCCGGTCAGCGACCCGCGGGTCTCGGAGAACTCCCGAGTCCCCACCATTCCGATGATCTCGAGCGACATCTGATCAAGCTCCTGTCTGGCGCCGGCCGCAGGCCGGCATCCGATGGCCGCAGGCCGGGCGGACGCAAGAGCGGCAGCGCTGGTCTTTTTGTTAATTAAGTCTATCAGATTTATATACATTGAGCCACGGCCGCCGCGTCGGCCATCCGCGGGGATCGCCTTTGCTATCGTTGCGGTGCGGCTGCCCCGGTCTCGTGCGGGCTGCCCGGCCAGCGCCCCGTGTAGTGCGCAGGCGTCCGGGTAGCTAGCGCGTTCGGCGGCCGGTTCCCTCGCTCGCCCGCTCCGATCCCATCCAGAACAGCTGGACGCTCATGCGCCTCACCGTGAAGGCCGACTACGCCATCCGCGCCCTGGCCGAACTTGCCGCCCGCGCGCAGGACGACGCGCCGATGACGGCTGAGGAGATCTCCGAGGCGCAGGGAATCCCGCGGCGGTTCCTGCTCGGCATCATGTCCGAGCTCCGCCGGGACCACCTCGTGGTCAGCCACCGCGGGGTCAAAGGCGGCTACCTCCTTGGCCACCCGGCCGGCGACATCACGCTCGCCGACGTGATCCGCTCGGTCGAGGGCCCGCTGGCCCAGATCGGCGACGAGCGCCCTGGCGAGATCTCCTACCCGGGGTCGGCGGCCGTGCTGGCCGATGTGTGGGTCGCGGTGCGAGCCAGCTTGCGGTCGGTGCTCGAGGAGGTCACGCTCGCGAACCTGGCTGCGGGCAAGCTGCCGCCGACGGTCGACAAGCTGACGCGAGACCCTGACGCCTGGCGGCCCCACTAGGGAGCCCGCGCCTGGCCTGCACCGTCGCGCGGACCCGCTCGATGACGGCCGCGCAGTCGGCCGCCTCGGCGTGCGGGTCGTGCTCGATCACCAGCGAGCTGACGCCCGCGCCGATGTATCCGAGCAAGACCTCCGCGATCTGGTCGTAGCTGCCCGCGATGGTGCTCGGCTCGCTCGCTGGCCCCGCTTCCATGGGGGCGGGCGGGAACCAGCGCGGCTGGGCGCGCTGGCCCTGGCGGTGGTCGATCGCCGGCCGGGCCGCCTCGAGCCGGTCCCGCGCCGCCCGCTCGGTTGGCGCCGCGAGCAGCCGCACGCTCACGCCGAAGCGCGGCGACCGGCCGTGCCTCGCGGCGGCCGCGCGCGCTTCGGCCACGCGCCCGGCGATCACCGGGACAGAAGCGAAGGAGAATATGCAAAAGTCCGCGTTCGCCGCGCCGACGCGAAACGCGTCGGCCCCCCGCATCCAGAGGTAGACCGGCAGCCGGCCGCTCCCAGGCTGGATCGCCGAAGCGGCCCCGGTGACCTGGTAGAACTCGCCGGCATAGTCGAATGGCTGCCGCGCCGCCCAGGCCAGCTCGACGACCTGGAGGAACTCGGCCGCCCTGCGCGTGCTCGTGCCCGGCCTGGCTGTCGTGCTGTCAATGGTGACGGCGGTCGGGTCGGCATCGATGATGATCTGTACCGCGACCCGGCCGGGGTGGAACGCCGCCAGCGTCGCCAACTGGCGGGCAGCGACGGTCGGCGCGACCAGGCCGGGAACGACCGGGACCACGACCCCGAGCCGTGAGGTCGTGGTCAGTATCCCGTTGGCGACGATGAGCCCGTCGGCGGCGTGCGGGTCGTAGCCGATGACAAGCTTGTCGAACCCGGCCTCGTCGACCAGGCCAGCGACCTGGACCGGATAGTCAGGATCGGCGAGCGCGGCCGTCGGCGCCGAGCCTGGTGGCGGGATCACGGAGCCGATGAACTCGATCGCCGTGGTCATGTCGCTCGCTCCCAGGCTCGCCGCATCGGCCGGCGCCCCGTCATCGCGGCCGCGACCTCTCAGTTCGCCGACGCCGAACCGTGCCGCCAGCGATCTCTCAGTTCGCTGGCGCCGAACCGCGGAGCCCGCGACCTCTCAGTTCGCTGGCACGCAAATCGCCGCCGGCGACTTCTCAATTCCTCAGTTATCCTATTGGAATAGTAGGTTCTTCAGGCGTGGACCGCAACGCCAGGTAGCGGTGCTTCGCGGGCCACCCGGAGTCGCGAGAGGACGCCGCATGCGTGTCGAGTTCATCGGGATCGCCCGCACCGCGGACGCGTCAGAGACGGTCACCGAGGTCGGGGCGGCGATCGAGCCCGACTACCTGTACCGGATCGCTCGGGCCCACGAGCAATCGGGCTTCGACCGGGTGCTGATCATCCAGAGCTCGTCCACGCCCGATGGCTTCGTGACCGCCGACCAGGTGCTCAACGTCACGAGCAGGCTGGGAGTGCTGCTCGTCCATCGCCCCGGCTTCGTCGTGCCAACCCTCGCCGCCCGCGCGTTCGCGACTCTCGATGCGATGCATCCAGGGCGGGTGGCCTTGCACGTGAGCACGGGCGGCGAGGACGCCGACCAGGCTAGGGACGGCGACCGGGCCGACAAGGCGACGAGGTACCGGCGAACCGGCGAGTTCCTCGACGTGGCCAGGCTGACCTGGGGCTCGCCCGCGCCGTTCGACTACTCCGGCGAGTTCTACCAGGTGAGCGGCGCGTGGTCGGCGATCCGCCCGGCCTGCGGCCGGGTGCCGGTCTACTTCGCCGGCGTGTCCGGCGACGCGATCAGGGTGGGCGCCCGCCATGCCGACATCTACTCGTTCTGGGGTGAGCCGCTCGGCGGCATCGCCGAGCTCATCGGGCGGGTCAGGAAGGCGGCCGCGGAGGCCGGGCGCGTGATCGGCGGCTTCTGCGTCAGCTTGCGGCCGATCGTCGCCGACACCGAGGCTGGGGCCTGGCAGCGGGCCCGTGACCTGCTCGAACTCGCCCACGACCAGGCCAGTGTCCGGGGTGAACGGTCGGCGGCGCCGCAGGCCGAAGGCGCTCGCCGGCTGTTGCGCTACGCGGCCGACGCCGAACTGCACGACAAGCGGCTGTGGACCGCGCTATCGCGAGCCACCGGAGCGCCAGGCAACTCGACCGCGCTCGTCGGCAGCTACGAGCAAGTCGCCGAGTCGCTGCTCGACTACGTGGCCGTCGGCGCGACGGCGTTGCTGATCCGGGGCTACGACCCGCTCGCGGACGCGACCGGCTACGCCCACCTGATCCGCCTCGTGCACGACCAGGTCGGCGACGACATCGAGCACTACCGTGCCCGCCTCGCCGCCTGACCAGGCCGTCCCGTCACCGTCCGCCGTCGCTGTCGCCGTTCGTCGTCGCCCGGCGCTCCTGCCGGGCGAGTTCGGCCACCTCGCATCGGGGGCACCTCGGTGTCGTCAGGGCAGCACCAAGGTGCCCCCGATGCGCGGGGAACGGGGCGGGCGGCCGCCCGGCAGCCCCAGCATTCCTCCGCGATCAAGCCCACTTCCTTGATCATGGTGACCTGCGTGGGTGATCGCGCGGCCCGAACGGCAGCCATCGCGCACCAGTCGCTCCCGGCCCGCCCTTGGGTCGGCCCCGCCCAAGCTGGCCCCGCCCGGCCCCACTCGAATTATCTATTAAATCGATGAACATTATGTGTTATTCTCAGTTCGTGCGTTCTTCCCAGCCTCAGGACCGACGGGTGGCCATGCGTGGCCACGTTCGCGGCCACGCCGCCTAAGGAGCAGTCGAATGTCTCGATGCACCCAGTTGACGGACGTCAGGCGGTCTGGCCACGGCTCAAGGAACGGCCTGGCGGGGACGGCGGTCCTGAGTGAAGCGCCTCCGGAGCTCTCGGGAGCCGAGTTCCGGCACGCGATCGGGCACTTCGCGACCGGCGTCACGATCGTGACCTCGATCGGCGCCGACGGGGAGCCAGTCGGCACGACCGCGAACGCGGTGACCTCGCTATCGCTTGACCCGCCGCTGCTGCTGGTCTGTTTCGATCGGGCCAGCGTGACCTTGCAAGCGGTGCGGGCCCACGGCGCGTTCGTGGTGAACGTTCTCGCCGCGCCGCAGCGGCATCTGTCGGCCAATTTCGCGCGCCGCGGCCTCGCGGCCACCTGGGACGGCGTTCGCCACCACCTCGGGTCAACCGGGAGCCCCCGGCTCGACGGGGTCTTGGCCGCGCTCGAATGCACGGTCGAAGAGCGCATGGCCGGCGGCGACCATGAGATCGTCGTGGGTCGCGTCCGGGAGGTCGAGACCGACGGCAGGGACGTGGCCCCGCTGCTGTTCTGGCGCGGAGGCTACGGCAGCTTGCTCGGCGAAGCCTGACGACACGCCCCTGCGACGTCAGACAACACCTTGGTCAGTCGGACAGGTCGGGCGGGAAGGGGGCCGGGTAGGGCTCGTTGGAGTCGGCGGATCGGCTTACGTCGCGCCACTTGCGGTCTTCGGTGAGCAATTGCTCGTCGAGGGCGATGGACATCTCGGCGGCGTTCACGCCCAGCGGCAAGTGGCGCGGGATGTCGCGGCGCTTCGCGACCTGGACCAGGATCTCGGCCGCGCGGGCCGGATCGCCGGGCGGGCCACTACTGCTCTGGCGGACGCGGGTGTTGATGGCGCCGACGGTCGGGGCGTAGGCCTCGGGGATGTCGCGGACAGTCATCGAGGAACCGGCCCAGTCGGTCCTGAACCCGCTCGGCTCCACGACGATCACCTTGACGCCGAACGGGGCGGTTTCGGCGGCCAGCACTCGGCTGAAGCCGTCGATCGCGAACTTGGCGGCCTGGTAGGAGGCGATGCCAGGGGAGCCACCGACGCGCCCGCCGACGGACGAGACCTGCATGAACAGCCCGCCACCCTGCTCGCGGAAGACCGGGATCGCGGCCTTCGAGACGTGGTAAACACCCCAGAAGTTCGTCTCGAACTGGGTGCGGAAGTCCTCCTCGTCGGTGCTCTCGATCGCGGAGACGTTCGCGTAGCCGGCGTTGTTGACGACTACGTCGAGCCGGCCGAAGTGCTCGCGAGCGGTCGCGATCGCGGACCGGGCGGCGACTGGGTCGGTGACGTCCAGGGCGATGGCGCGGACGCGGTCGCCGTACTCGGCGGCAAGGTCGGCGAGCTGCTCGGGTCGCCGGGCGGTCGCGGCCACGAGGTCGCCGGCGTCAAGGGCCGCGCGGGTCAGGGCACGGCCAAGGCCGCGCGATGAGCCTGTAATGAACCAAGTCTGTTGCACGAAGTTAGTAAAACACTGTTCTCTTAATAATGCAACAACGTTGCGCTATAGTGGACTGCGTGGCCCCACCGGACTTCCAGCGAGCGCGCAGCACGGCCGCCAAGCAGGTGCGCGAGTCCGCGATCCTCGATGCGGCCAGGGCACTGGGCGCCGAGCGCGGCATCCGGCAGGTCACGCTGACCGACATCGCCGAGGTCGTGGGCATGCACAAGTCGGCGTTGCTGCGCTACTTCGAGACCCGTGAGGAAATCTTCCTGCGGCTCACTGCGGATGGCTGGCGCGAGTGGTCGGCTGCGCTGCGAGCCGAGCTGGCGAGCCTCGAACCGGCGGCTCCGGCCAGCGAGACGGCAGTTGCGGAGGGCGCGGCTGTCGCGGGAAACGTTGCCGTCGCGGGGAAGGCGGCCGTGGCAGGAAACGTTGCCGTCGTGGGGAAGGCGGCCGTCGTGGGGAAGGCGGTCGTCGCGAGCAACGCGACTGTTGTGGGGAAGGCTGCTGTTGCGGAGGAGGCGGCAGTTGCGAGCGTGGCGGCCGCGTTCGCGCGCACGCTCGCGGCCCGCGGCACGTTCTGCGACCTGCTCGCCCAGGCCCCGCTCAACCTCGAGCGGAATGTCTCGGTCGAGGCGGTACGTGCCTTCAAGCTCGTCACGCTGGAGGAGGTCGCCGCGATCGTGGCCGCCGTGCGGCACCTGCTGCCCGCTCTGACCGAGCGCGAAGGGGTCGACCTCATCGCGGCCGCGACGTCACTGTCCGGCGCGTTCTGGGAGATGGCGACGCCGGGTCCGGAGATCATGGCGCTATATCGCAGCGATCCGCGTCTCGCCCACGCTGTCGTCGAGGTTGAGCCGCGGGTGCGCCGTCTGCTGACGGCCATGATCGTGGGAATGCTCGCCCAGACGTAACAGTGGCCGCTGCCGTTTGCCGCGCCCAGCCCACGGAACTTCCGCGATCATGCCTGGCCCGTGATCGCGGAACCCTTGGGGGCCAGACGCGCCCGGCACAAGTTCCGTGATCCGTGCCCGGACGTGATCACGGAGCCCAGCAGGGATACATCCACCCCCTCGAACCTCCGTGATCACCTCCTGGGTCATGATCGGGGTATTTCGCCAGGCTGATAACCCTGCGGAACTCCGTGATCACCAACTGATCATGATCACGGAACTCCATGCGGGCGGGTGGAGCAGTCGGGGGGTGGAGCGACTGCGGGTGGGGCCGCCGGAGGGTGGAGACGCCGGGGCAGGTGTAGCGGCCGGGGTCGGGGTGCGTGGTGTCGGGAGGGAGTGGCCGGTGAAGGTGGTGTCGGCCTGGGTGGTGACCGGGGTGGGGGAGTGGCCGGGGTGGGTAGTGCTGGCCGGGTAGCGGCCAACGCGGTGGTGTAGGCCGGGGCGGCGTGGAGCGGTCGGCGACCGGCGGTCGTGGGTCGGGCGGTGCGGAGGCGGCGGGAGTACGGCGCGGGGTAAATCCGGATTGTCGGCGCGGCGAACGGCTCGGGTTGTCGGGGGCCGCTGGTAGCCTCTTGCCCTCGTGAGCAAGCGTGCCTTGGAGCCATTCGCGAGCCAGATCCCGGGCGCGGTCGCGAGCCAGATCCCGGGCGCCGTCGCGAGCCAGATCCCAGGCGTTGTCGCGAGCCCGATGCCAGGCCCGGTCGTGGTGCCAGCCCAGGACCGGCGGTCGCCAGATCCCGCCGCCCGGAGCCCGGTGCGAGCCGATCTCCTGCCCGGCTTGCGGGGCTGGCAGCGGGACGCGTGGACTGCGTACTTCCGGCTGAGCCGGCGCGACTTCCTGCTCGCGGCGACGCCAGGGGCAGGCAAGACGGTCTGGGCGCTGACGATCGCCGCCGAGCTGCTCGCCAGCCGGGAGATCATGGCGCTGTGCGTGGTGACCCCGACCGAGCACCTGAAGTACCAGTGGGCGGAGGCCGCGTCCCGGATGGGCATCGCGCTCGACGCCGCCTACCGGAATTCCCAAGGTAAGGCCAGCGCCGACTACACCGGGGTCGTGGTCACCTACGCGCAGGTCGCGGCCCACCCGGCCTTGCACAGGCAGCGCACCGAGGGCCGGCCCACGCTGGTGATCTTCGACGAGGTCCACCACGCCGGCGACTCGCTGTCCTGGGGCGAGGCGGCCAGGGAAGCGTTCGAGCCAGCCAAGAAAAGGCTGGCGATGACCGGCACGCCCTTTCGCAGCGACACCAATCCGATCCCGTTCGTGACCTATCAGATCGAGGCCGACGGCAGCCGGCGCAGCCGGGCGGACTACTCCTATGGCTACGGCCCGGCGCTGAGCGACGGGGTCGTGCGGCCGGTGATCTTCCTCGCCTACTCCGGCCAGATGCGGTGGCAGACGCGGGCGGGCGAGGAACTGGCGGCCACCCTGGGTGAGCCCCTGACGGCCGACCTGACCGCGCAGGCGCTGCGGACCGCGCTCGATCCGCGGGGCGAGTGGGTGGCCCGCGTGATCGAGGCAGCCGACCGGCGGCTGGCGGAGATCCGCAAGGGGATGCCAGACGCCGCCGGGCTGGTCATCGCGACCGATCACGAAGACGCCCGCGCCTACGCGGCGCTGCTGCGCAAGCTCACCGGCCAGCCGCCCGTGGTCGTGCTCTCGGACGACCCGGCCGCCAGCCGCAAGATCGGCAAGTTCGCTGCCTCGGGCGACCGGTGGCTAGTCGCCGTTCGCATGGTCTCCGAAGGCGTGGACATCCCGAGGCTCGCGGTCGGCGTTTACGCGACCAGCGTGAGCACGGCCATGTTCTTCGCCCAGGCGGTCGGCCGGTTCGTCCGGGCGCGACGCCGAGGCGAGACGGCGTCGGTGTTCCTGCCGTCGGTCCCTGTCCTGCTCGGCTACGCGGCCGAGCTCGAGGCCGAGCGCGACCACGTGCTCAAGGTCCGCCCGGGAGAGCAAGACGAGGAACTGGCGCTCGCGCGCGCCCAGCAGCGCCAAGACCATCCCGATGAGCCGGAGACCCCGTTCCTGGCTTTGGCCGCGACCGCGCACTTTGACCGGGTGCTGTACGACGGCGGCGAGTTCGGTGCGTCACCGGAAGACGAGGACTTCATTGGCCTGCCCGGCCTGCTCGAACCCGAGCAGGTCGCGCTCCTGCTCCGGCAACGCCACGCCGACCAGCTGCGCAAGCAGCGAGCCGATCCCGTCCCTGGCCCGGCCGTCCCTGGCCCGGCCGTCCCTCGCCAGCCCGCCGCCGCGCCGCCGCCCGCGACGGCCCGCGAGACCCTGACCGGCCTCCGCAAGGAACTGAGCGGCCTCGTCGCCGCCTGGCACCACCGCACCGGCCAGCCCCACGGCGCGATCCACGCCGAGCTTCGCCGGACCTGCGGCGGCCCCTCGGTCCCGCAGGCCACCGCCGTCCAGCTCCGGGCCAGGATCGACACCATCCGCCGCTGGAACGCCAGCTAGCACCGATCGTCCCTGCTGGCCCGGACTCTGAACGTCGGCAAAACACGCCGGAAACATGCCCGTCACACGGCCGGCTCATCATCAGAGCAAAGCGGAACGGAAGGTGATCGCGATGCCGCTGAACGCACTGCCTGATGAGATCGGATTCTCCGGCCGGCTGGCTGACCCTGGATACTGGTTAGTGGCGGGCCTGGACTGGCCGCCGGGCCGGGGCCCGGCCGAGGCAGCCCTCGCCGTCGCCCCCGAGCTGATCCCGCGCGAAGCGGTCAGCCAGGACACCTACCAGGTACTCGGCTGCGCCGACCTGTACGCGGCCAGGCGCGCGACCCGCGTCGTCTTCCTCTCCGACCTGACCCGCATGTTCGCTCGGGTCGGCCAGTCCTGGGCCAGCCTGCACATCGACTGGCGGACAGCGCTGGACGAACTGCACGACGGCTCCGCCCCGGCGCTGTCGCTGACCATCACCCAGCGCGCGCACATGCTGATCTGCGAGCCCGCCAGCGATCCTGAGGACGACCGCTGGCATGACCAGCACGAACTTGTGCACTACGAACGCGAGCTCATCCGGCACGTCATCGCCGACAAGCTCGCGGCCGACTGGCCGGCTTACCTGACCTCGATCGTCAGAGCCAGGCGGCTCCGCGTCGTCAGCTGAGCGGCCGGCCCGTTGCTCCCAGTCAAGATCACCGAGCAGCCGCGGCCGCTGCCAAGCAGGAGCCGGCGAGTGCTTCGCCTCTAATTCCGGATCGTCTTCCGCAAATAAATCGCACGGGGGCCCGGCCTCAAACCAGACGGCTAGCAGCCGTCGTAGGACGCCCATGGCGAAGTGCCGTCCTCGGCGTAGAGGCGGTCGAAGGCCGCCTCCTGGAGGGCGACCGAGGACTCGCCCGCGGTGCCCGGATAGCCGAGGGACGCCCAGGTCGCCGGCAGGATCCCGAACAGGCCAGAGGACGACGCAGTCGGGTTGTCGCCGCTCTCGCGCCAGGCTACGCACTGCTCGAACGACGACATGCCGGCCTGGAGCGGTGCTGGTGCTGGTGCTGGTGCTGGTGCTGGTGCTGGTGCTGGTGCTGCTGGCTGCGAGGCAGCTGGCCGCGAGGCAGTGGCTGGCCGGGAGGCCGGGGTGGCGGTCGCCTTGGCTGGCCTCGGGTGGGTGGGGGCGGGATGCCCTGGCTGGCTGGCCTGGTCGAGCGCGCCGTGGTGCTGGTGGCCCTTCGCGTTGGTTGCCCGGGCCGTGGTCCCCGCCTGATGCGAGCCGCGACGGGCCGTGGTCCCCGCCTGGTGCCGCTTGGCCTGGCGGGCCTCACCGTGGACGGCGTGGCTGCTGGTGACGTGACTGGTGACATGGCTGGTCGCGTGGAAAGCGGCCCAGCCGGACAGGGCGATGCCGGCGACCGCCGGCACGAGCGCCGCGGCCGCGATTTTCTTGATCTTCATCGGGGGATTACCTGCCTCGGCCGCCCTCAGCGCTTCGCGGTTCGTCGCGACTAGCAGTTATCGGGCGTGACGTCGCTGATCTGCTCGGGGGTGAGCTCACTGGCGTGGTCTCAGCCGGAATTCCTTGGCCTGACCGCTCGGGGTCATGGTGAGCGCCACCGCTTACAACTCCCGTGGCGCCCCGCGTGCATCCCGCCGGCGCCGGGCTATGAGGTATCTCACTTCTCGCCGAGCCGGGAATAGCCGCCGCCCGACCCGTGGCATCTGCGGGCCGAAGCGGATCGGGCCGTGGTCAGTGAACCGGGCCGCCCTGTCGGCCGTTTTGCCGGTTGACCGGCCCCGGTAAACGGTCGAGTCATCGACTTATGCCCTCATATAGGAAGGGAATGGAATGAAGGTACTGAGACTGTCTAGCCGGGCAACACGACGGGTGCTAGCTGGGGCGGGAGCGGTCGCCATCACCGCTGGGCTGTCTGGCGTCGCGCTCGCGGCGGACGCGATCACGACCAGCACCCCGAGCCCGGCAGTCGCCACGGTCATCAAGGGCTGCTATGACTCCACCTCCGGCGCGCTTCGCGTGATCACCCCGCACAGCAAGTCCTGCGGCTCGGAGCGGAAGATCTCCTGGAACCAGGCCGGCCCGGCCGGCAACGGGTACGCGTTCACGTCGACGTCCGGCCTGCTCGACAAGTTCGGCGGCAAGGAGTCAGACGGGCCGGTCGTGACGAAGCCGGGCACTTACTTCGTCAACGTGACCGCGCAGCTGAACATCTCCTCGTACACCAGCGGCGGCGCCGGCTTCTGCGCCCTCGACCTTGCCACGGACACGCCGTCGATCAACTACATCTTCGAGGACTTCTCGGCCTGGAACTATCCCGCAGCGGGCTCAGACATCAAGGGTGCGTACCCGTTCGCCTCCAGCGCGATGATTCACGTATCAGCCAGTCAGCGCGACGGCATCGGCCACGGTCAGCACCGGTCACAGCACCCTGGGCCCGGCCGGGTTCCGCCCGAAGCCGGCACTCAAGCCCTAGTGAGGTGAGCCGTCAGCCCCCGTCCGTCAGCCCCGGCTGGCTCCGTGTTGGCCGCCATTAGCGCTGGCCATCAGGCCCGCCGCCACCAGGCCGCGAGCCGCCCGAGCAGGCCAGTCCTGCTCGGGCCGTCCGGCTTGGCCAGGACGTACCTGCCGCCGGGCGTGCGCTGAATCCGGGTGATGGCGTCCCGCTGGGCGGCCGTGTCGGGGACCCGCCGGCCGCGAGCGGCCGAGATCAGATCCCACGCTTGCTGCGGCTGGATGTCTTGCAGGACCAGGACGGTGGCGGCAAGCGTGGAGGAGCGGCCGATGCCGTAGCGGCAATGGATCGCGATGCTGTCGCCCGCGTCCAGGTGCACGCTCAGCTTGCGGGCGAGCTCGAGGCTGGAGGCCTGGTCGGGAACATGCCGGTCCGGGGTCGGCAGGTGGTAAAAGGTGATGCCCGCCGCCCGAGCGGCCCCTGACTCGTCGGACAGGCCGAGCTTGGCTGCCTCGCCCTCGCTGAGCAGGGACACGAGCACGGTGACGCCGACGGCAGCCAGGGCGGTCAGCTCCTGCGCGAGGAAGGCGCCGCCAGGCGGGTGGGCCATGGTGCTGAGCGTTCCTGGCCTGGTGCGGCTGATCGTGTAGAGCTCGTTAGGCACCAGGCGATCATCTCCTAGCCGCGGTGAACCTGCCACCCGCCCGCCTCCCTGGAGCCGCAGGCGTCCCTGGCCTGCGAGCCAGGCTAGTTATTAAACATGTTGAAGAGGTCTTGACGCCCTGAGCGCTCGGCTGTCATGGTGTTAAACATGTTTAATTCCTCGCCTGGTGAGCCGTGACGGTCTCCGCGCCGGAGACTGCTGGCCAGCCAGCGGCTCCGACGAAGGCGCAGCGGACGCGCGAGCGAATCTACGGCTCCGCTATGGACCTCTTCATGAGCCACGGCTATGAGAAGACGACGATGCGGATGATCGCGGAGCGCGCGAACGTCAACGTGGCCCTCTCGTACCACTACTTTCCGTCGAAGGAGCACCTCGTCTTCGAGTTCTACCGGAACTTCTCCCGCGACGTCATCGAGCACTCAGCTGCGGTGCTAGCGAGCAGCTCCAGGCTGGATGCGCGCCTTATCGGGGTGGTCGAGACCATGTTCGAGGCGGCGGCCCCGTACCACGCCTTCGCCGGTTCGCTCTTCGCCACGGCGGCCTCGCCGACGAGCCCGCTCAGCCCGTTCAGCGCCAACTGCGCCGAGATCCGCGAAGACGGGACCGCCCTGTTCGCGCGCGTTATCCAGGGCTGCACCCCGCGCGTGGCCAAGGATCTTGGCGAGGAGCTCGCATTCCTGCTCTGGACCTTCAACCTGGGGATGATGTACTGCTGGATGCACGATCAGTCGCAGGACCAGGAGAAGACGAGGACCATTCTCCGGCAATCGGTCAGCCTCATCGTCGGCCTTCTTCGCCTGAGCTCGTCGCCCGGCGCGCGTATTTTCCGGCGGCAGTTGCTCTCGATCACCCATTTGATCCGGTCCAGTCTTCCCACCTAGGCGGAAGGTGCCGCATGCGCGTCCGAATGATCCTGCCGGCTTTGACCGAGGCTACGAGCCCGCTTTTCCGCCCCATCAAGTACTCGCTGTTCCCTCCCCTCGGCCTCGCCACTCTCGCCAGCTTTCTCGACCCCTCCGACGAGGTGGTGATCTCAGACGAGCACGTCGAGACGCTGAGGTGTGATGATGAGCCCGATGTAGTGGTGATCCAGGTCTACATCACCTCCGCGCGGAGGGCCTATGAGCTGGCCGACAGCTACCGGGCCAAGGGCGCGCACGTGTGCCTGGGCGGGCTTCACGTGACCTCATTGCCGGAGGAGGCGGCCGAGCACGCCGACACCATCTTTCTAGGGCCAGGGGAGGACACCTGGCCCCAATTCCTGGCGGACTACCGGGCCCGTTCCCCAAAGCCGAGGTATGAGTCGAGGAAGCGCACGCTGGCAGGCCTGCCGCCTATCCGGCGGGATCTGATCAAGCGCCACCTGTACCTCGTCCCGAACTCGATCGTGGTATCGCGCGGCTGCCCGCACGTCTGCGACTTCTGTTACAAGGTGGCGTTCTTCAAGGGCGGAAAGCAGTTCTATACGCAGGTCGTCGATGACGCGCTGGCGGAGATCGACCGGCTACCAGGGCGCCATCTCTACTTTCTTGACGACCACTTGTTCGGGAACCCCGGCTTCGCCGCCTCCCTGTTCGACGGCATGGCCGGGATGGGGCGGCTGTGGCAGGCAGCGGGGACCGTCAAGTCCGTCCTAGAACGCCCTGAGCTCCTGGAGAAAGCAGTCGCGTCCGGGCTGCGAAGCCTGTTCGTGGGATTCGAGACGGTCAACGCCGCGAATCTCACCGAGCAGCGCAAGTTCCAGAACATCGGACGGGACTACGACGCCGCGGTTCGCCGTCTGCACGGCCTCGGCGTCATGGTCAACGGGAGCTTCGTCTTCGGGATGGACGACGACGGCCCTGACGTATTCGAGCGGACCGTCGAGTGGGCTATCGGCCAGGGTATCGAGACGGCTACGTTCCATATCCTGACGCCCTACCCGGACACTGCCCTGCATGCCAGGATGGCCGGCGAGCGCCGCATCTTGCACAGTGACTGGGATCTCTACGACACCCGCCATGTCGTCTTCCGCCCGGCCGGCATGGACGCCGAGACGCTCGAGTCCGGCTACTGGCGAGCCTACTCAGACTTCTACCGATGGGGCTCGATCTGGACCGGAGCCGCGAGGCAGCAAAATCTCCGATCGCGAATGCGGCATCTGGCCTATGCCGGGGGTTGGAAGAAGTTCGAGCCCTTCTGGGATCTAGTGATCCGGTCGAAGCAGGTGGTACACGCTCTTCCGCTGCTGGAGGCTGTCCTCAGCGGCTTCGGGCGCCATCGCCCTGGGCCCGGCATCGCGCCGCCTGCGCCACCCGCGCCGCCTGAAGTCGCAGACAACCCAGCAGACGCGGTCTTGACGGCTCTTCCCTGACCGTCTTCCCTGAGTCGCGCTGCCTGGTGCCAGCCGCGTGAGACCGCCGGCGTCCCAGGGGTCACGGTGTCCAAGGGCCAGAACATTAGCCGCCAGACTGCCGGCGGCTTAGCTTCGATGCGGGCTCGCGGGTCGTGGTGACTGGGTAGGTTGGGACGCGGAGTCGGCGGGCCTGACAGACCGGGAGCGGCATGAGCACCGAAGTGCGGGAGTACGTCATCGCGGAACTGCTGGCCAACGCGGTCGAGCCGTGGGACAGCCTGACGGCCAGGGAACTACAAGCCCTGGGCGCGCGCATGGATCATGACAACCCGCTGACCGCGCCGATCGTGATCGCGGCGTACCGCAACGAGCGCGGTCCCGTCCTGATCGACGGGAGCGAGCGCTTGCAATGGCTGGCCAGCCCGCCGCGCAACGAGAAGGTCATCGCGGCCGACGAGGTGCGGATCGAGCAGGACGCGGTCGACGAGGAGTCCGCTCACCGGGCCGCGGTGGCGTTGCGGGTGAACCGGCCCCAGGCTTCCTCGCGGGCGAGAGCCGAGCTAGCCCGCAGGCTGCAGGCCCAGTTCGGCTGGTCGCAGGCGACCATCGCCGACGTCTTCAAGGTGTCCAGGCCTGCGGTGTCCACCTGGCTCAAGCAGTGGAGCGGCGACATCCCCGAAGTGACCGGCGCCGACGGCAAGGTCTACCCGGCCCGGGGAAAGCAGGCCGTGCCCGACCCGCGCCCCCCGGCAGGCACGGTCGCCGACGCCCTGAAGGCGCTGCACGCCGAGCACGAGGCAGTCGTGCTGCGCTACCCGGCCATCCGTCATGTGCGCATCGACCGGCACGGCACAGCGGACCCCGCCAACTGGACGGTCACCGTTCCCAGCCAGTCCGCCAACGCCATAGTCCAGCTCGCCGACCGCCTCCGCGACCAGGTCAACGACCTCATCACCCTCGCCCGCAAGCTCGAGCAGGCAACTCCCGCTAACGGCCGGTGAAGCGGGGCTCGCGGCGCTCGGTGAAGGCTTTGGCGGCCTCGCGGTGGTCCTCGGTCTGGCCGGTGTGGATGTGGTGGGAGACCTCGATGTCCATGAACTCGCCGAGCTCGCTGGTCTCGGCGCGGTTGAGGTTCTCCTTCATGTAGCGGTACGCGATCGCTGGCCCGTCGGCGAGGCGCCGGGCGCGCTGCCTTACCTCGGCGTCGAAGTCGGCGGCCGGGAACACCGCGCTCACGATGCCCAGGCGCTCGGCGTCGGCGGCGGACAGGCGGTCAGAGAAGTAGTAGAGCTCCCTGGCCTTGGCCGTGCCGACCAGCCGCGTCAGGAACCAGGCGCCGCCGTAGTCGCCGGAGAAGGCGACCCGCGCGAACGCGGTCGTGAGCACGGCGCCTTCGGCGGCGTAGCGCAGGTCGCAGGCTAGCGCCAGCGACAGGCCCGCGCCCGCGGCCGGGCCGCCGATCGCGGCGATGGTGGGCTTGGGCAGCTGCCACAGCCGGCCGCTCGTGCCGCGCTGGCGGAGCCGCTGCCGGTGGACGGCGGCATCCACGCCGTGCCCGCCGTCCCCGGCGGGCCGCTGCGCCATGGCCTTCACGTCGCCGCCCGCGCAGAAGGCGCCGCCGGCCCCGGTGAGCACCACGCAGCCGACCGCGTCGTCGACTTCGACGGCGGCGAGGATCCGCTCCATCGCCGCCATCATGGCCTCGGACATGGCGTTGCGCCGGTCCGGGCGGTTCATGGTGAGGACCGCGACCCCGTCGTCGACCTCGGCCAGCAGGTCCTCGGTCCCCGTGTCGAGCTGAGTCACGCCGATCCGCCTCCCGGTGTTGCCGCTGCCGAGACGAACCGCACGCCGGCGATCGTGACCGGCGGAGTCGGGCGCTCGGCGGTGAGCCTGACCTCGGTAATGCCCTCGCCCCGACCCGAGGTGACGGGCACGAAGCGCAGCTCCTGCCCGGCTGAGGCGAGGAGCAGCGTGGCCGAGTCGCCGTCCGGCTCGACGGCCAGGCCGAGCACCTGCGCCCAGCGCGCGGCGGCGCCGGCTGGATCGGTCACCTCGATCGTGACCCCGGACAAGCCGCCGCACCGATGCGCCGGGGCCTGCCCGGTCCACTCCGGGCCGCCCCAGCGCCACGACTCGGGCGGATCGGCCCAGTCCAGCGACACGATCGCGCCCGGCAGGTCCTTGGGATGCAGGTGAGTACCCGCGATGTCGGCGTGCTCGGTCGACCAGACCACCCGCACGCCCGCGGCGGCGACCCGGCGCCGGGTCTCCGCCAGGTCAGGTACCTGGAAGAGGACCATGTACCCGCTGTCGCCACCGCGCCGGTCCAGGTAGCGGCCGGCCGTGGTCCCTGGCTGGGCCGGCGCCACCACCTCGACGAACGTGTCGGCAGCGGCGAAGACGGCGTTGACGAGCCCGAAGTGGCCGACGCCGGGGTCGCGGAACGGCTCGGCCCAGCCGAAGGCTTCCCGCAACTGCCTGGCCGTGCCGTCGCAATCGGCAGCCACCACCGCGACCTGGCGCACGCGCGGCCCAACGAGCATGTGATAACCACTTAGGTTGTCGGGTTGGCTCGGGGAAGGAGCCGATATATACAACTACGAGCATAACGGCCTCCGGTTCCCCGACGACGGCCGGTCGAACTTGAGACAAGCCGGATGAGCGCGGTCCGCGGCTGACAACCGCCCCGGCGCCGTCACGTGGCTAGCTGGGATGGCGGGAGCGTTCAGCAATCGTTTCGGATGTCGAGCGAGAGTTGAATTGGCGCCAGCGCGACATCACATGTTTTCTAGCAGCGCCAGGGCCTTCGGGATACCTTCCGTCGCTGATCGTCGCATAATGTGAACTGAGCGATGGCTCGGGAGAATTAGCCTTCCCCTGGAATCCATATCTGGGTCCCGGGCCTCATTGCTGTTCCGGTGAAGTATACCGGCGAAACCAGTCCCGCTCTTGCTGAATCCCGGATCGATAACTATGATTCGCTTCGAATCCTTTCCTATCCTGAGCCAATTGGCGATCAAGGCGTTAACGTGATCATCGCCAAAGGAGTATCCGATGACAAGAAGGTTCCGGCACTTTTCGAGCCCCGCGCGCCAGGTCAGCAACGAGTCAAGGAACGGCCCATGAGCAGTCAGCTTATTCCTGCCGCCAAATATGATGCCTGGCTCGCCGTCTTCTTGAGCGCTCCAGAAAGAAAATGTATCCTCGTCAACGGAACGCCATAGGATAGATCCGTGTGGCTTGTAAATGTGTGCTGCTGAATGTTTGACGTCCATCACTTCGTGGCTCAGCCAGTGCCCCAGTCCGTCGCACACGCGGTACCCTGCGCTCTCGAACGCCTGCTCGACGCACAGGTCGTAGTTGAGCGTCGCACCCATGCAGACGTGCGAGGTGCCGACGCGCGTTCGCGCCAGCGGTTCGAGATAGGACACGTCACCGTACGGGCCGGTCATCCTGTCTCTGACGGCCTGGGACAACCATAGCCGGAGCCTAGACAGGATCTCGCCTGGGTGCCTCGGCGCCTGAAGCAGTTCGACGAGCCGTTTTGCCTCGGCAGTCCAGTCGATGTTCGCGCCCTCCCCGTTCCGCGGATTGACTCCCGCGATCACGCGTTGAAGGGTTGCTCCTACTTGTTCGGTGACCTTCAGGCTGGGTTCACCCAGCGGATCTACGTCATTGAGCCAAGAGTGCCAGGCTCCGACAAAGGGACCGAGGTCGCTCGAGTCGCGGCGGATCAGTTCGTCGAGTGTATTGGCTACATCTTCGATGTTCGGCCGCCGCCAGTTGCCGACCAGGCTGAGCCGGGCGGCTCTCATTATCGCGCCCGCAGCCACGTAGTCATAGGTGGCATTGAGCTCCACCTGTCCGCTGGCACCTTTCAACTGGTCAAATAGCTCTGCGGCCAAAGGCACGCCTGCATCTCGCGATGCGCCGGCGCCCAGGAGCCAGGTCGTCTCCCGAACGACTGTCACTGCTCACCAACTCTTGTATGGGCGGAAAGCGAGGTTGTCGTTTGAGTACTGAGCTTCGTAGGTGACCTCGCGCACTGCCCATGTTGGTTTGGTAATCCGCGCTAGCTCGGCCGGGTCATCCATCTCAAGCTCAGCTATGATCAAGCCTTCGTTTTCCCAGTGGAAAAGATCCACGTCCCAGGGCAGGTCGTCGAGCAAGAAGCTGTATCTTGTCTTTACTATCTTATGGCTGCCAGCTGCCATGAAAAGCTTCTCTACTGCTTCGATGGAATCAGAGTCATCAGGCAGGAACATGTTCAACTCCGGCCGGGAGACGCCATTTCGCGGTCCTTTGATAGTGACAGAATTGCGAGTGTCAGAATCTGATCTTCCTTCTCTGCGCACGCGCATAGACCAGCCATCACCCAGCCTCCAGTACGCCTGGCGTATTGTCGTAAGATCCACCGGCTCGGCCAGAGGAAGGCTATCCAAGAGAAATCGACGCTCGTGCTCCATAGACAAAGTTTGCCTCCTATCTGTTCGCAACTCAGGCGGCTAAACAACTGGGTACGACGTCATCTCGCCGCGAGTGAGCCGGAGATACATATCATCGAATTCCCGCTCCGTCATGGAGGCGACATAATCCAAGGTGCCGCGCACAAGATCCTTCTGGCGACACTGGTATGTCCCTTCGTTCCTGTTGTTAGAAAGCAGTGCATTTATGAACTGTGTCAACTCGCTGGGGAGCCGTCGTTGCCGAATCCATTTCTCGTCTCGCACATAGCCGCGAGTGGAACCGCCAGCCTTGGTGTCCGTTTCCTCGTATGCGACCTCGACCCACTTTATTAGCCTGTCAAACAGATCATGAACCTTCTTTCGCTGGCCAACTTGCACCGATATGAGTGCAGGTCTGTCTATGACGTAGAACCAGGTAATTTCCTTCAGGGCGCTGATGACTGCCTTCATCTCTGGTTCGACGTATAGTCTGCCAGTGTCCTTAACTGACGTCGCCATGCTGGCGGCCGAGATAATTTCTGAAGCCAAGCTACCGATGGCGGCCTTTTCTTCACGGCTACCGCCATAGGGTCGATCAGGGAATCGGCGTGCGTACTTGCCGAACAGGTTTCTGGCTTCGACCGATGGTGGCATGTGGTCGTCGCGAGCACGAAGCTTCTCGGTTGCATACTGCCAGAAGTCATTCATCTCGGTCGGATACCGAGCATTGGGAGTGTTGTCTTCGTTATCGGCACTGTGCTTAAGCTGATGTAGCGGGATTAGGCCGTCAACGAAAAAGTCTTGCAAATCGTGCACAGCGTAGGTTATGTCATCGGCCCAGTCCATGATTTCTGCTTCGAGGGTGGGCGTATTCTCAGCTGGAAGCAGTGGTGCCACATACTGCTCGAAGGAGTTCCACTCGGGCAGATAGACGCCCCACTTCCGGCGCGGACCGCCGGGAGAGTCCATCCAGGGATACTTCACGCAGGCAGCTGTTACTGCATGCGTCAGATCCATGCCTGGTGCCGCAAAATTCTCGTCACGCTTGCGGTGTGTGGCAAGGGAGAGAATGATCCGCAGCGTCTGTGCATTTCCCTCGAAACCGTCATCCAGATGGTATGGAGGGCGCCGAGCAATGGCGTTAAGTTCTTCCTCCGCGACATGGCCGAATGGCGGGTGCCCTATATCGTGCAGAAGTCCAGCGGCGTCGACTACATCCGCGTCGAGGCCGCCGGCCTGCTTAATGCCAGGCATGTTGCTGGCTTCGTGCAGGAGATACTGCACGAGCCTTCGTCCTACTTGGGCAACTTTAAGTGAATGGGTCATTCGATTGTGGCGCAGTATTTTGCCGCTTCCCGATGAGACCTGGGTGATCTCCGCAAGGCGCCGGAAGGAATAATCGTATATGACCCGATCGAGATCACGTTGGTATTCACTGCGGATTTCCCGAAGCTCCCCGGGCTTTTTTCGGCCCGAAGGCCGGTCATCTCGGTGGAATGGTACGTCGCTATGGATGCTCATGGTGCAGGCGCGCTCTCGGGAGTTGGGTAAAGGCGATGATTCCTTCTGGAGTCGATGGCTAGGTGGGCGACCGCCCAGTTCAGGCCCGTACGCCGGACGATCTCCTCGCGCAGGGCAGAGTAGTCGGGCATTTTACCCGTATACTCAGTAAGTATGTCGTCTAGGACATTAAGTGCAATGCGGAAACGCTCGGCCGGCGAGGCGAGGAACTGCTCAGCTGGCGTAAGTGGCAGACTGACCGGGTACTGCTCTACGCCGACGGTGGCAACCGCGACCGGGTTAGCGGACTTAGAAATCGGACTCTCGAACATATGTGACGCCAATTGGCCCCCTCCTGATGCCCCCAGGCACTGCTGGCCATGCTGCGTCAGTCGAGCCGTGTGCTGTCATATGACACGTATTGCGACGGTTTAGCAGCAGTGCTGCCGATCCCCTAGATCTAGCCCCTCCGTCTTTCAGTCAATGAGCTTAGCCGATATAGGCCAGGTATGGTCAAACGTCGCGCTCGTACTTAACCCGGTCCGCGAGTCGCTGTCGAGGACATGCCGGTAAGGAATCCCATCCGGCGAAGGCTTCACCTTGTCAATGCAACTATGGTGGCGATGTCGGTGCGGATTTGTTTGGCGCAGGCCTAGCGGCTGGCACAGCAAGCCGTAGCTCGCACCCGACCGCAGCCTGCGAGCTCGCTGGCCTTAGCGGCGGCCCAAACCCCGTTGCCGACCGCTGGATCGGCGGACCGGTCCTGCGCGGCTAGGGAGGGCGTGCCGCAGGAGGTCGCGCCATGGCACGGGAGGCTTTGCTGCAGAGTTGCGCGCGAACGGCCACCCAGTCCAAGTAGATGCGGAAGAGCCGCGCCAGGCCGATGCCCGCCCAGGCCCCTTCGCTCACCTGGTCCCGGCCTTGACTAAGGACTATCAAAGTGATATCTATTTGATAGTAGTCAAAGGGAACCGGGCCGCTCCTGGGGCCTGGTCCCGCGGAAGGAGAAGCCATGAAGGCCTCAAAGAACGGCAAGTGGTACTGGCGGCGGGACTACGTGGGCTACGGAATCGCCTGCGTCGTTGCCTGGGCAGTGATCTGGGCACTGGTGGGCACCCTGGCCAGCACCAAGACTGTCCATGTGCTCGCCTATGTCTTCCTTGGCTGGGTCATCGGGTGGATCTCGGCCACCATCGCCAGGGTCGTGTACCCAGCCCCGAGGTCTACCCTGCTCAGCAGGGAGCGTCGCAGCCAGGCGGCGGGCAGCTAGCAAATAGCCCGGGATCTGCCTCGGCAGGTGAGCCGGAGTCCCGGCGACCGTGCTGACAGGACCCGACGGCCGAACGTGAACCGGCGGGTGGTCCGTCGAGAGGAGCGAGATGAGCGGCACGCGGAAGATGATGAGTGCCGGTAGGCGGGGGTGGCTTCCAGCCGCGGTCGTGGCCGGGCTAGCGGTCGTCAGCCTGGCTCTCGCTGGGACCGCTGTGGCCGCGCCCGCCAGGAAAGCGAGCGTTGGCCGGGCGGCGTTGCCTGACCCGGTCGCGGCGGCTCGGGTTCCTGGCCTGGTCGACGCCGGGCCGGCCGGGAGGGGGGTCTTGGTGTCCGCGCGGCTGTACCTGGCCGGGCGTGACCCGGCGGCCGAGGCCCGCTTCGCGACCGCGGTGTCCACGCCCGGTGACCCCAGCTACGGGCGGTTCGTCAGCCCGGCCAGGTTCGCCGTGCTGTTCGGGCCGACCAGCGCCCAGGTGGCGACGGTGAGCCACTGGGCCAGGTCGGCCGGCCTGCGCGTGACCGGGGTTAACGAGCACTACGTGGCGGTGCGGGGGAGCGCTCCCGCGGTCGGGGCCGCGCTGGGCACGCGGCTCGACGCTTACCGCGCCGGTGCCAGGGCCGTCGGGTTCGCCCCGGTGGGCGGGGTATCGGTGCCGGACTCCCTGCGCGGTGACGTGATCGCGGTGCTCGGCCTCGACACGCTCGCGGTCAGCCCGAGCATTGCGACGGCCGATGCGGCCGTCCGGCCGGCGGTCATCGGCGCGGACCACGCGCTGAAGTGTTCATCGTGGTGGGGCCAGCACCTGAGCCGGATCCCGCGGGCCGAAGGCAAGACCAGTGCCGACACGGCGATCTGCGGCTACACCCCGCAGCAACTGAGGTCCGCCTACGGCATCACCCAGGCCAGCGGCGAGGGCGCGAGCATCGCGGTCGTGCTCGACGGCAGCCTGAAGTCCATGCAGGCGGACGCGAACCGGTTCTTCGCCGCCCATCACCTGGCCGGGTTCGCCCGCGGGCAGTTCAGCGAGAACTTCGGCCCCGGCTTCGCCAAGTCCTGCGACGGCTCATCCGACCTGCCCGAAGAGCCGCTGGACGTAGAGACCGCCCACATCATCGCCCCGGACGCCAAGGTCGTCTACGTGGGCGTCAACTGCGGCACCTTCGGCTCGCCCGCGCTCGAGCAGAACTTCCTCGACGCCGAGACCCGCATCGTCGACCACCACTTGGCCAACGTGGAGACGGACTCGGCGAGCATCGTGGAGTCCGTGTACTCGGCCGCCATGCGGACCGCCTACACGAAGATACTCGAGCAAGGAGCCACCGAGGGCATCGGCTTCAACTTCGACGCCGGCGACGGCGGCGACGAGACCCCGCCGACCTTCCCGGCCTCTGACCCTTGGGCCACCGGCGTCGGCGCGACCGACCTGGAGATCGGCCGGACCGGGACGGTGACGGGCGAGCTTGGCTGGGGCGACACCGGCACCCTGGAGAACGCCAAGGGAACCGGCTACCAGCAGCCACCGCCCGGCACGCTGCTTGAGGGAACCACCGGCGGCCGCAGCCTGTTCATCGCCGAGCCCTCCTACCAGCGCGGCGTCGTTCCGGCGGCGCTGGCCACGGCCGGCGGGAAAATGTCAGCGCACCGGGTGCTGCCCGACGTCTCGGCGATCGGCGGCGCCACCACTGGCTGGCTGATCGGCTTCAACTCCGGCCACGGGTACCAGCAGATCACCGAGGCGGGGACCAGCGGCTCGTCCCCGGTCGTCGCGGCCCTGGAGGCCGACGCCAAGCATGCCGTCGGTCATCCGCTTGGGTTCGCCAACCCGCTGCTTTACCGGCTGCGCAAGACCGCGGGCATCCGCGACATCCTGCCGCCCAAGTCCCCGGCGCTGGTGCTGTCGCCGCCCGCCAACTGCGCGTCCAGCACGGGAGTGTGCCTGATTACCGAGAGCCTGGACGGGTCGCTGCGGGTCACCAAGGGCTTCGACGAGGTCACCGGCATCGGAGCCGTGACCAGCCAGTTCGTCACCGCAATCCGCCGCTACCTCGCCAGCCAGCGAAGCTGAGGCGGCTCTGGTCGGCCGGCTCGGGCTGGGCGGCCCGGATTGGGAGCTCGCCCCGGGTCGCCGGCCCGCGCTGTTGCGGTGCCTAATCTAGAGCAGTACTCTATAAACAGTCGTTCAGTGCTCGGACGCTTCTGCCGCCACATATACGCGGGTTCGAGCGAGTTTAGTGGTCGCTCCGGGCCGCTCGTCCGCCCCCGTGGGACGAGTGGCCCGGATGCTTTCCCTGGCCCCCGGCCCCTAGCCCCTGGTCCCACGTCGCTCGCGACGGCTCGCCTCGGTCAGGCCGGAGCGGCTCCTGGCGCCAGCTCGGCGCGGGCGGTGAGCATCGCCATCTCGGTGAGCTGCTCGGATGACAGGTCGGGCTGCTGGCGCAGGCGCAGCACCGACAGCCCGTCGAGCGTGGCGCAAAACCGCATGGGAAAGCTCGCGACCGGCCGCTGCGGCTGGAAGACGCGCTCGCAGACGCCCTGCTCCACGATCCCGGCCAGGTCGTCGCGCCACGGCTGCATCAGCTGGTCGAGGAAGGCGGTGACGTCGTCGCTGTGCGGGGCCCTGGCCCACGCCTCCATCCACATGATCCAGACCGGGTCGGTAAGGCTCGTCGGCAGGTAGAGGTCCACGAACAGCCTGAGCCTGGGCCACCCGGCCGGGACGGCTGGCAGCTCGAGCCGCCGCTGCGCGGTCTCCTCGTGCTCCCGCCAGGCGAGGGCCTCAAGCAAGATGTGCTCTTTGGAGTCGAAGTAGTACATGACCTGGCCCGAACTCATGCCAGCCCGCCGGGCGATCTCGGCCAGGCGAACCCGGTCGATGCCCACCTCGGTGATCAGGTCGATCGAGGACTGCAAGATCCGCTCCCGGCCCCGCCGGCCCGCGGCCGTGCGCCCCCGACCGCGGCCTGGGCCTCCGCCGGCCCAAGCCGGGACCGGCCGCTCACCTTGGGGCTCAGCTGGCAGACTGCCCATGATCCGGGTCTCGGGTTCCGGCGCGACGTCAATGCCCGCCAGTCTAGTTCCTGGCCGCCCGCAGCGCCCGCAGAGCCCTCAGCCCATGATCTTGTTATCCTTCCGGGCTATGGGCCGGTGAAAATAACATGATCATGGGAGAACCCTCGACGGGGCTGGTCTGGGCTTTTGCTCGACGGGGCTGGTCAGACCTTTTGGTGGAGGGTGAGCTTGCGGACGGTGAAGGTGCGGGGCTGGCCGCCGGTGTCGCAGATCTCCCAGCCGAAGTTGAACTGGCTCAAGGTGTCCTTCGACGCCAGCATGCCGTGGCGGTGCAGCCAGCCAAGGATCGCGAAGTAGCTGATGGTGCCGCTCGTCTCGTTCTTGCCGAGAACGAAGCTCTTCGTGCGCCCGGCCAGGTAGAGGCCGAACTTCTGGCCCCGGATCCGCACGGTTCCGTCGCGTGACCCCGCCGGGGTCTGGCCCTGGTTGTCGACCCAGACCATGACCTCGTCGGTGTCAGAGCCGTTGATGAACATGTCGTAGGCGGCCTCAGCGTCGACGCCGTTCTTGCGGCGCGAGCCCGTCGGCATCGTCTCGCTGAAGGTGCTGTACAGGTACTTGATCGACGAGACCCGCACGCCGGAGTAGTCCCATTGCGCCGACTCGTAGGCTTCGACGGCGCACCCTCCGCAGCCGCCGCCCCCGTTCTGGCTGGCGCTGACGCTCCAGTGACTCTGACTGCTCGCGTGGATGACGTAGCTGCCGGGAGTCGGACCCCAGGTGTTGTCGTAGATGATCCAGTGCCCGAAATCACAGGTGTTGCCGTTCGTGGCCGTGCACGTTCTCGCCATCACCGCGCCGGCCGCGCCGGCCGCGCCGGCCGCGCCGGCCGGAACGGCCGGAACGGCCGGAGCGAACAGCAGGCCAGCGGCAACGAGGAGAGCCGGCGAGGCCATGGTCTTCTTCATAACGCCCATTGTCGTCCTTTATCCAGCCATCGGAGAGAAGTTCGGCTACCTCACCTGGGGACGCCACGGGCGTGACGGACCGGCCAGAGCGGGCACACTACTGCCAAATCCACCTCACCGACGGAGGCCTTCATGACCAGCATCGATTCCAGCCCGGCCGCGTCGGCGCAGGTGCCAGGCGCGGGGACCGTGGATATGAAGCTAGAGGTCGTCACGTTGCCCGTCGCCGACGTCGATCGAGCCAAGGCGTTCTACCAGCGCCTCGGCTGGCGACTGGACGCCGATATCGTCCGCAGCGAGAGCTTCCGGGTCGTGCAGTTCACGTCCACCCATTCGGCGTGCTCGGTAGCGTTCGGCACCGGCCTGACCGTCGGCGAGCCCGGCTCGGTCCGGCGGCTGATCCTGGCCGTCGGCGACATCGACGCCGCCCGCTCTGACCTCATCGGCCGCGGCGTCGAGGTCAGCGAGTTGTTCCATCTCGACGGGGGCCGGGCTCCAGGCCGCGACCCGCAAGGCCGCACGTATCAGACCTACGCCGCCTTCAGCGACCCGGACGGCAACGAGTGGCTGCTCCAGGAGATCACGACCAGGCTGCCCGGCCGGGAGTGGGACGACGGGACGGACGTCGCGTCCCTCGCCGGCCTGCTGCGCGAGACGGCCGAGCATCACGACCCCTACGAGAAGTCCCACACGCCGCACGACTGGTGGGACTGGTACGCCGCCTACCTGGAAGCCCGCCAGCGCGGCACCGCTCCTGCTGACGCGGCCGAGGCCGCCGGGCGCTACATGGCGCAGGTCAAGCACGTCGCCGCGCTATGAGCCACGGCTAGCGGCAGACCTGGCGCCACGGGCCGAGGTCAAGGCCCTTACGCAGCGCGTTGAAGTGATCCTTGATCGCTTCTGGGCAGAATTGCGACAATTTCAGCTGGTACTCGATCTCGAATACCGCCTTATGGGCGGCGGTGAATTCGTTCAGCCCGAAGCCGCCGTTCTGCGCGGTCAGGCATTCGTCGTACTGGAAGCACTGCTCGTCGACGGCGAAGTCGAAGTACTTCAGCAGCACCGGGATCTGCTGAAGGTCATTCTTGAGCGCGACCGACAGGCCGAGGCGGTGGGCGGTGTTGGCCAGGAAGATGTCGTAGCGAAGCTGCTCGGCGCCGGTGAGATGGAAGCCGGTGTCGTTCGTGTAGCCGTCGACGTTGTCGAAGTCGATCGCGTTGAAGCCCTTGCGCTTGCACATGCGGGCCCGCGCCTGCATGATCCGGCCAAGCACCCCGTGGAACCTGGCGATGTCGAGCCAGCGCTCGCCGGCCCAGCCGCCGTCGGGCTTGCCGAGCAGGTACCGGGGGAACTCATGAGCGTCGGGGCGCCAGTTCTCCCAGGTGCCGGCGTCGATGTAGCACACCACGCCGCGTCCTGGGAAGGTCCGGTGCAGCGCCGCGATCGTGGCCACGGGCGTGTCGAAGCCGTCCACCTCGATCATCGCGACCTTGAGGAAGGGGCGGCCCGGGGTCGAGTTGAGCTGGATCTGCCAGCTCTCCCGCAGGTGCGGGCGCCAGCACGACTGGCACTTCACCGGGGCAGGGAGCCTGCCTCGCGCGGTCGACGCCGACGTCAGCGCGACGGCGTGAGCGTCAGCGCTCCCGTGCGCGAACACGCCCGCTGAGGCCAGGATCCCGGCGGCGCCGACCGCCGTGGCCACGATCGCTACCAGGACGAGGGCGTCTCGTGGTGACCGCCGACGACGCTCTGACCTGCTCCTAAGCACGACTTACCTTACGTCAATTCGGCTGGCGGTTAAAGACGTCAACATCATTAGCAGCAAATAAAGCGCGGCAGCACGGCAAAGACGTCCTTTCGATTCGGTGCCGCCTTTCTGGCGCGAGCCCGCCCGGCGAAGGCGGTAGTCGGCGGTCGCTGGCCTCGTTGCAGCCGCGATTAGTCGGCCAGGCTGGGGGCGGCGTCCAGCTGGCCGCGGCCGGCCGGCCGGCTCTTGCGCTGCGGGATGGTCCTGGCCGCGTCGGAATCGCGGATGGTCAGCGAGCAGGCGGTGGCGATCAGGGCGACGGCGGCGGCGACCACGAACGCGACCCGGTAGGCGGTGAGGTTGGCCACCGGGTGGCCGCCGACGATGTGCACGGGCCCGATCGTGACTATCGCCGTGGTCAGCAGGGCCACCCCGATCGCGCCGCCGATCTGGCGGACGGTGTTGAACATGGTCGAGGCCCGGCCCGTCGCCTCGGGCGTGATCGTGGCGAACGCCGCCGCTTGCACCGGCACGAACACCTGCGCCATCGCGAGGCCCAGGGTCAGCATCAGCAGCCGCGCCCACCACAGGCTCGTCCCCGGCCCGAGCAGTCCGAGCAAGCCGATCGAGATCGCGACCCCGACCAGCCCGCCGGTGATGTTCCGGCGCGGGCCGAGCACCGGGTACAGCCAGCGCGTCGCCAGCTGAGCCCCGGCCATCACGCCGATGGCCTCGGGGAACGTGCTCAGGCCTGAGTCCAGCGCGCTCAGCCCGCGGCCGTCCTGGTAGTACAGCGAGATCGCGTACAAGGTGCCGAGGAACGCGATCGAGCCGAGCACCATCACGCCGTTGCTCGACCGGAACAGCCGGTTGCCAAGCAGCCGCAGGTCCACCATCGGATCGGTCGTGCGCAGCTCGACGGCCACCATCGCGACCAGCAGGACCACCCCGGCCGCGATCGTGGCCAGCACGTCAGCGGAGTGCCAGCCCTTCACCGGCCCTTCGGAGACCCCGTACATCAGCAGGCCAAGGCCGAGCCCGGACAGCAGGAAGCCGGGCAGGTCGAACCGGCCAGGATGACCCTCGCGGCTCTCCCGCACGAAGAGCGCGCCGAACAGGAAGGCGGCGGCGCCGATCGGCACGTTCACGTAGAAGACCCAGCGCCAGGACTCCTCGGTGGTGAGCAGGCCGCCGAGCACCGGGCCGAGCGCCGGGGCCAGCGTGGTCGGAACGGTGAGGATCGCCGCTGCCCTGAGCCGCTCCTCGGGCGGGAACACGCGGTACAGCATGGCCATGCCGACCGGCGCGAGCATCCCGCCGCCCGCGCCCTGCAGGACGCGGAACGCCACGAGCTCGCCCAGGCTGGAGGCGATGCCGCAAAGCGCGGACGCCCCGGTGAACACCACGATCGCGATCAGCAGCACCCGCTTGCCGCCGAACCGGTCACCGAGCCAGCCCGACGCGGGTATGAACACGGCCAGGCTGACCAGGAACGAGATCGCGATGCTGTCGACCGCCGTCGGGCTGACCCCGAACTCGCGCCCGATCGTCGGCAGCGCGACGTTGACGATCGTCGCGTCCATGATCGACATGAACATGGCCGCGACGAACACGACGCCGACTGCTACCTTCTGGCTGATCCGGGGCGGCACGACAGGCTCAGTGGGAGGCACCCCAGCTACAAGGCCCCGGCGGCCACGGAAAATTCCGACTTCGGGCTTTCCGTGGCCGCGACTTCGCGGAGGTGGGTCAGGCGCGCTCGGCACCGAGCGCGGTCACGAGGACCCGGTCTGGTCCGGCGGCCGGTTCTGCTGGTCCCCCTGACGCGGGGAGCCCGGCCCAGGTGCGGAGCATCGCGACGAAGGCCTTTTGCTGGGCGGCGGGCAGGTCGGTGTAGGGGCTGAGGTGATTGCCGCCGGCGACGGTGAAGACGGCGCTGTCGCGGGTGCCGGGGCCGAACGTGAATGGCGTCGCCGACCAGGGATCATCTTGCCCGTACAGGAGGAGCAGGTGGCTCCCGTGGGTCCTGACCCACTTGTTGATGGCCGGCATGAGGCGCTGCTCGAGTGGCCGTGCCGGGACGCCCGGCGGCAGGTCTACCTCGGGTGCCTGGGCTGACAGCGGGAAGTGCAGCAGCGATCCGAACACGGCGCGCTGGTGGATGAGCGGGTATCCGAGCTGGGTTCCGGCCTGGTAGTTGTACGGGAAGAATGGTGCCTCTTGCTGGTCATCGGACGAGATCCAGCCGGCGATGAGGTCGAACCAGTTGTAGAGCTTCTGGAGCGTGGCCTTGGGGCCGGGAATGCCCGAGCAGGGGCTGCCGTATTGCCAGAATATGAACGGCGTCAGCAAGACGGTGAGCTCGAAGTTCTCGTCGAGGCCGCCGGGCCAGTCGTTGAAGGTCCCGTGGGCGGCCTTGAGTTCGGCGGCCATCTTGGTCTCGAAGAGGGCCCGGTGGCGCAGCGCGCGAAACTCGGCCGCCACCAGCGCCTGGCGGCAGGCCGCGGTGCCGACGTTGGCCAGGAAGTTGTCATAGGTGTGGCTGAACGAGTCGGTGATGATCGGTGAGCTCCAGGCGAAAGTGCCGGAGAAGTCGTGCGGATAGTAGTAGTCGTGGTCGATCGCTGCCTCGCCGCCCTTGCTGACGCCGGTGACCAGCCAGCGCGCGTGGTAGAGCTTCTTGAACACCTCGACGACGTGGTGTTCATCGGCAGCTTCCTGCCAGATGGTGAGGTATCGCCACAAGGTGGGATGCGGCACCGAGTCACCGTAGAACCGGGTCTCCACGCTGATCTGGTTCCCCCCGACGATCATGGCCGGGGTCGACAGGTACGTGTCCTGCGGGCTGAGGAAGGTGTAATTGAAGTAGCCAGATAGGTACATCACCATCGGCGCGGCGAGGTTGCGCTGGTACAGCTCGAGGTGCTGCTCGAAGGTTGCGCCGTTGGGCTGGTTGTGGTTGACCGGCTGGCGGATCTCCAGCTCATACACCTGATAGCCCTTGGGCGGATAGGCGTTCTTCCCCAGGTAGGTCACGCCGGGCAGGTGCTTCAGCTGCGTGACGATGTTGCTGGCCGACGTTGATCTCACTGGCGCTGATTTCACTGGCGTTGATTTCATTGGCGCTGATGGCACCGGCGCGCCGGTCGCTCCTGCCGATGCCGGAGCGACCAGGCTCGCCATGACAAAGGCCGTCGCAGTGGCCGCGGCAATTACCATCCGGGTTCGACGCATAGTCCCTCCTGGCCTTCGAGCGCCCATCCGGCCAGCATCTCAGCGGCCAAGGCAAGAACGCTCAACTCCCGGTCACGCCCGGTCCTGTACGGGCCGTCGGCGTAAACGGCCCGTGAACTGCCCGTCAACTGCGCTCACGCCGGCGGCCGGTACTCCAGCCAGGTCCGGGTACAGGAACCGCGAGCCGGCCGGGAAGGGCGACCATCGGCCATGAACCGAAGATCGCCCGCGTAACGTGCAACAGGGGAAGGTACGCGAGGCAACGAGGCTGGGATGACACAGGGCGACAACGCGCGGGCGGCGGCATTGCTCAAGGAATCTCGCCGGGCGGCCGGGCTGAGCCAGCGGCGGCTGGCCGAGCTGGCTCAGGTGAGCATCGGAGTCGTGCGGGACCTCGAGCAGCGCCGAACCTCGCGGTTGCGCGCCGAGTCGGTCCGGCGCCTGGCCGGCGCGCTCATCTTGGACCAGGAGCGCGCGCTTGAGTTCGCCCGGGCCGCCGGGCCTGGCCACAAGAACCTGGCCGCCGAGCGATCCGACCAGGCCGTGGGTCAAGGACTCAGGCTCGCGGTACTCGGGCCAGTCACCGCGTGGCGCGACGGGGTGCGGATCGGCCTCGGCCCGGCCAGGCAGCGGGCGGTGCTCGGACTGCTGGCGCTCACGCCCAACGTCCCCGTGCCCAGGAAGACGATCATCGACGCGCTGTGGGGTGACGATGTCCCCGCGACCGCCGTGCACCTGGTCCAGGTCTACGTGAACAGGCTGCGTCACCTGCTCGACCCTGGCCAGCTCTTAACGTCGGCCGGGTCCGGCTACGAACTAGCGGCAGCTGACGGCCAGCTTGACCTGATGGTGTTCGAGGCCCACGTGAGCCGCGCGACGCGAGCCCACGCGGCGGGCGAGCTCGGCCTGGCGTGCGAAGCCTACGCCCGCGCACTCGATACCTGGCGGGCCGAACCGCTCGCCGACATCGAGGCCCTGCATGCGCATCCGGTCGTGGTCGCCCTGCGCCAGCGTCGGTCGGACCTCGTCATCAGGTACGCGGAAGCGGCCACGGCAGCGGGGCGGCATGAGGAGGTACTGCCCCGGTTGCGGGAACTCGCGGCGGGGGAGCCGCTGAACGAGCGGGCCCACGCGGCGCTGATGCTCGCCCTGGCCGGGAGCGGGCAGCAGGCCGCGGCGCTCGCCTTGTTCGATGACCTGCGCCGCCGCCTCGATGACCAGCTCGGCGTTCGCCCAGGGGCCGAGCTCGCCGACGCGCAGCAGCGAGTGCTCCGCCAGGACGTGCCACGCGGATCCGGTGGATCCGGCCGCGGACTACCTGGGTCAGGGCGTCAGCGCCTCGGCACTGCTGGCCCGGCGCCGCTCGCGCCCAGGCAGCTGCCAGCCACGGTGCCGAACTTCGCCGGGCGGGGCGCCGAGCTGGCCACCTTGACGAAGGCACTGGATCATGGAGACGGGGAGCGCGTGCGGATCATGGCGATCACCGGGATCGCCGGGGTCGGCAAGACGACGCTGGCCGTGCAGTGGGCGCATCAGGTCGCCCGGTCCTTCCCCGATGGCCAGCTGTATGCGGACCTGAGGGGCTTCGATCCTTCCGGTACTCCGGTGGCCGCCGCTGACGCCGTCCGCGGTTTCCTGACCGCGCTGTCGGTGCCGGCCGAGGTCATCCCGGCGGGCACTGATGCTCAAGCCGGCCTGTACCGCAGCCTGCTGGCTGACCGCCGGATGCTCGTGGTGCTCGACAATGCTCGCGATCCGGCCCAGGTGCGGCCGCTGCTGCCAGGATCGGCTGGCTGCATGGTGGTGGTGACCAGCCGGTCCTGGATGGCCGGCCTCGTCGCGGCCGAAGGTGCCCGTCAGCTCAGCCTCGATGTGCTCAGCGATGGCGAGGCCGCCGAGCTGCTGACGGGACGCCTCGGCCGGCCGCGGACCTTGGCGGAACCTGAGGCGCTGGCCGAGTTGATCGCGCTGTGCGCTGGGCTTCCGGTCGCCCTGGTGATCGTCGCCGCCAGGGCGACCGCGCAGCCGCACCTGTCGCTGTGCCGGCTGGCCGCCGAACTGGGTGCTGCGAAGAGCCGCCTCGACGCGCTCACCACGGGGGACTCGGCGACGGACGTGCGGTCGGTGTTCTCGTGGTCCTATCGGAGCCTGTCGGCTCCGGCCGCCAGGCTCTTCCGGCTGGCCGGGCTGCATCCAGGCCCCAGCCTGTCAGCCGAGGCCGCGGCCAGCCTCGCGGGACTGCCGCTGCCCGCGGTCGGCCGGGCACTGCGGGAGCTGGCCGGCGCGTGCCTGATCGACGAGTGCGCCCCCGGCCGGTTTACTTTGCATGACCTGCTCCGCGAGTACGTGGCCGAGCGCGCGAAGTCCGCCGGTACCGAAGTGAGCCGGCGCGCGGCGATCCACCGGATGCTTGATCACTATCTGCACACCGCGCTCGCCGCCAGGACGCTGCTCGAGCCGCAGCAGTCCGTGATCGCCCCGGCCAGGAGCGTCGGCGGGGTAACGCTCGGGCGCTTCGCCGACCGTCGCGGCGCCGCGAACTGGTTCGAGGCCGAGCATCAGGCGCTGATGGCGATGATCACGCTAGCCGCTGACCTCGGCTTCGATCTTCATGCCTGCCAGCTGGCGGTGACGCTGACCGGCGTGCTTGACCAGTCCGCCTGCTGGGAGGACCTGGCCGCGTCCAGCGCCATCGCGGTGGCGACCGCGCACCGGGCCGGCCACAAGGAAGCCGAGGCCTACGCCGAGCGTGGCCTCGGCGGCGCCTTCGCGAGGCTGGGGCGGTACGACGACGCCCACGTCCACTTGCAGCGTTGCCTGGATCAGTTCACCGAACTCAAGAACATCGATGGCCAGGCTCGCGCCCACCTGAACCTGGCCTGCCTGTTGCACTACATGGACGACAGCGAGCGAGCGCTCGGGCACGCCCACCGGGCCCGCGAGCTGTTCGAGCTTCTCGACGAGCAGCAGACGGGCCTGGCCGCCTCCCTCAATACCGTCGGCTGGTTCGAGGCCAGGCTAGGCAACCCCGAGCTAGGCCTCGCCTACTGCCAGCAGGGCCTGGCCCTCGCGGAGGAGAACGACAACCGGGTGATCGCCGCGGCCACCTGGGACAGCCTCGGCTACGTGCGGCACCTGCTCGGCCAGCACGAGGCAGCGGTCAGCTGCTACCAGCACGCGGCCGGGATGTACGCGGCGCTCGGCGCCGTCTGGTACCGCGCCGAGGTACTGATCAACCTCGGCGACGCCCACGAGGCGGCCGGTGACCGGCTGGCCGCCAGCGAGCTGTGGCGGGAGGCACTCGAGGTCTACGAGCAGACCCACCATCCCGCCACCGAGCGCCTGCGCGCACGGCTGCAAGGCCCCGCGATCATCCGCTGAGCTGCCCGGCGCTCGTGGCTGGCGGCGATGGACTGGAAGGACGCGGCCGCCTGCCGAAGCTCAAGAACGGCCAGTGCGCGGGCCCGGCGCCGAGCCGGACACACGGGTGGCCGCGGCGCGCGGCTTTCCCCGGCTCCAGCCCGCGCTTGGTTTATTTGCAGCAAAAAGCGGTGGCTGATGCCGGCGGTCAGCCTGGTCGCCTACGGGACGCGGCGCAATGCTCGCGAAAGGGGCCGGCTCGAAGCCGGCGCCGCGCCCGGCCGGGCTGGCCTACCGGGGCGGTGGCACGATGGTCAGGGGCTAAGGGTGGCTGATCATTACCAGCACGAACATGACCAGGACCGCGGCCACGGCCAGGCCCATGAGGATCACCCCGGCATTGGTCAGGCCGACTAGGTGCAGCCGGGTTGCCCGCGCGTCGGCGCGTGCCTTCTGCTCGCGCTTGGCCTTGCTCGCCCTGGGCCGCGGCCCCGGTGGCGCCGGGAGGAGCAGCCGCCGCTGCGGCTTGTAAGCGGAGATCCTCGGGTCGTTCAGGTCGTCCATCGGTGCCTCCCAGCGGAACGCCTGCTCACCTCCAGTATGACGCGGCCGTCGGCTGGCTCGATCCGCGCCGCTACCTGGCCACGTCGGCGTGTCCCGAACTGCTTGCCATTACAACCAGTTAGGCCTCTTGCTGACCTCTGGCTTGGTCTTTAGTAGTTAAGTTCTATCACTCTTCGTGACTGTCAGTGGTGTTCGCTAAGGTAATCGATAGATCAGCGATGGCCAGGGAGGTGACCACGATGCCAGAGGAGAACGATACCCCGCTCGGGGGGATCGCGGTGCGGGAGGGCTTGTCGTGGTCGTGGCACCTGGACCTGGATGCCCTGGTGGCGGCCTTGTCGGAGCCCGCGCCGTGGAACCGCCTGCCTCCTCCCGCTGACGCTGAGCCCGCTGACGCTGAGCCGACCGACGCGCAGCCAACTGAGACTGAGCCGACTGACGCGCAGCCCACTGACGCTGGTCCGTCTGAGGTCGGTCTGCCTGGCCCGTCGGCTGATCCGGTGGAGGCCGACTTCGCGGGTTACCTGGATGCTGTCGGTGCGGGGCGGTCGTCGGTGGTGCCGTTGCCGGTGGCGGCGGGCCGGGTCGCGGAGATCTTGCCGGCCGGCCCGGACCTGGCCGCCTGGCTCGCCTTGAACCCGGCCGCTGGCCTGGAAGACGGCGCGCTGGCCGGAGCCGCCGCCGCCTACC
>DATKFV010000008.1:0-28504 GCA_035511035.1 Streptosporangiaceae bacterium
TGATCTCCCGGGTTGAGGCGCGCCTGCAGGGCCGGGCCGGGCCGAAGGTGCTGCAGCCCTACTACGACATCGCCAAGCTGTTCCGCAAGGAGGCGCTCGCCCCGGAGGGGTCCAGCTGGGTTTTCCTGGCCGCGCCGCTGGCGGCGATGACGTGCTACCTGACGGTGCCGTTGCTGATCCCGGTGCTGACCACGTTCGGCCTGCCGCTCGGCTACATGGGCGACATCCTCGGCGGCGGGTTCATCCTGTCGCTCGCGAGCTTCCTCGTCGCCCTCTCCGCGCTGGAGACGGGCAGCCCGTACGCCCAGCTCGGGTCAAGCCGGGCCAAGACGTTCGGCGCGATCACCGAGCCGGTCGTGCTGTTCGTGGTGTTCACGGTCGCCCTGCTGACCGCGACCGACCTGCCCTACGCGCTCGCGGCCACGGTCAGGTCATCGGCCGGCCAGATCGTCAGGCCGGCGCACGTGCTCGCCGCCGCCGCGCTGTTCATGGTCATCTTGTCCGAGACCGGCCGGATCCCGGTCGAGACCCACTCGGGCACCAACGAGTTCGGGATGATCGAGGAGGCCAGGCCGTTCGAGCACTCGGGCCCGTACTTCGCCCTGCTGCGCTGGGGCTCAGCGGCCAAGCAGCTGATCTTGTACACGATCCTGCTCAACGTCTTCGTCGCCCCGTGGGGACTGGCGGCGACCCAGCAGGCGGGCTCGGTGCTGCTGGCGATGGTCGCGCTCCCGGCGAAGGCGTGCCTGCTCGGGGTCATCGTCGCCGTCATCGACAACTCGTTCGCCAAGCTCAGGCTCTTCAAGATCACCGAGTTCGTCTCGGCCGCCTTCCTGCTGGCCGTGCTAGGGGTCTTCACGCTCTACCTCGGGGGTGGCTGATGGGCCCGATCCAGGCGCCCGGTGCCTACACCGGGGCGGCGAACGTCATCGCCGTCCTCATCCTGCTGATCGAGTTCGGCATGTTCCGCCAGGCCTTGCTGCGGGACCAGATCAGGCTCTACGCGGCCCAGTCTGGCCTGCTCGCGGTGCTCGCGGCCTTCGTGGCCTTGGCTAAGCACCTACCCGAGCTCTACGCGCTGGCCGCCGTTACGATCGCGCTCAAGGTAATCGCGATCCCCCTGGTGCTGCGCCGCCTGACCCGTGCCGACGACGTCGAGCCTGGTGATGACCTCGCCACCGGGATTGGCGCCGACATTGCGGGGAGCGGCGGCCTCAGCCTGGCCAGCACGGTGCTGATCGGGATCGTGGTGGCCGCGTTCGGCTTCTTCGCGGCCGGGAGCCTGCCGATCAGCGCCAGCGCGGCCCCGACCACGGCGCTGTCGATCTCCCTGTCGGTCGTGCTGGTGGCCTTCGTGCTGATGATCCAGCGCCGCGACGTCGTCTCCCAGGCGATCGGGCTGTTCTCCCTCGAGAACGGCATCTCCCTCGCCGCCCTGGTCATCGCCGCCAGCTTGCCGCTGATACTCGAACTGGCCTTCCTGTTCGACCTGCTGCTCGCCGTCGTGGTCTTCGGCCTGCTCATCCGCCTGCACCACGGTCGCGCGGACACGCTGTCGACCACGGGCCTGACCAGTCTGCGCGGGTGAGGCCGGTCATGACCGCGGTCGTCATCGCGTTGCTGATCATCCCGGCCGGCGCCGGCGTGGCCGCCGTCTGGCTCCCGGCCCAGCTCAAGGGACTCCTCACCGCGATCGCCGCCGTGGCCAGCTTCGGCCTGGTGCTCGCGCTGGTTCCCGCCTTGTCCAGGCATGACATTGCCATGTCCGGCCTGATCAGGATCGACGCGCTGAGCGCGGTGTTCCTGCTCGCGACCAGCTTCCTGTACGCGTGCGTGGCCGTGTACTCGATCGGCTACCTGCGCACCGAGGCCGGGCACCGGTCCGGCGCGGCTGACTACAGCTACACGACCCAGTTCTGGGTCGGCCTCAACCTCTTCGCCTGGTCCATGCTCGCTGCCCCGATGATGGGCAACCTCGCGCTGTTGTGGATCGCCATCGAGGTGACCACGATCATCTCGGCCCTGCTCGTGGCGCTCGAAGGCACCGACGGCGCGGCCGAGGCGGCCTGGAAGTACGTGCTGCTGGCGTCGGCCGGACTGGCCCTGGCGCTGCTCGGGACGATCTTCGCTTACTACGCGGGCGCGCACGTGCTCGGCCACTCCTACGATCTGGGATTCGCGCCGCTGCTGCACGCGGCCGGCCGGCTGCCGCACACGATCGTGCGCCTGGCCTTCGTGCTGGCGGTGCTCGGCTACGGCACCAAGGTGGGCCTGTTCCCCGTCCACACCTGGCTTCCTGACGCGCACTCCGAGGCCCCGACCCCGGTCTCGGCGCTGCTGTCGGGATCACTCCTCGCCGTCAGCTTCTACGCGATCCTGCGCTTCTACCAGGTCGCGGCCGGGACGCTCGGCTCGTCGTTCCCGCGCGACGTGCTGCTGGTGTTCGGCGTCGCCTCGCTCCTGCTCGCCGCGCTCTACCTGCTCGACCAGCAGGACTACAAGCGCCTGCTCGCCTACTCGAGCGTGGAGCACATGGGCATACTCGCCATCGGCGTCAGCTTCGGCGCACCGGTCGCGCTAGCCGGGGTGCTGCTGCACGTCCTCGCGCACGCGGCCGCGAAAGGCAACGCCTTCATGGGCGCCGGGGTGCTGGTCCGCAAGTTCGGCAGCAAGCGCATCACCGCCGTGACCGGCGGCCTTGACCTGCTGCCATGGAGCGGGCCGCTGTTCTTGATCGCCGTGCTGGCGCTGTCGGCGATGCCGCCGTTCGGCATCTTCCGCAGCGAGTTCGAGATCGTGAGGGGCGGCCTCGCGGCAGCTCACGACAGCGGGGCCGCGATCCTGGTCGTGCTCGTCACCGTCGCGTTCCTTGGCCTGTCGCTCGCCGCCAATCGCATGCTCCTGACGCCGCGCCCGGCCGAGACCGCTCAAGGCCAGGCCGCTCAAGGCCAGGCCGCGCTCGCCCGTGGCGAGCCGAGCGCGTGGATGGTCGTGCCGGTCGTGGCCGGGGTGATAGCCCTGCTCATCCTCGGCCTGCATCCCCCCGGTGAGCTCACCAGCCTGCTGGCCAGGGCCGTGACGGCGTTGCGAGGCCCGGCATGACGCCGCCCGCCGCCGCCCCGCCGCCCGCCGCTCCGCCGCTGGCCCCGAGCGTGCCAGCGCTCTGGGAGCTGGTGACCGACGAGGTCAAGCAGGGGCATCGCTTCGCCGGCCTGATGGGGACGAGTCGCCCCGAAGGCGTCCTGGTGTCCGCCCATCTCGCGGTCCCCGGTGACATCGCGATCCGCGAGGCGCTGGTGCCGGCCGGCGTCATGACCTACCCGGCCCTGACCCCGATCCTCAGCGCGGCCGACTGGTACGAGCGCGAGATCAGCGACGTCTTCGGGCTGCGGCCAGAGGGTTACGCCGCGGGGGCCGGCCAGCCTGGCCCCGCGCCACTGCTGCGACCGCACCTGGTGCCCGCGTACCTGCACGGCCCCGGGCTCTTCACGATCCCGCACGGACCGGTCCGCTCCGGCGTCATGGAGTCGATCGAGTACCTGGTGCAGACTCCCGGCGAGGACATACCGCACCTGGACATCCGGCTCTTCTACAAGCACAGGGGCGTCGAGGACCGGTTCGAGCGGCTCGGACCCGCGCAGGCCGTGCTGCTGGCCGAGCGCACCGAGGGGGTCGCGAGCGTCGCCCATGCCCTCGCCTACTGCCACGCGATCGAGCGGCTCGGCACCGATGAGCCCGTCCCCTGGCGGGCCGCCCTGATCAGGGCGCTGCACGCCGAGCTTGAGCGGATCAGCTCGCACCTGGACGTGACCGTGCGGCTAGCCGACGCGGCCGGGCTGGCGGTGGCGGCCGCCAGGTTCGGCTTCCACAAGGAACAGGCCGCGAGGCTGGTGAGCGCGATGTGCGGCAGCCGGTTCGGCCGCGGCGTGGTCCGGCCAGGCGGCGTCAGCGCCATGCCCTCGGTCAGCGCCGCCGATTTCCTGGCCCAGATCAGCAAGCTGGAACGCGCGATCACCTCCGACCTGCGGCTGCTGATGGGCACCGCATCCTTCCTTGACCGGTTGCGCGCCACCGGACCACTGACACCCGGCCGAGCCAAAGAGCACGGCGCGCTCGGCCCGATCGGGAAGGCGTCGGGCCGCGTCGACGACGCCAGGCGGGACCGGCCTTACGACGCCTACCCGTCGCTTGGCCTGCGCCCGCCGCGCGAGCATCACGCCGGGGACGCCCTGGCCAGGCTCGCGGTGCGGGTCGATGAGATCAGGGAATCCTTCCACCTGCTGCGGCAGGCGGCCGACGAACTCGACGACGCCGGGGAGGGCCCGCTGAGCCTGCCGTGCGATCCGGCTTCGGGGCGGGCGACCGGCTGGGCCGAGGCGCCGCAGGGCGAGGTCAGCTACGACGTGCGAATCGAGGATGGCCAGCTGACCAGGTGCCACCCGCGCTCGGCCTCATTCCATAACCTCATGCTGTTCGGCGCGGTCTTCGCTGGTGACATCCTGACTGACTTCCCGTTCATTGAGGCCAGCTTCGGCCTGTCCGTCGCGGGGGTGGCCCGATGAGCCCGTGGGTGCTGCGCGGACTGCGCGATGGCGTGGTCACGACCCGCTGGCCGGCCAGGCCGGACCCGTACGCCGAGGACTGGCGCGGGCCGGCGACGATTGTCGGCTCCCCGCGGGGGGCTGCGGGGGGTCGCCCCCCTGGGCAGATACTGCCCGATGGCGACATAGCCGCGATCTGCCCGACCGGCGCGATCAGCATCGGCCCCAGTCACCAGGTCACCCTCGACCAGGGCCGGTGCGTGCTCTGCGGACAGTGCGTGGCCCAGCGTCCCGACTTGTTCACCTGGTCACGAGGAGCGCAGGTCGCGACGCTGACGAGGGCGCGACTAGTGGTGCCGACGGCCGAGAGCGACGAGGAGCTGGCGAAGGTCAGGGCCGCGCTCGCCGCGAGGACCGCCGCGTTGCGCCGCTCGGTGCACCTGCGGCACGTGGACGCCGGCTCCGACGGTGCCGAGGAACAGGAGATCGCGGCGCTGCTCAACCCGGTCTACGACATCCACCGGCTCGGCATCTTCCTCACCGCCACCCCCAGGCACGCGGACGTGCTGCTGGTGACCGGCGCCGGCGCGGCCGGGATGGAGCTGCCCCTGCTCGAGACCTACGCTGGCATGCCTGACCCCAAGGTCGTGATCGCCGTCGGCACCGACGCGGTCAGCGGCGGCCTGCTGGCTGGCGAGGCCGACACTGGCGAGCAGGGCAACACCGGCGAGCAGGGCGCCAGCGGCATCGGCGACCTGGTCCCGGTCGACGTCTGGGTGCCTGGGTCACCGCCGCCCCCGTTCAGCATCCTGCACGCGCTGCTGGTCGCGATCGGCAAGCTTGCGGCCGGTCCGGCCGGAGCCAAGCGATGACCGGCGCACCAAGCGCGGCCATCGCCGCCGGGCTGGCGCTGCTGCTGCTCGCCGGCCTCGCCGACCTGGTCATCGGCACCAGGCCCGGCCGGCTCCGCGGCCTTCCCTACCTGCTCGGCGCGCTCGCGTCGGCCTGCCTGGCCGCGGCCGGCGCCGTCGCCCTGCAAGGCCACCGGGCCAGGCTCGACGTGGCCGGCTGGCTGGGCGCGGGCTCGGCCAACCTGACCGCCGACCGGCTGTCTGGCCTGTTCCTCGTCATCTGCTTCGGCGCCGCCTTCGCGGTGTCGCTCGCGTTCGCGGCCTGGGCGACGCGTCCTGGCCTGGCCGCCCGCGGTGGCCTCGGGGCCGGCTACGCGCTGACCCTGGGCGCCGTCGCGCTGGTCCTGACCGCCACCGACGCCTTCACCCTGCTGCTTGCCTGGGAGCTGGTGACGCTCGGGTTCTACTGGCTGGCCGGCTTCAACCGGCAGCGGTCCGACCGGGCCGGCGCGGCCCTGGTCACGCTGGCGTTCGGCAAGATCAGCGGCGCGGCGATCCTGCTCGGGCTGCTGCTGCTGGCCGGCCGGTCCGGCTCGCTGGCGATCGCCTCGTTCGCCCACGTTCCCGGCGGCGCGCTCGTATCGGCCGCGCAGGCGCTGCTGATCGCTGGCTTCGCGATCAAGGTCGGGCTCGTGCCGTTCCAGGTCTGGCTGCCGCGCGGCTACGCCGCCGCCCCTGGCCCCGCGCGGGCGATCATGGGCGGGGTCGCGGTCAACATCGGCTTCTACGGGCTCTGGCGCACGCTCGCCGTGCTCGGCCCGCCGCCCGCGTGGCTGATCGGCTTGCTGCTCGTGCTCGCCGGGCTGACCGCCCTGCTCGGCATCGCGCACGCGGCGGTGCAGCCCCGGCTGCAACGAGTCATCGCCTACTCAAGCGTCGAGAATACCGGCCTGATCCTGGCCGGCTACGGCGTCGCGCTGGTTGGCGCGGCGATCAGGAACCCCCAGCTCGCGGCGGTCGGCCTGCTCGCGGGCACGCTGCAGCTCATCGCGCACGCGGCCGCGAAGTCACTGCTGTTCAGCGCCAGTGCCGCGATCGCGCCTGGTGCCGACGATGACCAGCCGGACTCAGCGCAGGACTATTTGGATGCCCTGAGCGGATCGGCGCGGGCCAGGCCGTGGAGCGGAAGCGGGCTGGCGATTGGGTCGCTGACGCTGGCGGGATTGCCACTGACTATTGGCTTCGCTTCTGAATGGTTTTTGCTTGAAGCCCTTATGCAACAGTTCCGGGTACCGCTGCTCAGCTACCGGCTGCTGCTCGCCGTCGCCGGGGCCGCGGTAGCGCTGACCGCAGGCTTCGCCGGGGTCACCTTCGTGCGGCTGGTTGGCCTGGTGGTACTCGGGCCGCGATCGCGCCCTGACGCCAGCCCGCGGTGTCTGCCCGGGGGGACGACCCCCCGGAACCCCCCGCGGTGGGACTACGGCTGGCTCGGGCGGGCCGGGATCGTCGTGCTGTCGGCTGGCTGCCTGGCCGTCGCGGCGCTGCTGCCGCTGGTCATCCGGGCGGTCTCGGCCGGGCTCGCACCGGTCGTCGCCGCCGGGGTCACCAGGGGCGCGCTGCGATCGCCCTGGGTGCTGCAGCCGGTGTTCAGCGGGTTCTCCGTGCTGTCGCCGTCCTGGCTGTGGATCGTCATGCCGCTGCTCGCGCTGGCCGTGCTCGCCTTCACCCGGCTGGTGTCAGGGCGGCGCCTGCTCGCGGTGCGCCGGGTGCCAGCCTGGCGGTCAGCCACCGCCGGGGTCGACGGCCCGTCCAGCTACACGGCCAGCGGCTTCGCCAACCCGACCCGGCGGATCCTCGGCGCGGTCTTGCACAGCCGGACGCAGGTCACGCCCGTGGCCGTCGCCGACGGCAGCGAACCCGAGCCAGCGGACGCGCCTGAGCCAGGGCGCGGGCCCGGCTATAGCACCGACGTGATCGAGGTCGTCGAGGCCTACGTCTACCGGCCGCTGCTGCGCGTCGTCCTCGCGGCGGTGCGGCTGGCGAGGAGGCTCCAGTCCGGCCGACTCGACGCCTATCTCAGCTACATGCTGATCGCGCTCGTCGCGTTGCTTGCCGTTGTCATCGCGCTCGCCTGACAATCATTAAAGGATGCAAATAAACCCCTGGAGGACTCTATGTTCCGGCGGGTGCTCGTAGCGTGGGACGGTTCGGCTGACTCGATCGCGGCGTTGCGGATGGCGGCGGAGGTGGCCGGACCGGGACAGGGACACGTGGTGGCGTTCAGCGTGCTGGCCGGGAGCGCTCATCGGGAAGATCAGGCCGACGCCGCCGGCGACCGGGCCGCGCGACGGGTCTCGGAAACTTTCGAGGCCGCCAAGGCGTCTATCACTGCGACGTCCCCGGTCAGGATCGACCTTCACACGGCCCAGGGCCGGCACGTCGCCGGGTCGGTGTGCCAGTACGCGACCGAGCATGGCTTTGACTTGCTGGTCATCGGCCGCCACGGTGATGGCGGGATTGCCCACCCCAGGCTCGGTCATATCGCCGAGGCCGCGGCGCGGTCCTGCAAGGTTCCCTTGTTGCTAGTAAGCGCCGGTTAATTGCGAAAGCGAGCCAACGAATGACCGTTGTTGCCGCCAGCTTAGGTACAAATCTGTATCCATCAGGAGATTCCAGCTTTAGGCTCGCCTCGTGACCTCACTCCGCCGCCTTGGCCATGCCGTCGGGCCCGCGCGAGTCCTCGTCCCGGCGGTGCTCTGCGTTGGGCTGCTCGCGAGCGCGAGCACGCTGATTCCTGTTCCTGCGCTCGCCGCCGCCAGAATCCCGGCGGCCAGGACAGGCTCCAGCCCGCACGCCCGGCTGGCGCGGCACGCCCGGCTGGCGCGGCACGCCCGGCTGGCCCGGATCGCGCGGGAGCTAGCGGCGCGGGCTTCGGCAGCGCAGCGGCACCGCGCGCGGCCCGGGTCGCTGACCGGCACCGTGCTTGACCGCGCTGGCCGGCCACTGGCGGGGGTGTGCGTGACCGCGCAGCCAGCCGGGGAGCACGTCCTGGTGCCTGGGCGGGCCGCCGTGACCGGGCCGACCGGGATGTTCGAATTCGCTGGCCTGGCTTCCGGTGCCTACGTGCTGCGCTACCAGGAGTGCGCCGGTCCTGCAGGCCAGATCTCGTGGTCGGCCGGAGCGGCGTTGCGGCCGCGCGCGGCCCTCACGCCAGCCTCGCCGTCCCTGGCCTACGTGACCGGCGCGCAGGTCACGACGCTTGCCCCGGTCACTGTGGGCCGGGGCGGCAATGGGAGAGCGACGACGAGGATGCCGGTCGTGATCCGGCGGAAGGCGATTGGCCTCGAGCACCGTGGTACCGGCCCTGACTGGGGCGGCATCGCCGGCAAGGTCACCGGGCCCGGCGGCCGCACCGTCGCTGGCCTGTGCTGGGAGGTGTTCTTCGGCGACGGGTACGCGAGCGGTCCGGTCAGCAAGAAAGGCACTTACGACACCGGCAAGTACATTGAACCTGGCACGTACAAGGTCGGGTTCACCTCGGCCTGCGGTCCGCCGCCCCCGAAGGCCACGGGGAACTGGGCGCCGCAGTGGTACAGGGACAAGTTCAGCGCGGCGGCCGCCAACCCGGTCGTCGTCAAGGCGAACCGGATTACCCACGGCATTAGCGCGGTCATGCGTCCCGGCGGCGTGATCTCGGGCACGGTCACCGGTCACTCGGGGCACGGGCTCGCCGGCGTCTGCGTAGTGGCGGCCACCCGCAAGGGCGCGAGCGTGCAGCAGGTGACGACGCCTGCCACCGGGAAGTACAAGTTCCAGGGTCTTGACCCTGGAAGGTACGGGATCGGGTTCTTCCCGCAGTGCGGCGGATCGGGCCGGTACCTGCCGCAGTGGTGGCCTGGTACGGCCAGCGAGACTGGCCGGGGGCTGATCAAGACCGGCTTCGGCACCAGCCGGACGCACGTCGACGCGCGGCTCGTGCTCGGCGGCACGATCTCAGGCGTGGTCAGGTTCCGCGGCCCGCACGGTCAGCCGCTCAGGGGCATGTGCGTCTTCGCCTCGGTCGCTGGCCAGCCGTTCAGCAACGGCTACGTCGGCTCGACCAACGCGGAAGGCCGGTACGCGATCAGCGGCCTGCTGGCGGGCCGGTACTCGGTGAGTTTCGGCCCTGGCTGCAGTAACAACGGCAACTACCTGGACCAGGACTACCCGCACAGCGTGACCGTCAAGCTCGCTCACGTCACCGGCGATGTCGACGCTTACCTGCAGCCAGGCGCGATTATGACCGGGACCGTGACCGCCAAGTCGACTGGCGCGCCGCTAGCGAGGGTCTGCGTCACAGCCGATGACGGCTTCGGGCTGGCCGAGACCAATAAGGATGGCCATTACTTCCTTGACCAGATGCCGGCCGGCAAATACTCCGTCGAGTTCGCGAACTGTGACAATAACGGCAATTACGCTCCCCAGTTCTACCGTGGTCAGCTCAATGCGGCCGCGGCCGTACCGGTCAGCCTGCGCGCCGGTCACACCGCGAAGGGAATCGACGCCGCCCTGACGAGTGGGGCCACCATCAGCGGCGCTCTGACGACGCCGGCCGGCAAGCCGCTCAGCGGCGCCTGCGCGCAGGCCGTGCCCGTCGACGGGGCGGTAGCGCTCGGCGGGAGCGCGGCCGAGAGCGCGCACGGCCGCTACGCGATCGAGAACCTCGCGCCCGGGCAGTATCAGATCCTTTTCGGCAACTGCGGCTTCGAGCCCAACGTCACCGACCAGTGGTTCCCTGACCAGGCCGGGGAGGCCGACGCCGCCGAGCTGAACCTGGCCGGCGGCAAATCGATCGCGGGCATCGACGCGGTCCTGCGGCCGGCGGGCACCATGACCGGCTGGGTGTACGGGCCGTCGGACCAGCAGGACTCGCCGCTCTGCCTGACCGTCGTCAACGCGCGCACCGGGGTGGTGGCCTCTGACGAGGGCTTCACGCTCGTCGGTGACGGCTACGGCATCGAAGGGCTCGCTGCGGGCAGCTACATCGTGGAGTTCCAGCCCTGCGGCGGCCAGGACCTCGCGTTTCAGTGGTACGACCGGGCGTCGAGCCTGGCCAAGGCGAAGCTAGTCAAGGTAGCCGCGGGCCATCCGACTTCGGCGATCGACGCCTGGCTCACGCCCGGCGGAACCGTCACCGGCCGGGTGGTGAGCAAGTCCGGAGGCAAGCCGGTGAGCGGTGTCTGCGTCCTGGCGTACTCGGTAACCCAGCCCTTCTATGGCTTCGGCAGCACCAGTCGCGGAGGGGTGTACACGGTCACGGGGCTGAACTCAGGCACCTACCGGTTGTCGCTCAGTTCCTGCGGCGCGGCGAGGCTCATCCCGGTGGTGACCGGCCCGGTCAGGGCCACGGCCGGGCGGCGGGTCGCCGGGCCGACGGTCACGATGAGCACTTACCGGGGCGGGGCCATCTCGGGGCGGGTGCTCGCCAATCGCGGCGGCCAGGGCGGCGGCCAGAGCGGGGGCGGGGGCGCACTTGCGCCCGCGATCGGGGTCTGCGTGGACGCCGTCCCTGTGGGCAGCGGCTCGGCCGGCTCGTTCGAGGGCACAGGCACCGCCGGGCCCATGGGCTACTACCAGATCGGAGATCTGGTGCCCGGCCGGTACAAGGTGTTCTTCGGCGACCAGGTGTTCTGCCAGACCGACCCCGGTGACGTGACGCCACAGTGGTACGTCGCCACCTCGAGTCCATCGAAGGCCACGGTCATCACGGTGCGGGCAGGCCGGGCCACGCGGCCGGTCAGCGCCGCACTCCGGGCCGACGGCTGGATCTCCGGCATGGTGACCAGCGGCGGGCCAGCCATCGCAGCGCTCGGCGGCATCTGCGTGCAGGCCACGCCGGTCGCCGGGGACGCCTCGCCGTTCCTCGCGGTCAGCGCCGCCGCCAACGGCCGCTACCAGCTTGGCCCGCTGGCCCCTGGCCGGTACCTGGTCAGGTTCTTCCCTGGCTGCGGGGCGAGCGGTTATGCGGCTCAGTGGTGGAAAGGCGCGCACTCCGCCGGAGCGGCGGCTCCGGTCCGGGTCACGGCCGGTCGCACCAGGTCGGGAATCGACGCGACCATGACCAGCCGGGGCTGAGACGATAGCGCGATGATCGCCATCATCTTCCGCATTCTAGGCGGCGCTCACCATCGCAAGTCCATCGCGGTCCTTCTGTCGATCGCGCTGGCCTGCGTGCTGGTAGGCGCCTATCTATTCTCGCTGACTCAGGGGATCGCTTTTACTAAGGGCATTTATTGGGCCATCACCACGGCGACCACCGTCGGTTATGGCGACGTGACGCCTCATAACGGAATCGGCGAGGTAATCGCCTCGGCGGTAATGCTGACGACCATACCGCTGCTCGCATCGGTATTCGCGCTCGTCACTGGCGCGGCCGCGGCGGCCGGGATACGGAGAGTCCTTGCGATGAGAGACCATATCGATGAAGGCCACCGTCTCGTCGTGGGCATGGACGGCCCGGTCCCGGTCATACTCGACGAGCTGGTCCGGGTCGGCGAGCACGTCGTGCTGGTCGCCGATGTCGACCCCGCGACGGTGCGCAGCGAAGTGCACGTGATCAGGGGTGACCCGACCCAGGCGCACTCGCTGACCCTCGCGCATCCCGAGCGAGCCACCCAGGCCCTGATCGCGAGCGACAGCGACGGCGACGTGCTGGTCAGCGCCGTGTTGCTGCGGCGGATCGCACCTGACCTGGAAATCGTGGCGCTGGTCAAGTCGCCGTCCGTGCGCGAGGCCCTGCACGAGCTGGGGGTCAGCCGGACCATGTCACCAGCCGACATGATCGCCCACACGATCGCCAAGAGCCTGGAGGCGCCGCACGCGGCCGACATGCTCGCCCAGCTGGTGGAGTCCGACGAGCACAGCCTGACCGAGGCCAAGGCGGATGCCCACACGGTCGGCCGGCCGCTCAGCGCGGTGCGGGACGAGCGAGCGGGCCTCGTGCTCGGCCTAGTCCACAACGGCACGTTCACCCTAGGCATCGGCGACGACCCGGTCGTCGCCGACGGCGACTACCTGCTCCTAGCCGAGCCGCTCCCGGCCCACCGGGCTTGAAGGCCGTCATGTACTAGCTATCGTCAACCGAGCTATCGGTTGACGATATACCGGAATCCGAGTTAGTCTCGCTCGCATGACCACTGTGGGCAAGCGCGTGATAGTCGTGACGGCGCTGCTGGTGCCGTTGCTCGGGATCCTGATCTTCCTGTTCGCGGTGTTCCAGCCGTTCGCGAACGCGGCGGGTGGCTGTGGCGGAGGCTGAGGCCGGGCCTGGGCCCCAGGCCGGGCCTGGGCCTGCGCCTGAGGCCGCGCCTGGGCCGCAGGCTGGCGCCTTGGCTGGCCAGCGGCGCCGGCTCGCCGCGGGCGCCTGGCTGTGGGCGACGGTCGGCCTGACCGCCGCCAGCCTGGTCGCGGTGGTGCTGCTCGCGCCGCCAGCGGCCGCCACCCCCGTGCGGGCGCTGTCCTGGCTGCTGTTCACCGGCTCGTCGGTGCACGTCGCCTCGACCGGGGCGCTGTTCGTCAGCCCGGCCGCGCGCGACTACGCCCGGCAGCATCTGACCAGGTGCCTCTGGGTGCCTGCCGTCCTGATCATCGCCACCGCCGGCGTGGCGGCAGTCGTCTCCCCGGCCGCCTTCCAGTGGGCGCTACTGCCCTATTTCGGCTGGCAGTTCTACCACTACCAGAAGCAGAACCTGGGCGTGGCCGCGCTCGCGGCAGCAGCCTCCCGCCTGCCGCCGCTCCGCCGGGCCGAACGCCAGGCCCTGCTCGTCGCGGGCATGGCCACGGTCGGCGAACTGGTCTCCGACCCAAGGCTGCTCGGCCTGCGGGTCGAGGTCGGTGCCGGCTGGCTGGGCTCGGTGGCGACGGCCTTCTTCCTCATCGCCGTCGCGGCCGGGATCACCCAACTGACGCGCCGGCCCCGCGAGGCCAGGACCGCTGGTTTCGTAATCTGCTACCTGACCGCGTTGTCGTTCGGGCTGCCCGCCTTCGTGTTCTCCTCCCCGTACGCGGCGATCGGCGGCATGACCGTAGCGCACGGACTGCAGTACCTCCTGCTCGTCGGCCTAGTGACCGGCGGGAAGAGCACCCCGACCACCGCGAGGGACGCGAACGGCGCGAGGGACACTGGCGGTACACGCGATGCAGACGGTGCGAGTGGCTTTAACGCCGTCAACGGTTCGGGCACCGTGAACGGCTCGGACGGTGCAAGCGGCTCGGACGGTGTGGGTGGTGCGGACGGCGCGAGCCGTGCGCACGGTGCGGGCGGCCCGTCCCGGCCGGTCCGGCTAGCGACACTCGGCAACGTTGCGCTGATCGGCGGCGCGCTGCTCAGCACCGCGTCGCATCTGCACAATTCAAGCCCGGCCGGCCGGCTCGTCTTCGGCGCCTACCTGGGCGTAGTGATGGCCCACTTCGTGATCGACGCCGGTCTCTGGCGCATGCGCGACCCGCTGGCCAGGAAGTTCATCACCGAGCACCTGCCCTACCTGGTACCGGCCCGCTCCCAGTCCCTGCCCGCCAGGTCGGCCCCGCCCCGTGGGTCGACTCTCGCCCGCCGAGTCACCCCCGGCCCCGCAACCAACCCCGCCATTGACCCAGTCCGCCTTCAGGCCGACACCCGCAGCCAAGTCTCCGTGATCACCTCGCGCCCCATGATCCCGTCAAATCGCACCCCGAAAACCGCACATAGGTTTCCATGATCCATGGGTCGGCACTGATCAAGAAGGTTTCGAGGGGTGAATGGAATTGGCCAGGTTTCCGTGATCATGACGGCACCGTCGGCCCGTCCAACCGGGATTCCGTGATCATGCCGGCGCCAAAGCCCCGCCGCCCGGCCGGGGTTCCGTGATCATGGGCGGGCGCTGACCACGGAGGATTCGAGGCGGCGCTGGGGCCAGCCGGGATTCCGTGATCATGAGCGGATCCTTGATCAGGGAAGATCAGCGCGCGATTGACCAGGCAGATCACCGTGATCAACGGATTTTCATGATCACGGAAGAGCCGAGGGGGCGTGGTCCGGGCTGGCGGCCGGCGAGGGGCTCGACTCACTCGGATCACGGAACTCACAAGTCCGGTATCCGATCGATCGTGAACCGATATAGGATGCGTGTCATGAAGAGGTCAGCTAGCAGCGCTGCACCCGCTGCCTCCGACGGTCTCGACACGCTCGGCCGGTCGTCGGGGCCAGCCAGCCTGATCCTGTCGAGCCTGGCCGATGGCGCCAAGCACGGCTACGCCCTCACCAAGGACATCGAGTCGTTCGCTGGCGTGCGGCTGGCGCCAGGAACCCTGTACGAGGCGCTCAGCCGGCTAGAGGCGCACGGCCTGATCGAGGCCCTCGACAGCCAGGACCGTCGTCGTCCTTACCAGCTCACGGTCACCGGCGCGACGGCGCTGAGCAGCTACTTGCAAGCGCAACGGCAAGTCGCCGACGTCGGCCTCAGCCGCCTGGCCCGAAGCTGGGCCCTCACATGATCGAGGCGAGGGGCGAGACGACCACCGAGGCGACTATCGAAACGGCCACCGAGGCGACCGTCGAGACGACGACCGAGACGATCACTGGCGAGCCCGAGGCGATTCCGGCCGACATCAAGGCCCGAGCGTGCGGACGGCTGCGCTGGTACCCGGCGGCCTGGCGGGCCAGGTACGGCGATGAGTTCGCCGAGCTGCTCGCGGCCGACCTCGCCGAGCGCCCGCGCTCACTGCGGCGCGATGCCGATATTGCCTGCAGCGGCCTGCGCGCCCGGCTCGCCGATGTCGGCCTGACCCCGCACGCGTTCGACCGGGGCGCCTCCCCGAGGGCCAGGCTCGCGACGCTGGCCTGCTGCGCGGCGGCGTTCATGCTGGCCGCCGCGGCCATGTGGTCACAGCTGGCCATCGGCGTCTCCTGGACCCATCCCCGCCACGCCGGCGTCACCCAGGCCCTTGATCTCATGTCGGCGGCGTTGCTGGTCTGCTCCGTGCTCGCCGGGCTGGCCGCGATTCGCGTGGGCGGGTCCGTGATCGCCGCGATCCGGCGCGGCGACGGCCTCCGGCTACTGCGCCCAGCCGCGCTCATCGCGACCGGGGCGACCGTCCTGTTCTTCGGGGCCAAGCACTTCGAGAACGCCTGGCCCGGTACCGGCGGGCACCTGCTCGTGCATCAGAGCCTGGTACCCGGAGGCGTGGCCGCCTTCGGCTGGGCCGCGACGATGTGGATCACGTCCTACGTGATGCACCCGGCAGCGCTCGTGGCCTTCCCGGCCGGCCAGCTCGCCTGGATGGCCCTCAGCCCGGCCGCGGCCGGCGGCGTCATCGCCGGCACGGCCTCGCTGCTGCGCCAGCTCGACCAGTCGCCCGGCGCGCTCCGCTTCGAGCTGGGGCTGGCCCGCGTCGGCGGCGCCGCGATGCTCCTGTTCATCGCCGGAGCGCTCCGCTGGCTCGTCTCGCCCGAACCGGGAGTGATGCCAGCGTTCCACGTCGGCGTGATCGACCTCGCCGCGCTGGCGGTACTCGCCCTCACGGTCGCCACCGCCAGCCAGGCCATCCGCCGCGTCCAGCCATGCCAGCTGGCCTAGGCCCGGCCGGGCCCGCTGACCTCGGCCCGGCCGGGCCAGCTGGCCCGGGGCGCCGCCGGGCCCTTCAGGCTGGCCTCGGCGGCCTGCTCGGCGTGACCGTCGTCGCGGCCGGAGTCGTTGACCTAGTCCAGCGCGGCGTGCTGCCAGGCAAGAATCTTCTTGAGCGCGTCGACGGGGCCTGCTCGGTCCCGGTGCCGCCTTTCAGTTTCGCGCCGCTCGGCCCGTCGCACTGTGGCGGCTTCTACTCGGCGGCCCGGCGCCAGCGGGTCGGCTACACCCTCGCCTACCCGCCAGGACACGGGCCAGGCAGCGACCTGCCGCTGATCGTCGCGCTGCACGCCTACGGCGGCAACCACCTCAAGGTGCTCACCAGGATGAGCCTCGCCCAGGCGGTCGCGTTGCGGCCGGACGGCCGCGCGCTGCCGCCGATGGCGATCATCGCCGCGGACGGCGGCGGTGGCTACTGGAACCCTCATCCCGGCGACAACCCGCTGGCCATGGTGGTCGACGAGCTGATTCCCATGTGCCAGGCCCGCGGCCTCGGCCGCGGTCACCGCCGGATTGGCACGCTCGGCATCTCCATGGGCGGTTACGGGGCGATCCTGGTCGCGGAGAAGTACCCGGAGCTGATCGGCGCCGTCGCCGCGATCGGCCCGGCCGTCTGGACCAGCTACGACCAGGCCAAGGCGGTTAACCCAGGCGCGTACGCCGGGCCGACCGCGTTCGCCGCCGCCGACGCCGTGACTCACGCGAGCGCGCTGGCCAAAACATCGGTCAGGGTCGCCTCCGGGCTCGACGACCCGTTCCATCCCGGCGTCGTAGCCCTGGCCAAGGCGCTACCAGCGGGAGCGGTCGTGGACATCGCGCCCGGCTGTCACTCCGGCGACTTCTTCGCCCAGCAGGAGCCACCGTCGCTCGCGTTCCTTGGCCGCCACCTAGCCGCGGACTAAGGCGCCCGCCCGCCCCAGCGACGCGACGCGACCTAGCCGGCCGCGACCAGCAGCTCGGCGATCTGGGCCGCGTTGAGGGCGGCGCCCTTGCGCAAGTTGTCACCGCAGACGAAGAGCTCGAGCGCGTGCGGATCGTCCAGGTTCGGCCGGATCCGCCCGACCAGGGTCGGGTCGGTCCCAGCGACGTCGACCGGAGTCGGGAACTCGCCTGCCTCGGGCCGGTCGACGACCTTGACCCCAGGTGCGTCGGCCAGCAACTTGGTCGCGGCGGCCGCGTCGACCTCGGCCTCGAACACCGCGTGCAACGCGAGCGAGTGCCCGGTGATGACCGGCACCCGCACGCAAGTGGCCGAGATCCGCAGGTCAGGCACGCCGAGGATCTTGCGGGTCTCGTTCCTGATCTTCAGCTCCTCCGACGACCAGCCCTCGGGCCGCAGCGATCCGGCCCACGGGATGACGTTCAGCGCGAGCGGCACAGGAAACGGGCCGGTGTCGGTGACAGCGGCCCGCACGTCGCCTGGCCGCTGGCCAAGCGTGCGCTGGCCGGCGACGATCGCGAGCTGGTCATAGAGCGAGTCGGTGCCGGCTTGCCCCGCCCCCGACGCCGCCTGGTAGGAGGCGGCGATCATCTCCCGCAGCCGGTAGGCCTGGTGCAGCACCCCGATTACCACGATCAGCGACAAGGTGGTGCAGTTAGGCACCGAGATGATGCCCTTGGGCCGGTCGGCGGCGGCGGCCGGGTTGACCTCGGGTACCACGAGCGGCACCTGCGGGTCCAGGCGGAACGCCCCGGATTTGTCGATCACGACCGCGCCCCGGCCGGCGGCGACCGGCGCCCACTGCGCGGAGACCTCGTCCGGCACGTCGAACATGGCGATGTCGACCCCGTCGAACGCCTCGGCGGACAACTCGATGACCGGCACCTGCTCACCGCGCACCGGCAGCAACCGCCCGGCCGACCGCGCCGACGCGATGAGCCGCACCTCGCCCCAGATGTCGGGCCTGGTGGAGACCACGTCGCGCATGACCGTGCCGACGGCCCCGGTCGCGCCGACGATCGCCAGGACCGGCCTCATCGCCCGGTCCCGCCGTAGACGACCGCCTCGGCGGAGCTGTCGTCGAGCCCGAACGCCCGGTGCGTGGCCGTGACGGCCGAGTCGAGGTCAGCGGCGTCGACGACCGCCGAGATCCTGATCTCCGAGGTCGAGATCATCCTGATGTTGATGCCCGCGTCAGCGAGCGCGCCGAAGAAGCCGGCGCTGACTCCCGGGTGGGACTTCATGCCCGCCCCGATGAGGGAGATCTTGCCGATCCGGTCATCGAAGATCAGCGACTCGAAGCCGATCGCCTCCTGGATGGCACGCAACGCCGCCATCGCTGCCTGGCCATCGAGTCGCGGGAGCGTGAAGGAGATGTCAGCCTGCCCGGTCGACCGCGAGGTGCTCTGCACGATCATGTCGATGTTGATGTTCGCGGCCGCGACCGCCTGGAAGATCCTGGCGGCGGCGCCGACCTTGTCGGGAATGCCGGCCACGGTGATCGTGGCCTCGCCCCGGTCGTGCGCGACTCCGGTGATGATCGGCTGGTCCATTCCGCTTTCCTCCTGGCCTGGCCATGGCGGCTGCGTGACCCAGGTGCCTTCCTTGTTGCTGAACGAGGAACGAACGTGGATCGGCATGTGGTAGTGCCGGGCGTACTCGACGCAACGCAAGTGCAGGATCTTGGCCCCGCAGGCTGCCATCTCCAGCATTTCCTCATAGCTAATCCAGCGGATCCGCTTGGCGCTCGGCACGATCCTCGGGTCAGCGGTGTAGATGCCGTCCACGTCGGTGTAGATCTCGCACAGGTCGGCCCGCAACGCCGCCGCCAGCGCGACGGCGGTCGTGTCCGAGCCGCCCCGCCCGAGCGTGGTGATGTCCTTGCCGATCTGGGAGACGCCCTGAAACCCCGCGACGATCGGGATCGCGCCGTCGGTGAGCGCGCCGGAGATGCGGCCAGGCGTGACGTCGATGATGCGCGCCTTGCCGTGCACCGAGTCAGTGATCACTCCGGCCTGCGAGCCGGTGAACGACCGCGCCTCGAAGCCAAGGTTCGCGATAGCCATCGCGACCAGCGCCATCGAGATCCGCTCGCCCGCGGTCAGCAGCATGTCGAGCTCGCGGCCCGGCGGCAACGGGCTCACCTGCAGCGCGAGGTCGTGCAGCTCATCGGTGGTATCGCCCATGGCCGAGACGACCACCACGACGTCGTGACCGGCCTTGCGAGTGGCGGCGATCCGCTGCGCGACTCGCTTGATGCCGTCGGCGTCAGCCAGTGAAGAGCCGCCGTACTTCTGCACAATGAGGGTCACGATGCGGCCCTCCTCGGTTTCCCCATGGGAGTCACTATATCGGTTACCGATATAGAGTCAAAAGCTTTATAGGCCGCAAATAAACCAAGCGGACCCGCTGTTGGCCTCGACCAGCACTCTGGCCAGCGGGAACTGAGTCTACCTGAGCCCGCGGACCAGCCCGGAGCGAGGAAGGCGAGCTCAGATCTGCTCGTCCGCCACGTCAAGCCGGGCGTGCGCCACCACGGAGTGCAGTGCCCGGAGCGCGGCGCTGCCGTGAGTGCCCCAGTGGTTCACGTAGGAGTACTGCCACCACCACAGCGCCTCGCTGGCCCGGCCCGCCTGGTAGTGGCGAAGCCCGTGGATCAGGTCGGCGGCCACGGCGGTCAGGTCATCGGACAGGCGGAAGGCCGTAGGCTCGGTGTCGGAGTAAGGGTCGAACAACTCGGCGTACTCGTCTACGTCCGCCAGCCGGCCAGCGAGGCCGGTGCGCAGTTCATCGAGGTCAGGATCAGCGCCGATCTCAGGCTCGGCATTGCCGGCCGGGATGACGTCACGGCTCGCTCCGAGCCGCGCCCCCGCCAGCATGACCTGGGCTACCTCGAGCAAGAGCAGCGGCACCACCCCATCGCCGCCCTCACCCCGGCCCACCGCCGCGAGGGCTTCGAGGTAGTTAGCGGCGTGCTCGGCCACCAGCGCCGCCAGCGAGCGCCAGTCGCTTCCGGCCTCCTGCACCGTGCCGTTGCCGCTCAGCTGCGCTGGCCCGTTGACCCGCTCAGACATTCAGTGCCCGCCGCCCTTCGAAAGCCCGGCCCAGCGTAACCTCATCGGCGTACTCAAGCTCGCCTCCCACCGGCAAGCCGCTCGCTGGCCTGGTCACGTTCAGCCCCATCGGCTTGCACAATCGGGCCAGGTAGGTCGCCGTCGCCTCGCCTTCCAGGTTCGGGTCGGTCGCCAGGATCAGCTCGGTGACCGTCCCGTCAGCCAGCCTGTGCATCAGCTCGGCGATTCTGAGGTCTTCAGGGCCGACCCCGTCAATCGGGCTGATCGCGCCGCCGAGCACGTGGTACCGGCCGCGGAACTCGCGGATCTTCTCGATGGCGGCCACGTCCTTGGGCTCTTCGACTACGCAGATCACCGATGGGTCGCGCCGGGTATCCCGGCAGATCCGGCACTCATCTTGCTCAGCCACATTGCCGCAGGTACGGCAGAACTTCACCTTCTCGGTGACCTCGATCAGGGTGTCAGCGAGCCGACGGACGTCAGCCGAGTTGGCGGTCAGCAGGTAGAAGGCGATCCGCTGGGCCCCCTTAGGACCGATGCCAGGCAGCAGGCCGAGCTCATCGATCAGGTCCTGGACGACACCCTCGTACACCTCAGTGCTCGCCCGGCCGGTCAGGATCGCCCGCATCTGGCGGCAGCGACCCGAAGTCCGGCAGTCCAGGCAGCCCAGGGATGCCCGGCAGGCCGCCAGTGGCCCCGAGGTCACCGAGACCGCCAGCGAGCGGGCCCATCATCTGCGCCTGCAGCTCACCCAGCGCCCCGTAGGCATCACGACAAGCCGCGAGCACCAGGTCGGCGATCGTAGCAGCGGTCTCGTCAGGATCGCTCGCGTCAATGGCGTCCTTCGAGATAGACAGGTCGACCAGCTCACCTTGCCCGTTGACCGTGACGGTGACTAGCCCACCACCAGCAGTGCCATCGACCTCAGCCTCGGCCAACTGCTGCTGCGCGCTCATCAGCTGGTTCTGCATCTGGGCCGCGGCGGCGAAGAGTTGCTGCATGTCAAGCTGTCCGCCTGGTTCCATGCCCACTCACCTGTCTCTCCTGGCGGCTTTCCCGGCGGGCGGCTGGGCTCGATGAGCCTGCGGCCACCGGCAGCACCGGCCGTTTTTGCTTCGAATCATCACTCGAATAGTTAGAGCCTACGGCTCGCCACTGCCAGCTATCGCCCGCCAGCGAGGCCTCCCGCCGCCCTTATTGCTCGTTGATCTCCTCGATGACCCGACCACCAAGCTCCCGCAGGATCAGGTCAGTCCCGGTCACGTTATCCGCTGACCCAGGCGCCGACCCATCGGTGTCAAACCGAGGATCATCGTCGCCGCTAGCTGACCCCGACGTGGCTGACCCTGACTTGGCTGACCTGGCTTCGCTGGGCCTGACTTCGGTGGGCCTGACTTCGGTGGGCCTGGAGCTCCCGCCTGAGCCCGTATCCGCTCCCCGAGCCGCAGCTGATCCCCGAGCCGCACCCGTTCCCCGAACCGGAGCTGATCCGCGAGCCGCCTCCGATCCCCGAACCGCAGCTGAGCCCCCAGCCGCAGCTGAGCCCTGAACCGCATCCGTTTCGTGAGCCGCACCCGGTCCCCGAACCGCAGCTGATCCCCCAGCCGCGTCCGCTCCGTGAGCCGCAGCTGAGCCCCGAGCCGCGTCCGACGCCGAGGCTTCATCCGACTTCGGACTATCCGAAACTGGATTATCCGAAATGGGGTAGTCCGAATTCGGGTAGTCCGAGTCGGGGTTATCCGATCTCGGGTTATCCGATATCGGAGGATCAGGCGCGGTAGTACGGGTGGCCTGCGTGAGCTGGGCTTCCTGGGTAGCCGACGCGGCCCTGCCGGCCTGGGTAGCCGGAGAGGCAGCGGGCGGCGCCGAGGCGGACGTCCGGCGCGCTGCGCCAGGGGCGACGGGCCTGACCACGAACCGGGCGCCGAGCACGCGCTCAAGTACCTCGGCCAGATCCTGGTCGCAACCGCTGTTGGTGAAGCCCTTGGCGTCCCCTTCCCTAGAGAAGGCCAAGTTCAGGACGTTGCCCTCGACCGAATCCACGCTTGCGTTGCTGAGCAGCATCCAGGCCACTCTGCGCACGTCGCGGACCGCGTTGAGTATGTCCTCCCAGCGCTCACGTACCAACGCGGCGTCCGGCATGGACAGTCCGCCGACAGGCCGGGCCGGTCCCGCACCCGACTGGCCCGCACCCGATTGGCCCTGGCCCGACTGATTCCCGCCCGACTGGCCCATACCCGGCTGCCCAGCACCCGACCGGCCCCCGCCAGGCTGAGCCGCGCTGGGTTGACCCCGCTGCGGTTCCTGCGACCGTTCCCGGCCCGACTGGCTCGACGAGCCAGGCTGGCCCGGCCGCTCAGACTGGCCCGGCTCGGCCGACGGCCGCGGCTCGTCGGGCGAGCGGATTCCGGCCGGCCGAGGCTGGCCCGTCGCGAGCCGGTCGAGCGCGGCCGCGAACTGCCGCTCAAGCCGCTCGATCCGCGCGTCGAGATCGCTGCCGCCCCGGCCGACGGCCGCGGGCTGACTGGTTGCCGACTGACCCCCGGCCGACTGACCCCCGGGCGACTGGCCGCTCGCGGGCAACAGCACCTGAGCGCACATCAGCTCGAGCAGCAGCCGGGGCGAGGTCGCACCGCGCATCTCGACGAGCCCGCTATTGATCGTCTCGGCGGCTCGCACCAGCCGGTCCTGGCCGAAGCTGGTCGCCTGCTGGCGCATCCGTTCGAGGCTGTCCTCGGGCACGTCGAGCAGCCCGGACGAGCCCGCGTCGGGCACCGCGGCCAGGATGATCAGGTCACGCAGCCGGTCGAGCAGGTCCATCGCGAAACGTCGCGGATCGTGGCCCGCCTCGACGACGTGGTCAATGGCGCGGAAGACCAGCGCGCCGTTCCCCTCGGCGAAGGCATCGATGATCTCGTCGAGCAAGGCGTCGTCGGTGTACCCGAGCAGAGCTATCGCTCGGTCGTAGCGCAGTCCGTCCTCGTCGGCGCCGGCGATGAGCTGGTCGAGTATGGACAGCGAGTCCCGCGCGGAACCGGCTCCGGCCCTCACGACGACCGGGAGCACCGCGGGCTCGAAGCTGATCTTCTCGGCGGCGAGGATCTCCTCCAGGAGCTCACGCAACACGGTGGGCGGCACGAGCCGGAACGGGTAGTGGTGAGTCCGCGACCTGATAGTCGGGATCACCTTCTCCGGCTCGGTCGTGGCGAACACGAACTTCAGGTGCGGCGGCGGTTCCTCGACGAGCTTGAGCAGCGCGTTAAAGCCCGCGCCGGTCACCATGTGGGCCTCGTCGATGATGTAGATCTTGTAGCGGGCCGAGACCGGCGAATAGAACGCGCGCTCCCGCAGGTCCCGCGCGTCGTCGATACCGCCGTGCGAGGCCGCGTCGATCTCGATCACGTCGATGCTGCCAGGACCGGAAGGCGCGAGCGCCACGCACGAGGCACACTGGCCGCACGGATCGGGCGTCGGCCCGTTCTCGCAGTTCAGCGACCGGGCCAGGATTCGCGCGCTCGATGTCTTGCCGCACCCGCGCGGCCCGCTGAACAAGTAAGCATGATGCACCCGCCCGCTCCGCAACGCCTGCCGGAGCGGCTCGGTGACGTGCTCCTGACCCTTCAGTTCGGCAAAGGTCGCGGGCCGGTACCTGCGATAGAGCGCCAGCGGTGCGGTCCGCGCCGCTGACTGGGCCGCGCTGTCAGCCTGAACCGTGCTGTCGGCATCACCTGCCATGACCCTCATCCTCGGCCCGGAGCGAAAGGGACCCCCCGCACACCCGCCAGAGCCCGCGTACCCTTGCTGCCTTCCGGCCCTGGGGGAGTTGGCGGGATTAACGCCGTGCGAGGGGTCTGACGGCTAGTCTAGCCAGCCCCACCGACAGCCCGCGCCCCGATGGACACCAGCGGCCTAGGAGTGCCGGCGACGCCGGCCGAAGATGAAGTAGGCAACAGGCCCGATCACCCAGTTGATCAGCGACAAGACGGTCCACAACTGCTTGGGGCCCCTGATCTGGTCGGCCGGCCGCCGCTTAATGTCAACCAGCGCCACCGCGAGCAGCCCGAGCATCGCCCCGATAAGCCCGATAGTCACCGGATCGCCCAGGTCACCCCCAGCCGCACCGTCCGCTCCGGCCGAGCCAAGCCCCCGGTGCCAAGTCCCCTCGACCACTCGCATCGACATCCCGCCAGCCTACCCGTCGTCTAAGCCGCGCCTCCTGGCCCCGGAACCCGCCGCTACCCACCGCGAGACCATGATCTTGATATTTTTCCGGAACATGGACCAGTGTTAATAACACGATCTTCTGTCTCAGCCCAGGATTCTCCAAGATCATCCGTTGCAAACGATTGCGGTTGGGGCGTATCGGCGGGTAAGCGATCGCGGCAGGCGGCGCGTCCGCGGCAACGATCCCGGTAAGTGGCGCAGCCGCAGTAAGTCGCGCAGCCGCGGCAAGCGACCCGGCAGGCGGCGCGTCCGCGGCAACGATCCCGGTAAGTGGCGCAGCCGCAGTAAGTCGCGCACCCGCGGCAAGCGACCCGGCAGGCGGCGCATCCGCGGCAAGCGATACCGGTGGCGCATTGGTCGGGGCTGTCACCAGGTTTCCCATCCTGCGGACCGGGAGGGACAGTAGCGAGTGAGCATGCTCGCGTCGAACCTGGCCAAGTTGAACGCGGTGCCATCGTCCTTTTCGCGAGATTCGACGCAGATTCCGAGGTGCAGGGCCGCGCGCTCGCCGGGCGGGAGGTACGCGAGGCGAGGTAGGACCGATGGCACCGCGTCCGGTCCGAGTGACACGACCGACGCCACGTCCAGCGACCGACCGCGCTCGGCCCGGCCCAGGTTGGTGTTGGCCACGATCGCGGCTGGGTCGCAGGCGGCCCACAGAGCCACGACGAGGAGCCCAGCGACGATGAAAGTTGCCGGGAAGCGCTTGCGAGGCAGCCCCTTCGGCAGGATCGTCGCCGCCAGCAGGACAAACACGACCCCGATCCAGACCGCGACCACGAAACAGGCGAGGCGGAGCATCGTGAGCCCGAACGCGGCCTCGTAGAGCTGCAACCGCCTGAACGCCACGATGACGACCCCGAGCGTGAGGGCCGCGGTCAGCGCGGACACCGAGCTAATGACCGGGTTCTCCGCCTTGACGCAGGCCCGCACTCCTAGCAGCACAAGCAGGGTGATCCCGGCGCAGGCCAGCAGGCCGAAGAAGCCGCTGCGGGCGTACTGCGCGTAGGTCAGGCCGTGGGTGACCAGGATGCGGTGACCCGCTCCCGACAGCGCCACGAACTGCGCGATGACAAACGCGGCGTAGAGGGCGCAGAGCCCGCCGAGCACGATCGCGACCTCGACCGTGCCGAGCGACGGAGCCGACGAGAGCTTGGGAAGAGGTACCTCGGCACTGGCCGCTCGAGCGAGACCGACGATGATCCAGGCGCCGACCACTACGAGCAGCAGGTGCTGGAACACCAGTCTAGGATCGAACCAGGATTTGAAGATCGGGTCAGCCGAGCCGAGCAGCAGCCCGACGATCAGCATGATCGGAACGCCGATCGCGGCCCCGCGCAGCACGCTGATGCCCCACTTCCTGGCGATCGTGTCCTGCGCCGACTCACCCTTGAAGTAGAACATCCCCGGCGCGTTGATCAGGTGCGCGAAGACGACCGCGATCCGGGTGCCGAGCCCGGCAAAGGTTCCGGCCAGCCCGCCGCCGTCGGCGCCGAGCGACGCGCCGAGCAACAGCAGGAAGGCGACCGCGAAGGCGGCCGGGACGATGACCCAGGGACTCGCGCGGAAGGTGAAGGTCAGCCCGAACACCGCCGCCGCCACGAGCAGCACGGGGCTCGTCCGCCCGTGGATGCGGCCGCCCAGCAGCAGGCCAGCGGCGGCCGCGATCACCGCGACCGTAGCGGCGATGCTTGCGAGTCCGCTGTGCGCCGCGATGTCGAAGCAGACGCCGATCGCCAGGGCAGCGATGACGAGACGGCCGTCGGCCCGTGACCGTACGACGAGGCGGGGCTCGGCGACGAAGAGCGGCCGGGGCGGTTGCGGCCAGGGCGCGACTCCGGGTGGGCCGGCTTGGGCAGGCCAGCCGGGCGGACCAGGCGGGCCAGGCGGGGGCCGCTGCCCTGTGCTAGGGAACGGTTGCGGCTGGTGGGACGGCCGTGGTTCGGGAGGCAGTGACGCCGACGGCTGGGCATCATTGGCTGGGGGATCGGGCTGCGGGGTTTCCATGGTCTTCCTCTTCTGGGCGCAGTGGAGCAACTGGACGCGGGCAGGCTCGAATCAGCGCCTCGCGCTGGGAGTGGTGGGACGGGCGCTCGCGACGCCGGCGCGTTAGCTCGGGAGGTCGAAGACGATCCGGCAGCCGGATGGCTGCCGGGGCTCGGCCTTGATCGACCCGCCGTGCAGTTCGACGATCGACCGGGCGATGGCCAGGCCAAGGCCAGCGCCGCCGGAGCCGGACGGTCGGGCGCCGTTCACTCGGTAGAAGCGGTCGAAGATGCGTTCAAGATCATCCGGTGGCACCCCGGTGCCTTCGTCGCTGACCTCGATCCTGACTCCTTCGTCGGTAGGCGCTCCCTCGATAACGACCCGGGTGCCGGGCTGGCTGTGCCGGACGGCGTTGGTCAGCAGATTGGTCAGTACCTCGTGGATCCGGCTGGGATCACCGACGCCGACGAGTCCGTCCTTCACTTGCGTCACGATGCGGACCTCGGCGTTGACGGGCCGCACCTCGGCGACGGCGTCCTCGACTACGTCGCGGACGCAGAAGTCCTGCCGGTGCAGGCCGATCGCACCCGACTCGAACTGGGACAACTGCAGCAGCTGGTCGACGAGCTTGCTGAGCCGCTGCGTCGCCTTGAGCATGGTGTCGACTGCCTCGCCGTCGAGCGCCTCGACGCCGTCGGCCAGGTTCTCCAGCCGGGCCCGCAACGCCGCGATCGGCGTCCTCAGCTCGTGGCTGACGTTCGCGATCAGTTCCCGCCGCTGCGCTTCCACCTGCTCAAGCTTCGCCGCCATGGTGTTGAACGAACTGGCCAGGCTGCCGACCTCGTCCTGAGCGGTCGCCGTCACCCGCTGGCTGTAATCCCCGTTGGCCATCGCCCTAGTGGCCGCGACCATCTGGCGGAGCGGCAGCACCATGCCGTGCGCCAGCAACTGGATGATGATCAGCGACACGACGAGCCCGCCGACGAAGGCGTACCTGGAATGGACGCCGAAGGACAGCGACAAGGAGATCGCGCCGACCGTGGCGGCGACCGATCCGACGACCACGATGCCCAGCTTGATCTTGATCGACCTGACCCAGTCGAGCGGCCGGGGGCCGAGATAAGAGGTCGCCATTTCCTTAGTCCCCATCCTCGTCCGCGCCGGCGTAGCCGATGCTGTGCACCGTCCTGATCACGTCCGAGCCGACCTTCCTGCGGATCGCGCGGACGTGCGAGTCGACCGTGCGCGGCCCCGATCCGTCCCGGTAGCCCCAGACCTCGGCGAGCAGATCCTCCCTGGTGCGCACCACCCCTGGCGTAGCGAGCAGGTAGACCAAAAGGTCGAACTCGGTCGCGGTCAGGCCGACCAGCTGGCCGTCGAGCTTGGCCCGGCGCCTGGAGACGTCTATCTCAAAGTTGCCGGCCCGCAGCACCCGGTCGGGGTCGGTGGCCGATCGCTCCGCCCGCCGCAGCAGCGCCCGGACGCGCGCGGTGAGCTCGCGCATGCTGAACGGCTTGCTGAGGTAGTCGTCGGCACCGACTTCCAGGCCGACGACCAGATCGGTCTCGGAACCGCGCGCCGTGAGCATGATCACCGGCACGGGCCGGTCTCGCTGGATCCGGCGGCAGACCTCAAGGCCATCGAATCCTGGCAGCATGAGGTCGAGCACGACCGCGTCCGGCCTGGTCGAGTTCACCAACGCCACGGCGGCCGGCCCGTCCTCGGCGATCGTCACGACGTGGCCATCGCTGCGCAACCGCGCGGCGATGGCCGCTGCCAGCTCGGCTTCGTCCTCCACTACGACAATCTGGGCCACGCCCCGAAATTAGCGGACGCGATGTGAAGGTTTCGACCATCCGACTGTGAAGATCCCGTGCAGCCGATCACACCGGGGGCGCTTAGCCGTCGTTCTTGCGACAGCAAAGAGCCCCTGCTGCTCGGGCGCGCGGGCGGCCGCCGTGCCGGCCGACCGCTGCGCAGCGGGGGACTTAGATGCTGCTCACGCGACCGCAAGGTCCCCCGCTGCTCGGGATGCGGGCAGCGGGGCGCGGGCGGCGGGCGGCGAAAATCAGTTGCCCTGAGCGTGCTGGCGCGACAGATTGCCGGAATGAGCGGCGAAGGCGCGTTCGACGCGCAGGTGCTCCGGACGATGCAGGCACTGGCGCAGGAGGTTTTCGCGCTGCGCCCGGATTTGGTAAACGCCGACGCGACCTTCGGCGAGCTGGCCTGGATCTGGGGCCGGGGTCTG
>DATKFV010000009.1:0-2713 GCA_035511035.1 Streptosporangiaceae bacterium
GGTCTGGAGCCTGAGGTAAGCCAGCACCGCCTCGCCTGCGGATGCCGAACGCCGGGGCTGGGTTCCGGCGATGTGGTGGGGCTCCGGGCGGGGCATGGCCTGCCGCGGGTCGCGGCGGGTTGGCGCTGTCTGCCGCGCGTCGTGGCGGGTTCGCGTTTGCGTCATGTTTGCCATCACGACCCGCTACCCCGTCCGGAGCCTTCGACACATCCCAGCGGGATGCGCCTGCCGTGCGCTACTCGTCCTCGGCGAGCCAGGACATCAGCGGGCGCAGGCGGGCGCCGACCTGCTCGATCTGCTCGGCGCGCTCAGCCTCACGGCGCTTGAGGAAGTTGGGCTTGCCCGCGTCGAACTCCTCCACCAGCTCACGGGCGAACGATCCGTCCTGGATCTCGCCGAGGATGCGGCGCATCTCCTCGCGGGTCTGCTCGTTGATCAGCCGTGGGCCGCGGGTGTAGCCGCCGTACTCGGCGGTGTCGGACACCGACCAGTACATCTTGGAGATGCCGCCCTCGTACATCAGGTCCACGATCAGCTTCATCTCGTGCAGGCACTCGAAGTAGGCCGACTCCGGCTGGTAGCCGGCCTCGACCAGGGTCGCGAAGCCGGCCTTGATCAGTTCGGCGACGCCACCGCAGAGCACCGTCTGCTCGCCGAACAGGTCGGTTTCGGTCTCCTCGGTGAACGTGCTCTTCAGCGCGCCCGCGCGGGTGCCGCCGATGGCCTTGGCGTAGGCCAGGGTCAGCGGCCACGCGTTGCCGGTGGCGTCCCGCTCGACGCAGACGAGCACGGGCACGCCGCGGCCCTGGGTGAACTGACGCCGGACCAGGTGGCCGGGAGCCTTGGGCGCCACCATGCACACGTCGACGCCGGACGGCGGGTCGATGAGGCCGTAGCGGATGTTCAGGCCGTGGGCAAAGAACAGCGCGTCGCCTTCCACCAGCGCGGGCGCGATCGCCTCGGCGTAAAGCTGCCGCTGCAGGTGATCGGGCACCAGAACCATGACCAGGTCCGATTCCTCGCACGCCTCGGCGGGCGTCAGCACCCGCAGGCCTTCGTTCGCGGCCTTGTCCCGGCTCGCCGAGCCTTCCGGCAGCCCGACCCGGACGTCCACGCCGGAATCCCGGAGCGAGAGCGCGTGGGCGTGGCCCTGGCTGCCGTAACCGAGCACGGCGACGTGCCTCCGCTGGATGACGGAAAGGTCGGCACTGTCGTCGTAGAAAATCTCTGCCACTGAATGGGCCTCTCTGTGTTGTCCTACGTTGTGCTGTGTGAATGGGTGATCTAGGCGGTTCGCTCCACCGGCCGGAGCGCGCGGTCGGTGATCGACCGGCCACCACGGCCGATGGCCACCATCCCAGACTCGACGAGCTCCTTGATCCCGAACGGCTCGAGCACCTTGATCAGCGCGTCGAGCTTGTCCCGGTTCCCCGTCGCCTCGATCGTGATGACGTCGAGCGCAACGTCCACGACCTTGGCCCGGAACAGGTTCACCGTCTCGAGCACCCGGGACCGGCTCTCGGCATCGGCCCTGACCTTGACCAGGATCAGCTTGCGCTGCACCGTGGCCCCCGGCTCGAGTTCCACGATCTTCAGCACGTTGATCAGCTTGTTCAGCTGCTTGGTCACCTGTTCAAGCGGGTGCTCCTCGCAGTTGACCACGATCGTGATGCGGGAGATGTCTTCGTGCTCGGTCGGCCCGACGGCGAGCGAGTCGATGTTGAAGTTCCGGCGTGCGAACAACCCGGCGATCCTGACCAGGACTCCTGGCTTGTTCTCCACCAGCACGGAAAGCGTGTGCCTGGTCATTTTCCTGCTCCTAGGCTGGCGTCGGTTCCGTCGTGGAAGTTCATTCGATCGCCCCTCCCCAGTCGGGGGCTAGGCCGCGCGCGAACTTGATGTCGTTGTTGGACGTGCCGGCCGCGACCATGGGCCAGACCATCGCGTCCCTGTGCACGATGAAGTCCACCACGACGGGCCGGTCGTTGATGGCCATGGCCTGCTCGATCACCTTGTCCACGTCGCCGGCTTCCTCGCAGCGCAGGCCTTCGCAGCCGTACGCCTCGGCGAGCTTGACGAAGTCCGGGATGCGGGTGCCGGTCGGCCTGCCTGACGTGGCCACCTTGGTCCGGTGCAGGTCGGTGTTGGAGTAGCGCTCGTTGTAGAACAGGGTCTGCCACTGCCTGACCATGCCGAGGCTGCCGTTGTTGATGATCGCGACCTTGATCGGGATCCCCTCGATGGCGCAGGTGGCCAGCTCCTGGTTGGTCATCTGGAAGCACCCGTCGCCGTCGATCGCCCACACGGTGGCGTCCGGCCGGCCCATCTTGGCGCCCATGGCGGCCGGCACGGCGAAGCCCATCGTGCCGAGCCCGCCCGAGTTGATCCAGGTGCCCGGGTTCTCGTAGTCGATGAACTGGGCCGCCCACATCTGGTGCTGCCCGACGCCGGCCACGTAAAGCGCCTCCGGGCCGGCGATGTGGCCGATCCGCTCGATCACGTGCTGCGGCGCGAGGGTACCGTCGCCGGGCTGGTCATAGCCGAGCGGGTAGGTGTCCCGCAGCTTGTTCAGCTGTGCCTGCCAGGCGGCCAGGTCCGGCTGGCGGCCCTGGTCGCGGTCGGCGCGCACCGCGGCGGTCAGGTCGGCGATCACCTCGCGGCAGTCACCGACGATCGGCACGTCGGCGCGGCGGTTCTTGGAGATCTCGGCCGG
>DATKFV010000010.1:0-15479 GCA_035511035.1 Streptosporangiaceae bacterium
AGGTCGAGCTCGGGCGGCAGCACGATTCGCCGGGCTCTCCGCTCGTACAGGGCGGCGGCGATCGTCGCCTCGAGATCGGCGGGAGCGCAGCGCCGGACCGAGCACTTGTAGTCGATGAGCCGGTCAGCGAACCGGTCAAGCCTGGCGGCGGCGTCGAGGTCGCCATGAGACCGGTAGCCACCAGGACTCTCCCAGGCTGGCCCGCTGCCGTCGCCCGCACGACGGTGGCCAGGCTCGGCCTGCGCTGGCGGTGCTTGCTCATCGGACCCCGGCGGGCCGAGCGCGGTCCTGATCCTGGCCAGCACCTCATCGCGCGCAGTCATGAGCGGCCCTTGTGCTCGCGGCGCCACCACTGGCGGAACGTCTCCCGGGGCGGGGCGGGCGCGTCGCGCGCGCTTGACCAGCCGGACAGCGGCGGCGGGAGCCGCCGGATCGTGCCGCCCCGGCCCAGCAGCCGCCCGAGCTGACCGCCGCGCTGGGCGGCGGCGAACCGGGCCGGGCTCGACATGGCCCACGCCGCCGCTGCCATCGTGATGGCCTCGGCGCTCGGCACCTTCGATGACTCTGCCACCGCCTCGACGTGCTGGGCCCGCAACTCGACCAGGATCGAGGGGATGTCGATCTTGACCGGGCAGACCTCGTAGCAGGCACCGCACAGTGATGACGCGTACGGCAGCGACGCGTTGTCCTCGATCCCGGTCAGCATCGGCGACAAGATGGCGCCGATCGGGCCTGGATACACGGAGCCGTACGCGTGGCCGCCGACTCGCTCGTAGACCGGGCAGACATTCAGGCAGGCTGAGCACCTGATGCAGGACAGCGCAGGCCGCCCGGCCTCGTCGGCGAGCGCGGCCGTCCGGCCGTTGTCGAGCAGCACCAGGTGGAAGCTCTGCGGGCCGTCACCGGGCGTGACCCCGGTCCACATGGTCGTATACGGGTTCATCCGCTCGCCGGTCGACGAGCGCGGGAGCAGCTGCATGAACACGCCGAGATCGGCCCAGCGCGGAATGACCTTCTCGATGCCCATGACCGTGATCAGCGTTCGCGGCAGCGTCAGGCACATCCGGCCGTTGCCCTCGGACTCGACCACGCACAGCGTGCCGGTCTCGGCGATGGCGAAGTTGGCGCCGCTGATCCCGACCTTGGCTGACAGGAACTTGCGCCGCAAGTGCAGCCGGGCGGCCTCGGCCAGGGCGGCGGGCGCGTCAGTCAGGCCGGGGTCGACGTCGCCCATCTCGCGCAGGAAGATGTCCCTGATCTCGGCCCGGTTGCGGTGGATGGCCGGCACCAGGATGTGCGAAGGCCGGTCATGGCCAAGCTGCACGATCAGCTCGGCGAGGTCGGTCTCTACCGCGCTTATCCCGGCCTCCGCGAGCGCGTCGTTGAGCCCGATCTCGTCGGTGGCGATGGACTTGACCTTGACCACTTCGGTCGCGCCGACCGCCTGGACCAGCTCGGCGACGACCCGGTTCGCCTCGTTGGCGTCGCGGGCCCAGTGCACGGTGCCGCCCCTGGCGGTGACCTGCTCCTCCAGCTGGCACAGGTAGCTGTCCAGGTTCGCCAGCGTATCCGCCTTGATCGCGCGGCCCGCCTCCCGCAGCTCCTCCCAGTCCGGCAGCTCGGCCACCACCCGGGCCCGCTTGGCCCTGATCGTGCTGGTCGCCTTGGCCAGGTTGCGGCGCAGCTGGGCATTGCCGAGTGCCTGCCTGGCCGCGACCGGGAACGGATCGCTCCCGCGCAGGTGCCCGACGCCTGGTGGCGCCGTCGGCAGGCCGAGGAAGGTGCTCATTGGCGGTCCCTCGTCGCGGCCAGGATCTCGGCCAGGTGGACCGTCCTGGTGCCGGTCTTCAGCCGGGACAGGCCGCCGCCGATGTGCATCAGGCAGGAGCTGTCACCCGCCGTGCACACCTCGGCGCCGGTCGCCAGCACGTTGCGCATCTTGTCGGCCAAGATAGCCGTGGACACATCGGCGTTCTTGACCGCGAACGTGCCGCCAAATCCGCAGCAGGACTCCGCGTCCGGCAGCGGCACGAGGTCGATGCCAGCGACCGCCCGCAACAGCCGCAGCGGCCGGTCGCCCACCTTGAGCAGGCGGAGCGAGTGGCAGGTCGGATGATAAGTAACCCGATGAGGAAAGTAAGCTCCCACGTCGGTCACGCCGAGGACGTCGACGAGAAGCTGGGACAGCTCGTAGGTTCTGGCCGCCACGTCTGCCGCCCGCAGGCCCAGGCCATCCTCGCCGAGGCGGCGGGCCACCAGCGCGTGCTGGTGCCTGATCGATCCCGTGCATGAGCCTGACGGGACCACGATCGCCTCGAACGGGGCGAAGGTCTCGACGTAGTGCCTGATCAGCGGCAGGGCGTCGCGCTGGTAGCCGGCGTTGACGTGCATCTGGCCGCAGCAGGTCTGCGCGGCCGGGAAGACGACCTGGTGGCCGAGTCGCTCGAGCAGCCGCACGGTCGCCTTGGCCGTGCGCGGGTAGAGCGTGTCGGCCAGGCAGGTCGCGAACAGGGCGATTCGCATCGCTAAGGCACCGCCTGCCTGGGCACCGCGGTGCTGGCCCTGGGGGCCGACCCCCCGGAACCCCCCGCGGTCGCAGCGGCGAAGTCGATGTCGTCGTATCCCACGATGGCGATGCTGCCAGGTACACGTACCTGAGGGGAAGTCATCTCTTGCAGGGCGCCGAGCGCGAACGGCCGCGGAGCGGCTCGGCTGGGCCTCACCAGGTAGCGGTGCACCCTAGGCCCGAGCACCGCCACCACGGCGAGCGGCGCGACCCGGCCGATTCCGTGATCATGACCGCGCCGCCGGCGGCCCCCAGGCAGGACTCCGTGATCCATGGGCGCACGGTAGTCCGGCCCCCGAGCGGGACTCCGTGATCATGGGCGGGCGTTGACCACGGACGATTCGTGGGGCGTTCGGCGCCGACCGGGTTTCCGTGATCATCGGCGGCTTCTTGATCAGGGAATCTGAGTGCGTGATTGACCGGGCAGATCACCGTGATCATCATATTTTCATGATCACGGAAGCCGAGGGTGCGTGGTCCGGGCGACTCCAGTCGGCGTTGGCCGGCGTTGGCCGGCGCTGGCGGCGCTGGCGGCGCTGGCGGCGCTGGCGGACCCTAGCCGGCGCTAACGGGCGCTAGCCGGCGGTGGCGGGCTCGCCGGGGATGGTGTACAGGGGGCGCCACGCACTGCCGGTCGGGTCGTTCGCGCTGGTCGAAGGGGAGACGCCCTGGTTGTCCCACTTGGCCTCGTAGCCGAGGCCGCCGAACAGCACCTTCTCGCCGGCTACGTACGACGTGCCGATCTTCCAGGGGGGATAAGTGCCGGCCGGCAGGTGCGGGATCAACGGCGCCCGGTCGCCAGGCAGCACCGGGCCGATCAGCTCCCACGGCGTCTGGTAGGAGAACTGCACGATCGCCGATGGGTCGTCGCCGGAGTTGTACCACTTGGCCTGGTAGATCTCGCCGTGCTCGACGATCTTGTAGCCCTCCGGGTACTGCTCGGTGGCCGACCAGACCGGGTAAGGGGCGTCCGACGGGTTGGTGTTCGGCGCGGGCGGCGTCGGGGCGCTGGTGAGGTTGTCGAACGCGATGGCGTCGCCGGGCAGCTTGTTGAAGGTGTCGGCGAACTGCAGGTTGGACTGGGCCGTGCCGCTGCAGGTGTTGGACTGCAGGCCGATCTCGGGGAACGAGGTGCCGCACTGGTCGTCCCGGTTCAGCGACCACATGGAGAGCCGGCCGAGCCCGATCTTGCCGGCGAAGGTCGCCAGGCCAGAGGCGTCGGCAGTGGTGAAGTTCTCGCCCCTGATGTTGTTCTGGCCGACCATCACGGTCGCGCCCAGCTGCTGCCATAGCTCGGCGGGCCTTGGATGCTCGCCGTAGTGCTGGTAGAGCGTGATCAGCTGGGTGTGAGTGGCGTACAGCGCGTTCTCGGCTAGCCCGAGCATCGTCTGGCCCCCGGCCGGGGGCGACGTGAAGTCCATGGTCATGATGTTGACCCCGGCGATCGCCACCCGGTCGGCGAGCATCGACGAGATGACCGACAACGCGTCATCCTGCAAGCCGTCGGGCTCGACCGGCAGGGTCAGCCAGACCGCGAGTTGCTTGCCGTTCTCCCTCGCGGTTCGCTCGAGATCGGCCATCGCGGCCGCGCGGCGCTGCTCGGCGCCGACGTCATCGAGCGCGGTGCCCTCGATGTCGAGGTCGATCGTGTTCAGGTTGTACCTGGTGATTACCGACTGGTAGGCCTTGACCAGCGCGGGAACGCTCGTGCAGCTGACGTCGAGGCTGGTGTGGGCCTGGCCGCCGAAGGACACGATCGGCTCGGCGCCGTCCTGCTGCATCTGGGCGATCCGGGACCCCAGGGTGAGCGCCTGGTCGGCAGCCCGCAGCGAGTAGGAGGCGCCCCAGCTCGGCAGGCAGGGCTGGTTGGCGTTGGGTGAGTCGACGATGAAGCCGAGCACCGTCTGCCTGGCCGGGTCGGCCGACGTGCTCTGGAACTGATAGACCGGCGGCAGCGTGACGTCGACGTACGGCGCGAACCAGGTCTTGCGGATCTCCACCGGAGGCGCCAGCTTCGCCTTGACGACCACGAAGCCGCCGTAGCCGAGGCCAGCGAAGAGGATGACGGCGATCAGTACCCTGACCACCGACAGGCGCCGCCTGGGCTCGTCGTCTCCGATCCACGTGTCGTCCAGTGGCGCGGGTGCCCTGCTCAGATCAGAAGACATCACCTAGACCTCCGGGCCGTCCCGGTCACCGCGCGATGGCCCGATCGGGCCGAGCGAAGGGGAAGTCGGCGGCTCGCCGTAGTCACGGTCAGGGTAGAAGGTGCGCCGCGCGCGGATCGCCTCGCCGTCGCTGACCCTGGAGACTGCCTCGTAGGCGACGACGCTGCCAGACCCGACGTCGACGACCGGCCGGTAGGCCGGTGCCGGTTCGAGTTGCGGCAGTGCCGCGCCGGCCGCGCCGGCCGACGCCGGCACGCTGACGGACGCCGGCACGCTGGCGGGATCCGGCGAGGTGGCCGGCCCGCCTGGGCCCGCCGGTCCGCGCGGACCGGCGGGTCCGATGGGCTCGTCGGGCCCGGGCGGGGCGGTCGCGGCCCGGTGCCGGCCGCCGCCGCCCCTGGCGGGCAGTTCCGCGACTGGCTCCATCGTCGGCCTGGCTTGCCTGGCCGACGTGCTGACCCGCCAGTGCCCGGCCTCGCTCGGCCCGACCTGCAGGACCGAGCGCCAGTCGGCGGCGGCCGGCGGCGGCGCGTTCTTCTTCGCCCGCCGCTGGCGGCGGGGCTGGGCGGGCTTGTACAGCATCGACGTGAAGTGGATCCAGGCGTCCACGATCGAGTTCCTGATCCCGATGAACGCCACGACGGCGTAGGTCGCGAGGACGATGTTGAGCGCGGCGTAGGACATGTTCTCGACCCGGTCGTGCCGGTAGGCCGAGTAGAACGTGATCGCGGCCAGCGCCAGCATGAGGTAGGGCGCGATCACGAAGAACGGCGGCGCCACGGTCCGGTCACGCACCTTAGGCGTCCTGGCGAACGCCGACTTCGACGCGGTGATGCCCTGGATCAGCGAGGACACGGTGCCGGCCAGGTTGACAGGCAGCAGGATCAGGTTGAACCCGTAGATCCTGGCCACGTCGATCCGCTTGTAACCGCAGTACCGCAGGTCGCTAGCCATCGCCATGAAGTAGGGCAGGGCGACGACCCCGAGCAGCGGGCTGATCAGCGTGGAGCTGAACGGGAAGCACAGCAGGATCAGCAGGCTGAACGAGCTCCAGCAAATGGAGGCCATGTAATTCCAGCGCAGGAACAGCTCGGCGAACCTGGTGCGCTCACCGCGGAGCTTGCGGGCCTTGCGCTGCCGGTGCAGCTTGGCCAGGATCAGCAGGCCGCCGTTGGCCCAGCGCTGGCGCTGGATGCACAGCGAGCCGAAGTCAGGCGGCGTCGCGCTGTAGCTCAGCCGCTCCGGGTAGTTGAACAGCCGCCAGCCGTGGATGCCCATGTCGATCGTGGACTCGGTGTCCTCGATGACCGTCCTGTCCTTGATGTAGTGCTTGATCTCCCAGTCGCCGATGTAGGACCGCTCCGCGATCTCGTCGAGCGCCCGCTTGCGGATGACCGCGTTGGCGCCGACCCAGAACGTGGCGTCGTAGTAGGTAAGGCCCTGGTGCACGATGTGCTGCAGGTCGGTGGTGGCTCCGGCGATCCGCTCCAGCCTGGTCGCCGAGCCGGGAAAGGCACTGTAGGGGGTCTGCGCGATCGCGGTGTTCCTGTGCTCGCTCTGCTCAAGCAGGTGCACCAGGCGCAGGCAGTACTCGGGCAGCAGCACGCTGTCGGCGTCGAGCGTGAGCACGTAGTCCGTGTCGGGGATCGTGAAGTCGGCCTCGGCCGGATCGGCCGGCATCAGGACGGTCCCCGTGACCGTGCGGACCTCGCGGTAGCTGCCGCCCATCAGGCCGATGAAGCTGTTCAGGTTCATCGCCTTGTTCGGCTCGTGCGACAGCGAAGAGAACTGCTTGCGCTCGAAGCTGGTCAGCTCGGCCCTGAAGATCCAGATCAGCCTGCGGTAGAGCCTGCGCAGGTGGGCGTGGTCGAGCACGACGTCCTCGGCGGCGGCGTCACGCAGGGCCCAGGCGACGGATTGCAGGTCGCCCGCCAGCCGGTGGGTGACCTCGTTGCCGAAGAAGGCGTCGGTATGGTCGGTGACCTCGAGGTCGGCGGACAGTTGCCTGAGCCAGCCGACGGCGGCCTCGTACTGGGTGGCGAGCGCCGCCATGGCCGCTAGGTCGGGCCACGGCACGCTCGCGTACCTCGCCTCGAACTCCGCGGCGGCGGCGACGAACCTGGCCTTGGGGGCGGCGAGCAGTTCTTCGAGCCGGCGCGGCAGCGCCCTGGCCGCGTTCAGCTGGTCGCGGGCGCGCCTGGTCTTGGGCACGGGCGGGTCATCGATGAGCAGCACGATCCGCTTGTGCGGGTACTCCTGCAGGGCCGCCGACAACAGGGTGTTCCTGATGACGTGCTCTTCTTCTTGATAAGAAGGAATGATCGCGGTCAGGGTCGGCGCCCGGTCGTCAAAGAAATGATCGATCAGCGCGCGATTGGCCCGATGATGACTGCGGGTCCGGTAACAGAAGCCGAGCCTGCTCAGCAGGTAGGCGAGCGCCGACGCGGTCAGCATCGTGACGATCAGCAGGTAGATGATCGCCTCGGCCCTTGACACGGTGCTCGAGTAGATCGGGTTCAGGAAGTCGGTCAGCAGCCAGGTGACGAGGTAGGCGGTCCAGGCGGTCACGGTCACCACGATGGCGAGCCTGGTCATCGCGATCCGGCGGTCGGTGACTGGCCTCGGTACCACCGGCATCGGCTCGGTGCGCCGGTCGTGACCCCACTGTGACCTGCGTTTCCTGCCTTTTCGGTAGTTCGTAGCCGGGCGCAGCGCCAGCTCGGCATTCCCGTCGGCACGCGTCCGCATACCCGAAGGCACGCCCCCACCCTTCCTTGGGCGCGCCTGCGACGCCCCTGGCTCCCGGCTACGGTCTGTGACCCCGATGCGGACGCTCGTTCCTGAACGCCGGCGAACTGTTCGCTACCCGTGCGCAGCGCGCCGCACTAGCCTTACGCAGCACTAGCCGTACACGTGTTCGCTTTACACACCAGTGCGACACTAAGGCAGATCGGGCCGCGATGTCAGCCAATGGGGCAGAAGGTACTGGGTTATTTCCTCACCCGCAGACCAGGGTTTTCCAGGTCTTAACTCGATGGTCAGGCGGAGCTACAGTGCGACGAGCGCGGCCAGCTCTTCACATTGGCTGGTGATCGCCGCGACCAGGTCCGCGTCGGCGCCAAGCTCGGGGTCGAGCCAGGCGAGCACCCGGCGCACCGCGTCGGGCAGGCGACCGCGAGCGAGCGGCCCGACCTCGTCGGCTCGGGCGTCGTTGACCGGCGCGCCGAGGTCGCGCAGGTGGCAGATCCAGGCCGCGACCGGCCGGGTAGCCCCCGGCGGGAGCCGCCCCGCCTGCCGCTGCGCCCGCAGGACCGGAACCACGCGCACGCCGATCTTCTGCGAGCCGTCGGCCGCGATCTGGTCGAGCCGGTGGCCGATCCGCGGGTTGGCGAAGCGGTCGAGCAAGGCCGCGCGGTAGCTCGCGATCTCATCGGCGCCCTGGCCAAGCTGAGCCGACGCGACCGCCCACCATTCCTCAAGCCAGCCCAGGCAGGCCGGGTCGGCGACGGCCTGGGCGACGGTCTCGTGGCCAAGGATCGACCCGGCGTAGGCGAGCAGCGAGTGCCCGCCATTCAGCAGCCAGAGCTTGCGCTCCTCGAACGGCGCGATGTCGTCGGCGAACATCGCGCCCGCGTCCTCCCAGCGGGGCCGCCCCGAAGGGAAGCGACCGGACAGCACCCAGTCGCTGAACGGCTCGGTGACGACCGCGCACGGGTCAGCAACGCCCGTCGCCCGCGCCACCGCCTCGAGGTCGGCTTCGGTGGCGCGCGGCGTGATGCGGTCGACCATGGTCGTGACGACCGTGACCGACTCGGTGAGCCAGCCGGGCAGCCGCTCGTCGACGAGCGCGGCCAGTTCGGCGACGACCGCGCGGACGATCGCGCCATTGCCGGCCAGGTTGTCGCAAGGGACGAGCGCGACCGGGCCAGCGTCGGCGTGCCGCCGGGCCGCCAGCCCAGCCACCAGCCGGGCCGGGACGGTGCGGACCGGAGCGCGCGGGTGCGAGCGCAGCGCCTCGAGGTCGGCCGCGACATCAGGCCGGTCGATGTCGAGGCCGCCGAGCCGGTCTCGGCAGTAGCCCGCCTCGGTCACGGTGATCGTGACGGCCGCCAGCGCGGGCGAGGCGAAGTGCGCGAGCCAGGCTTCGTGCTCGGCGGCCGGGAGCGCCTGCGACAGGCTGGCGACCTGCTCCATCTTGTCGCCGTCGGCGGCCCTGGTGACCAAGGTATACCGGCAGTCCTGCGCCGTCAGCGCGGCGGCTAGGTCGCCGTGGCGGCCGGTGAAGGCGGCGTAGCCCCAGTCGGTGGCGTCGCTCGCGTGCTCGGTGTACCAAGCCTGATGGGCGCGGAAGAAGTTGCCGAGCCCGAGGTGGAGGAGCCGGACCGGTGCCGCCGGACGGGAGGCTTGCCCCGCGAAGCGGCGGACCGGCGCCGTTCGAGTCATCCCAGACCCCGACAATGCCACCCACCTATAGTGACAGAGGTGAAGCAAGGTGAGGCTGCCCGGATCGGTGGTCCCGATGTCACGCTCAGTGCTGAGCAGGTCAGCTCGTTCATCGCCGGGCAGCTCGCGGGCGCCCCGGTCGACGGCCGCAGCGTCTGCGTGCTCGTGCCGGACGCGACCAGGAGCTGCCCGCTGCCCTGCCTGCTGTCAGCCGTGCACGGCGCGCTGCACGGCCGGGTCAGCGCGCTCACCTTCCTCGTCGCCCTCGGCACGCACAGCGAGCTGAGCGAGGCGGCCCTGGCCGCTCACCTGGGCTATGAGCCTGGTGCCAGCGCCGTCCGTTATCCGGACACCACGGTGCTCAATCACCGCTGGCAGGAGCCAGCCACGTTCGCCCCGATCGGCACCATCACCGCCGCCCGCGTCGCCGAGGTGTCGGGCGGCCTGCTCAGGCAGGACGTGCCAGTGCGGATCAACCGGGCCGTGATCGAGCATGACGTCGCCCTCGTCGTCGGCCCGGTCTTCCCGCACGAGGTCGTGGGCTTCTCCGGCGGCAACAAGTACTTCTTCCCCGGCGTCTCTGGCCGTGAGCTGATCGACCTGTCGCACTGGCTCGGCGCGCTGATCACGAGCGCGGCGATCATCGGCACCACCGGGACCACGCCGGTTCGGGCGCTGATCGACGAGGCGGCGGCCTTGATCCCCGCGGAGCGGCTCGCGCTGTGTGTCGTGACCGCTCCGGGCCTGGACCTTTTGCATAGCCTGGCTTTCGGTCTTCCTGAGCAAGCCTGGGCGGCCGCGGCCCAAGTGTCGGCACAGGCCCATGTCAGGTATCTCGATGCCCCGGTGCGCCGCGTCCTCTCGCTGCTGCCGGCCAAGTACGACGACATGTGGACAGGCGCGAAGGGCTTCTACAAGGTCGAGCCGGTCGTCGCGGACGGCGGGCAGGTCGTGATCTACGCCCCGCACATCACCCAGCTCGCGGCCACCCATCCTGACCTGCTCACGATCGGCTATCACTGCCGCGACTACTTCACGGCGCAGCCAGGGGCCTTCAGCCAGTACCACCTGGCCGACCTGGCCCACAGCACCCACTTGCGGGGCGCGGGCAGCTATGACCAGGCCACGGGAATCGAACGGGCGCGGGTCACGGTGACGCTCGCGACCAGCATCCCTGAAGAGGTGGTCAGGTCGGTCAACCTCGACTACCTTGACCCGGCGCAGGTCGACCCGGTCGCATGGGCGGCCGATCCCGGCACCCTCGTGGTGCCCGACGCCGGCGAGCAGCTCTACCGGCTCCGCTAGCTGAACCGGCCGATGACCGCCAGGTCATGACGTTCGCGCTGTACCGCTTCGGGCTCAACCTCGGCGCGACCGTGGCCCGCTGCTCGGGCTCGGCCTGTTCTACCTCGCCGGGCACCAGTTTGACCTGGTGTTCTGGGGCGAGGCGCTGATCGCGCTTTGCTACGCCGTGCTCGCCTGGGTGGCTCTTCCGCCCAAGGCAAAAGATCAAGATAGGCAGCAAAAAAGCGACGCCGGACCGGCTGACCGCCGTCGTACAGAATCCGCGGGGGTTCCAGGGGCGGTCGCGACCGTGCTAGTGCTAGTGGCCGTTCGCGGCCATCCGGTGCAGGGCGGCGACGAGCTGGTCGACCTCGGCGCAGGTGTTGTACAGGGCCAGTGACGGGCGCACCGCGTCGGCCAGGCCGTACCGGCGCAGGATCGGCTGCGCGCAGTGGTGCCCGGCCCGCACCGCGATGCCCTGCCGGTCAAGCTCGGTGCCGATGTCCTGCGCCTGGTGACCTTCGAGCGTGAACGTCAGCACGCTGGCCTTGGGCGCGGCGGTGCCGACGAGCCGCAGGCCGGGCACGGCGGTGATCTGCCTGGTCGCGTACTCGTGCAACTGGTGCTCGTAGGCCGCGATCGCGGGCAGGCCGAGCTTGGTGACGTAGGCCAGGGCGGCCCCGAGACCGACGGCGCCGGCGATGTTGCCGGTGCCCGCCTCGAACTTGGCCGGCGGCTGCTGGTACCTGGTCCGCTCGAAGGTGACGTCAGCGATCATGTTGCCGCCGCTCTGCCAGGGCGGCATCTCGTCGAGCAACTCCGGCTTGGCGTACAGCGCGCCGATGCCGGTCGGCCCGAATACCTTGTGCCCTGAGAACACGTAGAAGTCGGCGTCCAGCGCGCTGACCTGGACCGGCAGGTGGGCGACGGCCTGGGCGCCATCGACGAGCACGCGGGCGCCGGCCTGGTGCGCCATCGCGATCACCTGCTCGACCGGGACGACCGTGCCGAGCACGTTGGAGACGTGGGCGATGGCGACCAGCTTGGTACGGCGGCTCAGGACCGCGCCGAGCCCGTCGAGCAGTACCTGGCCGTCGTCGTCGACCGGGATGACCTTAAGGAGCGCGCCGGTGGCGTCGGCCAGCCGCTGCCAGGGCACGATGTTGGCGTGGTGCTCAAGATGCGAGACCACGATCTCATCGCCAGGTCCGACGTGCGTGCCGCCCCAGGAACTGGCGACCAGGTTGATCGACTCCGTCGTGCCCCTGGTGAACACGATGTCGTCGGCGCGGGGGGCGCCGATGTACCTGGCGACCGTCGACCTGGCGTCCTCGTAGGCGTCGGTCGCGCGGGCCGCCAGCGTGTGGGCGCCGCGGTGGATATTGGAGTTCTCGTGGCCGTAGAAGTACGCGATCCGGTCGATGACCGACTGCGGCTTGTGGGTCGTGGCGGCGTTGTCGAACCAGACCAGCGGACGGCCGTTCACCCGCTCGCCGAGGATCGGGAAGTCCTTGCGCACGGCCTCGACGGCGAAGCCAGGCACGCCGGTGCCGATGGCGGTGCCGGGGCCGGCCGCCGGGTCGAACTCCGGCCGCTCGTCGATGAAGTAGAAGGATGGCGGCCGGCTCGGGTGAGGCGCCTCGTAAGCACGGACGGCCTGGTCACTCTCCTGGCCGGACGTGCTCGCTGGCCGGTCGACCGGGTCAGGTGTCATGCGAATCGGCTGGTCCTGGTCGGGCTGGTCCTGGTCGGGCTGGACCTGGCTGGGCTGGGCGGCCGCGGTCGCTCGCGTCGCTTCGGTCGCTTCGGTCGCCGTAGGCGCCGCGGCCGTCGCCGGCCCCTCGCTGGCCAGGCCGCGCATGACCTCGTCGGCCAGCCTGGCCAGCATCGCCTCGTCCGGCACCACCCAGCGCGACTGCCCGTTGGGCCGAGTCGCCGCGTGCTCGTTCACCGGTGCCTGCGGCCGTTGCCGGCGCCGTTCGCGGTCGCCACGGGGTACTCGTGGTAGTTGCCGATCTCCACGTCATCGAGGATCCCGAGCGCGTCGGGCGTGAGCACCGCCAGCGAGCAGTAGAGCGAGACCAGGTAGGACGCGATCGCGTGTCGGTTGATGCCCATGAACCTGACCGACAGGCCAGGCGAGCGCTCGCCGGTCAGACCCGGCTGGAACAGGCCGACGACGCCCTGCCGCTGCTCCCCGACCCGCATCAGCAGCACCTTGGTCTTGCCCCGCTCCACCGGCACCTTGTCGGAAGGGATGATCGGGATGCCGCGCCAGGTGATGAACTGCGCGCCGAACAGGCTGACGACCACCGGAGGCACGCCGCGACGGGTGGCCTCGCGACCGAATGCGGCGACACCCAGCGGGTGCGTCAGGAAGAAGCTGGGCGTCTTCCAGACCTTGGTGATCAACGCGTCGAGATCATCGGGCGTGGGCGGACCACCCAGCGTCTGGATTGTCTGCTCGGGAGTCGCCTGCGCCAGCAATCCGTACTCGGGGCTGTTGACCAACTCGAACTCTTGGCGTTCCTTGATCGTCTCGATGGTCAGCCGCAACTGCTGAGTGACCTGATCGTGCGGACTGGAGTACAGGTCAGACACCCGGGTGTGAATGTCGAGCAACGTGGCAATCGTCCGCAGCGTGTACTCGCGCGGGTTGGTCTCGTAGTCGACATAGGTCTCGGGTAGCGGTCCCTCGCTGCCGGCGCCGTCTTCAGACTTGACCGCGACCTGCTCGGGATTGACGACCCGGTTGACCCGGTAGATGCCGGCCTCCACGGGGACCCAGCTCAGGAGATGGAGCAGCCAGCGCGGGGTGATGGTGGAAAGTTGGGGAACAGTCTTTGTCGCGTTGGCTAGCTGCCTGGCAGCAAGATCGCCAAGTGCCTGTGACTCGTTCTGAGCCGACGTCATCGTGGTCCTTCCGTCGTGGAGTGCTGGTCGGTGTCCGGCCGCGCAGGCCAGCCGACCAAATTGGCTCCGCACTGAACCAAGGCAAGTGTAAAACTCAGCCTGATTTTTATCTCGGCGGGGGTGCGGGTTCAGCGGTCGAAGGGCCCGCGTCAAATCATGCCCTATAGTGGCGATATGCAACACGCCGCACAGCCGCGTCTCGTTCCCTCGCGCTGCCTCGCCGCCATCTGTTGTTGCTGTTGTTGTCGTTGATTTCCTGACGCTCTTCTGACGCTGTAGAAATCTTCGCGCTTCCCCGCCTCAGGGCGATCAACTCCGCTTGGCCGGAGGGATCGAATTGCGCACCGCTCCAAAGTCTTTCAGGAAGCTCAAGCAACAATGACTGTTCTATTTCCCACCCACCGCACCGCGGCACGGATAGCGACAAACAGCCGCGTCGCGATCCGTCCGGCCACTGAACTGTCGCGCCTGACCCGCTACCGCGGCGGCACTTATTCGCACACGGTGGAAAAAGTCATCTTCATCGACGGCAGCTGGGCGCGCACCGACCTGATTCGGCTCAATCCCAATGTGCCGGCCTACTCGCTGGACTTCACCGGCGTCTCGCCCCGCCACCCCTCGCGCTACCAGCTCGGCACCTGGTCGGAGCTGTCCCATCTGCGCGCGTCGGGCAAAGAGGCCGAGGTCGACTGGATCCTGCAACACTCCTATCCCCTGCTGCCCACCGCCGAGCTGAGCCGTCGCCTGCGCGATGCCGGCTATCCGATCGGGCCGGCCAACATCAGCGAACACGAGGCGATCGCCGCCACCCAGGCCGCGATCTGGTACCTGACCAACGGGCTGGCCCTGGACACCCGGCCGCTCAACGTGCCGATCGCGGTGCGTCGCACCCGCGGGTCGGTTACCACGTTCGAATTCGACGGTGAACCTCAGCTGGGCGGCTACTCGGTGTGCTCCGGGTCTGACGTCACCGCGGTGCTGCGCCTCCAAAAATCATCCAATGGCGTTGTCTGGCATGATGTTTCGGGGTCATTGCTGACCACCGGCACCAACCCGGGCCGCTATCAGCGCACGCTGGGCGAGGGCAGCACGCTGTCGACCAGCAGCCATGGCCGCGGCGGACGCGGTTATCGCTACTACCGGCTGATCGTCTCGTCCGAGACCGGCACACCGAAGATCGAGCATGTCAATTTTTGGTTGACCGGTGCCCGGCACTACCGCAACGCCGACAAGGTTGTGCATCTGTACAACTACCTGCTCAGCGGGGCGGCCGCGGCTGTTCGCACAGCCCACAAGCCCGGCGTTGAACCGGCGCTCATCGATGTCCACGCTGTCGCCGACGCCGACCTGATCGGACCCTTCCAGGTAGCGACCCCGCTGACGCTCGCCGTGTCCGATGGACACCAGCTCGTCGACGCGGACGGTTATGCCCTGGATTCAGTTGAGCCGCGGACCGATTTCTACATTCTCCGAGCACCGGGTTCGTCGTCCGCGACATTAACCGCGAAAACTCCGGCCGTTCTGCACGGACGCGTGTTGACCGGAGTGGCGTTGGACCGCGCGGCACAACGGTTTACCCCCGTTGCGCTAGCCATCCCCACGGAGACAGCCATAGAGTTCGACATAAGCTGGGAGGCCGACGACCTTTGATCCGCGACCGTGGGAGCGAATCTAAATGAGCATTGCCGAAGACGTCACACAGCTGGTCGGAAATACACCGCTGGTCCGCCTGCGCCGGGTTACCGAGGGCGCCGTGGCCGACGTGGTTGCCAAGTTGGAGTACTTCAACCCCGGGGGCAGTGTTAAAGACCGCATCGGGGTCGCGATGCTCGATGCCGCCGAAGAAGCGGGGCTGCTCAAGCCGGACACCATCATCCTCGAGCCCACAAGTGGGAACACGGGCATTGCGCTGGCGATGGTCGCGGCGGCGCGCGGCTACAAACTTGTTCTGACCATGCCGGACACCATGAGCATCGAGCGTCGAGTGTTGTTGCGTGCGTACGGCGCCGAACTCGTTTTGACCCCGGGGAAAGACGGCATGCCGGGCGCGATCGCCAAGGCCGAGGAGCTGGCCAATCCCCCCAGATCGGAAGAGCACATCTCCT
>DATKFV010000011.1:0-152103 GCA_035511035.1 Streptosporangiaceae bacterium
CGCCGTCCCCGTCTACTACCTCATCAAGCCAGGCCAGACCTCCCCCTACAGCTGGTTCCCCTACGCCGCCCTCGCCGTCCTCATCATCTCCGTCGCCTACGCCCTCATCCTCACCCACCGCGACCCCGGCCTCGGCGACCGAGTCGGCTCGATCGTGGCCGACGAATAATCAGTGGTCGAATTAGCTATCAAAGGCTTATCAACGGTCATTGCCGCCTAGCTGCGCTACTCGTATCATCCGTGCAGTAACGCGTTTGTGCACCTGCACGTTCGTTCTGGCCGGCAGGGGCATCCGCTGGGGAGGACGATCGACGATGACCAGTCCAGGATGGCAGCCTGATCCTTACGCCAACGAGACCGCGCCAGGGACTAGTCCGCCTGGTCAGGGCTTTCCTGCTCCGGGCGGTCCGGTCGGCCCGGCGGGGATGACGCCGGCCGAGCAGGCGGCCTACCAGCAGGGCCAGCGCGACCTGCTGGCGCAGGCGCGGCAGCCGCGGATGACCGTGTTTCGGGCAATCTGCGGCATCGTCTGGGCCGCCATCGCCATCGGCTTCGCGATCGGGGTCATCGTCAATGTGACCGGGCACGGCAGCGCCGGGGACATCATCGTCGGCGCCATCATCTCGGTCCTGGCGGGCTGGTACGACTACCGGATCTGGACCCTCAAGGCCCGTCGCCTCTTCCTGATCATCTAGTCGCCGCGGCTGGTTCCGCTAAGCGCCGATGCCGGGCGCAACCGCCCTGATAAGGGAACTCGCAGCGTAAGCGCCTTGATCGGGACTAGAGCGGGACCGAATCGGGACTGCACTACGAGCCCAGAACCGGTCAAGCGTAGGTATGATCCCGCTAGACGCGGCTCAGAGTGCAGCCATGCTCACACGACGGTACGAAGGAGCGATTTGATGGGCATTCTCAACGAGGCCCGCCGTGAGTTCATCGCGGCGCCTGACACTTCGAAGGGTCAAATCGTCTATAAGTGGCCCGATTCCAACATCCGCAAGTTCTCCAGGGCGATCGTCGAGCCGGACGCGCAGGCGGTCTTCATCAGCCAGGGCCAGGTGATGGGAACGCTCGGCCCTGGCCAGCACACCCTGGACGCCAAGGAACTGCCGTTCCTCGGCCTGTTCGTCGACTGGGCCACGGGCGGCAACGCGTTCAAGGCCGAGATCTACTTTGTCGGCGCTCGCGAGTACCCAAGCCAGCGGTTCGGCGGCCGGCTCGACGACGTGCAGGACCCGCAGACCGGCCTGATCGTGACGCTGCGCTCGTTCGGCGAGTACTCGATGCACGTCGTCGAGCCGACGAAGGTGATTACGAATCTGGTCGGCACCGTCGACGTGACCGACAACCACGCCGTTACCGACTGGGTAACCCAGCAGTTGCTCAAGGCGGCCCGTACCACGGTCACCACCCAGCTCATGTCGGGTGCCTGGCAGATCCTTGGCCTGTCCATGCACAGCCCGGAGATCGAGAGCGGCGCGATGCAGGCCGCCAACGCCGAGCTCGATGATTACGGCATCAGAATCACCCGGCTCGGTAACGTCGACATCAACCTGGACGAGGACGACAGCAAGCGCCTCAAGAAGCTCGCCGGCGACACGGCCTACAGCCGCCTGGCGGGCGGCTTCCAGCAGGCCGCGCAGGCTGAGATGATGCAGGGCGCCGGCCAGGGCCTGGCGCAGGGCGGCGGCGCGACCGCGCCGATCTTCTTCGGCGCTGGCATGGGCCTTGCTGGCCAGATGCAGGCACCACAGCAGGCGCCGTATCCGCCGCCCGCCGCTCCTGGCTTCGCCGGCGGCGGCCCTGGCTACGCGCCGCCCGCGCCTGGTGCTCCGGCCTATCCCGCGCCTCAGCCACCGGCCCAGCCCGCTCCGCAGGCGGCCCCGCCGGCCCAGCCGGCCCCGGTCGCGGACGCCGCGCCCACGATGCCGTGCGGCAATTGCCAGACCCCGCTCGTGGTCGGCGCGAAGTTCTGCCCCGAGTGCGGTACCCCCACGTCCAAGCACTGCACGAACTGCAACGCGAGCCTCGCCGCCGCGGCGAAGTTCTGCGCCGAGTGCGGCACCCCGACTGCTCCGCCGCCTTCGGCCTAGGCGCGGCGGCGCAGCAGTTCCCGATCGTCCCGGACGGCTCGGCTCAAGGGCCGAGCCGTACGGCGTACCTTGAGCTTCCGGCATAAGCCGAGGTAGTGCGTGCATATCCGGGGTGCACATCCTGGTCCTGAGCTACGATCTGAGTCCACTTAACGGGCTCTTCGTCTGCTAAGGGCTTACCCGAGAAGAAAGGCCTGCCCGTATGGATCGGATCGAGTGTCAGTGGTGCAAGGCTCAGAACGAAGCGAATCGGACAAGTTGTAACACTTGTGGTGCTCCGCTGGACCAGCGGAACATCGTTTCCGACTCAGGCTGGACCGAGGCACCGAAGCTGCGCGACATGACGGAGTTCCACTTCTCCAACTCGACCTGCCAGATCGAGGGCGAGATAGTGCCCGTCGCTGAGATCGCGCTGGCGCAGGGTGACTCGGTGTTCTTTGAGCACCACGTCATGCTGTGGAAAGAGCCGCAGGTGCCGATGTCGGCGCTGAACACCGGCGGTGGCATGAAGCGGACCGTCGGCGGCATGCCGCACGTGGTCAGCGTCGCGCACGGGCCTGGCCGGATCGCGTTCTCCCGCGATGCCACCGGCGAGGTCGTCGTGCTGCCGATACATCCCTCGCATGAGATCGACGTCCGCGAGCACGCGTTCCTGGCCGGCACCCACTCGCTGAACTACTCGTTCGTGCGGATCAAGGGCCTGGCCAACGTGCTGCACGGCGGCAGCGGCATGTACATGGACAGGTTCGTGACGACCAACGAGCCGGGCCTGCTCCTCCTGCACGGCTATGGCAACGTGTTCCAGAAGACCTTGCAGGCGGGCGAGAAGATCCTGGTCGAGCCGGGCGGCTACCTGTACAAGGACTCCTCGGTGCAGATGAACACGGTCCAGCAGAACATCAAGACCGGCGGATTCGGTCGCCACAACATGTACCTGGCCGAGATGGTCGGCCCCGGCCGGGTCGGCATCCAGTCCATGTACGTCCACCACGGCAACACCGAATAGGGGACCGGAATGTCGACCCCTCAGCAAGGCGCTACGAGCACCTATACGTGCCCGTACTGCCGCAATCAGAGCGACGGCACCGGCACCTCCTGCGAGCGATGCGGTGGCCCCGTCGATATCCGGCTCAAGGTCTCCAAGTCGGGCTGGGCCGAGCAGCCGCCGATCAAGGACATGGCGCGGATCAAGTTCAACCGCTCCGTCTGCCAGATCAGCGGCAGCCAGGTGCCGGTAGCCGAGATGAACCTCAACGACGAAGACTCGATCTACTTCAGTCACCACGTCTTGCTGCATGCCAGTGAGAACCTCAAGCTCGAGGCGCTGCAGATGGGCGGCGGCTGGAACCGCATGCTCGCCGGGATGCCGCTGATCATGATGAAGGCCAGCGGGCCAGGGCACATCGCGATCAGCGCCGACGAGCCTGGCGAAACGATCGCCATCCCGCTGCCGCAGGGCCACGCGGTTGACGTCGTCGAGCATCGATTCCTCGTCGCCACGACCAACGTCAACTACCAGTGGGAGCGAGCCGGCGTCTGGTTCACCACCCAGGACGGCGACGACCAGGAGTGGCACTACCCGATGGGCCAGTTCATGGACCGGTTCACCGCCCAGGGGAACCACGGCCTGCTGCTGCTGCACGGCCCCGGCAACACCTTCCTGCGTGACCTGAACCAGGGCGAGAGCATCCTGACCCAGCCGGGCGCGCTGATCTGGAAGGATCCGTCCGTCCGGATGCACCTGCACTTTGAGTATCCCCGCGGCCAGTACTGGTTCAGCTCAGCGAGGTGGCAGGCCAAGTCCATGTGGCTGCGGCTGACCGGACCAGGCCGAATCGCCGTCCAGTCGGTCTTCGAGCCGCCGGAGATGGTAGGCGCCGTGATGAACAGCTCCCCGTCCACGACGCACTACTGGTAATACCATTTAGTAACCGCCGGTCCAGGAGAGGCTGGCCCGCCGTCCAGCCGGACGGTGGCCGCCAGCTTCTCCTGGCCGCCGGCGGCGACGATGTCGGACCGGGCGCAGAGAATTCTGGGCACAGATTGCTGGCAGCAGCCTAGTGACGGGGCTATTCGCGCAACCTACCGCCGTGCTGATCGCAGTAGCGGCAGCGGTGTGCTTCGGCATTGCCAACGTGCTGCAGCAGCGCGTGGCTTCGAGACTGCCGTCGCAGACCGCGTTCGACGGCGGCGTGCTGTTCCGGCTGGCGCGGCGGCCGCTTTGGCTGCTCGGGTTCTTCGCCGTGCTCGTGAGCATCTCGCTGCAGGCGGCCGCGCTCGGCATGGGCAGGCTCGTGGTCATCGAGCCCGTGCTGGCCAGCAGCCTGCTGGTCGCGCTCGCGCTGTCGGCCTGGGTCGAGCGGCAGCGGATGCGCCCGGTGCACTGGGCGGCCGCGATCGCGACGTTCGCCGGGCTCGCGGTGTTCCTGGTCGCCTCCGAGCCACACGGCGGCCAGCAGACCGCGGGGACCGAGCAGCTCGCTTACGCGGCCGCGGGCGCGTTCTGCGTCGCCGGCATCTCTGCGCTGATCGCGGTCAAGCTCAAGGCGATCCGCCGGGCCCTGATGCTTGGCATCGGCGGCGGCATCGCGGCTGGGGTGACCGACGCCCTGACCAAGACCGTCGCCTATACGGCCGGCACCCGGCAGCTCGCCGTCTTCGGCGACCCCAGGCTCTACCTGCTCATCGTCGTCGGCCTGATGACCTACACGATGCAGCAGAACGGCTACCGAGCCGCCGGCCTAGCGGCCTTCCTGCCCGCGTTCGCCGTGCTCGACCCGGCCGTCGGGTCGCTGCTCGGCATCTTCGTGTACCACGAGCGGCTCGGTGGCGGCCCGGTCAGGATCGTGATCGAGTCGGCCGCCGCGATCATCGCGATCTGGGGCATCGCCCGCCTGGCCAGCACCAGCGCGCCAGAGACGGTGACGCCGCCGGTGCCCGCGGAGGAGGTACCGCCCGTGGTCGCCGCGGTCCTGCCGGTGCACGCGGCCCTGCCGGCCCCGACGACCCACGCGCCGGGCCCGGGCCACGGCGGCCACGGATCCTCGGCTCCGCCGCCGCACCAAGCGGCCGGCCCGGCCCCGCCGCTCTCGCCCCCGCCGGCGACGGTGCCTCCAGCGGCCCGGCCATCGCGCACGGGCGACGACTGACGAGCCCGGCGCCCGGCTGACGGTGCCGGTGCGTACGATCGGGCCGTGCCTCCTCGCTACGACGTCTCGGCCGTGCCGCCGCTCGGCGGCTACCCGGCCAAGCAGTGCCCGGTCCGGGTGCAGTGGGACACGATCAGGCCGTGCGAGCCGCGGGTGGCTCCCGCGCCGCTGCAGCGCCGGTTCGCTCGCGGGGTCGAGTTCGAGCGGCAGGTCGTGGCTCAGCTGCTGCAAGCTCATCGCGACGCTGCCGTCATCCCGGCCGGTGACCGGGATGACCCTCAGGACAAGCTGAGCCGGGAGGCCGCCACGGTCGCGGCGATGCGGGCCGGCCGGCCCGTGATCGTGGCCGGGCGGCTACCGGTCGACCAGGCCGGCCGCCGCTCCGGGGAGCCTGACCTGCTGGTCGCGGCGTCAGGGGGCGCAGGTTACCGGCCGGTCGACGTCAAGCACCACCGCACCCTGTCGGCGGCCCCGGCCGGCGTGCCCGGCCTGGTCAGCCCGCTTGACCGGCCCTGGAGGGAGCAGGCCGAGCCGCTGCCTGGCCAAGGTGCCAGGCGGCGGGCGGCCGACTTGCTGCAGCTGGCGCACTATCAGCGGATGCTCGAGGCGGCCGGGCTCGCGGCCGGTGACGGCCGCTTCGGCGGCATCATTGGCACCGAGGGCGTGGTCACCTGGTACGACCTTGACGCGCCGTGCTGGCAGACGCCAGCCCGGGGGGTTGCGGGGGGTCGCCCCCCCGAGCCAGCACAGCGGGTTGCGGGGGGGCGCAGGAAGAGCCAGTCCACGATGGCGGTCTATGACCTCGAGTTCGACTTCCGCCTCGACATCGTCGCCGTCGCGATCAGGCACCGCGGGGATCCCGAGGTCGACCTCCTGGTCGTGCCGGTGCGGATCGGCGAGTGCGAGGACTGCCCCTGGTGGTCCTGGTGCGGTCCTTACCTGCACGAGGGCTCGGGTGACGTGAGCCTGGTGCCTGGCGTGGGCTGGCGGGCCTGGCGGGTGCACCGTGACCACGGGGTGACCGACCGAGCCGGGCTCGCCGCCCTTGATCACCGGACCGCGACGCTGGTCGCGGCCGGCGTGGACCTGCGGCCGGTGCTGGCGGCCATCGGCCGCGAGCCGGACGACGCCCAGGTCGACGCGATCGTGGGCCCGCGCCGACGCGGCCAGCTGGCCCTGCTCAAGGCCGCGGGCATCGGCACGGTCGGCGCCGCCCGCGCGCTGAGCCCGCAGGTCGCGAGCTACTGCGACGCTCCCATGGCTGACCTCGCCGAGCAGATCGACCAGGCTCGGGCCGCCCTGGGCGCCTCGCCCGCCTACCGGCGCCGGGGGGTCGATGCGGTGCGGGTCGAAAGGGGTGACGTCGAGGTCGACATCGACATGGAGAACACGCAGGACGGCGTCTACCTGTGGGGAGCGCTCGTGACCGACCGGACCGGGTCGGCGCGACCTGAGGCCGGCTACCACGCGTTCGCGACCTGGGCGCGCATGACCGCGCAGGCCGAGGCAGGGAACTTCACGGCATTCTGGTTCTGGCTGACCCGCATTAGGGAATCAGCTGCCGCCGCGGGCTATTCGTTCCGGGCCTATTGCTATAACGCGAGCGCGGAGAACAGCCAGCTTCGGCGCATCGCGGCTGGTGCAGGACTTGGCGGGGAGGTCGAGGACTTCATCGCCTCGGGCGACTGGATCGACCTCCTGCGGGTCTTCGACCGCCAGCTCATCACGGGCGGCCCGATCGGGCTGAAGAACGTGGCGGCGCTGTTCGGCTTCCACTGGGACGTCGAGGATCCAGGCGGCGGTACCGCCCTGGTCAAATACGACGCCGCGGTCGGTCCAGATGACCCGGCCGAAGCGGACACGGCGCGGCAGTGGCTGCTTAACTACAACCAGTGCGACGTCATGGCCACTCACGGGCTCAGGGGCTGGCTGGACGAAGCCGCCAGCAGCTACCCGCCCGTGCATGACGCGTGATTGACCAGGTGACCATGGCCTCGACCACTTCGACCCCGGACGCCTCGGCCGCGCCAGTCCAGCTCGGCCGCAGGCAGGTGCTCGTCATCATGGGCGGCCTGCTGCTCGGCATGCTGCTCGCGGCGCTCGACCAGACCATCGTCGCGACCGCGCTGCCGACCATCGCCGGCGACCTGCACGACCTGTCCAAGCTGTCGTGGATCGTGACCGCGTACCTGCTCGCCTCGACCGTCTTGACGCCGCTATGGGGCAAGCTCGGGGACCTGTACGGCCGGAAGGTCTTCTTCCAGGCCGCGATCGTGATCTTCCTGATCGGGTCGATCCTGTCCGGCCTAGCGCACTCGATCACCGAGCTGATCATCTTCAGGGCGGTGCAGGGCGTCGGCGGCGGCGGGCTCATGGTCGGCGCCCAGACCATCGTCGGCGACGTCGTTCCGCCTCGGGAACGAGGCCGCTACCAGGGCTTCTTCGGCGCCGTGTTCGGCGTGGCGAGCGTGATCGGCCCGCTCATCGGCGGCTTCCTCGTGGACGCGCTGTCCTGGCGCTGGGTGTTCTACGTGAACATCCCGATCGGCGCGGTCGCGCTCGTGGTCGTCGCGGCCGTGCTGCCTGGCACGCTGCGCAAGCAGCGGCACAAGGTCGACTACCTGGGCACGATCATGATCGGCGGCGCCGCCAGCAGCCTGGTGCTGCTGACCTCGCTCGGCGGCGTCACCTTCGGCTGGGCATCGGCACCGATCATCATCCTGGCCGTGCTCGGGGTGCTGTTCATCATCGGGTTCGTGATCGCGGAACGCCGGGCGGCCGAGCCGGTGCTGCCGCTGCACCTGTTCAGGCAGTCGGTGTTCACGGCCGCGTCCGCGATCGGCTTCGTGGTCGGGTTCGCGATGTTCGGCGCGCTCACCTACCTGCCCCAGTACGAGCAGATCGTCAAGGGGGTCAGCCCGACCGCGTCCGGGCTGCGGCTGCTGCCGCTGATGGCCGGGCTGCTGGCCACCTCGATCACCTCGGGCCAGCTGATCTCGCGCTGGGGCCGGTACAAGGTGTTCCCGATCTTCGGCACGGCGATGCTGACGCTCGGGCTCTACCTGCTTTCCCGGCTGTCGCCGTCTACCAGCACGCTGGCGTCCTCGCTGTACATGTTCGTGCTCGGCGTCGGCATTGGCGCCACGATGCAGGTGCTTGTCATCGCGGTGCAGAACGCGGTCGAGTACGCCGACCTGGGCGCCGGCACGTCAGGAACGACGTTCTTCCGGTCGATCGGCGGCTCGTTCGGGACGGCGGTGTTCGGCGCGATCTTCGACAACGTGCTGCCCGGGCACATCTCGTCGGCCCTGGGCGGCCTGAAGCTGCCGCCCGGCGTGGGCATCACCAGCGGCGCCAGCCCGGCCGTGCTCGCCAAGCTGCCCGTGCCCCTGCACGCGGCGCTGATCTCCGGCTACTCCGCCTCGATCCGCACCGTGTTCCTCGCCGCCGTGCCTTTCGGCGTGCTGGCGTTCGCGCTGACCTGGACGCTCAAGGAACTGCCACTGCGCGCGACCACGCGGGCGGTCGACCCGGCCGACCGGCTGGCCCCGACCGCGAGGCCGACGGTCAGGACGTCGGATGAGGAGATGCGCCGCGCGCTCAGCTTGCTGCTCAGCCGGGAAGGGCGCGGCAAGCTGTACAGCTCGTTGCTCGCTCATGCGGGCCTGGAGATATCGCCGAGGGCAGGCTGGCTGCTGCTGCGGGTAGGCGAGCACCGCGAGCAGTCCCGCGCCGAGCTGGCCGGGCACCTGTTCATTAACGTCGCCGATCTCGACACCCGGCTCGGCGAGCTCGTCGACGCCGGCTTCCTCGCGCCGCTGTCGCCTGACCCGGCTCAGCCCGCCGAGCTGACCGCCGCGGGTGAGGACGCTTACACCCGCATGTCCGCGGCCAGGGAGGCGAGGATCACCAAGGAGGCCGATGGCTGGCATCCCGAGCGGCACGCCGCCCTGCTCAGGCTGCTCAAGGAGATGACCCACGAGCTTGCCGCCAGCGGCGAGCGACCAGGCCGCGACCTCGACCCGGTGCCGTCCCGGCACTAGAGAGGCTGTCGCATTGCTCGTTGCCCCCGGACAGGCCTCCGAGAGTCATGGCCGGGCTCGTGATCACGGAGAATGGCCGGGTGACCACCCGGTTGATGGCCCGTGATCATGGTCCCGGGCATCGTCCCGGAACTTCGCGGGGCGGGCGCGCCCCGTGCGATCGTCCGTGATCATGTTCCGGGACATGATCACGGAGAGTCGGCGGCCCGGCACGGGCTGGCGAGAGGGGCAACCCCTCTTTGGCAAACGATTGCGGCCCGGGCTCCACCAGGCCGGAGGCGGTCTGGTGGAGCTGGCTGTCCGGCTCTCACGGAAACTAGCATGCGGATTCCGGGGTGCAATTCGCCGTGATCATGGCTGGTGTGCTGATGACGGTAACGAGTATGCGGGTTAGGGGCCGGGCCACGTGTGACGTAGGAAAACGCGAGTTAGGCGACAGCCTCTAGAGCCCCCGGATCCTCCGTGATCAAGGAGATTCCATGATCACGGTAGTTCGGCGGGTAGGCGTCCCGGCGTATTACCGTGATCACCAGGTCGGGCATGATCACGGAACCGCGCCGGGGTACGTCGGCCCGGACAGGGCTCCGCGATCATGGTCATGGACGTGATCACGGACGATCGTGCGGGTGCTCGCGAGGGCGCGGAAGGCCTGGTCGGTGGCGGAGCCTGGGGCGGCGCAGTAGACGATGAGGCGCTGGCCCGCATCGGGCACGTGCAGCACCTGGCACTCGAACTCAAGCGGGCCGACCTGCGGGTGGACGAAGCGCTTGACCACGCGCCTGCGGACCTCGACGTCATGCTCGGCCCACATGACCGCGAACCGGCGGCTCGTGCCGAGCAGTTCGGTGACAAAGCGAGGAGATGCCGGGATCGGCCGGATACTGCGCGTAGGAGGCGCGCAGGTCAGCGACCAGGCTGCGGGCGAAGTTCACGGTATCGGCGTCGGACCAGTGCGAGGAATTCTCGGACCGGGCGAAGGTCCAGCGCAGCATGTTCCGGTCCGCCTCAGGAAATGTCGACAAGTCGCCTATAAAGTGAGTTGCCAGCGAATTCCAGGCGAGGACATCGTACTTGGCGTCGACCACGTAGGCGGGCGTCTGCACCAGGCTGTCCAGGAGGTGCCGCATGGCCGGGCTCAGCTCCCGGCGCAGGCCCGCTGACGCCGGCGCGGGCTGCCCGGCGACGCTGAACAGGTACTGGCGCTCGTCCTGGCTCAGCATCAGCGCCCTGGCCAGGCTGGCCAGCACCTGCCGGGACGGGTGCGGGCCGCGCGCCTGCTCGAGCCTGATGTAGTAGTCGACCGACATGCCCGCGAGCTGGGCGACCTCCTGGCGGCGCAGTCCCGGGGTGCGGCGCTGGCCGGTGACCGGCAGGCCGGCGTCGGCCGGGCTGATCCGCGCCCGCCGGCTGCGCAGGAAGGCGGCGAGCTCGTCCCGGCTGCTGGCAGTGGTGTTCACGATCTCCAGCTTGCCTCATGCCCGCCGCAGGTTCGCGTCAGGTTGGCCGGATCTGGGTGGTACCGCTGGTCCTAGCCTGCACCGGTCTCTGCCGCCTGGCCGGCGGATCGGTCAGGCTGCGTCCATGACGACGACTATCGCCCTCATCACTGGGGCCAACAAGGGAATCGGTTACGAGACGGCCAGGCTGCTCGCCGAGCGCGGGATGACCGTGCTGCTGGCGGCCCGGGATCCCGAGCGCGGCGCGCAAGCGGCCAGGCGGCTGGTGCAGGCTGGCCACGACGCCAGGTTCATCGAGCTCGACGTCACCGACGAGGGCTCCGCGCGGGCCGTGGCAAAGCGGGTCGAGGCCGACTTCGGGCGTCTCGACATCCTCGTCAACAATGCCGGGATCGCGCTAGGCGACGGCACGGGCAAGCCGAGCGAGACCACGCTGGCCACGCTCAGGACCGTGTTCGAGACCAACGTCTTCGGCGTGGTGGCGGTGACCAACGCCGTCCTGCCGCTGCTGCGGAAGTCGGTCGCGGGCCGGATCGTCAACGTGTCGAGCGAGGTCGGCTCGATCGGCTCGATGACCGACCCGGCCAGCCCGCTGTGGCCGATGGCCTCGGTGCCTTACCCGGCGTCCAAGGCCGCGCTCAACATGGTCACCGCGATGTACGCCAAGGAACTCAGGTCGACTCCCATCAAGGTCAACGCGGCCAACCCTGGCTACTGCGCCACCGACCTGAACGGGCACAGCGGCTTCCGCACCCCCGAGCAGGGCGCGTCGGTCAGCGTCCACCTGGCGACGCTGCCAGCCGACGGCCCGACCGGAACGCTCTGGGGTCACCTGTGGACCAGCGATGCCGCCAGCCTTGAGTCATGCGGCGAGCTTCCCTGGTAGCCGACGCTGGCTGGCGGGCGGGGGAGCGGGCGGGAGCGGGCAGCCTCAGGCGGCGATCGCCTGCTCCTCGTCCGGCTCCGGCCCGTCCTCGGCGTGACGGCTGGTCCACATCTCCTGCACCGCCATGGCCACCAGGTACGGCACCAGGTCGGTCGACCGGCGCAGCACCCACGCCGTTCCCTTCGTGGCCATCCAGGCGAACTCGGCCCAGCGGGTCGGCGGCGGGTTCTGCGGCTCGGAGTCCGGCGCGGGCCCGATCGGCAGGCCCGCCCCGGCGAGCAGGTCGTGGAAGGAGCGGGCGATCAGCCGGTGCCCGCGCTCGTTTGGGTGCAGCCGGTCAACGGCCCACATCCGCTTCTCGAACGTCTCCGGGTTCCCTGGCGCGTCGAAGTGCAGCGTGCCGAACCGCTGGGCGACCGAGTCGAGCGCGGCGTTGACCGCGGCCGTGCGGCGGGCCAGCGGCTTGGCCAGCGAGTCCGGCAAGCCGAGCATCCAGCCTGAGTCAGGCAGCCGCATGGTGAGCACGTGGGCGCCGGCGTCGCGCAGCGCGCCGACCGTATGCGCCGCCGCTGCCTCGATCTTGACGGGGTCGAACCCAGGGCGCAGCGTGTCGTTGATGCCAAACACGACGCTGGCGACGTCGGGGTTACGGGCCAGCGCCCTCGGCAGCTGGTCGCTGGCGATCTGGGCCGCGGTCGCGCCGTTCGAGGCGAGGTTGTGCAGCATGGGCTCGGGCATGCTCTCCGCCAGCAGGGCCGCCCAGCCCCGCCACGCCCGGCGCTCCTGCCCGGCCGGGCGCACCGGATCGCCGACGCCCAGCGTGATCGAGTCACCGAGCGCGGTGAAGGTGGTCATGCCGCCGCTCCCATGACGCCCGCCGACTCGGTCCGTCCGAGCACGGCCTCGTAGTGCCCGATCAATTCGTCGCCCTTGGCCGTCCAAGAGCGGCTGAGCATGCTCTTCCTGGCCGCGTGCCCCTGAGCGGTGCGCAACTGCCAGTCCGACGCGAGCGCCGCCACCGCGTGCGCCAGCGCGTCGGAGTCACCGGGGGTGACCAGGAACCCTGTCACGCCATCCTCCACGATGTCGAGTGGGCCGCCGGCAGCGGGCGCTACAACGGGAAGGCCGCTCGCGGCGGCCTCCTGCAGCGTGTTGCCGAACGTCTCATGTGGACCGCTATGCACAAAGATGTCGAGACTCGCATACATCCTGGCCAGATCATCGCCCTGGCGCTGGCCGACGAAGATGGCCGTGGGGAGCAGCCGCCGGTAGAACGCGTCCGACGGGCCGCCGCCGACCATGACCAGCCGCACGCCGGGCAGAACGGCCACCTTGCTCAGCAGGTCGAGGCGCTTCTCGGCGGCCAGCCTGCCAACGTAGCCGACGATGAGCTCGCCGTGCGGAGCCAGTTCGGCCCTGAGCTTGTCGCTGCGCTTGGCCGGGTCGAACCGGTCGGTGTCCACCCCCCGGCCCCAGACGCTGACGCGTTCGAAGCCGCGGGACACCAGGTCGGCCGCGGTGCCATTGGATGGTGACAAGGTGCGGTCAGCGGCGTTATGGGTGCGACGGGTCAGCCACCAGGCGAAGTTCTCGCCGTACCGGCCGAGGTGGTACGCGCGGGCATAGGCCGCCATGTCGGTCGCGTAGACGGCGACGACAGGAACGCCGAGCCTCCTGGCACCAGCGCCGCCGCTGGCGCCGAAGAACACGGGCCCGGCGAGGTGGACCAGGTCCGCGCGGTGGGCGGCGATCGCGGCCTTGATTTGCGGGCCGGGCAGGCCGAAGCGAAAATCCGGGTATATGGGCAGCGCGACGGACGGCATGCGAGCGACGGGATAGCTGAACTCGTGATCTGGCCAGCGCGACCCGTGGGCACACTCAGGGGCGATGACTAGGGGATCGTGGCCTCGACGGATCAAGTGCTCGGCCACGCGCATCGCAGTGATCGCGACGCCGTTAACGACAGGTGGGAAGGACTCGGTTACATACGCGATCCGCACACCAACACCTTCGCCGATTCAAGGCAGCGGCAGACTCCGACAACGTGACATTAAGGCAAACAATAGATGATAAGTTCGCATGAACTCGCTGGTCAAGAACCTATCGCTAAACCGGTGTTTGCACCGGCAGATCTACGGTAGCCGGACAGCGGAGGGGAGGGGTGATGAACCCGGCACAGCGAGTCATCCATCGGGTTGACCAGTGGCAGCAGCGGCACAAGCCGGTCGCCTTCGGCTACGGCGTGCTCAAGAAATACGGGGATGACAACGCCGGGCAGCACGCGGCCAGCCTCACCTACACCGGCTTCATCACGCTGTTCCCGCTGCTGCTGGTGCTGGCGACGATCCTCGGCCTGGTGGCGTCCATCGACCCGGGGCTGCGGCACTCGGTGAACGATGCGGTGTCGAAGCAGTTCCCGCTAGTCGGGAACGAGCTCACGGGCCACGTCGAGACGCTGAAGCGGTCCAGCGTGATCGGGCTGATCGCAGGCTTGCTGATCGTCATCTGGGGCACGACCGGGCTCGCCCAGACCGCCTTGTTCATCATGGCGCAGCTGTGGAACATCCCAGGGCCGAAGCGGCCGAACTACGTGCAGCGGCTGAGCCGGACCGGCCTGTTCCTGCTCGTCCTGCTGGTCGGGGTGCTCGCGACGACGGTGCTGGCGAGCCTGGCCGCCGTCGGCCATCACAACCCCGGCTTGCTGGTGGGCGCCGACGCCCTCGCCGTGGTCGTCAACACCGGCATGTACGTGCTCGGCTTCCGGGTGCTGACCCCCCGGCTGATACCGACGAGGGAACTGGTGCCGGGAGCGATCATGGCGGGGATCTTGTGGACCGTGCTGCAGGCGGTCGGCGCGCTGGTGGTGAAGCACTTCCTGCACAGCGAGTCGGTCTACGGGATATTTGCTCTCGTTCTTGCGCTTGTCGCGTGGATCTACCTGGTAGTACAGATCACGCTCTACGCGGCCGAGGTCAATGTGGTCCTGGCCCGCAAGCTGTATCCCCGCTCGATGACCCCGCCGCCGTTTACCGAGGCGGACCGGGCGGCCCTGATCCGCGTGCCGCTGCAGACTCAGAAGTATCCGGAGCAGCACATCGCGGTCACGTTCGCCGACCAGCCGCAGCAATCCCAGCCGACCCACGCGAACGAGTAATAACGTTACTTACACAACTAGTGTTCTCGGCGTGCCAGCGAGGGGGCCCCGGGCTTACAGTTTGTCCATGATGGGCGAACTAGCATCGCGGGAGCCCGACGATGCCCAGCCGGTAGCAAGTCAGTTGCGCGCGTCGCACGAGGACAGGGACGCGGTCATCGAGACGCTCAGGGTCGCCGCCGGCGACGGGCGGCTCACCGCCGAGGAACTCGACGAACGGCTCGAGCTCGCCTTCAACGCCCGCACCTACGGTGAGCTGGCGAAGCTGACGGCCGACCTGCCGGTCGGCACGGCGATGCCTGCGATGCCGCCGGTGCCGGCCGCGGCCGCGAACGTGACGGCCAAGGACGTCGTCCGCATCGACTGCAAGAGCGGGAACGCCACGAAGGACGGCCGCTGGGTCGTGCCCAAGCGGATGGAGATCAAGGTGACCAGCGGCCACGTCCGGCTGGACCTGACCGAAGCGGTGATCACCCAGCCGTCGCTCGACATCGAGGCCGAGGTCCGCAGCGGGCACCTGCGGATCATCACCAGGCCAGGCGTCGCCGTCGACACCGATGACGTCAAGGTTCGCAGCGGGCACGTTCAGGTGCGGGCACCATGGGGCCCCGACGTGCCGGTGACCTTCCAGATCAACCTGTCCGGGGTGGTCGGCAGCGGCCACATCCAGGTCGGGCCGAGGCGGCGGAGGCGGCGCAACCTGTGGCAATGGCTCACCAGGCAGCCCAAGCCTGCGCCATGGCCGTGGGCGGCGGCGGGGCCGCAAGGGGCGGCGCTGCCGGGGGCCGACCAGCGGCGCGGGATCACCCAGGCAGGCTAGCCACCTTGTCGACGGCGCCCTTCAGCATCTTCGCGTAGACCACGCCGCCCGCCGGCTGCGGATGGATGCCATCGGGCCAGAGCAGGTCGGTACGGTGCTCGATGGTGTCGTACCAATTCGCCAGCACCACGCTGCCCGGGTGATCGGCCGCCGCGGTCGCCAATGTCGAGTTCACTTCCTGCTCCCAGGACCGCGCCTCGTAGGTATTGACGAGCACGAGGAGGCGGTTCGGGCCGATCTCGGTGAAGAGCTGGCTGATCTCGTCGGTCGTGACCGTGCCGTTCGTGCCGAGCCCGACCACGACGATCTTCCTGAGCTGTCCGTCTTCCTTGAGCTGCTCGATCACTTGCAGCCCGGTGTAGAACTGCCGGCCGACCATCGCATTGATCTCGATGCCAGGCAGGGCCGCGTCGAGCGCGGGCGTCGCTGCCACCATCACCGAGTCGCCGACGGCGGTGACCTCCTGACCCGAGACGTTCGGCAACGCGGTCGCGGTCGGGTCGGGGCTCGACGAGCTAGACGTTCTCGGCGAGCTCGACGGTGCCGGGGTCGCCGAGCCCTGGCCCGAGCCTGGGTCGGAGCCTGGGTCGGAGCCGTGCTCGCGCCTTCCGGCTCCGTCCGCATCGGGCTTGTCCCGGCCAGGGCCGGTGATCGCGGCCGCGTGCCCGATACCGGTCGAGCTAGCGGCGAACGAGAACAGCTTGGCGCCCGCGAACACGCACACCACAAGCACGCCAACGATCCCGGTGCCGCGCAGGACCGCCGCCACCCGCGCTCGCCGCCGCGCCCGCACACCCGGACGCCGTCGATGTTTAGCCATGAATAGGTCGTTCCTGAGAGTTTGGTAGGGGCTCAGGGCACTCGGCTGCCCACCCTACCGTGCACCAAACACCACGATCACCGATTACCGATATCTGACCGTTACCAAAGCCCGCCCACTCGCCGACTTCACCCGGCCCGCCATGGTCCGCTGCAAACGTTCGCAGCCAAAGACCTTGATGTCCCTCATCGCCTGCGGGGAGCGTTCCCTGACCGGGGAGCGTTTTCGTGCCCGCCGGGGAGCGTTCCCAGCGCCTGGGGGGAGCGTGGTAGTTGCGGGGAAACTCGCCCCCGCCATATGACAAGACCGGTCCCCGGAGCGAGACCGCTCCCCGGCAACGCCGAGAACGCTCCCCGATGGCTCCGGCGTCCGGGCGCGCGAGGATCTGTTCGGGGGCCCCGGGCCGGTCTGGCTAACTGCTGAGGAAGGAGAGGCGGACGTGGCGGTCGGGGTTGTCGATGTTGAGGTCGATGAGGGCGATTGACTGCCAGGTGCCGAGGGCCAGCGCGCCGGCTAGCACTGGCACTACCGCGAACGGCGGAGCGAAGGCGGGAAGCACGTGAGAGCGGCCGTGTCCGCGCGACCCGTGCGCGTGGCGCCAGCGATCGTCGGCCGGGAGCAGGTCAGCGAGCACCGCGAGGAGATCCTGCTCGCTGCCCGAGCCCAGTTCCATGATCACGATCCCGGCCGTCGCGTGCGGTACGAAGACGTGCAGCAAGCCGTCGGCACCGTCGGCACCGTCGGCGGCCTCGGCGGCGAACTCCGCGCAGCTGCGCGTGAGGTCGTAGACGCGCTCCTGGCCGCCGGTCCTGATCCCGAGCGTTGTCGTCTTCATGCCGGCCGGTCCTTCTTGGGCAGCTTCGCAACGACCGCGTCGTAGGACGCGTCGACCGCCTCGAGCAGTTCGTCGTCGGGGATGGCGCCGTCGATCCGCAGGGAGTTCCAGCCCGATCGGCCGATGTAGGCCATCACCGAGGCGTCACCGGGGTAGCGGGCCAGCCACTCGTCGGCGACCTCGCGGGTAGCCCCGCACTTGACGCCGACCGTCGCCGAGCCATGGTGGCCGGCCTCTGACCCAAGGAACGCGAAGATCTTCGGGCCGACCTTGGCGACCACATCGTCTTCCCACGGCTCGTCCTGCCATGCTCCCGGCTTGGCCAGGCAATAGCTGATCAACTCGGACCTGGTCACGCGCACCTCCCTCACGCCAAGGGAAACCTAGCGCGAGGGCCGCCGCGACGCGAGGCCAGCCGCGGGCGAACCCGTCAGCGGCGAGCGCTACTGACCAGTACGTCGACAAGTCGATATCCGCGGGCCGCCCGCGGCCAGGCCGGGCGAGACCAGGCCGGACCAGCGTCAGCGGGTGCGGGCCATCCCGTCTTGCCAGGCGCTCGCGCCTGCTGAGGTCGCGGCCTTGGCCTGGGAGATCTTGCGCTTGACCATGACGCTCGGCGCCTCTTCCTGAGCCATCAGCCAGCGCCTGCCTGCCGTCAGGGCGGCGGAACCGCCTAGGCCGATGCCGCACAGGCTGATCAGCCCGCCGACCGCGATCAGCCCGAAGCCCACCATCAGCGCCTTGGAGTTCCCTGGACTGATCTGGAAGCGAGTCATCGAAGACCCAGTGCTTGACATGATGTTCCCCCGATGTCAGATGTGCTCAGACCAGCAACCTTCCCCGCCTGCGCGCCGGAAGGTTCACCCGGAACGGGTGAAGTGGCGCCGATCCTGATCGCGCCGAGGTGGCCGCCCGGGCCAATCCGCGGCGAGCGCGTCCGGCTAGTGCCGGTTTCCTGCCTTCTGCGGCAAAGCGGTTGTGCTGCCGGGGCGGCTACGGAATGCTATTCACACGCCGACCTGATTACACCGACTAGCGGTGGGAATTTCCAATCCATGCAGTTATGTCCGATAGCTTCCGTTGTCATGACTAGTTTCTCGCTGCGACGGAACCCGCTGCGCTTACCGCTGTCGGCCGGACACCTGCCCATCACGTCACTGTCCTCGGTGGCGATCTCGGCTAGGTCGCGACCATCCGCCGAGCACGCGCTGGCCGCCGGGTCCCGGCTCTTCGCCTGGCTTCCGCACCCGGCCATCTTCGGGGTCGGGGTCGTCGCGGGCATCATCGCCGTCGCCGCCGCCAGGGGGTGGCTGGGGCTGCGCCTGCCGAGGCGGCGGCAAGCCGCGCTCAGCGCCCAGTCCGCACCGGCGCCGGCCGAAAGCGAGGCCTCTCGCCAGGGTCGCACGCGGCCGACCGAGGCGACCGGCACCGGGACCGCTCCGGTCGCGACCGATGGCCTCGCCACGCCAGAGACGACGGACCTGGCCGTGGTCCGCAAGCTGCTCGGCGAGCTCGAGTCACTCCGGGTGATTCTCGCCGACGGCCCATCAGAACTCACCGAAAGGCTGCTCGACGCGGCCACGGCTGAGCTCACCGGCGACCAGGCTCCGCCCGGCCTCAGCGAGCTGATCCTCGCCGGATTTCCCGCCCTTGACCAGGCCGGCGGCATCGCGTGCTACGACCGCCTGAGCGCGGCGCTCGACCGGGTCGCCGCCCGGACTGTGCGGACGAGGCGAATCCTTGACGCTGTGTCCCGGCAGGACGGCCAGGACGGCCAGGGCGGCGGGCCGGACGGCGATGACCAGGGGAGCCCGGCCGATGGCGGGCTCACCGTGGTGGTGAGCCGGCTCGCTCCCACCCCGAGAGAGCTCGCGTTGCTGGTCGACCTGGTGAACGAGCCCGGCCGGACTGTTGCCCTCCTGCCGACCGTCTCGCTGACTGCCACCGCACCTCAGCCCTCAGTCATCCGGCTGGGCCGGGCGGCAACGAAGGTCGCGCTGGCACGGCTGAGCTACAGCACCGACCTGCCCGCTGGCCTGGCGATCGATATCCAGCCGCCAGCCCCAGTCGTGCACCTGACCCGCCCGGCCAACGCCCCCGCCCCAGCCAACGCGGCTGGCCTCGCCAACGCGGCTGGCCTCGCCAACGCGGCTGGCCAGGCCGACGCCCCCCACCTGACCAGGCCAGCCACCGACCCGTCCAGCAGCCCGCCCCCCGCCAGCCCGGCTAGCGCGGCCAGCACCGACCAGGTAGCGACCACCGCGAGCCGCACCCAGCCAAGCCCCACCCAGCCAAGCCCCACCCAGCCAAGCCTCCGCATCGGAGTACTCGGCCAGCTGACCATCAACGGCCAGCCCGGCGCCCTGCTGCCGGCCCAGACCCAGCTCATCGTCGCGCTCGCCCTGCACGACGAGACCGGCCTGCCCAATCATCAGCTGTGCGAACTGCTCGGCGCGGACTCTGAGCACCCCAAGCCGGCCGACTCCCTGCGCCAGCTCATCGCCAGAACCCGTCGCCAGCTTGGACTGACCCAAGACGGCGCCGAGTGGATCGAGCATCGCGGGCACGGGCGATACGCGCTGCATCGGGACAGCCGGCTCGACTGGCGCGAGTTCGAGACGCTGACCAAGCAGGGCACCAAGGCCAGCGACGCCGGGCAGCTCGCCAGCGCGCTGGCAATGATCAGGGGTCAGCCCTTCACCGGATGTTATTACTGGTGGCTGGACATCGAGCTGGTCGAGGCGGTCAGCACCAGGATCGTGACGGCCGCGTCGACGCTCGCAGCGCTGTCGCTAGCCGATCACAAGCCGACCGCGGCCGCTCGCGCGGCCAGGATCGGGCTGGTCGCCGACTCCACGTCAGAAATGCTCTGGCGCCTGCTGATGCGAGCAGAGCATTCGGCCGGGAATCTGGCCGGCGTGCGCGAGGCGTGGTCACGCTGCCTCGACGCCGTCGCTGACATTGCCGCCGACGGGGAACCTGAACGACAAACCGCCGAGCTATACCGGCAGCTTCTCGTCCGATGAAGTTCTTGACCGCAGAACCAAGATCCGGCCACCATAGGTCAAAAGTGCGATCTAGGTAGGTTTCCCGGCTAATAGGCCCGTCACCAAATAACATTCTCCGCAGCCAGTAACATGCACCGCAGCCAGGTCTGACCGCCACGGCGCTAGCTGTGCGGATCTTGCTGGTCACGGACATGCGATAGGGCGCGAGCGGCTGAGCCGGGTTTGGACGCAGGTGAAACGATCGTCAGATGAGGTCGCGTCGAGAGCCGCAGCGACCATCAGCCATGCCCGCGTTGGCGCGCGCCGGTAGCGACCAGCAGGCTCCGCCCGCCGAGGCTGGCCTGCTCGTCGAGGATCACCTGGAGCCGAGGGTCCGGATTCCGGCCGACCTGCTCCGCAGCGTCATCGCCGCGGTCGAGATCGCGCTCCTGATCGGGCTCGCCTTGCTGGCGAGCGCCACGACGACCGGGCTGGAGTTCGACTTCGTCGGCGCCAGCGAGAAATTGCCAGGATCGGTACTGCACCTGATCAGCCTCACGGGCAACCTGGCCCTGCCGATCCTCCCTCTCGCGCTCGGGATCAGGCTCTGCCTGCGCGGGCAGTTCCGCCGGCTGGCCGAGGCGGTGGTGACCGGAATCGTCGCGGTCGTCGTCGTGGCGATCGTGAACACGCTGCTTGACCTGGGCCCGATGACGCAGCTGCACTCCGCGCTGCATACCGCGGTCCACGAGGCCACTCTCGACGGCTACCTGGCCGGACTCGTCGCCTACGTCACGGTCATCGGGCTACGGGGCTACGCGCACTGGCGGCCGGCCTTCCTGACCGGCATCAGCCTGTATGGCCTGGCCAACCTGGCGAACGGCCAGGCGACCGTGATCTCGTTTCTCATCACCGTGCTGATCGGGTCGGCGATCGGCTCCGGCTTGCGCTACGCGTTCGGCACGATCTCGGGCCGCCCGACCGCGGCGATGATCGCCGGGGCGCTCACCGGCGCCAGGAACCCGATCGTCGCGATCCGCCGGGTCGGCAATGGCGGCTCGGAGGTGCGCAGGTACGCGGCGACGCTCAGCGACGGGCGCAACCTCGACGTGACCGTGTTCGACCGGGACCAGCAGGCCGCCGACGCGTTCTACCGGCTCTACCGCCGGATCCGGGTGCACGCCAACGTGTCGAGGAGCGCACCGCTCACGCTCGAGGGCGCGATCGAGCGGCAGGCGCTGCTGATCTACGCCACGGAGGACGCCGGGGTACGCACGCCCCGGCTGCACGCGGTCACCAAGGTCGGCCCCGACGCCGCCGCCCTGGCGACCGAGCACCAGGACGGCACCACGCTCGCCGACTGCGGCGAGGCGATCACCGACGACCAGCTCAGGCACGTGTGGGATACCGTGCTCAGGCTCCACGAGCACAGGGTCACGCACCGGGCCCTGACGGCCGACCGGATCATGTTCGCGCCCCCGCTGCCCGACGGGCGCGTCGCCAACGGCTACCTGGCTTCCGGTGACCGCCCAGTCGGCCCCGGCCACCTCGCCCCCGGCCCGGCTGGTCCCGACCTGGCCGGTCCCGACCTGGCCGGCGGGCAGGACGTCGTGCTGCTCGACCCTGGCAACGGCGACGTCGCCGCCAGCGACCTGCAGTGCCGTATCGACCTCGCCCAGCTAGTCGCGCAGACCGCGCTCATCGTCGGACCGGGCCGGGCGGCCGACCTGGCGATCGAGAAGGTGCCGAAGCAGGAACTGCCTGGGCTGGTCCCGCTACTGCAGCCGGTCGCGCTCTACCGGTCGACGCGGTCGGACCTGCGCGGCCGCAAGAGCCTGCTCACTGCCCTGCGCAAGCGGCTGCTCGAGGCCGCCCCCGATGTCGAGGTACCCCCGGTCCAGCTCGAGCGGATCAGGCCGCGGGCGGTGATCACCCTCGTCGCGGGCGTCTTCGCCGCCTACCTGCTCGCTGGCCAGCTCGTCAACGTCCATTTCGGCAAGCTGCTCGAGCACGCGAACCTGGGCTGGTTCTTCGTCGCCCTCGCCTTGTCGGCCAGCACGTACGTCGGCGCGACCTGGGCGCTGCTCGGCTTCGTGCTCGAACGCCTGAGCACGGTGCGCACCTTCCTGGTCCAGGTCGCGGCGTCCTTCGTCATCCTGGTCACCCCGGCGGCCGTCGGTGGCGTCGCCCTAAACGTGCGCTACCTGCGCAGGGCGAAGCTCAGCCCGGCCGACGCCGCCGCCAGCATCGGCGTCACCCAGGTGATGTCGTTCATCGTCTACGTCGTGCTCGTGCTCATCTCGGTCGCGATCACCGGGCAGTCCCACGCCGCCAACGCGCTCAAGCCGCACGAATGGGAGTACATCGCCTTCGGCGTGCTGGCCGGCATCGCGCTCGCCGTGCTGGCGATCCCGGCCGGCCGCCGCCAGGTCCGCAAGCGGGTCGGCGCGGCGCTGAGCCAGGTCGTGCCCAGGCTGCTCGACGTGGCGCAGCGGAGGATGAAGCTCGTCGAGGGCATCGGCGGGTCATTCCTGATCTCGATCGCCTATATCTTGTGCCTCGCCGCTTCGGTGCTGGCCGTCGGCGCCCCTCACATCTCCCTCGCGGCGATCGCGGTCGTCTTCCTGACCGGCAGCGCGGTCGGCTCGATCGTGCCGATCCCTGGCGGCATCGGAGCGGTCGAGACCGCCATGTCCCTTGGCCTCACCGCGGCGGGCCTGCCCGGCGGCTCGGCCATCGCCGCCGTGCTGTTGTTCCGCACCGTGACGTTCTGGCTCCCGGCTCCGGCCGGCTGGCTCGCCCTGCACCACCTGCAGCGAACCGGCGCGCTGTAGCGCCGCTGCTCAGCCCCTGACGTCGGAGCTCGGGCCGGTGTTGAGCGCCGGCGTCGGAACAGGGCTCGAAGTGGCCGGGGACCGGGGTATCAGCTCGGTGACGCTGCCCGAGCTCCGGTTCGTGACCCACACCCGATCCCGGTAGGCCACCACGCCCGCCGGCCCGGAGAAGCCGTAGCGAGAGCCGGCCAGGTGCAGCACCAGGTGCCCGGTCGAGGCGTCGATCTCGGTGACCGAGCTGTTGCCCGCGTTCGCGACCCATAGCCGGCCTTGCACCACGGCCATGGCCGCCGGGACAGCGAGGCCGTAGCGCCGGCCGGTGATGATCCGCACGAGCTTCCCCGTGGTCGTGTCGATCTCGCTGACCGATCCCGACGACTTGCCCGCCACCCACAGCCTCGTCTTGTCCGCGACCTCGCTGATCGGGTCGGCCAGCCCGAGCCGCTTGTCCCGCAGCGTCGCCAGCCACGCTCCGGTAACCGCGTCAAGCTCCGTCACCGAGCCGCTGGCCGGGTTCGCGACCCAGACCCGCCGATGACTGACCGCCAGCGCCGAAGGATCGGTGAACCCGTAGCGGCGGGCGCGGAAAACGCCGATCAGCGCGCCGGTCGACGCGTTGACCTCGGCAACGGACCGGGCATCAGCGATCCACAGCCGGTGGCCGAAGAGCACCAGTGCCCTGGGGTCATCCAGCCAGTGCGCGCCGGTCACGATCCTGATCACCTTGCCGTCGATCGTGCTCATCTCGGTAATGGAGCCCGGATTGGCGATCCAGAGCTCATTCCGGCCAGCGGTGATGGCGCCAGGCCGGCTGAAGTCGTAACGCTGGCCGGACCAGATGACCGGCGGGCTGCCGGCCTTCCAGCCGAACTCGGTGACGGAGCCCGCCGCCGAGTCAGCTACCCAGAGATGACCGTGATCCACCGTGATCGCGGCCGGGTAGCGCAGGCCATACGCCGCCGATGAGTCGATCAGCACGCGCATCGGCGGAGCTGACGCCGACCGTCCGCACCCGGACGCCCGTTCCAGGCAGCGGTCCTCCCAGCTCCGCAGGGCGACGATTCCCGTGCCGGCGGCGAGCAGCGCGAGCGCGAGCACCATCAGCGTTATCACCCGGAACCGCAGCCGGGGCGGAGGGCGGTGCGGCGCGGGCGGCGCCGCGTGCTTTGGCGAATACCCGATATTTACTGCTTGCACGGCACCCATCGGTCCTTTAGTGGTTGACACCGCTATTTAAACCCGAAATTCATCTGCAAAAAGGCCGCAGGGAATCTCGTCACGGGAGTTTACCGGTAGCGCATTGCTCAGACCAGTACCGCTAACCCGATGAGTGTTATCGCCTTACATAAATCAGGATCGACTATGCAAATTGGCGCGCTATTACGCCGGTCAGGTCGCCGAGCGAGCGTGTCGCCAGCCGAGCACGGCCAGGACCAGGCCGATCACGACGAGCACGGGTCCGACGACCGCCCACACCGAGTCGCCGGACATGGCGCTGCCGCCGATCACGTCCAAGCCCTGCAGCGCGAAGATCGCGCCCACGACCACCAGCACCACGCCGCCCACCGTCAGCACCTTGCCACGCACAGCCATCCCTGCCTCAGTCAGGCCAGCCGTGCTGTCGCCAGGGCCGCGGCTAGCAGTACGAGTCCCCAGGAGAAGGAACGTAGCGCCCGTTCCAGCGGTTCACGGAGCCGGGCCGAGTCGAGCGCGATCACCTCGCCGCTGGTCAACATCACGGTGCCGGTCACCGCCTCCGTCTGGCGGCGCAGCAGCCTGGCCGGTGTGCTCAGATGCCGCTGCCCGGCCGACATCGCCATGGCGGCCGCCGCGACGATCACCGGGGCGATGGCGAGCCGCCCGGCCTGGCTGACGTAGCCGGTCAGCGCGGGGAACGCGCCCCAGGCGGCCGCGAACCCTAGGTCAGTGTGGATGATGCCGCCGAAAAGCTCGGCGTTGTAGCCAACCACGAGCAACGGGCCAATGACCATGAAGGGCAGGAGCAGCCAGCCGACCTTGACGAGGCCCCACACGCCGAGGCCGACCGCGCCGGCCAGCCCGATCACGGTCGCGGTGACGAGCACCGATGAAGGGATCGAGGTCCGCAGCGGCCGGCCGTGCAGTTCGTCAAGGGCGTGCGCCGAGATGCCCACGGCCAGGAAGAAGGCGCCCACCGCCGCCAGCAGGCGGCTGAGTCTGACTTCGGGAGCGAGCATGGCGCCGATCACCACGTAGGCCAGGTGCCAGGCGGTGAAGGGCGGATGCAGCAGCGTCCACCAGTCCCGCCACCGGCCAGGGCCTGCGGCGTAGTACGCGGGCTTGGTGTGCTGCTCAGCCACCTGATCTGGTTCCCCACATGACCAGGCCGCCGCCGAGGCTCATCAGGGCCGTTCCCACGTCGGTGAACCCGGCATCCTGCCAAGCGCGCACGGTCCAGCTGACCGGGTACCTGCGATAGTGCGCGCTGATGTTCGGGCCGAGGAACCGGCCGACCTCCAGCCATTGCCTGCCCCCGGTCAGCAGGCCGCCGACCGGGAGCAGGGTCCGCGTGTAGAGCCACCACGCGGCCTGCCAGAACGGCGCGGGCGGCGAGCAGAACTCCAGGCTCGCGACCAGGCCGCCAGGCTTGACGACCCGCGCCAGCTCAGCGAGGGTGCGGGCCGGGTCATCGACGTAGCGGAGCAGGTAGGTGAAGGTGAGGGCGTCGAAGCTCGCGTCGGGGAACGGCAACTGCTCGGCCCGCCCGGTCACCAGCGCGACCCGGTCGGCCAGGCCAGCCTCGGCGACGTTGCGCTGCCCCTGGCGCAGCATCGGCTCGGTCAGGTCGACCCCGACGACCTTCGCCGCCGTCCGGCTCGCGAGCTGGATCGCGACCCCGGCCGTTCCCGACGCCACGTCGAGGATGACGCCGTCAGCCGCGGGGACCACCTTGTCCACCATGGCCCGCCGCCAGCGGCCGTTCTGCCCGAAGGACAGCAGCTCAGCAAGCCGGTCGTAGCGGGCGGGCAAGGGGTTGAACAGCTCCTGGGCGAAGGTGTTGCGGTCGGTGGCGGTCTGGTGCGGCACGGGCGCGCCTCCTTGACTGCTCGGGGTACCTCGCTGCTGCGCCTGTACCCTCGTTCGAGTGCCAGATCACCCGACTTGGAGGAGAACAAGTGGCTAACGCGGGGGCGGACAGGTTCGTGCTGAATGTCGCCGGCGGCCGGGCCGTCGAAGTACTGACAGTTCAAGACACGGACGGGCTGCCCCTGGTGTTCAATACGGGCACGCCGTCAGGCCTCGTGCCCTACCCGCCGCTCTTCGACGCGGCCGCACCGCACGGCCTGCGCTGCGTCCTGTACTCCCGTCCCGGCTACGGCAATTCCGACCCGCAGCCGGGACGGAAAGCCGCCGACGCCGCCGCCGATGTCGCCACGATCCTTGACCACCTCGGCGCCGCAGAGTTCGTGACCACGGGCTGGTCCGGCGGCGGGCCGCACGCGCTCGCCTGCGCGGCGCTGCTGCCTGGCCGGTGCCTGGCCGCCGCCACGATCGCCGGCGTCGCCCCGTACCAGGCGCAGGGCCTTGACTGGCTGGCGGGCATGGCGCCGGAGAACATCGAGGAGTTCGGGGCGGCGATGGCCGGCCAGGAGGAACTTGAGGCGATGCTCACGGTCGCCGCCTCGATGATGGGCGACCTGTCGGCCACCGACGTCGCGAACGTGTTCGGCGACCTCGTCACCCCGCCGGACAAGGCCGTGATCACCGGCGAGTTCGGCGACTACCTGGCCAAGACGACGACCAGCGCCGTGGCCAGCGGCATCGCGGGCTGGCGGGACGATGACCTGGCGTTCGTCAGCGACTGGGGCTTCTCGCTTGAGCAGGTCAGCGGCCCGGTCAGCGTCTGGCAGGGCGACCAGGACGCGATGGTCCCGTTCGCGCACGGCCGCTGGCTGGCCGCGCACATTCCTGGCGCGCAGCCCAGGCTGGTCCCAGGCGAAGGCCACCTGAGCCTCGTCGTGAACCACCTCGACGACATCCTTCGCGGGCTGGTTTTGGCCGCCAGGACTAGCTAACCGGGCTCTAGCAGCAAATATTCGGATGCTTTCGGGCGGTGACCACAGCTAGGCTGCGCTTTCATGCGCCAGCTGCCGGTACCTGATCCCGGCACGCCTGATCTGGCCTCGGCGCACCGGTTCGTGCTCTGGCTGATGCGCAAGCAGCGGGGCAGCGTGCTGCTCGGGATCATCTGGGGCTGCGCGTGGATGATCGCCCAGGCGCTCGTGCCCGCCGCGATCGGCTCCGCCATCGACGCGCTGACCAGGCACCAGGCGACCGCGTTCACCTGGGACTGCCTGGCCGTGCTCGGGCTCGGCGTGCTCACCGCCCTGACCGGGGTGCTGCGGCACCGGATGGTCGTCTCGAACTTCCTCGATGCCGCTTTCCGCATCATCCAGCTGGTCACCGAGCACGCCGCGCGGCTCGGAAACACCCTGGCCAAGCTGCTCAGCACCGGCGAGGTAGTGAGCGTCGGCACCGCCGACGTAGACGCCGTCGGCGGCGCCATCGACGTGACCGGCCGGGGCAGCGGCGCGGTCGCCGCCGTGATCGTCGTCGCGGTCATCTTGCTGTCCAGGTCGCTCGTGCTCGGGCTGATCGTGCTGATCGGCGGGCCTGCCATGACCGCGCTGGTGGGCTCGCTGCTGCGGCCGCTGCACCAGCGGCAGCAGCGCTACCGCGACCTGCAGGGCCAGCTCGCCACCAGGGCCGCTGACATCGTCGCCGGGCTCCGGGTACTGCGCGGGATCGGCGGCGAGCCCGCGTTCAGCCGCCGCTACTTCGACCAGTCGCAGGAGCTGCGCCGGACCGGCGTGGTCGTCGCCCGCACCGAGTCCTACCTCTTCGGCGCGCAGGTGCTGCTGCCTGGCATGTTCGTCACGGCCGCGACCTGGATCGCAGCGCATTACGCGCTGCACCGGGTCATCACCCCTGGCCAGCTGGTCACCTTCTATGCCTACGCCTCGTTCCTCGCCGTCCCGCTGGCGACGCTGACCGAGGCCGCGGATGCCATCGTGCGCGGCCTCGTGGCCGCCGGGCGGGTCGTGGCCATCCTGCGCCTGCGGCCCGAGATCACCGACCCGGCCGAGCCGGCGGAAGCACCTGCCGCTGGCTCGGTGCTGCACGACCCGGTCTCCGGGCTCACCGTGCGCGCGGGCGAGCTGGTCGGGCTCGCCGCCGCGGACCCGGCGGAGGCGGCGGAGCTGGCGGACCGGATCGGCGGCTACCGGGCCGAGGCGGAACCTGAGCTGGGCGGAATCCCGCTGCATCGCTTGCCGGTCGACGTCGTCAGGTCAAGGGTCCTGGTCGCCACCAACGACGCGCACCTGTTCGCCGGACGATTCGATGAGCAGCTCGCCGCTGGCCGGCCGGCCGCTGGCCAGCTGACCTCATCCGATCAGGTGCTGGCCGCGGTCAGGGCGGCCGCGGCCGACGACGTGCTCGACGCGGTCGGGCTCGATGGCGAGCTCGCCGCCAGGGGCAGGACCCTGTCGGGCGGCCAGGCGCAGCGAGTGCGGCTAGCCAGGGCGCTGCTGGCCGAGCCCGAGATCCTCGTCCTGGTGGAGCCGACCAGCGCGGTGGACGCGCACACCGAGGCCGCTATCGCGCGGCAGCTGCGGTCGGCCAGGCCAGGCGTCGCCACCGTCGTCGTCAGCAACAGCCCGCTGCTGCTCGACCAGGCCGACTGGGTCGCCTACCTCCGCGACGGCACCGTGACGGCGACCGGCACCCATCGCGACCTGATCGCCAGCGACGCGTCTTACGCCAGCACGGTGACCAGGGAGGGCGGCCCGTGACCGCGGCCGACTCGATTCTCCCGGTCGCGACCGGCAAGCAGGTCATCTCGCACGCCAGGAAGGTGATGGCCAGCCACCGGCGTGAGCTGGCGGTGGTCATCGCGCTCTACACGGCGGCGACGGTCGCCGGGCTCATGCCGCCGAGATTGCTGGGCGCGATCGTCACCGACGTGCAGCACAGCGCGCCGGCCAGCCATATCGACGTGCTGGCGATCGCGATCGCGATCGCGCTGCTCGCGCAGTCGGTCCTGATCAGGTACGGCGCCCTCGCCGGGGCCAGGCTCGGCGAGGCGGTGCTGGCCAGGTTCAGGGAGGACTTCATCGACGGCGTGCTCGGATTGCCGCTTTCCACGGTCGAGCGCGCGGGCAGCGGTGACCTGATGGCCAGATCGTCAAGGGACGTGAACGCGCTCAGCCTGACCGCGCGGCAGTGCGTGCCCGCGCTGCTGACGGCCGGGCTCACGGTGATCCTCACCATCGCCGCGATCGCGGCCGACAGCCCGGTCCTGGTGCTGCCATGCCTGATCGTGGTCCCGCCGATCTGGGCGGTGGCCCGCTGGTACCTGCGCCGGGCGCCGGCGGCTTACCTGCGGGAGAGCGCGTCCTGGGGAGTACTGACCGATAGCCTGGCCGAAACGGTCGAGGGCGCGCGGACGGTCGAGGCGCTCAGGCTCGCCTCGGCGCGGCGCGGCCGCGCCGACGCCGACATCGCCAGCTCGTACGCGGCCGAGCGCTACACGCTGCGGCTGCGCACGTTCTTCCTGCCCGCGGCCGAGGCCTCGTACGTGCTGCCGCTGGCGGGCGTGCTCGCCTTCGGCGGCGTCGCCTACCTGCACGGCTGGTGCACGCTCGGACAGGTGACGGCGGCCGCGCTGTACGCCAGGGCGCTGGTCGCGCCGATGGACGCGCTGGTCCAGTGGCTCAACTACCTGCAGACGGGCATGGCGGCCCTGGCCAGGCTGCTCGGGCTCGCGCACATCCCGGCTGACCGGGAGCCGAGCGCGGTGTCGCCGGGCGACGACCGGCTGTCGGCGGCGGCGGTCAGCCATGCCTACGTGGCCGGACGGGACGTGCTCAGGCAGGTCAGCCTGACCGTCGAGCCTGGTGAGCGGGTCGCGATCGTCGGCCCGAGCGGCGCAGGCAAGTCGACGCTCGGCCGGCTGCTCGCGGGAATACAGCGACCAGACTCCGGCGAGGTCACCGTCGGTGGCGTCGCGCTCACCGAACTGCCGCTCGACGATCTCCGCGGCTACATCGCGCTCGTCACCCAGGAGCACCACATCTTCCAGGGCAGCGTGCGGGACAACGTGACCCTCGGCGTGCCGGAGGCCAGCGATGAGGCGGTTCGCTCGGCGCTGGCGGCGGTCGACGCGCTCGGCTGGGCCCTCGAGCTGCCTGACGGGCTCGACACGGCGGTCGGCTCGGGCGGCAGCACATTGTCGGCGCCGCAGGCCCAGCAGGTCGCGCTGGCCAGGCTGGTGCTCGCCGACCCGCACACGCTGGTGCTCGACGAGGCGACCTCGCTGCTCGACCCGCGGTCGGCCCGGCGGCTTGAGCAATCACTGTCGGCTGTGCTCGACGGGCGCACCGTCGTGGCGATCGCGCACCGGCTGCACACCGCCCACGACGCCGACCGGGTGATCGTGATGGAGCACGGCCGGATCACTGAGGCCGGACCGCACCGCGACCTCGTGGCCACCGACGGTCCTTACGCGGCCCTGTGGCGCTCGTGGCACGGCGACGCGCCCAATCGGCCGAAGGAAAACAATCCACAGGCTCCTGTGCATGACGGTGTGGACAATTCAAGTTCTAACGCAGCCTGCGGTGGATAAGCACCGCGCCCGCTGTGGACAGCCAAAAGAATTTTGGATTTAGTATCCGAACGCCTTGTGCGAGGAACCGTACTGGCAGTAGAAATTCTCTCACCACCGAAGCGGGCTGCCCAGGGGAGACCCAGGGACCACCGGGGGACCGGGTGACCGGGCACCTCGGCGGCGTCCGAGGCCCGGTGGGAAGGTCAGGCAGCGCCCCGGCCGCCGAGTCATCGGCGTGCGAGCGCCCAGGCCGCGGAGGCCCCTCCATCTCATACGTGGAGGGGCCTTCTTTGTTGATCCCCGGCTCGCCGGAACGGGGCAGGGCGTCGCCCGAAGGCGGATCCTCGCGCTGGTCGGGGAGTTGTCGGGGTCGTGGTGGAGGATCTTCGCCTGGCGGCGGATCGACCGCTCGTTTTGACGAGGATCTGCCGGCAAGCGATAAGTCGCCGCCGAAACGCTGAAAACTCGCCGCGGCGCGAAGATCCTCCCGCCTGAGGCCGACGACGACTCTCCACCACAAGGAGATCCTCCGGCCTGATGCCGACGACTCTCCAGCACGAGCCGATCCTCCGGCCTGATGCCGACGACTCTCCAGCACGAGACGATCCTCCGCGCAGAGCCGAGATCGGCTCGCTGGTCGACGCCGGTATCGGCGGCGGGTGGTGGCGAGGTCACACGACCGGGAGCTGGCCGGGGGCGGGCGGACATCAGGCCATACGGAGGCGGAACGGGGTAACTCCTCGCTACTGCGGCCGTTACTCCGCGTGTTTGCTGGGCGACGGGGCGGTCACGGTGCGAGACTGGGGGTGACGATCCGCGCACGCCTGAGCGTGCCGAGACCCAGGGACTCGCCAAGACCCAGGGACTCTGAGGGGAGCTTCAGCCGGGCGTGCGGACAGGAGCCGATCACTAGATGGGCCTCATCACCGATCAGAACGGGCCAGCGGACGAGTACGAGGCGATCGCGCTGCCAGGCGAGAGCGACAGCGCCGGCTCAGCCGTGTTCGTGCGGAGGTCGGCGCGGCCCAGCCGGCGCGCGGTGCTGCACCTGCATCAGCTCGCTGACTCGCTGGCCCCGGCCGACCTGGTGCGCTGGTACAACGAGCGCGGCTTCCACTTCTACCTCACCGACCTGCAGGCCGCCGATCCCGAGCCAGGCCGCCGCAAGGCCATCAGGTCCGCGCAGCCGACGTTCGCCGCGCTTGATGCCGCCTGCGCCCATCTGCGGGACGCCGACGGCATCGACGCGATCATCTTGAGCGCGCAGGGATCGAGCGCGCTCACGGCCGCCTTGTGGTGTGATGCCCGGCCGATCAGCCGGCCGGTCGAAGCCCTGATCCTCTCCAGCCCTGACTTCGGCCGGGTCAGGACCAGGCTCGACATCACCTGCCCAGTCCTGGTCATCTCCGCCGCCCAGCCCTGGCGCGACACCAGGCGGGAGCGGCGGGGGAGCGAGTCGATCAGGCTCGGCCAGCACGTGACCTGGCTGCACATCGACGCCTCGGCGGGCAGTGACGCCCCGCCGGGGGTCGCGCCGCCCCCTGGCCGCCGCCGGCTGTTCGACGAGATGGGCCGCTGGCTCGGCGCCTACATGTACGGCCAGGTCCGCGACCAATTGCTGTGACGTTGCGGTCGCGGCTCTGCACCTGCTCTGAACCGTCGCGGTCCGGCGCCCGTGTCCCTGGTGAGCCATCAACGCGAGTAAGGGGTGCGATTTGACCACAGGGAACACCGATTCTGCCCGGCGGCGACGCTGGGCCATTCGCCTGACCACGGCCGCCGTCGTGGCGGGCAGCCTCGTCGCCGTTACCGCCGACCTATCCGCGGCGCAAGCCACGCCGACGACCCAGAAGAAGGTCCAAGTCGTCAAGGTCGTGAGCAGGAAGCATTTCGGCAACATACTGGCGACCGTGAAGGGAGAAGCCAGCCTCTACTACCTGCCGAAGGGTTCCTGCACAGGCGAGTGCCTGATGATCTGGCCGCCATTGACCATGAAGAAGGGCTCCACCGCCACGCCGACCGGCGCCAAGTGCCTGGCCACCGCCAAGTTCAACAAACTGCGCCAGGTCACCTACCGCGGCCACCGGCTGTACACGTTCACCGGTGACAGCGGCCACAGCGTGAACGGGAACGGCGAAGGCGGCTTCGCTGTCGCCAAGGTATCGACCAAGGCCTGCCCGAAGCCTAAGAAGTCGACGGGCGGGGGCGGGGGCGGCGGCTGGTAAGGCCGACCGGCAGCCCGAGATCGTACAGGTCTCGCCGGAGCTGGGCACTGGTCGTGAATCCGATCGCGACCAGGCCCAGCTCTCGTGCCGCCGCCACGTTGGCGGGCTGGTCGTCGATGAAGACCGTGGCCTCCGGCGCTAGCCCGTACCTGGAGAGCAGGATCTCGAAGATCTTCCTGTCCGGCTTGATGACGCCCTCGATGCCGGAGATCACGCACCCGTCGAGCAAGCCGAAGAACTCGTACCTGGCCCGGCGCAGCTCGAACTTGTCCGTCTCCATGTTGGACAGCGCGAAGCACGGCACCGATGCCGACTTCAGCTCGGCCACGATGTCCGCGGTGTCATCGAGCACCCCGCCGATCATGTCCTCGCTGCGCTCCGACCAGGCCATGATCTCCTCGGCGTAGTCCGGGTGCAGGCGGGCTAGCTCCCGGCAGGACTCCTGCGTGTCGGCCCCGAGGTCGTGCGCCCGATGCCATTCCCTGGTGCAGATCGAGCTCAGGAAGTACTCGCGCTCCGCCTCATCCGCGATCAGCTCCGAGTACACGTACTCCGGGTTCCAGTCGAGCAGCACCCCGCCGATGTCGAACACGACGGCTGAGATCCTTGAGGCAGAGGTCTTCGTGTTGGCCACGGCCCGAACCTAGCATCAGCCGTTCCGGCCTAGGCGACGCTCACCTGCACGATCGGGTACCCGGTCGCGCCGTTGGGCTCGGGCGGCTCCTGCACCGCCGTCTGGGTGTAGCCGGTCGCGTCGGTGGCCCTGGCCTCGATGACGTGGTTGCCCGGCGTGGCGTCCCAGTGCAGCACCCACTGCCGCCAGGTGTCGATGTCAGGCACGGTAGCCAGCGTCGCCTGCTGCCAGGGCCCGCGGTCGACCCTGACGTGCACCGCGTCGATCCCCTTGTGCTGCGCCCAGGCGACGCCGGCGATCGCGGTGCGGCCCGCCTTGATCGAGCTCTGCCCGCTGGGGACGTCGATCCTGGACTCGGTCTTGATCGGTGCCTGGGCGAACCAGCCCCGCTGGGCCCAGTAGGACTGATTCTGGCGGTAGGTGGTGACCTCGATGTCGGTGATCCACTTGCAGGCGGACACGTAGCCGTACAGGCCGGGCACCACGCTGCGGACAGGGAACCCGTGTTCGACCGGCAGCGGCTTGCCGTTCATGGCGACGGCGAGCATCGCGTCCCGGCCGTCCATCGCGGTCGCCACCGGGGTACCTGAGGTGAAGCCGTCGAACGAGGTGCAGAACAGCTGGTCGGCCCCGGCCTTGATGCCGGCCTGCTGCAGCAGCGAGCGCAAGCTCGCGCCCAGCCACTTGGCGTTGCCGATGTACGGGCCGCCGACCGGGTTGGACACGCAGGTGAGGGTGACCCAGTCCTCGATCAGCGGGCGCCTGATCAGGTCGTCGAACGTGAGCGTCAGCTCGCGGCTGACCATGCCGTGGATCCGCAGCTGCCAGCTCGACGGCGGGATCTGCGGCAGCACGATCGCCGTGTCGACCCGGTAGAACTGCGAGTTCGGCGTCACGAAGGACGCCAGTCCAGGGATTCCCAGGTTCGAGCCCGCCGGCAGCGGCCTGGCCGGCACCGCTGGCGGTGGCAGCTTCAGCGACTGCTCGGCCACGGTCACGTTGGCCCGCTCGCTCAGCAGCCGGCCGGCGGCGAACGCGACGGCCGCGGTACCCGCGGCCGTCGCCCCTGCCTTCATGAACGCGCGGCGGGGTGGCTCGGTCACCGACAGGCTGGCCGTGCGTCGCGGCCGGTCAACGGCGGCCCGGTCGGCGCCGCGGGCGGCGTCGTCCTTGGCGGCAGCCGGCGGGCCGCCGGGCGCCGCTACCCCGGCACTTCGATCCGCGGCCGGCGGCCGTATTCGCGGTATCGTCCCGGCGGCGCGCACCAGCCTGCTGACAGTGAACAGCGCGGCCGCCGCTCCGGCCAGCGTGGGCAGCAGGTCAATCGGCGTGCTGGTCGGCCTGGTGCCAGCCGCGACCAGGCCGACCAGGCAGAAGATGCCGAACCCGATCAAGCCGGCCGACTCCCAGCGCTGCGCGGCCATGCCGATCACCGCGCAGAGCAGTGCCAGCACGATGAGGACGCCGATTTGCAGCACGAGCTTGTCGTGCGAGCCGAATTCCTTGATCGCGAAGTTCTTGACTGCAGGCGGGCTGAGGTCGATCGCGCCTTCAGCGACCGCCACCACGGGGTTGCCGACCTGGCTAGTGAAGCCGGCGACGAGGAAGCCCACGCATACGCCGACGGCTCCGGCTAGCAAGCCGGCGAGCGCGCCGCGGATGCGCGTGCGGTAGGAGATGATCACACTGGATATTCGTACCAGGGCCGCGCCTGGATTGGCGGCGTTCGCTCCCAACCGCCCCAACCACCCGACCGCACGCGCCAGCCCGGTCACCACTGCCAGCCCGGACCACCTCAGGTTCCTGATCCGAGCTGAGCCATCCAAGCCGGAACGCTCGTGGCAACGAATAGGAAGTGTGAGCATGACCGACGGCGGAGCGCGCGAAGACCGCGACGGACTGGCCGCTGGCGCGTCGTCAGGCCAGCCGGGCGGCCGGCTCGACGACCTGATCACCGCCGTGGCGCTGGGGGACGAGCGCGCCTACGAGGTCATGTATGACCAGTCGGCCAGCTGGGTGCTCGGGGCGGCCCTCCGGGTGCTGCGCGACCCCGCCCAGGCCGAGGAGGTCATGCAGGAGGTGCTGCTCGAGGTCTGGCGTACCGCGAGCCGGTTCGACCGGTCACAGGGCAGCGGGATCTCCTGGCTCATGACGATCGCGCACCGCCGGGCCGTGGACCGGGTCAGGTCAGAGCGAAGTCACGCCAGCAGGGAGCTGCGGGCCGCGACGGCGACGATCGACTACGACGATGTCATCGAGGCGGTGCAGGCCAGCCTTGACCGCGAGCGGGTCCAGCGCTGCCTCGGATCGCTGACCGCGCTGCAGCGCGAGTGCGTCGGCCTCGCCTATTACAGCGGGTACACCTACCGCGAGGTCGCCGAGCTGCTCGACGTGCCGTCAGGCACGGTCAAGACTCGGATGCGGGACGGGCTGATCAGGCTCAGGGATTGCCTGGGGGTGTCGTGATGACCATGCCGGATCACGAACTGCACACGCTGGCTGGCCCGTACGCGATGGACGCGGTCACGGCGGCCGAGCGGGCCAGCTTCACCGCCCACCTGGCCGATTGCGAGCAATGCCGCGAAGACGTGCGCGAGATGCGGGAGGCGACGGCGAGGCTCGGGCTGGCCGCGGCCGTGCGGCCGAGGCCAGAGCTGAGAGAACAGACCATCCGCGCGGCTTACCGCACGAGTCAGCTCGGCCCATTTGCGGCTAGTGAAGTTGAACCGAGGGGCGAGGACACTGTCGCTTCGCCGGCCGCAGCCGCCCGGCGGTCACGATCCCGGCGGCCGTTCCCGCTGCGGCTGCCCGCGGCGTCGGTCCTGGCCGTGGCGGCGGTCCTGGTCGTGGTCGCGGCGGTGCTTGGCGGGATGATGAGCAGCGCGATGGAGCAGTTGCATCATTCGCAGCAGCGGGATCACATGATCGCGGCCGTGCTCAACGCGCCGGATGCGGTCATGCTGACCGCGCGGATCAGCACTGGCGGCACCGCGACCGTGGTGATGTCGCACCGCGAGCGCGCGGCCGTGCTCACCGCGCACGGCCTGGCCGCGCTGCCGAGCACCGAGGCGTACGAGATCTGGCTGATGGGGCCGACCGGCCAGCGCTCGGCCGGCATGCTCAGGCCGCAGTCGGGCGGCATGGCCGGGCCGGCGATCGTGATCGGGCTGCGGACAGGGGACGTGATCGCGCTGACCGTCGAGCCGGCCAGCGGATCGAGGACGCCGACCTCGGTGCTGGTCGTGGTCTTCAGGCCGCGCCATTAGGCAGGGGGCTTCTTCCCTGTCCGCTTCCCTGTCCGCTGGTTCGGGCAAGCGCTGGTAATAACCAGGTACGCGAGTCGGGCGAGTTCTTTTAGCGCGCTGGCAGCTGGGCAGGGTTGGCTAGCGTGAGGCATCGTGGCTGGGCTAGCGTCGTCGTAGCGGCTATCGTCGCGCTCGCGTTGACCGGCTGCGGCACCTCGCCCGCATCGCCAGCGACGCCGACGGGCTCGCCCCCGCTGCCAAGCCCGCCGCCGACCTCGACGGCCGCGCACGTCGGCAGCGGTTGCGGCTTCATCCCCGTGCGCGGTTCTGGCAGCTTCGGGTCGATGAGCAACCAGGGCGTGGTCTCGGCCACCGCCAGCAACCCTCAGCTCTCGGTGTTCAGCTCGGCGATCAGGTCGGCGGCGCTGACTCGCGAACTGGACGCGATGCGGTCGTTCACCCTGTTCGTGCCGGTGAACAGCGCATTCGCCGGGCTCTCGCGGTCCGACGTGACCTACCTGCGCAAGCAGGCGAACTTGGCCAGGGTCATCCGGCACCAGGTGGTGACCGGCAAGGTCACTCCGACCCGGATCGCCCAGGGCGGCAGCGTGATCGCGCTGTCCGGCAACAAGCTGACGCTCGGTAAGCGAGGCTCGGCTTACCGTGTCGACGATGCGACGGTCGTCTGCGGCAACATCAAGACCGCCAACGGCACGATCTACGTCATCGACAAGGTGCTGCTGCCGCCTAAGTGAGCGCCCGTTCCGGGTTGGGCGCGCGCTGCCCGCTGGGCAGGCTAACGTGGCAACGTGAAAGCATCACCCGAGGCGCAGCTGCGGCTGCTTGAGCTAGCAGACATCGACGCGGAGCTAGGCCGGATCGCCCACCGACGAAGGGGCCTGCCCGAGCACGCGGAGATCACCAGGCTGGACGGCCGCGAGGCCGAGCTGCGCGACTCGATCGCGGCGATGACCGCGCAGAGCAGTGACTTGTCGCGCGAGCAGAACAAGGCTGAGGCCGACGTGGAGCAGGTGCGCTCCCGCATCGACCGGGACCGGCAGCGGCTCGACGGCGGCATGATCAGCTCGCCGAAGGAGCTTGAGAACCTCCAGTCCGAGGTCCAGTCGCTGCAGCGCCGGCAGTCCGATCTCGAGGAGATCGTGCTCGACGTGATGGAGCGCCGGGAGGGCAACCAGGCCGCGCTCGACGCGGCCGTCGCTGAGCGGGCGTCGGTCGCGGCCGAGCTTGAGACGGTCACCACCGCGCGCGACGCTGCCCTGGGTGAGCTGGACGAGCAAGCAGCCAAGGCGAGCGCGAAACGGGCGCAGGTGGTCGAGGTTATGCCTGGTGACTTGGTTGAGCTTTACGACAAGTTGCGGGCCCAGCACGGGGGAGTGGGGGCGGCCGCCCTGCGCTTGCGTCGCTGCCAGGGCTGCAACCTGACGCTCAACACCGTCGACCTGAACGCGATGAAGGACGCTCCTGACGACGAGGTGCTGCGGTGCGAGGAGTGCCGGCGGATCCTGGTCAGGACCGCCGAGTCGGGGCTGTGAGTTCAGGGGCGGAGGCTGCTGGGGTTTTTGGGGTTTCCGGGGCTGAGGGCGCGGAGGGGGGTCCGGGCTGGGGGACTCCGCTAGGCCGGCCGACCACGACGCTGCTGCTCCGCCACGGGCAGACCGAGCTGTCGACCGAGCGCCGGTTCGCCGGGCGCGGCGACACGCCGCTCACCAAGGAAGGCGTCAAGCAGGCCGGGCTGGCCGCCCGCCGGCTCGCCGACGCCGGGATCGAGGCCATCGTCAGCTCCCCGCTCCAGCGCGCCCGGCGCACCGCCGAGGCAGTAGCCGAGGCCACTGGCGCGCCGCTGGTCGTCTACGACGACCTGGTCGAGGCTGACTTCGGGTTGTGGCAGGGGCTCACGTTCGGGGAGGCGGCGAAGAAGTGGCCGGATGAGTTGTCGGCCTGGATGACCAGCCCGGACGCGGCGCCGCCGGAAGGCGAGAGCTTCGCGATGGTGGCGTTGCGGGTGCTGGCCGGGCTTGACCGGCTGCTGGCTGAGTACCAGCATCGCAAGGTCGTCGTGGTCAGCCACGTGACGCCGATCAAGACGCTCGTGTGCCGGGCGTTGCTGGCCCCGCCAGAGGCCATGTTCCGGATGAACCTCGACGTAGCGTCGCTGTGCCACATCGACTGCTTCGACAACGGCTCGGCCGTCGTCCGGTCGCTGAACGACACCGCCCACCTGGACGCCGGCGGACGGCGCAGCCACTGGCGCCACTAGTCCCTCTCGTCCCTCTCGTCCCTGGCCCGGCCGGGCCGCGCGGTCATATTTCCGTAATCACCCGCCGCTCGTTCCCTCGCATGGCCGGGTCGCGCGGTCATATTTCCGTGATCACCCGCCGCCGATGGTCACGGAACTCCCGAGCGCTATCAGCCACTTGAACCGCCGTGATCATGGCCAGAGCATGATCACGGACGACTGCCGGTGGGACTGCACGGCATCTGGGGGCTAGACTTTGGTTAGCGACGGGCGAGTTGGCCGGGCGGTCGCGTCGGTTCCGGTTCGCCGGGATCGCCGAGGAAGGTCCGGGCTCCACACGGCAGGGTGGTCGGTAACGCCGACCCGGGGTGACCCGCGGGACAGTGCCACAGAAAACAGACCGCCGCCGGCCCAGCGCCAGGTGCGCGACGGCCGGCGGTAAGGGTGAAACGGTGGTGTAAGAGACCACCAGCGCCGCAGGTGACTGCGGCGGCTCGGTAAACCCCACCCGGAGCAAGGTCACAAGGGCAGTCGCGCCGCAGCGCGGCACGACGCCTGCGCGAGCGTTCGAGGGCGGCCCGCCCGAGCTCGCGGGTAGACCGCACGAGACTGCCGGCAACGGCAGCCCTAGATGGATGACCGCCGCCCCGCGAAAGCGGGCGCACAGAACCCGGCCTACAGGCCAACTCGCCCGCCGCCTAGCACGTTGACCAGGCCATATGTGCTCATCGGGCGTGCCGGTTCCGTTCCTGTTCTGAACGCTCGGCTACGCGCCGATGGGGCGTGGGACCTTCCTCCTGTTCCGGCGCGTTCAGAGAGCGTTCGTTCCGCACTGGCCGCTACGCGTACCCCATGGCTGGGATGACACCGTCAAGTGCTCGTTCGACGAACTCGCGGGTTCCGCGGTCGAATTGGTCATTGCGATCTTCCAGGCTGCGTGACTGGAACGTCGACCTGGTCGCGAAGTCGTCGACGCCGAGCAGCTCGAACAGGGCGCGGCGCTGCTCGGGCCAGTTGGCTGCGAGATCCTCGGCCCTCACCTCCACATATCGCTTGCCCGTCAGGTCGACCGTGGCCTTCCAGGCGAGCCATCGGTCATAGACCGCCTATCGCGGCGAGAGCCGCTGAAGTGCGAAGTTGGCATATGAACGCTTTACCATCATCAAATGCGCCAACTTGAGGCAGACGCGGCCGCTGCGGCTAGCCGCGTAGTAGCTCGAAGAGTCGGCGATGTAGTTCGCATCACGGCGGTGGCTGCTGCCGCGCTAATACTCGTCGGCACCGTGATGCTCGCGAATCGTCATGCCGTCGCCGCTCACTTCGCCGACGGCACGCGCGGTACCTTCGTCGTCGAGGACGTTTTCTGCCAGCAACGGTGCACCTGGTCCGGCTTCTTCTACCGGGATCCGCAGGCCCGTGGCACCTGGTTCACGATGGCGGCAGGCCCTGGCCAGACCATCAGGGGGAGGAGCCATCAGGTTCCGGCGATCGATGTGGGTGACCCCAATCAGGTCTATCCCCTGGGCGGCGGCTCAGGGTGGGCCGAGGCCAGGACCGTCGCCATTGCTACTACAGCGGTCGCCTGCTCGCTGATCGCTGCCGTGCTGCTGCGGCGCTGGAGGTCCAGGCGATACCCGCGCGCCGCGCCTACGGACTCGCCGCCCTCGACATCTACCCCTGCGTAGCCCGCGGCCGGACTGAGCCAGGCGCGGGCGACCTGGCCTGAAGGCCGAGTTCTGTCGTCAGGAGTCGTCTGGCCTGCGCCTTATGACCTGGGCTTGCGGTCCACCACATCGGCGGCGATCTGTATCGCGGTTGGTCGCGACGAGGGGATCACCCGAGACCGGCGCGAATCTGGCATCATCTGCGATGACCTGAATCATCGGAGAACCGGCCGGATACATGCAGATCAGCGCGCATTACACCGGAGACCTCAAGCGGACCTACCGCATGACCGCCCGCCTTCGCCGACGCAGCTTGCACATCTTTCGCGCCCTCGGCGCGCTGCTCGTGCTGCTGGCCGGGCCAAGCGCAGATGCTCCTATTTCGCGTATCGGGATCCGTTGCCTTCGGTTACCAGGATTTTGATCATGATCAGGCATGGGTTGCCGGGCCACAGACCGGTGATTTCTTCTATGGGCTGGAACCCCGCGCTCGCATAGAACAGGCGGGTGCGGGCGTAGCCGGCGTCTGGATGCGACGGGCCGAGGGTCTTGACCTGCAAGTACTGGACGTCATCGGCAGCGAGGTCAGCTTCAAGCGCGGAGATCAGCGCCCGGCCAACTCCCTGGCGGTGCACGGCCGGGTCCACCGCCATCAGGTAGATCTCGGCTGAGCTGGGGAAGTGCCGCTTTGCCAGCAGCACCCCGGCGGCCAGGCCCGTGGTCGGGGCGCGATCGGGCCATGCGAGGTAGGCAGGCAATTGGCGGGCTGCTTCGACATAGTCGCTGATGGCGGACTCGATGCCGAACCACTCGGGCAACTTGCGCAGCAGCCTCTCCACGGTCGCAGGGTCGAGCGAACCTGACGTCACGCGCCAAGCCGACGAGTCGAGCCGCATGCCGCCAACCTAGCCGGAAGCAGGCCGCAGCCGAAAACAGTTTTCCTCGGTCTGGCATCATCTTCGATCACCGGAATGACGCGAGAACAGGGCGGATACGTGCAGATCAGCGTGCACTACACCAGGGATCTCAAGCGGACCTACCGGGTGACCGCCCGCCTTCGGCGCCGCACCTTCAACCTATTCCGCGTCATCGGCACGCTGCTCGTACTGCTGGCCGGCCTCGGGGCATGGTCGGCCGCGTTCTCGGTGGGCACCGCGGTCGCCGATACGGTCATGGGCATCCTCATCTTCGTGCTACCCGATGCCGCCCTATGGCTGGGCCTGCTCAGGAACCGCAGCGTCTTCGTCGTGGACGTCGATGTGGAGATATCCGATCGCGGGATCAGCAGCCGGACCGCCACCCAGTCCACGACGCTCGAGTGGGGCATGGTGAAGCGCGTTCTCGAGACCGGCGACTGCTGGATCTTCGTTGTTAATCGCCTCCAGCACATGACCTTGTACAAGGCGGCTCTGACGCCCCTGCAGCGCGGCCAGCTGATCGCGTTCCTTGATGCCCGCCCCTGAGATGTCAGGCCGGGAGGTGTTTTTCCATGTAGATGCGGCGGTAGCCGTCCTCGGCCCGGCGCTCGACTTCGGTGTAGCCGAGTCGGGCGTAGATGGCCTGGTTCTCGGTCATGACCTCGTGGGTGTACAAGGTCATCCGGGGAAGCCCGCGACGGGCGGCCTCCTGCTCGGCGAAGCTCATCAGGGCGCGGCCGAGCCCGAGGCCCTGGGCGTTCGGATGCACGGCGATGTTCTCGATCAGCAGGTGATCATCGCCGGGGTACAGGGTGAGCACCGCCATGGTGGGGGAGCCGGTGACCCAGGTGGTGCTGTCCTGCACCGACGGCCCGTAGTCGCGCAGCATGGGACCGGGCGGCTTGTCCATCCGGCCGAGGTACTTGGCGTAGGCAGCGTCTATGACCGCCTTGATCGCGGGCAGGTCGGCGGCAGTCGCAAGACGGAGGTCGGGCGGCTCCGGCATGACGTCCGAGGGCTGCGGCATGGGCTGACTCTACCGCCCGGCGGAATTCCGGCAAATAAGCATCAAACGCCCTCAGAGAGAGCCGCACGGCCATTGCCTTGTCACAACCCCAACAAGCCGAACCCCGGCAATGGCCCATAACCGGGCCTCGCGGCCCGCGACCAACCCCTTCGATGGCCCACAGCAGGTGCCATAGGCCCTTCGATGGCCCATAGCGGGGGTTCGAAGTAAGGGTTCAGCCCCGTCGATGGCCCATCGCAGGGGTTCGAAGTATGGCGGGCGCATCTGGCCGACGACCGCACTACCGAGGGCTGTCCACCTCGCCGACGCGACCTTCACCAGAGCCATGAGGGCCTCGCGCGGGCGCTGCGCCCCTGACCGACCCCCGCGACGGCGCGACGTGGGGGTTCGGCGGCTGGGGCCGGCCCCTACGTTGGCACGGTGTGGGGGCCAGGGCGCCCATGCTGGCACGAAGTGGGGGTTGGGCGTAGATGGCGAGGCCCGATAACGCGTGCATCGCGTGTTTCGCGGGTCATTGCCAGCAAAAGGGCGCCGGCCGTATTGTGCAGGCACAAACCGACCGACTCGGCTGCGCGACCGATGTCGGAACAGCCACGCCTGGGGGGCCATCGACCATGACCGACCTGAACCCGCCGCCGCCGCCACCCGACCCGAACTATGGCAACCCGAACTTCGGCAACCCGAACTTCGGCAACCCGAACTTCGGCTACGGCGCCAGCATGACGCCCGAGCAACTGGCCTACCAGCGCGGCCAGCAGGACATGATCAAGACGCTGACCAAGCCCAGGATGTCGGTCTTCCGCATCTTGTGCGGCATCAGCTGGGCGGTCGTCGCTGTCGTCCTGGCGGTCGGCGGCATCGGCGAGATCGGCGCCGGGAACGTCGGCGGCGCCATCCTCTGCTTGGTCATCGCGGCGCTGGCCGGCTGGTACGACTACCGGATCTGGACCCTCAAGGCCCGCCGCCTCTGGCTCTTCATCTGAGCAGCGAACAATTCCGTTGTGCCTTAACAACTGACATCGGCACACTGGCGCGGTGACTGACTGGAGCGACGCCGCGTCCTGGTACGACATCATGAATCCCTGGCGGCCGTGCGACGATTTCTACCTCGGCCTGGTGATGTCGGCCGAGCGCGTGCTCGACGTGGGCTGCGGGACCGGCATGCTGCTCCGCAAGGCGCGACAAGCCGGGCACCGGGGCCGGCTCTGCGGGCTGGACCCTGACCAGTCGATGCTGGACCAGGCGCGGCAGCGAGCCGATATCGAATGGGTATCTGGCAGCGCCGCCAGCGCCCGCTGGGACCAGGAGTTCGACCTCGCCGTCATGACCGGGCACGCGTTTCAGGAACTGGTGACCGACGACGAGATCACGTCCTCGCTGCGCGCCATCCACGCCGCCCTCGCCGAAGGCGGCCGGTTCGCGTTCGAGACCAGGCATCCGCAGGCCAGGGCCTGGGGGCGCTGGAACACCTCCGACGCATATCGCAATCCCGACGGCGATCCGGTCCTCGTCGCCAATCAGGTGCTCGACGTGACCGGCGACGTCGTCCGCCTGACCGAGACCATGACGGGCCAATGGTGGGATGGCCCGCACACCGGCCACGGAACGCTGCGCTTCCTGGCGCCCGACGTGCTCGCGGCCCACCTGCGCGACGCCGGATTCACGATCGAGCAGCAATTCGGCGACTGGGACAAAGGCCCGCTCACCCCGGCCAGCGCGGAGATCATCACGGTCACCCGCACCTGACCAGGCGCGGGCTGATTGACTCCCTGGCCGGCGATCTGGGTAAGGTACGTGCGCCTCGACAATTCGAACGGATGCGCGGTGCAGCGGTGAGCGAAGAGTGGGACGTAGCGATCGTCGGCGCCGGCCCGGCCGGCCTGTCCGCCGCCGCCAGCGCGGCCAGGGCCGGGGCCAAGACCATCGTGCTTGAGCGCGCGGTCCATCCCCGGTACAAGACCTGCGGCGGCGGACTGATCGGCACGTCGCTCAAGGCGCTCGGCCTCGACCTGCCACTGTCTGGGCAAGCACTGCCGGTGCGCGAGCAGGTCGACGCGGCCACGTTCACGCTCAGGGGCAAGCACATGTTCACCCGCCAGCGCGACGACGTGCTGCTCGCCATGGTGCTGCGGGAAGAGTTCGACGACATGCTGCGCAAGGTCGCGATCGAGGCCGGCGCGGTCGTCCGCGAGCACGCCATGGTCCGCTCGGTCCTGCAGGACGCCGACCAGGCGAGGGCCAAGCTCGCGGACGGCTCGGAAGTTCAGGCGAAGGTCATCGTCGGTGCCGACGGCTCGGCCGGCGTCACCGCGAAGTACGTCGGCGTGGAATTCGCTCAGGTCGACCTCGGCCTTGAGGTCGAGGTCGCGGCCCCAGAACCGGTCCAGCAGGAGTGGCGCGGCCGCATCCTCATCGACTGGGGCCCGATCCCGAGTTCCTACGGCTGGGTCTTCCCGAAAGCCGACCGGCTGACCGTCGGCATAATCGCGCCGAAAGGCACCAGCGAGCAAGCCAAAAAGTACCTTCGCACCTTCGTGGATCGCCTGGGCCTGGCCAGCTATCCCTACATTTACGACTCCGGGCACCTGACCCGCTGCCGGTCAGCCTCGTCCCCGCTCCGCCAGGGCCGCATCCTGGTCGCCGGCGACGCCGCCGGCCTGCTTGAGCCGTGGACCCGTGAGGGCATCAGCTTCGCCCTGCGTTCAGGAACCCTCGCGGGTGCCTCAGCAGCCAAGGCGTCGCTCGCCGAAGGCGGTAGTGCCACGACGGAAGCGCTCGACGGATACGTCGAGGCCGTTCATCAGCGGCTCGCCCCGGAAATGGAGGCAGGCCGCCGAGTGCTCGCCGCGTTCACGCGCCATCCAGGCGTCGTGCACGCCGGCCTGGCCACCTCGACCGGCTGGCGGGTGTTCTCGAAGTTCTGCCGAGGCGAACTCGCGTTGCCCGCGCTGACTGACCGCCCGTTGCTCGGAATGGCCATTTCGATGATGGGTCGCGCCTAGCGATTTGCCACGTTGCAGCCCGGGCGGTACTCGTCCGGCGCTAGGCGTTGCGGAGCACAGCCGGCGCCGGATGAGTACCGTCCGGGCATTCCCTTTGGCGGCTGCTGAGAGGGCTGGCGCGAACGGGGCAGCGGTGACCACTCGACGCGGGCTGGCGCGCCCGCTAGCGTGGCGATCGCGGAAGCAGGGGAGCGCGCCCTGGGCGGATCACCGAGAGCGGGAGATGGCCACCATGACGTCACGCTGGCTTGGCAGGTCAGTCTTGGTGAGCCGGGGAGCACTGCTGGGCGGGGTGGCCCTGACCACTCTCGCGCTGGCGATCTTGCCGTTCAGCGGGATGGCTAGCGCCGCCAGCCAGGGCGCGCCACCGACGACGACAGCGAAGGCGGCCTGCCCGAAGGCGACTGGGCCTTTTCACGTTTCCGGCACCAGGGTGATCGGCGCGCACGGCCAGGCTTTCGTGCCCTACGGGATCACGGTGTCCGGCCTGGCCAATCCTGGCTACCTCGGCATCCTGCCGCTCGACCACGCGAAGATCGAGGCGATCGCCTCGTTCTGGTGCGCCAACACGGTGCGGCTGCAGATCAGCCAGGACAGCCTCGTCGGGCCTGACGGCACCAAGCTGTCGCGGCGGTTCCTGCACGCCATCGAGGGCGAAGTGCGGCTCGCCGAGAAGCGCGGCATGGTCGTGGTGCTCAACGACCAGACCGAGGACCTGGGCTTCCAGCCTGCCCCCACTCAGGTCACGGTGGCGTTCTGGAAGCAACTCAGCCGGGTCTACAAGAATGACAAGCAGGTCATCTTCGACCTGTTCAACCAGCCGAGGATCGAGCCCACCGCGCGCTGCGGCCTGAGCAGTGACTGGAGGTTCTGGCGGCGCGGCGGCCGGTACCGGGGCAAGACCTACGTCGGCATGCAGGCGCTGGCTGACGACGTGCGCGCCGACGGCGCGCGCAACCTGCTCTGGGTCGAGGGCCCGTGCTATGCGAACTCACTCAGCGGCCTCGGCTCGCATCGGATCAGTGGCCGCGACATCGTGTACGCCTTCCAGCATCCGCGCGGCGACCATGACGCCGCGCAATGGTACGAGGACTTTGGCTGGCTCATCTTTCGGCATATAGCACCGGTCGTGGACGCCGAATGGACCAATTACGCGGCCCCGAAGTCCGAATGCTGGACCGACGCGCCGACTGCGGCGCCCGCGTACCTGCGCTACCTCAGGGTCCGCGGCATTGGCCTGACCGCTTACCAGCTGAAGGATGGCCTGCTCATCCGGACCACGAACCTCGATGACCCGACCAGCATCGTGACGTCAGGCCACCGCAAGTGGCGCTGCAAGAACGGGCTCGACGAGGGGATAGGGGCGATCTTGCTCAGCGAGTTCCGGCACCGGTCATAGCCCAGCACTAGGCAGCACAGCCGTCGCTGACCTGAACGGGACCGGCGAAGGCGCCGAAGGTGCCCGCTCCGACCGTGCCGTACTGCTTGTCACCGCCGAACGCGTCGCCGTTCTGCAGGTTGCCGAACTCCCAGACGCAGCTGCCGTCGACCTTGGCCAGCGTGAAGTACGGGTAGAACTTTCCCGGCCCCTTGGGCGGCAGCGCGCAGCCGGTGCCGGTCGACAGGTCACAGTCGGCGCTCAGCTCGGTCGTGCTCGCGCCGGTCATGAACTGGAACGACGCGTAGTGGGTGCCGTTCGTGGTCGTCGGCGGCTGCTGCAGGAACGGCGTCGGGAAGTTGTCAGGGACGGTCGCGTCGGGCCAGTCGGCCCGGTAGGCCGAGCCGGCGTAGTTCCGGTCACCGATCGCGCCAAGGAAGACGTCGCAGCCGGTGACCACGTTCGGCGCGGCCAGGCCGTGGTGCTTGTCGCCCTGCTTGTAGCAGGGTGCCTGGTCGGGCTCGGCTGAGCCGGCCGGGCTCTTGGCTGGCTGGTAGGGCCCGCTGCAGTCCTTGAAGTAGGTGTCCTTGACCTTGCCGACCGTGAACGACGCCGACTGGGTGACCTTCGTGCAGGCCTCGAAGTGGCCGGTCTCGAACGCGTCGTTGACCATGTAGGGGCCGATGCCCCACGGCAGGTAGTTGCTGGCCTTGGCGGTGTTGTACTCGGGCTGGAAGTTGAACTTGCTGCCCGCGCAGGTGAACGGGTTGGTATTCATGAAGCCGTTGGCGCCCGAGGCGATCATGAAGCCGCTCTGGCCGGTGGTGTGATCAGTCTCGACCACTTCCAGGGCGCTGCCGCCCTTGATCGCCGCGTTGAAGAAGCGCACGGTGATCTCGTCGCCCGGGTTCATCAGCAGGGTCTTGGAGTTCGGGGTGACCGTGGCGCTGTCGGCCAGTTGCGGGCTCGGCGGGCCGGCCGGGACGCCGTTGGTCTGGATGAAGGCGAAGTTCACCGGCTCGACGCAGTGGTTGTTGCAGGGCCCGCCGCCAGCGCCGGCGCACTCCAGGCTGTCGATGGTCAGCGCCGAGCACCAGTGCTTGTTGTCACAGCTGATGCTGTCGCTGGCCGGCGCGAAGCCGGGCGGGTAGAACTGGATCTCGACGAACGCGGACCCGGCTCCTGGATAACTGCCTTTGGGCGCGTTCGCGTCCGAGCCAGGGGTGCACGGCAGCAGCGGAGCCGAGTCGGGGTCGCACACCACGGTCGAGATCCATGGCGCGATCGATAGCTCGAACCAGTGCGTGACGTCCTTGCCCGGATGGGCGACCGCCGGTGGCGCCGGCGGGTCGACCGGGAGCCGCTCGGTGATCTTGAAGTTGCGGCCGGAGCCCGTGAGGTCGGAGATGAACCGCACGGACGGGTCATCGCCGCTGAGCTGATGCCCATTGTCGGAGAACCTGCCGCCGCTGGCCCCGCGCGGGTCAATGCACATCATGCTGACCTTGGCCGGCTTCTGGACCGGGCTGAGGCCGTTGCAGTCAAGCTCGCCGACCGACCGGGGCGTGACGGCGGCGGCCGGCTGCGGGGTAGCCGATTGCGGGGTAGCCGACTGGGGGGCCGCGCCGCTGGCCGCGCTTGGCGCCAGGGCGGCTCCGGCCAAGACGAGCGCGGACAGCGCAGGGACGGCCAGCATCTTCAGCCTCGCTGATCGCTGAGCACCGTGCGGTCGCCGCATAGTCGCCTCTTCTCCCCGATGTCCGGTCAAAGGCCACCCTAACGACTGTTCATCGCCCTGGCTGCGAGACCCTCCTGGTTGGCGAACCCAGCGCGTCACCGCACCGCCCGACCGCGCGAGGCACGCGGGGTGAGTGGGGCATACGGGGCCAGGGAGGCGAGCGGGCGACCCGTTCGGGCCCTGGCGCTGTCAGGCGATTCGACCGTCAGGCCATTCGACCGTCAGGCCATTCGGCTGTCAGGCCTTCTCGAAGGCCACCTTGTCGGCCGGCCCGACCTCCATCGAGTCGGCGAGCACCTCGCCGGCGATCCAATCGCGGTAGCCGAGCAGGTCGGCGTCCGATGACGGCAAGGTCAGCGTGATCCGGTCGGACAGGCCGAGGCCCGCGTCCTTGCGCATGGTGTTGACCTGGTGGATCAGGTCGTAGACCCGGCTTTCCCGACGCAACTCGTCGTCGAGCGCGGTGTCGAGCGCGACCGTCACGCCGCCTTCTGAGGCAACCTCCCAGCCCGCCTTCTCCAGCCGCTCGACGATCACTTCTGACGGTTCGAGCACGAAGCCCATGACCTCGAAGCGGCCATCATCAAGCCCGCGGAACTCACCCGCGTCGAGCGCCTTCTTGACCAGCGGCATGCTGGCGCCGAGCCGAGGCGCGACGACGGGAAAGTTCGGCTTGACCCGCAGCCCGCTCGTCTCGATCGGCTCTAGCCGCACTTCCTTGACCCGCAGTTCGTCAGCGATCTCCGGCAGGTAGGACTCGATGCCTACCACGCCTTCCACGAGCAGGGTGCGCAGCGGCTGGCGCAGCTTGAGCTTGCCCTGGGCACGCACCTTGCGGCCGAGGTCGACGACGGTACGGACCGAGGCCATGTCGACGACGAGGCGGTCGTCGATCTGCCCGGCGGCCGGCCAGCCGGCCAGGAATACCGACTCGGGCGCCTCCGCGCAGGCGCCGACGACCAGCACCTGCCAGAGGTGCTCGGCCAGGAACGGCGTGATCGGAGCGAGCATCCGCAGCGCCTGGACCAGCCCGGTCCACAGGGTGCGCAGCGCCGCCTCGTCGCTGTTCCAGAACCGGCGCCTTGATCGCCTGATGTACCAGTTCGACAGATCATCGAGGTAGGACTCGAAGGTGCGGATCACGTTGACCGTGAGGTACTCCTCGTAGCCAGCGGTGGCGTCGGCGACCAGCCTGGCCGTTCGCGCCAGCAGCCAGCGGTCAAGCGGCTGCATCCCGGCCCACGGGTCACCATCTCCGCCGACCGCGGCGAGGTCGGCGTAACGCGGCGTGAAGTCCGAGGTGTTCGCGTAGCTGGCGAGGAACGACAGGCTGTTCCAGAGCGTCAGCAGCTTGCGCTGGATCTCCTTGCCTGGCCCGAAGCCGAACAGCAGGTTCTGGTTGGGCGGCTGCTGGCTGTACTGGTAGCGCATCACGTCGGCGCCCATCCGGGCGAACGCGTCCTCGGCGCTGATCATGTTGCCCCACGAGCCGTGCATTTCCCGGCCGGCCTCATCGAGCATCTTCTCGTAGCCGAGCACCCGCCGGTAAGGCGCGCGCCCGGTGAGCGTGACCGACATGAACAGCTGGCTGTAGAACCAGAGCCTGATCTGCTCCCGCATCTCCGACACCCAGTCGGCCGGGAACCACTCGTCCCAGTAGGCCTGGTCAGGAAGGTCGGCCGTGGTCAGGCCCCTGGCCGCGCCGGTCGCGTAGCCCTCGGCGGCCCAGGTCTGGTTCTGCCAGCCGAGCGTGGAGAACGGCACGATGCCGGCGTCCAGCCAGACGTCGCCGACCTCGGCGATCCGCTGCACCTCGGCCCCGCAGTCCTCGCAGCGGATCTTGATCGGGTCGATCCACGGCCGGCGCAGCTGGGGCAGGTCGGTCAGCGGTGCGGTGGCCCGCTCGGCCAGCTCGGCCCGCGAGCCGATGACGTTCAGGTGCCCGCAGGAGCACGGGTAGAACGGCAGCGGCAGCCCGTAGTACCGGCGCCGGGAGATGTTCCAGTCCGACATGTTGACGAGCCAGTCGTCCATCCGGCTGCCCATGTAGGCGGGCGTCCACTCGACCGTGCGGTTCGCTTCCCGCATCGGCTCCCTGATCTGCGTGACCGAGATGAACCAGTCATCGGAGATGCGGAAGATCAGCGGCGTGTGGCAGCGCCAGCACTCCGGATAGCGGTGCGTGATCTTCTCGTCCTTGGCCAGCAGCCCGCGGTCGGCCAGCGACGTGATGATGCGGCCGGCGACCTCGGCCGTGGAGTGCCCGGCGAGGATGCCGTACTCGGGGTAGAACCGGCCTGACTCGTCCACCGGGGTCAGCACCGGCAGGCCGCACTCCTTGCCGAGGTCGAAGTCCTCGGCGCCGCAGCCTGGCGCGATGTGCACGATCCCGGTGCCCTCGTCCATCGACACCTCGTCCCAGCCGACGACCCGGTGGTCGACGCCGCCGCCGGGCGGCAGGTGGTCGAACGGGCCCTCGTACCGCCAGCCGACAAGCGCCGACCCTGGGAGCACCTCGGTGAACGCCTCGCCCTCCGGCGCACGCTGGACCGCGATCCAGTCGCCGTTCTCCTTGCGGCCGTAGTCGGCGTCGGGCCGCACGGCGGCGGCCACGTTGGCGGGAAGGGTCCAGGGCGTCGTCGTCCAGATGACGAGGGCCTCGCCGGGCCGGTCGAGCAGCGGGAACCGCACCGACAGCGCCGGATCCTCCCGGTCCACGTAGCTGCCGACCAGCTCGTGAGCCGATATCGACGTGCCGCAGCGCGGGCACCACTCGGTCGGACGGTGCCCTAGGTAGAGCCAGCCCTTGTCGTTGACGATCTCGAGGAACTTCCAGATGTACTCGATGTTCGTGTCGGAGAAGGTGAAGTAGTCCTTGCCCCAGTCCATCCACTGGCCGAGCCTGATGGAACCTTCGGTCAGCTCCTTGGCTGACCACTCCACGACCTCACGGCACTTGGCCGCGAACGCCTCGAGCCCGTATTCCTCGATCTCGCGCTTGGAGTTCAGGCCGAGCTCGCGCTCGACGCCGACCTCGATCCACAGGCCCTGGCAGTCGAAGCCGTTCTGGTACCGCTGGTCAAAGCCGCGCAGCGCCTTGTAACGCTGGAACACGTCCTTGAGCGTCCGGCCCCACGCGGTGTGCACCCCGAGCGTCTTGTTCGCCGTGACCGGCCCGTCAGTGAAGCTGAACTTAGGTCCGCCAGCGTTCTGCGCCCGCAGCTTGGCGAAAATGTCCTGGCGATCCCATAGGTCAAGGATCGCGAGCTCCAGAGAATCGGCGTCTGGCTTGTCAGACAGGTCAGGGAACATGCGCCGAAGTTTATCGCCCGCAGGCACCCGCCCCCGACGCATTTTCGGCCCGCCAGCCGCCTGGGCCAGGCGGCGAAGGCCAGGCGGCGAAGGCCAGGCGGCGAAGGCCGGCCCGCCAGGCCGCTAGGCCTTCAGCAGCCCCCGGACGTACGCGGCCTGGCCGGCGTGCTGAGCGTCGTCGTCGATCACGCTGACCAGCCTGACGCTGAGGGTCACCGGCGGATTCCACCGCTCGTCGACGATCCGGTCCAGGTCAGGGTCGGAGAGCGTGCGCACGAATTCGATCGTCCGCGCGTGCACGGCGTCGTGGTACCCGATCAGCAGGTCACCCGAGGTGACCGTGAACTTGCCGACCTCGGCCGGGGTCTGCCCGTACCCGACCGTCGCGTCGTCGTAGGGCAGCCCGAACCGGCCCGACCAGCCGTCCCCGGTCCAGGCCTGCTCCATGCCCGCCACCTCGGACACGTGATCGTCCTGAACTCGGGTCAGGTGCCAGACCAGCCAGCCGATCGAGTTCGCTTCTGGCCCCGGCCGGTACAGCAGCTGGTCGGCCGGCAGGCCGCCGACCACGTCGTGCACGACCTCGCGGACCCGCCCGAAGGCATCGGTGAACACGTCGGCTGTCGTCGTCATTGGTACGTCCTTCCTGAGCCGGGATGCGAGACAATCCTCGCCTGTACTCTCACAGCGATCCGACCGGGAGCCTGTCATGGCGCCGAGACGCAGCAGCATAGAGATCAACCCGCTCTTCGCACGTCCTGGGGAGGCGACCGAGCGCCCAAGGTTCGAGCTGGCCGCCGACTCGATGCTCCCCGAGACGGCCTACCAGGTCGTGCACGACGAGGCGATGCTCGACGGGAACGCCAGGCTGAACCTGGCCACGTTCGTGAGCACCTGGATGGAGCCGGCCGCGGCCAGGCTCTACCGCGAGACGTTCGACAAGAACATCGTAGACAAGGACGAGTACCCGGCCACCGCCGCGATCGAGGAGAGATGCTGGAAGATCCTGGCCGGGCTCTGGAACGCGCCAGACCCTGACGAGGCCATCGGCACCTCGACCGTCGGCTCTTCCGAGGCCTGCATGCTCGCCGGCCTCGCGCTGAAGCGCCGCTGGCAGCACGCGCGCAAGGCGGCGGGCAAGCCCGCCAGCCAGCCGAACCTGGTCATGAGCTCGGCCGTCCAGGTGTGCTGGGAGAAGTTCGCCAACTACTGGGACGTCGAAGCCCGACTCGTTCCGATCACCGAGGACCACCGCGCGCTCGACGGCCACGACCTAGGCTCGTACATCGACGAGAACACCATCGGAGTAGTCGCCATCCTCGGCGTGACCTATACCGGCATGTACGAGCCGGTCCGCGAGATCGCCGCCGTGCTCGACCAGCTCCAGGCCGACACCGGACTCGACATCCCGATCCACGTCGACGGCGCTTCCGGCGCCTTCATCGCGCCCTTCCTGCAGCCAGAGCTCCAGTGGGACTTCCGCCTCGATCGGGTGCACTCGATCAGCGCCAGCGCGCACAAGTACGGCCTCGTCTATCCGGGCCTTGGCTGGGTGCTATGGCGCAGCGCCGACTACCTGCCCAGCGACCTGATCTTCAACGTCAGCTACCTCGGCGGGTCAATGCCGACCTTCGGCCTCAACTTCTCCAGGCCCGGCGCCCAGGTACTGCTCCAGTACTACAACTTCCTGCGCCTGGGCCGCGACGGCTACCGGGCGGTCCAGCAGGCCAGCCTGGACGTGGCCATCCACCTAGCGGATGAGATCGGCGAGATGGCGCCGTTCGAGCTGTGGGGAGGCCGGCCCGACCTGCCCGTGTTCGCCTGGCGCCTGAAGAGCGGCTACACGTCCAAGTGGGATCTGTACGACCTGGGCAACCACCTGCGCGAGAGCGGCTGGCAGGTGCCGGCCTACCCGATGCCCGACGCGCTCGCTGATGTCACCGTGCAGCGCATCGTGGTCCGCAACGGCCTGTCCCTCGACCTCGCCGACCAGTTGCTCGACCAGATCACGGACTCGGTGCGCTACCTCGACGGACTCAGCGGCCCGCTACCGCACGAGGGAAGGAGGACCTCAGGCTTCCACCACTGAATCGCGCGAGAGTGACCCCACCGTGGCCGCAGCGTGGTCGCGGCGGGCTTACTCTCGCGGAACCACGCGCCCCACGGCCACCACATGCCCGGCTTGGCGACATTTTTGCCTATTGACGGTTAACGGCAGGCTGTTTATGTTCTGGGTGCACCCCAGCATCCCGGGGTCCGTCTGCCTGGACTTGTGCCCGCGTGCAGAGCGACGTAGCCACCGGTCGTATTCGCGCGCGACCGCAAGTCCTTGGTTCGAGGAGGATGGTTCGTGCGCAAACACTCCACCGGCGCGAGTAGCGCGGGATTACACCGGTCGACCCGGTCAGGCCTGTCAAGGGTCTGGCTGATCCTGGCCTCAAGCGCGGCCCTCGCGGTCGGCGCCCTGAGCTTCGCAGGCTCAGTCGCCGCCCAAGCCGCCCCCGCGGCGGCCCCGCACCACGCCTCGGCGCACCAGGCCGGCGCGCACTCGGCTGCCATGGCTCCCTCGCCGCACAGCCTCAACGTCAAGGACTACAAGCGGGCCTGCCCGGTCACCACGAAGCCCGGGGAAATGGCCTGCATGGTGCTCATCCGCACCAACGTCCCGCATCAGTCGCAGCATGCGCTCGGACCCGACCAGGCCCCATCGGGCGACGGCTACGGCCCGTCCACTCTGCAGTCCGCGTACGTCCTACCGTCGTCGACGGCGGGGTCAGGGGAGACGGTGGCGGTGGTGGACGCCTACAACGACCCTGACATCACCTCCGACCTCGCGACCTACCGATCAGACTGGGGCCTGCCAGCCTGCGGGTCCGGCTGCTTCAGCGTCGTCAACGAAGAAGGCGAGACCAGCCCGCTGCCGGCTAACGCCGGGACCAACGGCTGGGACGTCGAGGAGTCACTGGACGTCGACATGGTGTCGGCGATCTGCCCGCTCTGCCACATCATCCTGGTCGAGGCGAGCAGCGCGGACACCGCCGACCTCGGCACCGGCGTGAACTCGGCGGTGACCCTCGGCGCTGACTTCGTGTCGAACAGCTACGGCGGCAGCGAGTCATCCTCAGACAACACCTATGACACCGACTACTACAACCACCCGGGCATCGCGGTCACCGCGTCGGCAGGCGACGACGGCTACGGCGTCTCCTACCCGGCCGCCTCAGGCGACGTCACCTCGGTCGGCGGTACCTCGCTGTCCACCGCGTCGAACTCGCGCGGCTACACCGAGACCGTGTGGGGAAGCAGTTCAGGCGGCGAGGGCACAGGGTCCGGCTGCTCGGCCGACTCGTCCAAACCGTCCTGGCAGACCGACACCGGCTGCTCCAAGCGGACCGACAATGACGTATCGTCCGACGCTAACCCGAACACCGGCGTGGCCGTTTATGACTCCTACAGCGAGGGCGGCTGGCTCGAGGTTGGCGGCACGAGCGCGTCGTCACCGACGATCGCGGCGGTCTTCGCGCTGGCCGGCAAGCCAGCGGCCGGAACCTACCCGTCCTCCTACATCTACGCGCACACCTCCGACCTGTTCGACGTGACCTCAGGCGCCAACGGCAGCTGCAGCCCGGCCTACCTCTGCACCGCGGAGACCGGCTACGACGGCCCGACTGGCTGGGGCACCCCTGACGGCGTCGGCGCGTTCACCAGCACCACCACCGGCAACACGGTCACGGTCACCAACCCAGGCAGCCAGACCGGCACCGTCGGCACGGCGGTCAGCCTGCAGATCCATGCGACTGACTCGGCCTCTGGCCAGACGCTGACCTACTCGGCCACCGGGCTGCCAGCCGGGCTGTCGATCAGCTCCTCGTCCGGCCTGATCACCGGCACCCCGACCACCGCTGGCTCCAACAGCGTCACGGTCACCGCCACCGACACCACCGGGGCCCACGGATCGGCCAGCTTCACCTGGACGATCAACTCGGCGACCGGGAACACGGTCACCGTCACCAACCCTGGCAACCAGACCGGCACCGTCGGGACCGCGGTCAGCCTGCAGATCAAGGCCACCGACTCGGCCTCTGGCCAGACGCTGACGTACTCGGCGACCGGGCTGCCAGCCGGGCTGTCGATCAGCTCGTCGACCGGCCTGATCACCGGCACGCCGACCACCGCTGGCAGCAATAGCGTCACGGTCAAGGCAACCGACACCACCGGCGCGTCCGGATCGGCCAGCTTCACCTGGACGATCAGCTCGGCCAGCGGCTGCACGGCGACACAGCTATTCGGCAACCCAGGATTCGAGACCGGCAGCATTTCGCCGTGGACAGCCACGTCCGGGGTCCTGGCGAACACCGACGAAGGCGTGCCCGCTCACTCCGGCTCCTGGCTGGCGTGGCTCGATGGTTACGGCGGCGCGCACACCGACACCCTCGCCCAGACCGTCACGATCCCATCCAACTGCGTGTCGGCCACCTTGTCGTTCTGGCTCTACATCAACACCGACGACCCGACCAACAAGGCCTACGACACCTTCACGACTCAGGTACTGAACTCAAGCGGCACCGTGCTGGCCACGCTCAGCACGCTGTCCAACCTGAACACGACCGGCGGCTACTCCGAGTACTCGTACTCGCTGACGCCGTACATCGGGCAAAAGATCACGATCAAGTACACAGGAAAGGAAACCCTCGGCGACGGTTACGACACCAACTTCTTCGAGGACGATAACGGCCTGAACGTTCACTGACGCAGGCGCCCGCAGGGGCGGTCCGGCTCGTCCGGGCCGCCCCTCGGCGGCTCTGCCTGGCCGACGTCCCGGCGGTTAGCCGCGTCACGCCGTGACGACCCCGGCCGGGCTGATGTGCAACCAGGCTCCCCGCGCAGTCGTCGGCGGGCCCTCGCCCGTCGGCGCCAGCACGACCATCTGTCCGGGCCCGAGCACCCCGAACCAGTCCCAGTCCTTCGGCTCGCTCAAGTTCCACGGCCGCTCAGGCCGGTAACCTGCCCGCCCCGGCGAGGGCGGCCCCCAGCGCCCCGCCTGGCCCCACGCCGCACCGCCGCCAGCCGCACCGCCGCCAGGCGATGCCAGCGGGCTCGGGGCTGGGGCAGCCATCGCGAGATCGGCTGGCTCGGGGTGAGCCGAACCGTCGCCAGGCAGAACGGGAACCCCTGCGGCCGCCAGCGCGACCGCGCGGCGGATAGCACGCCTGATCCTCGGGTAACCGCCGCAGCGGCAGATGTGCCCGGCCAGCGCCTCGTCCACATCCCGGTCGTCGGGATCGGGCCCGCGCGCCAGCAACGCGGTCACGGCCAGCACGAATCCCGGCGTGCAGTACCCGCACTGGGCCGCGCTCTCCTGCGCGAAGGCCCGCTGCACGGCCGTCAGCCCGGCATCGGCGCGTTCTCCGCCGTCGCTGAGTCCTTCGATGGTCGTGACCTGGCGGCCAGCAACAGTTCCGACCGTGCTCTGGCACGATCGGCTCGCAGCGCCGCCAAGCAGCACCGTGCAGGCACCGCAAGCGCCGTCATCGCAGCCAGGCTTCGCGCCGGTCAGGCCGAGCCGACCGCGAAGCACCGTCATCAGCTGCGCGGTCGCCGGGGCCGAGTACCTCCGCCCGTTCACGACCATCGTGACCGGCGGCGGGGGAGTAGCACTATGGCCGGCTAGCTCAGGCCCTCCCACGGCTGACCACCCCAGTCCTGGCCTTCATCCGGTCCCTGGCCCTCGGCGCGCGGCGGCTCGCCAGCGAACTGGCCGACCTGGAACTGCTCGGCCTGGTACGGCTCGCCCGGCGTCGGCGGTGGCCAAGACTCGGCGCGGCGGGTCTGGTCGTGCCAGTCCTGAGGCCGCCAGCCTTCATGGTGCCACGGCTGCGGTCCTGGTGACTGCCAGCCTTCGCCAGGTAACCGCTGGGCCGGCCAGGGCGGCTCAGATAAGCGAGCGGAGCCGTAACCGGGGTAGCCGTACGGGTCGACCGCGTAGGGATCGGCCGGATAGCTCGCACCATCGGGCTCGTAGGCCCCTGGCGGGTACCCGGCGGGCTCATAGGACGCCGAGGGGTAGGGCGCGCTGGCGTATGGCTGGCTGTCGAATTCCCCGATGCCGCCATTGGCCGCGGGGACCGGCGCCGCCGGCTGTAGTCCTGGCACCTGGTAGACATTGGTCCGGTCAGCCGGGACCGGCGCCTGGTAGTCGCCATAGGCGCCGGCCTGGTGACTGGGCTGGGGCAACCCAGGGTAGGCCGGATCGACCGGCGGCTGAACCGGGAAATGCGGGGCTAGCGGCTGCGCCGGGTCGTGGCCGCCGACCGGCACGGCCGCATAGGGGACATAGCCTTGCTCGGCCGGCGCGGCGGGCACGACCGGCGGCGGGTAGGCATGCCCGGCGGTCGCACCGTGGTAGCCAGTGGTCTCAGGCCCGGCCGGGTAGCTCAGCGGCGAGGCCGCGTAACCGCTGGCCGGCGGCAACTCCTGGTGATAGCTCGCCGAACTTGGGTGCGGCGTCGAGTAGGCCGCCGTTGCCGCGTCAGGCAGGTATCCGATGCCGCCGGGCGGCATGAAGCCGCCGGCCGGCGTGGCGGCCTCGTAGCTGGCCGCCGCGTTGCCAGCGGGGACCGAGTAGGTCTCGGTCCGGTAGCTGTCCATGGCGGGCGCGCTGACCGGCTGGGAGTACACCTCGGCGGGGGCAGCCGCGTAGTCGCCGCTTCTGGCGCTCCTGGAGTACCCGCTCGGAACCGGAGGCAGGAGGTCCGCTGGCGACGGCAACGGCGGCACCGCTTGATAGCCGACGGGTGGCCTGGCCGAGGACACATCGTCGGCCTCAGGACGGGCCAGCGAGTGGCTACCGCTGTTCGACTCGCTGCGGCTGCGCCGGTAGGACCGGCTGTCGTCTGTGATCCGGGGGAACGACGGGCTGGTCAGCGGATCGTCGTCAGCGGCTTGAACTGGCCGCGGGCCGGTGCCTGAGCCACGGCTCGCAGCCGAGGGACGGAGCGGCTCGCCCGAGGCGATCGAACGGCGTAGCTCGGTGGCGCCGAACTGCTCGGTCCGGCCGCTGAAGCCAGGTTCACCGATGTCTGACCCGCCCGCGAAGGCGTCTCCAGCGGACCGCGAGGCCCTGGCCGCAGGCAGCAACGGCTGGTCCCTCCGGTCGGCACCTCGATCCGGCGTACCGCGCTCTGGAAGGGCACGCTCAGGAAGGGCACGATCAAGGGAGCCTCGGTCGGGTACGCCGCGATCGGTCATGGCGCGATCGGTCATGGCGCGATCGGCGCTGCCGCGCTCGCCCTGGTCGCGGCGGTCCGAGCGGTCGCGCCGGTCCAGGCGGCGGGAGCCAGAGTCGGTCAAGCTCCGCGGCTCGCTCTCGTCCCGCTCGGAACGAGCCGGTGCCGCGGCTGGCGACGCCGGCACCGCCGTGGTCAGCGGCTTGTCCGACGCTAGCTCGGCCCAGTAGTCGACGTCGGAAAGCTCGTCCCACTCAGTGCTCGGCCACTCGCCGTCGTCGTCGCGCTTGCCTCGGCTCGGCCTCGGGCGGACGTCAGGCAGCGAGTCATCTCGCTTACCCTGGCTCGGGCCGCCCTTGCGGGAGTCCGGCCTGGCATTGGGCCCGGAGTTGCCGCGCCGCTCGCGGTCATCGCGGGCCGATGAGTCCCTGCTGCCCGCTGACCGGCCATCCGCTGACCGGCCGTCCTGGCCAGGGCGGGAGTACTCCCTGGTCGCCATTCCGGTCCTGGCATCATCAAGGTCATCGGTGCGCTTGCCGCTGCGACCCGAGGTTCCGAGCGCCGGGGTGGCGCTCGCGGCGATCAGATCGTCGGCGCCGTCGTCGAAGTCACGCCGACGATGCGGCCCCGAGTTCCGGCTGCCGCGCTCGTCGCGGCCGGGGAGGGACAGATCGTCCCAGCCGCGATCAGCCGTCCGGCCGCCGGTCTCGCGGCTGGAGCCCGATCGAGCCGGGGCCTCCCGGCCAGGCACCGTCCGGCTGCCGCGCCGGTCAACCCCTGGCAAGCTGGCGTCCCGGCTGCCTCCATCGCGATCCCGGCTGTCCCTGTCCCTGCCACTGCCACTGCCACTGCCACTATCGCGCCTGGCCGCATCCCGGCCTGAACCGTCCCGGCCGAGCGGGTCACGGCCAGCGCCATCGCGCCCGAGCGGGTCACGGCCAGAATCATCTCGGCCGAGCGGGTCACGCCCAGCGCCATCCCGGCCGGCACCATCACGACCGTCACGTCCGACCGCACCCGAGTCGGCACCCGGCACCCGGCTCCGGCCGCTGCGGCCGACACCGACCCTGGTCACTCCGCCGCGCGATGAGGCCAGGCGCCCGGCGTCGGGCAGCTCGTCCCGCTCATCAAGCTCCCGGCCCGAAGCGCGCCGCCGGCTGTCGCGTCCTGCATCGAGGCGCTCAGGGCCGACCCGGCTGCCCCGGTCCAGCGCGGCACTGTCCCGGCCGAAACTGTCCCGGCCGTCCCGGCCAGCGCCATCCCTGCCGACACCGTCCCGGCCTGTAACGTCCCCGCCAGCACCGTCCCTGCCAGCACCGTCCCTACCAGCACCGTCGCCGCCGAGGCGACCAGGTCCGCCAGCGGCCCGTCCTGAGCTCATCCGGCCAGAGCCTGGCCGATTCGCCCCAGCCCTCGCTGGCGCCTCCCGATCGGCGCGCGAACGCTGGCCGCGGTCAGCTGTGGCGTGATCGTCGTGGTGCCGGGAGAGCCAATGATCGCGAGGAGCGTGATCACTCCGGTTACGCGACTGGCCCCGCTCGGCTGCCGCGTCGTCGAAGTCGTCCTCGTCATCAGCCCGTAGGTAGCGCATTCCGGTCAAGACGACGATCACAATCAAGGCGATGACAGCAGCCAGAATGATCAGCACCGTCTTGTGCATCGCACCATCCATCGCGGTCTTGGCCTGAAATGGCGCTCGTGGCGCCCGTCTCGGCCATCGACGACGGGCACGCCAGCAACTTCAAGCGCCCTGGACAGTTTTCCGGATCAATCGTTAAACGCCGATTCTGTCGGACCACTATGGTCTGTGTCAGGAGTTTCGAGAAGTTTAACCATCTCTGTCTACCCTGTGTAACGTATCGATTACGGATAGGCGCGAGCGGTGAGCCGTCCGCTCGCAATGACGTGACTGGCGATTGCCGACCACGCCTGCCGCAGGCCGACTCCGTTGGGCAAGCGAATCCTTGAGTTGAGCGCATAAACGGTGAACCGGTACTCGTGCCACTTGCCGTGCGGGCAAGGCGGGTCATAGCTGGCCCGCCCGGCGCTGTTCTCCGCTTGCAACGCGCCGGTCGGGAGCAGGCTCTGGCCGATGGCCACTGTGTTGGGGCTCAGGTCGAAGACTATCCAGTAGACGTAGGGGCTCACTGGTGCCAGAGAGTCATCGACCACGATCGCGTATGACTTTGGCGCGGGCGTTACCGCGCCCGACCACTGAAGGGGCGGGCTGAGGCCGGCGCCGTGACAGGTGTAGATATCCGGCAGCCGGTAGATCTTCGGCAGCCTGACGTCCACGCCGAACACGGGACTTGTCACCGTGAGCGACTCGGCCGAGTTGAGCCTCGTTTCGCTCAGGCCGCCGAGCAGGCCACAGCCACTAAGCACGGGGACCAGCAGCGCGACCATTGCCAGCCGCGCCAGGCTACGCCAGTGACCGACAAAACGGATCAAGCATCGTCCCCTAATCTGATCAACTGCCGCGAGCCTTGCGCTCGGATACTACGCGGGCGGGCAGAGGACCGAAGCGAGATTGGGTACGGGCGAAAGGGATGCCTCGGCGGCTGGGCCGACTGCCCCGCCCTGACTGCCTGTCTACTCGGGCTGCCGTGAGTTTCCAAACATGATCTCGTCCCAGGAAGGCACCGAGGACCGACGGGACCGGCCTCCGCTCGCCCGCCGGGCCGGACGGACTGGCGCCGCCTCAGAATCCGGCTCCTGCGCCTGGCCCTCGGCTGCGGGCGCCGTCGGCCCTGGCTCATCGGCGACCACGGCGCCGCGCTCACGACCGGCCCCGGCCACGGGCCGCCGTGACTCGCCCGGCTGCCTGACCCGGTCACCAGGCCCGGCCGCGGGCGCGGCCTGCCCGCTATCCGCCGGCGCCTGGTCCGCGTGGGCCTGGACATGAACGGGGTGCTGACGCGACGCGGTACTTCCCGGCGCTGCCGCGGCGACGCCAGCCGCCGCAGCGGTCGCAGGAGCCGGCGCGGAACGGGAAGGGTGCACCATGGCCCGGCCTGCCGCCGGACGGTCGGGCTCACCCCGGTGCTCGGCCGCATGCGACCCAGCCCCGGCCGTCCTCGAGCCGATCGGAGTGACGGTGGCGGTCACGACCGCCTGAGCGCCCTGGCGCGGCTCCGGCCAGAATGCCTCGTCGAGGCTGAGCCTCGCGGCCTCATCGTCCTCAGGCGTGACGTGCCTGCTCTTGGGGTCATAGACCCACTCGGCCACGTGCATCCGCCCGGCGATCGTGTAGGCAAGCTGGACCTGCCAGTTGCCGTCCTGGCGCTTGCGTGAGTCCCACTCCTGGTCCTCCTCGCTCACGCCAAGGTCGGAGAGTCGCTGGGTCACGATCTCGCCTAGCCGCTGCCCGTAGCCAGCCTCCGCAGGACCGCGCACCGTGGCCCGCTGCGCCTCCGTCGCCCGGAACTCACGCTCGGCCAGAACCGGGCCTTCGAACCTGCGGATCCGCTCGACCGGCAGGCCCGCGGCGTCGGCAATCTCCTCGGCGGTCTCGCCAGCCCGGATCCGATCCTGGATCTCCTTGGGTCGCAACGGACTCTCCACTTCGATCTCGTACTGAGCCAGCCGGGAGAACTGCCCTCGTGCCACAGTCCTCAGCCGCTCATCAATGGGCAGCGCAAAGCGCCCGCTACGGCCGGGAACCACGAGAACCGCGTAGCTGCCGTCCTCGCTCACTGCGACGAGTCGCAGTTCCTGCATCAGCGCCCCTTTCGCGCTGTATCTCGGCGGCGTTTCCGCACCGGCAGCTCGTTTGGCCTGCTCACATTGCCCGCCGCCCCCGGCGAAGCGTGGACACCTCCGCTGTCGAGTCTGACTGGCGCGAGGCCGACTAGCCAGCACCGCCCTCGGTGAGTCCCGGACTAGCCGGCAAATCCAGCTACGCCCGTGGCCAGCACTGACTGGTGGCCAGCACTGATGGGCAGGGTATTCATGGTGTCGCGGTCCAGTCCGGCGAACCCGGATAATCATCGCCGCCCGCTCGCCGGCCAGGCCAGTTGACCGGCTTGCCCGGTGGGCCGACCTGTCACCAGCGTCTACTACGCTTCGCGGCATGAACGTCGACGCCATCTTCGCCAGCATCGGCCGCTTCAGCGTCCGGTTTCGCTGGCTGACCGCGCTGGTCTGGATCGTCGGTGCGATCGCGGCGGTGACCTACCTGCCGTCGTTGTCGAGCGTGACGCAGAACGACAACACGAAGTTCCTGCCCGCGAGCGCCCCGGTCGAGAAGGCCACCGCGCTGGCCGCTCCGTTCGGCACGCAGAACCTCATGCCGATCCCGGTCGTAGTGACCAGGGCGAATGGCCCGCTGACCGCAGCCGACACGACCGCGATCGACGGGCTGCGGGCTGACCTGAAGACGGTCTCAGGCATTAGCAAGGTCATTAACCTCGGCGATTCCCCGCTGAAGGCGTCGACGCCAGGTCAGGCCGCCCAGTTGCTCGCGCTCGCGAAGCAGGTCGGCACTAACGCCAGCGCCGCGACCGATCTCGTCAACGGGATGCGCGCCAAGATCGCGGCCGCGGGACTGCCCGCCGGGCTCAGCGCGCACCTGGCGGGCAGCCTCGCGGTCGAGGTCGATCAGCAGAAGGCCAACGGCAATCAGGGCGGCCGGGTACAGAACCTGTCGGCCATCTTCATCATCATCTTGCTCGTACTGATCTTCAGGTCACTCACGCTCGCGCTGACCACGCTGATCCCGGCTTTCATGTCGGTGCTGATCTCAGGCCCGCTCGTGGCCGAGGCCGCCCACCACGGCCTGCAGGTATCGCCGATCGCCCAGCTGCTGATGATCGTGCTGGTGCTCGGCGCGGGCACCGACTATGGCCTGTTCCTGGTGTTCAGGGTGCGAGAACAGCTGCAGGTCGCCGACTATGATGGCGGCCCCCGCGACGTCAAGGCCGACGGCGGCCTCGGCCGCGCGCTGCTCACTGACCTGCGCCGGCCTCGCGATCCGGCGAGGACGGCGATCGTGACCGCGGTTACCAGGGTCGGCGAGTCGATCGCGTTCTCGGCGGCGACCGTCATCGCGGCCGTGCTGACGCTGCTCCTCGCGACGTTCTCCTTCTACGCTGACCTCGGCGTGCCGTTCGCCATCGCCATCGTCGTGACGTTGGTCGCCGGCCTGACCCTGCTTCCGGCGCTCTTGTCGATCAGGCTCTCGCTGCTCGGCGCGAAGCGCACGCTGTTCCAGAGCGTGCTTGGCCGGCCCAAGCTGGTGCCGTGGACGATCCAGGGGGCGGGCAAGGCCGGCGGTGTCTGGGGCACCGTGGCTGGCCGCATCGTCAGGCACCCGCTGCCGACGCTGGTGATCGGCCTGGTCTTCTTCGGCGCGCTCGCCGTCGGCGTCGGCGGGTACAAGGCCGGGGGCTTCGGCGGCAGCACCGCACCGCCGGCTGGCAGTGACTCCGCCGCCGGCCAGGCGGCGCTGACCAAGTACTTCCCGCAGTCATCGGCCAACCCGACTAACCTGATCTTCAAATTCAGCCAGCCGGTGTGGGCCGACCCGGCCGTGCTGGGCACCACGACCGCGAAGCTGCAGGCAAGCAAGCTGTTCACGCAGGTCACCGGCCCGCTTAACCCGCTTGGCGTGACCTTGACCCCGACCCAGTTCGCCGAGTTGCACGCCGCCCTCGGCTCGGCCAAGGCGCTGCCGCCGACCCCGCCGACCGGCGGCAAGATCCCGCCCCAGGCTTACGAGCTCTACCGGGCCACGAGCAACTACGTCAGCCCGGACGGCCGGACCGTGCTGTACTCGGTTGGCCTGGCGGCGGGCGACCCTGGCAGCACGAGCGCCATCAACGCTGTCCCCGCGATCAGGGCTCAGACCACCGCGGCCGCGGTGGCGGCGCACGCCAGCGACTCGGGCGTCGCGGGCGAGGCACCCGCGCTGTACGACATCAGCAGCATCTCTGACAGCGACCTCAAGCGGATCATCCCGGTAGCGATCCTCGTCATCGGCCTCTTGCTGGCGCTCGTACTGCGCAGTCTCGTGGCGCCGCTGTACCTGATCGCGTCGGTTGGCGTCTCCTACCTGGCCGCCCTCGGCCTTTCCGTGCTGCTGTTCATCAAGCTCGGCGGCTCCGGCGGCCTGGTCTTCTTCCTGCCGTTCCTGATGTTCATCTTCCTGCTGGCCCTGGGGGAGGACTACAACATCCTCGTGATGACCAGGATCAGGGAGGAGGCGCACAAGCTTCCGCTACGGGAAGCAGTCGCGCGAGCCGTGAGCGTGACCGGCACGACGGTCACGTCCGCGGGCATGGTGCTGGCGGGCACGTTCCTGGTGCTCGCCATCGTCGGCGGCACCGGCAGCGGCGGGAGCAGCCAGATCCTCGACATCGGCATCGGGCTGGCCCTGGGCATTCTCATGGACACCTTCCTGGTCAGGACCCTGCTCGTACCCTCGACGGTGGTGCTGCTCGGACGCTGGAACTGGTGGCCGTCGCGGGTCACCATCGACCAGCCTGACCTCGCCGCGGGCAGGCCTGAGGCCATCGAGCCGCAGGCCGACCACATCGGCTGACGGCCGGCTCGCCCGTGGGCGCCAGGCAAGGACCAGGGGATCCGCTGATCAGCATCGTGATCCCGGTTAGGGGCGTGCGGCCGTACCTGCCCGAGTGCCTCGACTCCGTGCTCGGGCGCCGGGAAGGCGCCGCCATCGAGGTCATCGCGGTCGACGACGCCTCCGCCGACGGCTCGGGCGCGCTACTCGACGAGCGGAGCCTGGCCGATCGCAGGCTGACGGTGGTGCACCTTGCCCAGGCGGCCGGCCCTGGCAACGCGCGCAACGTGGGCCTCGGCCGGGCAACTGGGCGCTATATCTGGTTCGTCGACGGTGACGACCTGGTCGCGGACGGCGCGATCGGGGCGGTCAGTTCCCGCCTGGAAGCTGAGGAACCCGATGTCCTGCTGGTCGGTTACCGCGAGTTCTTCCCGGCCGGGAGGACAGAGCCGGGCGCAGGCGAGCAACTGCTGGGATCGGCGCCGCCAGGGGCCTTCACGCTGGCCGACGCGCCGAACCTGATCAACCTCACGATGACGGCCTGGAGCAAGCTGTTCCGGCGCGAGTTCCTGGCCAGCCTGCATGAGCCGTTCCGGGCCGGGATCCACGAGGACATCCCGGTGAGCTGCGCCGCGCTGCTCGCTGGACGGCTGGCCGCACTCGACCGTCCCTGTTACTGCTACCGCCGCTCCAGGCCAGGCTCGTTCATGGCGACGACGAGCGCGGACCACTTCGCCGTGTTCAGCGCCTACGAGGAGGTCTTCGCGATGGTGCACAAGCTCGTCGCCGACGCCGACCCGGTGGCCACCGATGCCGTCCAGTCAGCGGTGTTCGAGCGGGCGATCTGGCACTACGCGGCCGTCCTGCAGACCACCGGGCTCGGCGTCGGGCGGATCGGACGGCCCGGCCTGGTACCGCGCCGTGACCGCAGGCAGTTCTTCGAGCGCATGCACGCCGACTTCGTGCGCTACGCACCCGAGCACTACCGGCTTCCGCCCGGCCCCCGCGGTGCCAAGCTCAGGCTGATCAAGCGCGGCGACTACCTCGGCTACGAGTTGCTCGAGCCGGTCAACCGGGTGAGGGTCAGCCTGGCCAAGTCAGCCCGCGCGGCCAGGAACTCTCAAGATCAAAGGCAATTTGGTCACCGAGCGTGAGGGGTGGCGCACTTTGCGCCGAATAGCGGCTTAACAAGCACTATTGACTATTTGCATATCCCAGATCCGATGCCTTTCGGACGGTAACGTGCCATGTGGCTGAGCCGCGACCGGAGGGATGTGGCGAATGCGGCACTTGGTGGGTTTCGTCCTGGCGCTGACCTTGCTGGCGGCCCTGTTCTTCGGCGCGGGCTGGGGCGTAGCGAAGATCATCGAACTCCGCGGACCGGTCACCGCCGCCGGCGCCGGCCACGCCCTGACCAGCTCGCAGGGCCTGCTGGCGGTCGGCGTCGTCGCCGCGACCGGGCTGCTGCTCGGCCTGCTGCTCGCGGTGCCGCTCGTCTCGCCGCTGGCCACCGGGCTACCAGGACTGGTACTGCTCGGCTGGTCGGCGCTCGTGGTCAGCCATAGCCACTACGTGCTGAAGTACCTGCCCCTGGCCGGCACCCACTTCGCGGCCGGGATCACCTATCTCCTGTTCAACGGCGTCCTCGCGCTGATCGGCGTCTCGATGCTCGTTCCGCTGGCGCTGCCTTCGCGATGGCGGGGCAGGCCGCGCGACGCCGACGAGGAGGATCTCGACGACATCGACGTGCACGCCGCCCTCGGGCTCACTCCTTAGCCTCCGGCGCCGGGGCCATCGCCTCCGCACGCACCCCGACCGACGTGTACGCCGATGCCTGGAGCGTGTAGAGCTCGCAGTACTGGCCCGCGGCGGCCATCAGCTCGGCGTGGGTGCCCTGCTCGATGACCCGTCCGTGATCGAGCACCAAGATCCGGTCAGCCGCCGACACGCTAGCCAGCCGGTGCGTGATGATCAGGATGCTGCGGCCCTTGGCGTGGTTCCTGACCGAGGAGAACAGGACGTGCTCGGCCCGTGCGTCCAGCGCTGCGGTCGGCTCGTCCATGATGAGCAGCGGGGCCGAGCGGTAGAAGCCGCGGGCGACCGCGACCCGCTGCCACTGGCCGCCTGACAGCTCGGCGCCGTCCTTGAAGCGGCGGTCGAGCAGCGTGTCATAGCCTCGGGGAAGCTCGCCGATCACCTCGCCGGCGTCAGCGGCGGCCACGGCCGCCTCGAGCAGCGCACTGTCTTCGGCGCGACCCATCATGATGTTGTGCCGCACGCTGAACGGCCAGTTCGCGTGGTCCTGGGCGATCACCGCGATCCGCTCTCGCAAGTTGTCCGCGCCGACCTCGCTGATCGGCGTGGCGTCCCAGTGAACGGTGCCTGACTGCGGCTCGTACAGCCCGGCGAGCACCTTCGCCAGGGTCGTCTTGCCTGACCCGTTCTCGCCGACCAGCGCCACGACCTCACCCCGGCGGATCTGGACGCTGACGTCCCGCAGGGCGGGCTCGGGACTGCCCGGGTAGCTGAAGCAGACCTGATCGGCCTTGATGGCCTCGAAGCTGACCGGAGCCTCGGCGGTGCGCGCCGGCTGCGTCCTGCGCCCGGCCTCAGCGCAGAACTCTAGGTAGTCAGAGAAGTACAGGCCATCCTCGTAGCAGTGGTTGACGGAGAAGAGCAGGTTCGCCAGCGACGCCTGGGCCGACCTGATCGCTAAGATCGCCGTGCCCGCGACGGCCAGCGGAAGCGCGCCGATCGCGAGCAACACGCCGAGGGCCACGTAGACGCCGAGCGTCGCGATGCCGCCGGCCGCATCGGCGACCGCCTGGGTGACGGTCTGCTGGCGCGCGGCCGTGAGTTGCGCATCACGCTCGTACCTGGCCAGCCGGGCCGCCCGGCCAAGCAGGAAGTCGCGGAGCGTGAACGAGCGCAGCTCGGCGGCCGTCCGGCGGTCGGCCATGAGATTCGTCAGTATCCACTTCCGGCGGCGGCTGTCGGCCAGCGCGAAGTTGGTCGCGTACCTGATCCTCGCCGTCCGCACCGCCGCCCAGCCGTCGGGGAGCTCGGCCAGCAGGAGCAGGACCAGCAGCAAGGGGTGCAGCACGCCGACGACTACGGCCGCGGACACGATCCCGGTAATGCCGGTCAGGCAGTTGACCACGTCGGAGACAACCATCGTCGCCGAGAACAAGCCGCGATCGCGAGCCCGTTGCATCGCGTCGTTGAACTCCCCGTCGTCGAACGCGGCGAGGTCGACGCGTGTGGTCAGCTCGTACAACTGGAGCTCCACGAGCCGGTCGACCTGCGGCTCCAGCCGGATCTGGGCCCAGTTGGCGAGTATCTGCAGGCCCGACCTGAGCGCCACGGCCACCGCGACGACGGCCAGCGAAGGGATCGCGGCGCGGACCCGCCCCGGCGTGGGCCCCTGCGCGAAGAGCGCCTGCAGCACGCCCGTCGTCGCCAGCAGCGCGTAGCCGGTGAAGACGCCCGAGCCGACGGTGAGGACGATCGTCCCGACCATGTCGATCGGGCTGGCCCGGTAGCCGAGCCGCACGGCCTGGCCAACCAGGCTAGGGAACTGCCGCAGCATGGCGAGGAAGCCGATCGATGCCATCCGCTGGTCGTACGCCCGCCAGTAGTGCGCGTTGAGCTCAGCCGTCGTCTCGTCGGCGCCGGCCGCGCCGGCATCGCCGCCCGCGCCGTCGGCCGCCGATCGCCCGCCTGACCTTCCCGGCATCGCCGCCTCCCGAGCTCTTAGTTGAAGCGACGCCGGCTCTCGCAAGCGTCCCTTCAACCATCCGCGACGGCCGGGCCGATGGCTAGCTCGCCGGTAGAGGTTGGCGAAATTCGGTTGATCCGCGTCGGCGGACGGGCTTGGTCGTTGTCGGCGGGCTGGATCGCGGTCTTGGGCGGGCGCGGCTGGCCGGGTGGAGTGTTTTAGGCGGCTGGGCGGAGCGTTGCCGACGGGCGGGCGGTTCTTGCGGCCTGGGTGGAGCGATCGCGACCGCGCTGGCCTCCCTGGCGGTCGCCGAGCCCGCCGGCGCCGTCACGTCCGGTCACCCGGCCCGCGGAAGCTGGGGCCGGATGGAAGAGCAACACCGTGCAGGACTTCGTCGGCAATGAGATGAACGGACGCTGGGGCCAGGCCATCGAGATACCGGGCAGCGCGACTCTCAACAAAGGCGGAGTCGCCACGATCGGCTCTATCTCCTGCCGGTCAGCGGTCGCGTGCACGGCCGGCGGCAGCTACTTCGACCACAAGGGCAATCCGCAGGCCATGGTGGTCAGCGAGACCAGCTAGGCCGGACACGAGATCGAGGGACGCCGGCTGCGGCTGGCGTCCCCCGACCCGGCTAGCCGGACTTCGTCAGTGGTGCGCGGCCGCGAACTGGTCGGCCTCGGTCGAGCCGGCCAGCGCCGTGGTGGAGGCGCCGGGGTTGATGGCCGAGGTCACCTGGTCGAAGTAGCCGGTGCCGACCTCGCGCTGGTGCCTGGTCGCGGTGTAGCCGTCGTGCTCGGCCGCGAACTCGGCGTCCTGCAGCCGCACGTAGGCGGGCATGCCCTCGTCGGCGTAGCCGCGCGCTAGGTCGAACATCGAGTAGTTCAGCGCGTGGAAGCCGGCCAGCGTGATGAACTGGAACTTGTAGCCCATGGTGGCCAGTTCCTTCTGGAATTTCCCGATCGTGGCATCGTCCAGGTTCGCCCGCCAGTTGAACGACGGCGAGCAGTTGTAGGCCAGCATCTGGTCCGGGTACACCGAGTGGACAGCGTCGGCGAACTCGGCCGCGACCGACAGGTCAGGCGTCGAGGTCTCCATCCAGAGCAAGTCAGCGTAAGGGGCGTAGGACAGGCCGCGCGCGATGCACGCGCCGACGCCGTTCCTGACCCGGTAGAACCCCTCGGCCGTGCGCTCCCCGGTCACGAAGGGCTGGTCGCGCTCGTCGACATCGCTGGTCAGCAGCGTCGCCGCCTGGGCGTCGGTGCGGGCCACGACGATCGAGGGCACGCCGCAGACGTCGGCGGCGAGCCTGGCCGCGGTCAGCGTCTTGATGTGCTGACCGGTCGGGATCAGCACCTTGCCGCCCAGGTGCCCGCACTTCTTCTCCGAGGCGAGCTGGTCCTCCCAGTGCACTCCGGCGGCACCGGCGGCGATCATGGCCTTCATCAGCTCGAACGCGTTGAGCACGCCGCCGAAGCCGGCCTCGGCGTCGGCCACGATCGGGGCGAGCCAGTACGGCGCCATGGCGTTGCCTGACTCGGCCCAGGTGATCTGGTCGGCTCGGAGCAGCGCGTTGTTGATCCGGCGGACGACCTGGGGGACGGAGTTGACCGGGTAGAGGCTCTGGTCCGGGTAGGTCTGGCCGGCCGAGTTGGCGTCGGCGGCCACTTGCCAGCCGGACAGGTAGATGGCCTTGAGGCCGGCCTTGACCTGCTGCACGGCCTGGTTCCCGGTGAGGGCGCCCAGGGCGTGCACGTAGTCCTGCGCCTGCAGCAACGACCAGAGCCGCTCGGCGCCAAGCCGGGCCAGCGTGTGCTCCTCGGTGATCGAGCCGCGCAGCCTGATCACGTCAGCGGCCGTGTAGGTACGCTCCGTGCCAGCCCAGCGCGGGTCAGCGGCCCAGGTTGCCTGCAACTGCTCGGCCTGGCTGTCGAGACTGCTCGTAGCCGGTCGGCCAGCCACGCGAGTAATTGCGTTGTCCTTGCCCTCGAGGCGAGCTGTGTTCACTGGTCCTCCTGCGGTGAGCCGTCCCCGGGTGTTGTCCCCAGGCTCACCGCCAGTCCCAGCGGAGCGCTAGGGAGCAGAGCCGAGAAAATTTTCAGAACTTCGTCTAACATCAAGATATGACGACCTTCGCCGATAAAGAATCTGCGTCTTTGCCAGAAGGACGCCTTGACCTCAATCTCTTCGGACAGCGGCTTCGGCACGTCAGGCGCAGCCGGGGCCTGACGCTGACCGAGCTCGGCCAGCGGGTCGGGCGGGCCCCTTCGGTGCTCTCGCTCCTGGAGAACGGGCGCAGGGAACCGAAGCTGACCCTGATCGAGGCGCTGGCCAGCGCCCTGGCGGTCCCGGTCGATGAGCTGATGCGCCGCGATCCGCCGAGCCGCAGGGCCCAGCTCGAGCTCGCACTGGACGAGGCCCAGCGCGACCCCATCTACCGCGGCCTGCATCTGCCCTACCTGCGGCCGGGCCCCAGGGTGCCGAGCGAGGTCATCGAGCACCTGCTCGCGCTCTTCGGCGAGCTGCGCAAGCAGCAGGACAAGCCGACCGCGACGCCGGAGGAAGCGCGGGCCGCTAACGCCGGCCTGCGCCTGATGATGCGTGACCGGGGGAACTACTTCGCCGAGATCGAGGACGCGGCCGCGACGGCGCTGGCGCCGGTGAGCTACTCGGGCGGAGCGCTCTCCCAGGGACTTTTGCTGTCCGTGGTTAGTCATCACGGGTTCGCCGTCCGCTACGTGCAAGACCTGCCAAGGTCATGCCGGTCGGTCACCGACCTGCGGAACCGCCGGATCTACCTGCGCCAGGAGTCGCTTGGCGTCCACACTCCCCGGGCCGTTTTGCTGCAAACTCTTGGGCATTTTGTCCTTGGGCATAGCACTCCAGCGGATTTCGCCGACTTCCTCCGCCAGCGCGTGGAGGCCAACTACTTCGCGGCCGCGGTGCTGGTGCCCGAGCAGGCCGCGGTGTCGTTCCTGCGGAGCGCCAAGGACAACAAGAACCTGTCGGTGGAAGACCTGCGGGACGTGTTCGCCGTGTCCTACGAGATGGCCGCGCACCGCTTCACCAACCTGGCCACCCATCACCTCGGGTTGCCCTGTCACTTCGTCAAGAACGACGCCGGCGGCATCATCTACAAGGCGTACGAGAACGACGGCGTGATCTTCCCCGCCGATGCCACCGGGGCGATCGAAGGTCAGCGGATGTGCCGCCAGTGGTCAGGCCGGCAGATCTTCGGCGTGGCCGACCGGTTCAGCCCGCACTACCAGTACTCGGACACCCCGGCGGGCACCTACTACTGCGTCGCCCAGGTCGACCAAGGCGGTGTCGATCGGGGCACTGACTACGCGATCACCCTGGGCGTCACGTTCGACGACGCCCGCTGGTTCCGCGGCCGGGACACGACCAAGCGCACCAGCTCAAGCTGCCCCGACCCGGCGTGCTGCCAGCGCCCGCCGGCCCGCCTGGCGACGCGCTGGGACGGCATGGCCTGGCCTTCGGCTCGCGCCCACTCGCACATCTTGTCGGCGTTGCCGTCCGGCAGCTTCCCCGGCGTGGACGAAGCCGACATCTACACGTTCCTCGAACGGCACGAGCACGAGTAACCTGGTGCGATGTCTGGCCACAACTGGCCTGCGACGTCCTGATCGGGCGAGTTTCTCGCGGAGCGAAGGAAAGTCGGCTGAATGCCTGGCAGTCGGATTCGCTACTTCATCCACGCCTATCGGGTTGACCTCGCCTGGGTAGCGTTCGTGCTGCTGAACTTGCTGGCGATGCAGCTCATCATCGAGTGGCAGACGATCCCCTTCCTGATCATCTGGATCAGCCTCACCGCGGTGTACGGCTGGCGGCTCTGGCGGTTCGGCTCGGCGCTCGCGACCGTGCTCGTGGTGACGCTGGCCACCGGCGGCCTCATCGGCTTGCAGGTGCTGCGCGGCGAGCAAGACGGCGATTACCTGGCCGAGGTTCCGCTGCTCGCCTTGCTGTTCGTGGTGATGGTCTGGCACTCACGGCGGCGGCTGGCCGCGGTGGAGGAAATAGAGCGGGTATCGGCGCGCAACCTCGCGCTGCTCGACCAGCAGCGCCAGTTCCTCCAGGACGCCTCCCACGAGCTGGGAACCCCGATCGCGATCGCGCTCGGGCACGCCGAGCTCATCGAGCGCGCCGCGACCGACCAGAGGATCGCCGCCGATGCCAGGATCACGGTGGAGGAACTGCTGCGGATGCGCCGCCTGACCAGCAGGCTGCTGCTGCTCGCGTCGACTGACAGCCCGCAGTTCTTGCACCTGGCCCCGGTGGACGTGGAGAACCTCGTCGTGGAGACGCTGGCCCGGTGGAGTCACGTGCCCAGGCGATGGTCGGTCGGCACCCTGGAGGAGGCCTGGATCCACGGCGATGCCGACCGGCTCACGCTGGCGATCGACGCGCTGATCGAGAACGCCGTGGATCACACCGAGACCGACGGCGGCATCGAACTGAGCGCACGACACCTCGACGACACGGTCATCGTCACTGTCGCTGATGAGGGATCCGGTATTCCCGCCGCTGAGCTGAGTCGCGTCTTCAGCCGATTCTCCCGAGTGGACGCTGGCCGTAACCGGGCCGCGGGCGGATTCGGGCTGGGGCTGGCGATCGTCAATGCCATCGCCCAGGCCCATCGCGGCGCCGTCCAGGTGACCAGCACCGTGGGAGAAGGCTCGGCCTTCGAGCTGAGGCTGCCCGCGTCACCTGTCCCCGTGGGCGCGCCAGCGTCGCGAGCCACCCGGACAATGCGCAGCTAGAAGCCGCTGGCATCCGTAGAAAATCGGAAAAAATTGACAAACGCTAAAGGGCGCGGGAGTGCTGACAACCGGACCGCGATCCTTTAGCCTGAAACTTCAGGCGACAATTGGTACGTTTCTTCCGGGGAGAAATCACGCCATGGCAAGTAAACTTACGGCACAGAAACCAGACGAGCCAAGTCCTGTATCACACATCCCAGATGACCGCGGCCTCCTGCTCAGCGAGGTGCCGCCGCCAGAGCCAGAAGGTCCCGAGGCCCGGGCGATGAGCGGGTACCGCAACCCATCGGGAGTCTCGGTCGCGAGCTTCAGTTCATCAGTCTCCCGCTACTGACGGACCGTGCGTGCCATCTTCGATCTCGCAGTACGTCCTGAAAGTCCACAGCCGCTGCAACCTGTCGTGTGACCACTGCTACGTGTACGAGCACGCCGATCAGAGCTGGAGTCGCAAACCGCATGCGATCGCGCCATCGACGGTCGACTCCGCCGCGGCCAGGATCGCGGAACACGCCAGGACGCACCGCTTGCCGCAGGTGCGAATTGTCCTTCATGGCGGGGAACCGCTCCTCCTTGGCCTGAAGGGAATGCGCGCGGTGATCGAGACGCTGGTCGCCCGCATCTCACCGGTGACGGCGGTCGACCTGCTCATCCAGACGAACGGCGTCCGGCTGAATGAGGAGTGGTGCACCTTATTTTCCCAGTACAAGGTGCACGTGGGGATCTCGATGGACGGAGACCAGGTAGCCAACGACCGGCATCGCCGTTTCGTCAACGGCGAGAGCAGCTACGCGCAGGCCCGCCGCGCCCTTTCCTTGCTCCGCCGTCCTGAGCATCGCGAGCTGTACTCAGGCATCTTGTGCACGATCGACGTCGAGAATGACCCCATATCCGTCTATGAGGCGCTGATCGCCGAGGAGCCGCCGACCCTCGACCTGCTGCTGCCCCATGCCACCTGGGCCAACCCGCCGAAACGACCAGCCGGGGCGACCGCGCCTTATGCCGCCTGGCTCACCAGGATCTACCGGCGCTGGATCGGCGACGGGAGGCCGGTGCCGATTCGCGTCTTCGACTCGCTGCTGTCAGCCGCAAGCGGCGGGCCCAGCCTCACCGAGACGCTCGGGCTCGAGCCAGTCGATCTCCTCGTGATCGACACCGACGGGAGCTGGGAGCAGCCCGACTCACTCAAGACGGCATTCGACGGCGCCCCGGCGACGGGTATGGCGGTGTTCTCGCACCCGGTGGATGCGGTGATCACTCAGCCGGGGTTCGTGTCCAGGCTGGGTGGCCTGACCGCGCTCTGCGGAACCTGCCAGGACTGCGAGTTCGTCCGGACCTGCGGTGGCGGCCTTTACGCGCACCGATACCGGCCGGGCAACGGGTTTGACAATCCCACTGTCTACTGCGCCGACATGAAGCAGCTCATTGGCCAGATCAGCGCGCGGCCGCCGCCGACATCCCGTCCCGCGTCGGCGCCGGCGGCAATGCACGAGCTGCCCGCAGGGGCGTTCGACGCGCTCGCGGCGGGGCCTGGCAATCCCGCGGCCATGGCCGCGCTCACCGACATGGAGCTGTCACTGACCCGCCGACTCGTCGCGGCGGTAGCTAGGGCCGACGGCAGCTGGCAGGACAAGAACCTGCGGCGGTGCATGGAGGAGGGATGGGCCCTGCTGTGCTCGCTGGACAGTGCTCACCGCGAGCAGGTGTCGCAGGTGCTCGGGCATCCCTTCGTCCGGGCCTGGGCCGAGAAGTGCCTGCGGCCATCGGCCGGGAGCGACCGCGATCTCGATCGGGCACACCTCGCCGGACTGGCGGCCGCGGCAGCCGTCAGGGCCGGAGTCGGCCAGCAGCTGCTTCTCCCGGTCAGGAACGGCCGGGTCTACCTGCCGACGGTCGGCGCCATGAAGCTCAGCTCGGCTCACGGCCGCAGCGTGAGCGTCTCCGCTGCGGCCGGGCGGGTCCGCGCGGACGGCCGGGCCGGCACCTGGCTGCCGGCCCGCCAGACGACAGCCGGCGCGCTGGCGGTCACGCTCGAGGACCTGGATCCGTTCAGGGCCTGCTATGAGCGGCCGGTAGCGGCTCGGCTGACGCCCGCGCAGTGGCGCTCATGGGACAGGAACCTGAACGCGTCAGCCCGGCGCCTGTCCGCCGCTCTGCCTGACTACGCGAGCGTGCTCGCGACGGGGCTGCGAACCGTCGTGCCCTTGCGCAGGACCGCTGGTCACAACCACGGCGCAACCGCCAGGCAGGCCTTCGGCTCGGTCGGGCTGGCGCCAGCCAGGCGGCCAGGTGACCTGGACACGCTCCTGCTCCACGAGTTTCAGCACACCAAGCTCCATGCCCTCATCGACCTGCACGACCTGTTCGACCGGGCCAGCCCGGTCAGGATCGCCGTGCCCTGGCGAGCTGATCCCCGGCCGGTCGAGGGGGTGCTGCATGGCACTTACGCCTACCTCGCGCTCACCCATCTGTCGCTGTCGGAGGGGCTAGCCGGGCATGACCGGCATGACCGGTACCGAGCGTGGGTTGCCGGTGTCGCCGACCGGCTCGCTAAGGCTGACGTCCTGACCCGTGCCGGTCAGCGCTTCGTGACGGGCATGTGCGCCGCCGCGGAGCTCTAGCCGCGATGGACGAGGAGGCGCGGGCGCTCACCACGCTCACAGCCGAGTTCAGGAGCCTCGGCGTGCGAAGTGGCCAGGACTTGCTCGCGCACAGTTCGCTGCGCGCCGTCGGCCACGTGGCCGGCGGCGCCGCGACGGTCCTGCGGGCCTTGCGAGACGCGATGGGCACCACCGCGACGTTGGTCGTGCCGGCGCAGACCACGCTCAACTCGCTGTCGTCAGACGCCTTTCACGCTGCGACAGCGACCATGACGCAGGCTCAGCGGGCTGACTTCATCGCGGCCATGCCCGGCTTCGATCCGCTCTCGACGCCTTCGCGCGGCATGGGGGTGCTCGCCGAGCTCGTGCGAACATCTCCTGGCGCCGCGCGCAGCGCCCATCCGCAGTCGTCGTTCGCCGCTGTAGGATCGCGGGCAGCGCAGAGCATGGCTCGGCACGACCTGACCTGTCATCTCGGGGAGGACTCACCGCTTGGCTGGCTTTATCGAGCGGATGCCGCGATTTTGCTGCTCGGCGTCGGCTACGACATGTGCACGGCCTTTCACCTGGCCGAATACCGGTTGCCCGGCCAGCCTCGGCAGCGAGATTATCGATGCGTTACCGCCATCGGCGGGGTCAGGCACGAGCACTGCTTCGTCGACATCGAGCTGGATGACGGCGATTTCAGCGTGCTAGGCGATCACATCGACGACGAGCCTTTCGTCCGGCACGGGCGTGTCGGATCGGCCGAATGCAGGCTGATGCCGATCCGGGCGGCGGTCGACGTCGCTGCCTCATGGCCGCCTTTCCGGCAGCGGCGCCGACGCGCCGACCAGTTGCGCGGGCGTCGACATGAGCGCTGAGCCGGTCGGCGGCGGCCGTCACGACGTCGGGCTGAGCGGCCCGTTGTTCTTCTTCAGCTACGCGCACTCGGCCGAGAGCGCAGGAAGCCGGCCAAGAAAGCGGCGCATCCAGCTCTTTGAGGATCTCTGCGAGAACGTGGCTGAGCTGGTCAGCTTGCCGCCTGGAGTCGAACCTGGCTACATGGACACCTCGATCGACGGCGGCACGCACTGGAGCCAGGAACTGCTCGACGTCATCGGCAACTGCCATGTATTCGTCGCCTTGCTGTCGGCTGGATATTTCCAGAGTAAATGGTGCAGCATGGAGTGGTACGCCTTCTCTCAGCGGACGGTGATTGGTCCCGCTATCGCGAGGGCTAATCATCACCAGACCACGATCGTCCCGCTCATATGGGCGCCGATACCTGAAGACCGGGTCCCGCCTGTGGTTAACGCAGTGCAGCGTTTCGCGCCTGAGGCTGACCTAGCCATGCCCTACCAGCGCGAAGGAATCTACGGGCTGCTGAAGACGAACCAAGAGGCCTACGAGGCCGTCGTGTGGAAGATCGCACAGCACATCGCGAAGCTCCACTACGACTACCAGGTCGAACCGCACGTTCTGGAAGAGGTCGAGCTTCGCGACATCTTCCGGAGGGAATAGCTGGGATAATAAATGAGCCAGACCGACTTGCGGCAGCGGACGACATTGCGAAGTAGCTATTTCTTCCTCAGCTACGCGCATTCCCCGCCACTGGCAGGGACTTTGCAGGCAGACCCTGATCCATGGGTGCGCAGTTTCTTCCATGGCCTGAAGGACTCCGTGATGCGCCAGGCGAGGGAACCCAAGCTGGCGCAAGGCTTCTTCGACCAAGAGATCACGCTCAGCACGGGCTGGAAGGCATCGATCAAGCAGGCGCTCAGCTCGGCCGAAGTATTCGTGCCGTTGCTATCGCCTGGCTATTACACCAGGTCATGGCCCGGCAAAGAATGGGCGAGCTTTAAGGAACGGCTGACCAGGGCGGGCCTGGGCGAAGACGAATGGGAACGGCGTTGCCTGCCGGTACTGTGGATCCCGTTGCCTGGTGAGCCGGACCGGCCCGGTTTAAGGCAGGCGCTTGAGCTCGGCTCGGCTGAGCCGGCCTACGCCGAGAACGGACTGCGGACCCTGCTCAGACTCTCACCACACCAGGAGTCCTACTGGCGGATCGTCGACCGGCTAGCCGCCTCGATTGTCGAAGTCGCCTCGTCCGACACGCTCACGCCATCGCCGGCTCCGACCTTTGACGAGGTGCGCGGGCCCTTTGAGCATGCTCCGGGGACCGCGGTCTTCTACGTCTACGTGGCCGCACCTAGCCTGGCCGAACTGCCGGGGGACCGCGGACACGCCGGCTATGGCGTCACCGCCCTTGACTGGCGTCCCTATCCGGCCGAACAGGAACTGCCGCTGGCCGAATACGCATCCCAGGTCGCCGAGCAACTTGACTTCACCGTCAAGGTGGAAGATTTCCGGCAGCGCGCAGCCCGGCTTAATCAGCCGGGCGTTGTCCTCATCGATCCCTGGCTGGCGGCTACCGAGGCGGACTTCGCTGCCCTTGCGCGGTTCGTCACCGACCTGCCTGCCTGGGTCGTACCATTCCTGGCATTCGACTCCGTGGCCGATCCGGAGGTAAGCCGCTTCATTGGCAAAGTCAGGGCACTTCTCGGGGAGCCACGCTCCCATACGCGAGCCGTCTCACTCGCCATTGCCGGCGTAGACTCACTAAAGGAATTCGTATCGCTCATGCCTGTCCTGGTCACCGAAGCTGAACGGCAGTACCTGCGCCGCGGCCCCGTTGCCCGCTCTTCTACGGCGCGGCGCTTCTGGCCCCGACTGACAGCCGGACCGGTCGTACCGCCGCATCAGGAGGAACACGATGCCTGACACGTACCCGGAGTCGCCTGCCAGCCCAGGTGACGGACAGGTCATCACCTTCTATTCTTACAAGGGCGGAACCGGCCGCACGATGGCGCTGGCCAACGTCGCCTGGATACTGGCGGCTAACGGCAAGCGAGTACTCGTAGCCGACTGGGATCTTGAGTCTCCCGGGCTGCACAGGTTCTTCCATCCGTTCCTCCCCGAAGAGCAAGTGCGGGATGCCTCCGGCGTGATCGACCTGATCAGGCAGTACGCGGCCGCAGCCGGGGCAGCGGCCGTCGGGGAAGCGGAGGCGAGGGCAGCGGCGGATGCGGAGTCGGAGCCGGAGGCAACGGCGGAAGTCGGCGAAGAGGCGGACCATGGCGAGTCCGAGCGGCTCATCGCGGAGATGGCCAGGATCCAGCCGCACGCGCTCGAGGTCTCCTGGGAGCACTTTCCCCCTGGCGGGAGCCTGCAGTTCCTGTCGGCCGGGCGCCAGAACCTCAACTACGCGGCGGCGCTGGCGGCGCTCGACTGGGACAACTTCTACTCCACCCTCAGGGGCGGCGAGTTCCTTGACGCCGTCCGGGCGGACATGAAGCAGAACTACGATTACGTCCTCATTGACAGCAGAACTGGCCTGAGTGATATAGCGGGAATCTGCACTATTCAGCTGCCTGACGTCCTCGTCGATTGCTTCACGCTCAGCATCCAGGGCATCGAAGGCGCAGCCGAGGTAGCCAAGCAGGTAGAAGCCAGCCGCCGGAACATCCGGATCCTGCCGGTGCCGATGCGGGTCGACCAGGCGGAGAAAGAGAAGGTTGACGCGGGTCACGCTGAAGCGGTCCGGCTGTTCGCTGGCATGCCAGCGGGCATGTCCCCGGCCAAGCGGAGCGAGTACTGGGCCGCCGTCGAAGTTCCTTACCGCGCCTTTTATGCCTATGAGGAGACCCTGGCGGTATTCGGTGACCCGCCAGGTTCCTTGTCATCAATGCTGGCGTCATTTGAGCGACTGACGGCGCAGATTACCGATGGCGTCGTGACCGGCTTGCCGCCGATCGATGAGCGGCACCGCAATCGCGCGAAGCTGATGTTCACCCGCCAGACCAGGACCATCAACGACGAGGTAACCGTCGCCTTCTGCACTCAGGACCAGGTCTGGGGCGAGTGGATCTCCGAGGTGATCAGGTCGGCGGGCATTCCTGTCAAGGAGCGTCAGCTCGACGACTCACTGCAGTCAGGTCCTGGCCAAGGAACCGGCCGGACGCTGACGGTCGTATCGGCGCTGTACCTGGCGCGGTATCGCAGCCTGATCGAGAAGGCTGACGTGCCCACGCTGGCGGTGTACGTGACTTCGGCGCGGCCCCCGGTCGAGTTCTACAAGGCCGAATCGGCCGTTATCGCGGGCGTTTCCGAGATTGACGCCATTGAGCAGCTGCAGAAGCTGATCGGCGCGGGGAACTGGCGGGCGGCCGAGACACCAAGCGTGCACCGGGTTCGCTACCCAGGCAATGAGCCAGCGATTAACACCGCGCCAGTCGCCAACGTCAGGTTCACTGGCCGTGAGGAAGACCTGCGTGAACTGAGGGAACTGCTCAGCGAGTCCGGCGCGTCCGGCGTCCCGGTGGCGCTTCAGGGCATCGGGGGAGTCGGCAAGACGCAGATCGCCATCGAATACGTGCACAGGTTCAAGACTGACTACGACGTGATCTGGTGGCTGGACTGTCAGCAGCCTCAGTTCATCGACGCTTCCCTAGCCGACCTCGGCGCCAAGATGCGAGATGCCCTCGGGCTTACCGTCCCGGCCACGACAAACGTGACTGAGGTCGCGAATGCCGTGCTCGAGCTTCTCCATCAGGGCAAGGATGTCTCGCGCTGGCTGCTCGTCTTCGACAACGCCGAGGACATCGACGCCGTTCAGCCCTATCTCCCGAAGAGCGGCGGCGACATTCTCATCACTTCCCGGCTCGGCGACTGGGCCGAGCGCGCGCACGAGAGGCAGCTCGACGTCTTCTCCAGGGACGAGAGCGTCGCCCACCTCCGCAAGCGCATCCCTTCGATCAGCCGAGCTGATGCCAACGAGGTGGCCGAACTGCTCGGCGACTTCCCCTTGGCGGTAGCGACCGCAGGCGCCTGGCTGCGGGAGACCGGAACCGCGGTCGCCAGCTACGTGCGTGAGCTTGAGCGACGCGCGCCTGAAGCACTGTCCTATAAGCACCTCGACGAGTACCCGAAGACTCTGGCAGAGACCTGGGAACTCTCCCTCGACCGGCTCATGAGCAGGTCACCAGCGGCGGCCCGGCTGTTCGAGCTCTGCTCAGTCATGGCATCCAACATCGCGCTCGAGCTTCTCCAGAGCCAGGCCGTAGCTGACCTGCTCAAGCCGCTCGACCCTGGGCTCTCCGACTCGCTGATCATCGGCAAGCTGGTGCATGAGATCGACCGGCTGGCATTGATCAAGCTGGACCACAGTACCGATCAGATCCGGATCCATCGGCTGCTCCAGCTCGTCGTGCGGGACCGCATGACCGAGGATCAGCTCGCGGCGACCGAGCACGAGGTTCACCAGTTGCTCGCGGCGGCTCGCCCGAGCCGCGGCGTCGACAACCAGGAGACCTGGGACCGCTACCGCATGATCTGGCCGCACCTCGACTTCTCCCGTGCCGTCACCTCGACATCGGAATCGGTCATGCAGTTGCTCACCGACCGCCTGCGGTACCTGTGGCTGCGCCATGACCTGGAACGCGGCCTGCAACTCGCGACCGACGTCGAATCGGCGTGGCGGCAAACGCTGGCGCAGGCAGCGGATGAGGCGACCGCCGAAGCGCTACGTCGCGAGTTGCTCTACCTCAGGTCCGCGCAGGCGAACATCCTGCGAGACCTTGACCGCTTCCTCGAGGCCAAGGCCATCGACGAAAGCGTGCTTCCCGAGCAAGGCAGGCTGCTCGGCGAGATCCATCCGCGAACGCTTGCCACGGCTGGCGGCCTTGCCGCTGACCTGCGGGCGGCCGGCCAGTACCGTGAGGCTCTCGCCATGGACGAAGCGACCTACCGGCTGTGGACCGAGCACTACGGCGACGGCATCTGGCAGTCCTTGCGGGCAGCGAATAATCTCGGGCTGTCTTACCGGCTGACCGGAGACGTCACCACGGCGTTGCGTATCCACGAGGAAACGTGGGAGCGGTACGCCGTGAGCCTCGGGCCGCTGCACCGCCAGACGTTGATCGCGGCATTCAACGTGGTAAGGGACATGATCGACGCCGGGCAGTACGCTGATGCCGCGTTGCGGATGGAAGGCTTTCTTACCTCAGCCGTAAGCACCCACGGCGCGGATTCCGTCGAGGCGATGAAAGGCACCGTGCTGCTCGCGATCGCGCAGCGGAGCGCAGGACAGCCCGCTGAAGCTGAGGACCTGTTCGAGGCCGCGCTCAGCCTGTCCGATCGCCTCGGTGGCCGCACGACGACGGACGCCCTGGCCGCGCGGCTATCGCACGCCGTGAACCTGCTCGCGCTGGCCGAGCCCGCCCTGGCCGGGCAGGAGATCAGGCAGGTCAATCAGATCCTTGATCGCCGCCTCGGGCCCGCTCACCCGCAAGCCCTCATTTGCCAGCTTGACCTTGCCTGCGCGCTCAGCGACGACGATCCTGTTCAGGCGCTGGAGAACGCGAGATCCGCGGCCGGGGGACTGGCGCTGGCGCTCGGCGAGACCCACCCGCATACGCTCGCCGCGAGTTCGGTGGCAGGCGGGCTGCTGGCCGAGGCTGGTGAGCTGGCCCAAGCAGAGGAGATCGAGGCGCTAGTCGCAGATGCCATGAGCAGAACGCTCGGCCGGAATCATCCCGACACGCTGCGCTCGCGCGCCAACCTGCTTATCACCAGGCAGGCCCTCAATGTCCCTGATGCGGCCGAAGAGCTAAGGCGAACAGTCAGTGACGTTGCCCGCGTGCTCGGTGCCGACCATCCTCACGTCAAGGAACTCAGCGCAGGCCACCGGCTGATGCACACTCTGGATCCCCAGCCTTTCTGAAAGCTGTCGCCTTGGCCCAGGCGAGCGCCTTCGGCAGCGCTTCGACCGCGGCAAAGTGCGAAGCGCCATTGGCCACGTCGATCCGGGCGGTGCTGATCTGACTGGCGAGCCAGTACGCATGGCTTACTGGCGAGAAGGCATCCTCGGCGCCGTGCCATAGGAGCACCGGCTGCTTGATGTCCGCTAGCTCAAATCCCCAGGGCTGACGGAGCGCGATCACGTCATCGAGCCAGCCGTCAGTGCCGTCCCTTAGTGCCTCGGCGTAAGTGTCGGTCAGTTGCTTGCGAATAGTGACATCATCAACGACTCGCCGGTCGGGCCTGGTCAGGTCGGGCTCAAGAACGTCAAGCAGGCTCGCCGGGTTCTCCTTCACCTGCTCGGCTCGCGCCCTCAGGTCGCCAAACTCGCCCGCGTGGCCCGACGTGACCGCCTGGTAATCGCGGCTGTTGTTATCGGTCATGCCGTCGAACCAGCCGAGATCGTTGGCATCGGACGGGGCCAGGCCGACCAGCACGGCCGCGCTCCGCACCCGGTCAGGAAGCAGGGCCGCGCAGGCGAGCGCGTGGGGCCCGCCACCAGAGCGCCCGACCACGGAGAAGTCGGGTATACCCAGATCGTCGGCGATCGCGCGCACGTCATCGGCCGCGTCAGCGACGACCCGCCCTGGTGACCGGGTCGAATCGCCGTAACCCGGCCGGTCGTAACTAATGAGGCGAACGCCAAGGCGGTACAGGACGCTCACCCTCGGTCTCGGCCCGCGATGGCTGCCAGGAGTGCCGTGCAGGAGAAAGATCGGACTGGCTGAAGCCGCACCGCACACTTCGTAGGTCACCTTGCGCGTATCGCCTACCGCGACGACCTGCGTCAACGTGACCTCACAATGCTAAACGGCCGGTGCGGCGCGGAAAGGGCATGCCAAAGCGAATGAGCTACGCACGACAGCGTGAGGCAGCATCTCGCATAAAAGCGCCAGCGCCGAGGGCCCCATGCATAGAGCCTAGCGCTTTAGCTCCAGCGCGCGATACGGAAGTTACCAACAAGCATGACTTTGCTTAACTGTTACTGCTGCTTTGGATCCTGCCTCCTGTGCCGACAGCAGTCAATTGTCCGGAACGGCGAAATCCAGCGGTCCGGTCAGGAGCGGCCAGGTGTGCTCAGGCCCGGTCAAAGTTGGGCGCGCGCTTCGCCCGCAGCGCCGCGACGCCCTCGGCCACGTCGGGGCCCATGAACGTGAGCATCTCGTAGGCGGCGGACTGGTCGAAGATCGGGCCGGCCGTGCGCAGCCAGCTATTGAGCGCCTTCTTGGTGAGCCTGATCGCCAGCTGTGATCCTGCGGCCAGCGCGGCGGCGACCCGCAACGCCTCGGGGAGCACCTCCTCGCGCGCGACCGCCTTGCTGACCAGGCCGATCCGCTCGGCTTCGGCGCCATCGAGCATGTCGCCGGTCAGCAGGTAGTACCGGGCCTTGGCCATGCCGCACAACAGCGGCCAGATGATCGCGGCGTGGTCGCCGGCGGCGGCGCCGAGCTTGACGTGCCCGTCGCCGAGCCGGGCGTCGGCGGCGCAGATGCTGATGTCGGCGAGCAGCGCGACCACGAGCCCGGCGCCGACCGCGACGCCGTTGATCGCCGAGACGATCGGCTTCTCGCAGTTGATGATGTGGTAGACGAGATCGCTCATCTCGCTCAGCATGCGCGTGGTCCGCTCGTAGTCGCCGGCCATGCGCTCCACCATCGCCAGGTCGCCGCCCGCGGAGAACGCCTTGCCCGCGCCGGTGATCACCGCGACCCTCGCCTCATCGTCACGGGCCACGTCGGTCCACAGCCGGGCCAGCTCGCCGTGCATGACCTCGTCGGCGGCGTTGTAGACGTCGGGCCGGTTCATCGTGATCAGCAGCACGCCATTGTCATGCCGCTCGAAAAGCAGGTGCTGATAACTGCTGTAGTCCATCGGGTGCGGCCCCTCTATCGCGGCATCGCGCGCGCCAGCTGGCGTGCGCGTATCCTCGGCGGATCGGCGATGATGGAATGATCCCACGACAGGGGTGCTTCGATGAGCGGCGAGCAGCCTCCTGGCCGCCTGATCGGCCACGGCCGGGCCGCCGACGTCTACGAGCTCGAAGGCGGCCGGGTGCTGCGCCGGTACCGGATCGAGGCCGAGGTCACCGACGAGGCCAGGCTGATGGAGTACCTGCACTCGGTCGGCTTCCCGGTTCCGAGGGTCTACGAGGCCGATGGCAGGGACATGGTCATGGCCAGGATCCAGGGCATCGACATGCTGACCGACCTCGGCAAGCGGCCCTGGCTAGCGCTCAAGTACGCCACCATCCTGGCCCTGATGCACGACCGGCTGCACGACATCGAGGCCCCGTCCTGGCTGCGGCAGCCACTGGGCGAGGGCGACCGGGTCATGCACCTGGACCTGCATCCTGGCAACGTGATGCTCACCGAGGCGGGCCCGGTCGTGATCGACTGGTCAAACGGTTCGGCCGGCCCGGCCGGAGCTGACGTCGCGATGGCGTCCCTGGTCATGCGGACGTCGGAGGTGCAGGACCTTCCGCTCGGGGTCAGGGCTGTCGTCGGCCTGATGCGCGACGGGCTGGTCCGCCGGTTCGAGCGCTCGGTGCACGCCGATCCGAAGCCTTACCTGGTCCGCATGGCCAAGGCGAGGATGTCCGACCGCAACGTCCGCCCATCCGAGGCAGCCATGCTGCAGCGGGTAATCGACGGCGCCGCCTGAGGCACGCGTCGTGGGATCACACGCGGCGCCAAGAGGTCCGGCGGGCAGGGCCGACCGGCAGGCGCTACGGCGAGCCCGCCGGGCCTGCGGGGAGCGTTCTCAGTCCGGGGAGCCTTCTCGTGCTGACCGGGGAGAGTTCCCGTCGCGTGCGGGGAGCGTTCTCGTTCCGGGGACGGTTACCCCCGCCATATGACAAAACTGCTCCCCGGAACGAGAACGCTCCCCGGCAACGCTGAGAACGCTCCCGCAAGCCCGGCATCCGGGCTGGGATGACGCACCAACGTGTTGAGCCAGCGCCGACGCGTTGACCCGGCGCTGACGTATTGAGGAAGCGGAGATCCGTATGTTACTCTGGAGTAACATACGGCGGATCGCGGTGATCACCGCGCCGGCGTGTTTGGGGCCCAGGGCAGTTTAGGACCGAGGGCAGTTTAGGACCGAGGGCAGTTTGGGGCACAGAGGAGCCTTCATGAGCGACGAGCAAGCCAGCGGCGGTTTTACTCTAGACCTGAGCGACGACGTGCGACAGATGCAAAAGTGGGTGCACGACTTCGCGGCCAGCGTGATCAGGCCGGCGGCGGCCGAATGGGACGAGCGCGAGGAGACCCCCTGGCCGATCCTCGAGGAGGCCGCGAAGGTCGGCCTGTACTCGCTGGACTTCTTCGCCGAGCAATGGTTCGAGCCGAGCGGCCTTGGCACGCCGGTGGCATTCGAAGAGATCTACTGGGGCGACGCCGGCATCGGCCTGTCCCTGACCGGAAGCTGCCTCGCCGCCGTCGCGGTCAGCAGCAACGGCACCCCTGAGCAGGTCGGCGAGTGGCTGCCGCAGATGTTCGGCGGACCCGGCGATGTCAAGCTCGGGGCGTTCTGCTCGTCGGAACCTAACGCGGGCAGCGACGTCGGCGCCATAAAGACCAGGGCCATATACAGCCAAGCTACCGACGAGTGGGTGCTCAACGGGACAAAGGCCTGGGCCACGAACGGCGGGATCGCCGACGTGCACGTCGTGGTCGCCTCGGTCGATCCGACTCTGGGCAGCCGCGGGCAAGCCAGCTTCATCATCCCGCCAGGCACGAAGGGACTGTCGCAGGGGCAGAAGTTCCGCAAGATGGGCGTCCGGGCCTCGCATACCGCCGAGGTGGTGCTCGACGACGTGCGGGTGCCCGGCCATTGCCTGGTCGGCGGGAAGGAACGGCTGGACGCCCGGCTGGCCCGCCTCGCGGGGGGCGGCCAGGCCGGCGAGCAGGCGGCCATGAAGACGTTCGAGACGTCGAGGCCGACCGTCGCCTCGATGGCCGTCGGCGTCGCCCGCGCCGCGGCCGAGTTCGCGACCGAGTACTCGACGCAGCGGGTGCAGTTCGGCAAGCCGATCGGCCAGAACCAGGGCGTCGCCTTCATGCTGGCCGACATGCACGCGGCGGTCGACGCCGCCCGGCTGCTGACCTGGCGCGCGGCCTGGATGGGCCGGAAGGGCCACAAGTTCAGCCGGGCCGAGGGCTCGATGTCCAAGCTGTTCGCCGCCGAGACCGCCGTGAAGGTCACCGAGCAAGCCATCCAGATCCTCGGCGGCAACGGCTACACCCGGGAGTACCCGGTCGAGCGCTGGCACAGGGACGCGAAGATCTTCACGATCTTCGAGGGCACCTCAGAGATCCAGCGCATGATCATCGGCCGTGCGGTCACCGGCTTGGACGTGCGCTAAAAGCCAGGCGGCTGGTCACCTGGATGGGCGAAACCGCGCAGGTGACCAGCCGCTGCCTGAGTGGGTTACCTGAAGCCGACGTTCAGGAAGAAATGGCCGAGCTTCAGGTTGAGTGCGGCACCGCCCGCCCAGTGGACGATGTACGCGAGCAGGATGATGACGAGAATGACCACCACCACCCAGAAGAAAAACACGATGATGCCGGGAATAGCGAACCGGCCGATAGATCTGGTTCTAGCCACGGGAGCCAGCTACCCAGGCCCGCCCGATTTATTCGATGGCAAGGGATTCGCGAGGTAAGCGAGGTCCGGCGAGCCGACGGCCAGGCGACGCCTGGCCAGTGACGCTTACTCGGTGGCCGCGGCCGCGACGTCGTGCACTCCCACTGGCGGCAGGTCGCGGACCTCGTGCTTGCCGATGTTCAGCGTGATCTCGTCGCCGACCTCGGTCACGGCACTGATCGGGATCGCGACCTGCTTGCGGCCCCACAGATGGCCCTCGGCGAGCAAGACGTGCGTGACGTGGGCGCTGCCGGCGTCGATGACCAGCCCCTGGACGTGCCCGATGGCGCCATCGGTGGCGTGGACGGGCGAGCCGCGCCGGATGGCCACCTCGCCGAGCGGCACGGTATCGACCGTGACGGTCTGCGAGACCTTTCCCTCCTGGTCGGGATCCATGACCGTGTCACCAAGCCGGTAGTAGGGCCAGGACAGGATCTGCTCAGGCCCGTAGGCCTCAAAGCCCTTGGTCCCTGGCACGAACTGGGTCTCTTCGGCGCTGTCGAGCGCCTCGAACTGCTCCAGCGTGCACCGCAGCAGGATTCCGTCGGCCGCGTCACCGACGGACTCCACCAGGTCGAGCGGAACCAGCCGGGCCAGGCCCTGGCGGTGGTCAGGCTCGACGGCCAGGTCGGTCACTCGCTGGGCGACCGGGTCGACGACGACTCGGCTCACCCGCCCGCATTCCCCGTCCGCGCAGCGGACTTGCGTCCCGATCGTGTACTGGACGGACCCTGCCATGACTCGCCTCCTGGCTCGCGACCCTCGACCGCTAGACCCACGACCGCTAGACCTCCGACCACCGACTGTCCTTCCTACCATCTACGGCTTACGCTCAGCACGTCGCCCCGCGGCCAGCTGAGAGCGCCCAGACCACTGTGCCCAAGGACAGGAGCCAGGAATGAAGACACCGATCTGCGACCTGCTGGGCATTGACCTGCCACTGCTCGCTTTCAGCCATTGCCGTGACGTCGTCGCGGCAGTCACTAACGCCGGGGGCTTCGGCGTGCTCGGCGCCTCGATGCATACGCCCGCGCAGCTCGAGCGCGAGCTCGCGTGGATCGACGACCACGTCGACGGGCGGCCGTACGGCGCCGACATCCTGGTGCCTGAGAAGTTCGCAGGCAAGGGCGAGGGCCTGGATAACGCCGCGATCCACGCGATGATCGGCCAGGAGCAGCGCGACTTCGTCGCCGCCCTGCTCGCCGAGCACGGGATCGACGCCGACGGGCCGGCCGGGCCTTCCCGGCTGCCTGACTCGGTGACGATCAGCGACGAGGCGGGCGAGCAGTTGCTCGACGTCGCGTTCCGGCACCCGATCAAGCTGATCGCGAGCGCCCTCGGCACCCCGCCAGCGTTCATGATCGAGCGGGCCCGCGCCGCCGGGGTACCGATCGCCGCGCTCGTCGGCGCGAGGGAGCACGCGATCAAGCAGGTCAACGCGGGCGTCGACATCCTGGTCGCGGCGGGCACCGAAGCGGGCGGGCATTGCGGCGAGGTCACCACGATGGTGCTCGTGCCTGAGGTGATCGAGGCGATCAAGCCGATCAGGAGCGTGCCGGTGCTGGCGGCCGGCGGCATCGTGACCGGCAGGCAGATGGCGGCCGCGATCACGCTCGGCGCCGACGGGGTGTGGACCGGGTCGGTCTGGCTGACCACCGAGGAAGCCGAGACGGCGCCCTACACCAAGCAGAAGATGCTCGCCGCGACCTCGCGCGACACGGTCCGCTCGCGCAGCCGCACCGGCAAGCCGTCCAGGCAGCTCAGGTCCGACTGGACCGCGGCCTGGGACGACGCCAAGAGCCCGGGCCCGCTGCCGATGCCGTTGCAGTCGCTCCTCAGCGAGCCAGTGATGCGCCGCATCGACACCCTCGCCGACCAGGGCAACCCTGGCGCGCAGCAGCTGGCGACGTACTGGGTCGGCCAGGGTGTGGGGCTGATGAACAAGCCCTCGACCGTGCGCGACGTAATCTACGAGATGGCCCAGGACTTCGCCGCCGCGGCCGAGCACCTAGCCGAGGTAGTCGGCGACTAGGCGACCCGACGAGCCCGGCCGAGCTCCACGACCCCGGTCGCACGACAACGCCCTACCCCGCCCAAGCCGCCCGCGCGCCGGCCCCGCCCGGACTCCGCGATCATGACCACGCTCGTGATCACGGACGATTGGCTGGGTCATGCCGGCCGGGCAGGTTTCCGTGATCATGCTCGACTTGGTGTTCACGGACCTTCGGCGCGTGATTCTCCATTCGATCATCCCTGATCATGGGATTGGCTTGATCACGGAACAAGGTGCGGATTCCCCGCTCGGAGCCGGCCGACGCGGAGCGCGGGAGCCGGGAGCGCGGGAAGCCGGAGCCGGGAGTGCGGGAAGCCGGGAGCGCGCGGAGCGCGGGAGCCGGGAGTCGGGAGCGCGTGAGCGGGCGGCGCCGGCGATAGGCTCGCAGCATGTCAATCGAGGGTGAATACGAGCCGAGCCCACGGGCGTGGGTGCGCGATCAAGTCCAGCAGTTCGAAGCGTCGGGCGGCACCGAGGCGACGACCTTGCGTGAGACCGGCCTGCCCATCGTCGTGATCACGAACCTGGGCGCGAAGTCAGGCAAGGTCCGCAAGACGCCGCTGATGCGGGTCGAGCACGACGGCAAGTACGCCGCGATCGCCTCCCAGGGCGGAGCGCCGAAGAACCCGCTCTGGTATTACAACTTCCTGGCCAACCCCCGGGTCACGCTCCAAGATGGCCCCGCGCGCACCGAGATGGTCGCGCGCGAGGTCTCTGGGCCCGAGCGCGACGAATGGTGGCAGCGCGCCGTCGCGGCGTTCCCGCCGTACGCCGAGTACCAGACGAAGACGACCAGGACCATCCCGGTCTTCGTGCTCGAGCCGGCCGAGTAGCGCCAGCCGAGTAGCAGCCGGGCGGGTTATCTGGCAGAAGGATTGTCGGCCCTAAGACCGAGGTCGCGGCAACGGCCAAGCTCGCCGGCTGACCGGCTAGATGCATGTTCGCCCCGGCGACTGATTACAAGGTAATCTTGTAATCAGCCTGAGAGACGGGTCGGGCCGGCTGCCTGAGCGCGACGCCCTCTTCGCAGGCTGGGCAAAGCCGCGGAGGAGGGCACATGGCAACCGACTCACCTCTTGACTCGTACTCGCAGATCGTCAGCGGCGTCGCCGCCGAGCTCACGCCGAAGGTGGCGAGCCTGCGGGTCGCCGCGTCGGGCGGGCGCCGGGCCGGGGAGAGCCTCGGCTCGGCGGTCGCTTACACCACCGACGGGTTCCTGCTCACCAACGCGCACGTTGTCGGCGCCGCGACCGGCGGCACGGCCATGTTCTCCGACGGGTCCAGCTCGCCGTTCACCGTCGTCGGCGCCGACCCGCTGTCCGACCTCGCGGTCGTGCGAGCGGGAGCGGGAGCACCGCCGCCGGCCCAGCTCGGTGAGGCCGACGACCTGGTCGTAGGCCAGCTCGTGGTGGCCGTGGGCAGCCCGCTCGGCCTGGCAGGCTCGGTCACCGCCGGCGTGGTTAGCGCGCTCGGCCGCTCGCTGCCGACCAGGAGCGGCGCCGCCGTCCGGCTGATCGAGGACGTGATCCAGACCGACGCGTCGCTCAACCCGGGGAACTCAGGTGGCGCGCTGGCGGACTCGCTGGCCAGGGTCGTCGGGATCAACACCGCGGTCGCCGGGGTGGGACTCGGGCTCGCCGTCCCGATCAACGCCACCACCAGGAAGATCATCGCAGCCCTCATGCAGGACGGCCGGGTGCGGCGGGCCTACCTGGGCGTGGTGAGCGCGCCCACGCCCTTGCCGGCGTCGTTGCACGAGCGGGTCGGCAGCAAGGAAGGGCTGCGGGTCGCCGAGCTCGTGCCGGACGGGCCGGCCGCGCGGGCCGGGCTGCGGATCGGCGACATCCTGGTCAGCGCGGCCGGGCGCGCGGTCGCCACGGCGCAGGACCTGCAGCGGCTGATGTTCGGCGAGGCGATCGGCAAGCCGCTCGAGATCACCGTGCTCCGTAACGGCGCCCTCGTCGACGTCATCGCCGAGCCGGCCGAGCTAGCGACCGCCTGACCGCCTGACCAGCGTGATCAGGGATACGGCCAAAGCGGTCTTTCGATCGCGTAAGAATGACTTATGAGCAAGCAGCCGAGTTCGCCGCCGCCCGGTGACAAGCCGGTGCCGACGGCGCCTCCGCCTCCGCCCGGCTGGCGGCACTGGCTTTGGCCGATCGCGCTGATCGTGATGCTGGGGCTGTACTTCTTCCTTCCTGGGATCGTCTCGACGACCACGGAGACCCTGAGCTATTCGCAGTTCCAGACCGACGCGGCCAGTCATCAGGTCAAGACGGTGCAGCTCAGCAGCCCATCAAATGGCGGCAACACCACCATCACAGGGGCGCTCCACAACGGCAAGAACTTCGCCACGGTCGGGCCGCCCGATACCTCCGCGCTGAGCACCCAGCTCAAGGCCGATGGCGCCACCGTCACCTACTCGACGCCAAGCTCGTCGCTCGGTAGCACGTTGCTCTACCTGCTCGTCATCTTCGCGCCGCTGATCATCGTGTTCTGGCTGTTCCGCCGGATGTCGCGGGCTAGCGGGGGAGCGGCCGGGCTCCAGGGCATCCTCGGCGTCGGCCGGTCACGGGCCAAGGTCTTCGACGCCGAGCGGCCGAGCACCAAGTTCTCCGACGTGGCTGGCTACGAGGGCGCGAAGGAAGAGATCACCGAGGTCGTGGACTTCCTCCGCAACCCTGGCCGGTACCAGCGGGCCGGGGCGATGGCGCCGCGCGGCTTGCTGATGATCGGCCCGCCCGGCACCGGCAAGACGCTGCTGGCGCGGGCAGTGGCCGGCGAGGCGAGCGTTCCGTTCTTCTCGGTCACCGGCTCCAGCTTCGTCGAGATGTTCGTCGGCGTCGGCGCCGCCCGGGTCCGCGACCTGTTCGCGGAGGCCCGCAAGCGCTCCCCGGCGATCATCTTCATCGACGAGATCGACGCGATCGGCCAGCGCCGGGGCGGCTCAGGAATCGTCGCCAACGACGAGCGCGAGCAGACGCTGAACCAGTTGCTGGCGGAGATGGATGGCTTCGACATGACCCAGGGCATCGTGGTGCTCGCCGCCACGAACCGACCCGAGGTACTCGACCCCGCGCTGCTGCGTCCCGGCCGGTTCGACCGCCAGATCACGATCCCGCTGCCGACGCTGGTCGAGCGGGCCGCGATCCTCGCGGTGCACTGCCGGGGCAAGCAGCTCGCCCCCGACGTGGACCTGAACATCGTGGCCAGGGGCACGCCTGGGTTCTCCGGCGCTGACCTCGCGAACCTCGCCAACGAGGCGGCGATCTTCGCCGTGCGCCGGGGCCACGAGATCATCGACGCCACCGACTTCGACGACGCCCGCGACCGGATCCTGCTCGGCCGGCGCGAGGGCTCGAATGTGCTGCTGCCCGAGGAGAAGCACGCCGTGGCCGTGCACGAGAGCGGGCACGCGATCGTGCTCGCGCTGTCCGACCACGCCGACCCGGTCGCCAAGGTCACGATCCTCCCGGCCGGCCAGGCTCTGGGCGTCACCCAGCAGCTGCCCCTCATCGAGCGGCACCTGTACGGGGAGGACTACCTGCACGAGACCCTGGCCGGGCGGCTCGGCGGGCGGGCCGCTGAGCTGGTCGTGCTCGGACAGGGCTCGACCGGCGCCGCCAACGACTTGTCCACCGCGACCGACCTCGCCACGAAGATGGTGCGGGAGTTCGGCTTGTCGGCCAAGCTCGGCCCCGTCGGTTACCCCGAGGGCGGCTCGGTGTTCCTCGGCGGCGGCGGCAGCCCCTATTCAAGCCGGCCGTTCTCCGACGAGACCCAGACCATCGTCGACGCCGAGGTCGCGCGACTGCTGCGGGAGGCGGAGAGCACGGCGATCGAAATGATCCGCGCTCACCGGGCCGAGCTGGACGAACTAGTCGGACGACTGCTGGAGCGCGAGACCGTGGACGCCGCCGAGGTCTACCGGATCGTGGGCAAGCCGGTTCCCGGCGGGCATCGTCCTGAGGAGTTGGCGCTCGCGCCCGCCGCTGCGTCGATCCCGCCGATCGCGGCCGCCGCAGCCCTGAGCGACCCGCTGCCGACGGACGCGGCGCCCGCCGACCAGGACTAAAGTTCAGCGAATGCAGCTCCTCGTCCTTTCCGGCCAGGCGGTCAGGTCCGTGCTCGGCTACCCGGAGTGCGCGGACGCCATGCGGGAGGCGCTGGCGGCCAGGGCCCGCGGCGAGGTGTTCCAGCCGTTGCGATCCGTGCTCAAGCCCGACGGCGCCGCCGGGCAGATGGCGCTGATGCCGTCCTACTGGCAGGACCAGCCGGCTGGTTACGGGCTGAAGGCGATCACGATCACGCCAGGCAACCCGGTCGCCGGGCTCGACTCGCACCAGGGCATCGTCCTGCTGTCAGCCTCGGCGACCGGTGAGCCCATCGCCGTGCTGAACGCGTCCGCGGTCACCGAGATCAGGACGGCCGCGGTCTCGGCCGTCGCGACCAGCGTGCTCGCGAATGAGGACGCCGACGTGCTCGCGATCATCGGGACGGGCGTGCAGGCCCGCGCTCACTTGCAGGCCATCGGCGCGACTAGGCGGCTGGCCGAGATCCGGGTCGCGGGCAGCAGCCCAGGCAAGGCCGCCCGGCTGATCGCCGACCTGGCGCCGTTCGTCTCTGACGACGTCAAGCTGGTCGCCTGCGCGAGCGTCGAGGAGGCGGTCGCCGCCGCCGGGATCATCGTCACCGCGACGAACTCGGCCGAGCCGGTGATCCGCCGCGACTGGCTGAGCCCAGGCACCCACATCAACGCCGTCGGGGCCTGCCTGCCCAGCTTCCGCGAACTCGACACCGCGACGGTCGCCGACGCGGCGCTGTTCTGCGACAGCCGCGAGTCGGTCCTAGCCGAGGCCGGCGACTACGTGCTAGCCGCCGCCGATGGCGCGGTCGGGCCCGAGCACATCAAGGCCGAACTCGGCGACCTGCTGACCGGCGCCGCCGACGGCCGCCGAGGCGAGCGCGAGATCACGATCTTCGAGTCCCTCGGCCTCGCGGTCGAGGACCTAGCCGCCGCCGCCGTCGCCTACCAGGCCGCCACCGACCGCGACATCGGCACCTGCCTCGACTTCGACTAGCCAGCCTCGACGAGATGGCCGCGGACGACTGGATAATCCGAAATCGGATTAGTGCGCCCCGGGCCGTGGACCAAGCTTCACCCTGGTACGCTGCGCGCATGGATTACGTGAGCCGGACCGCTCAGTGGTGGCGCCGCCGTTAGGCGGGCCTGGTTCGCGCACTCCGCAGAGACTCTCAAGGCGACCGCCCGGCATCGGATGGTCGCCTTTGTGGTGTCCGCCGCTCGTCGGGCCCGATCAGGCAGGACGGACGCATGACATCAAGTGTCGACTACGGTGCTGACTTCGGCGCGGCGACGCCGCCGGGCACCACGCGGTTCACTACGGCTGGCGGCATCGTGGTGAGCAGGACGGTGGCCCCGTTCGATCCGGCCGAACTGGCCGAGCTCACGAACCTCGTCGACGAGCGCCGGGGCGGCGTGTTCAGCTCCGGCATGGAGTATCCGGGCAGGTACAGCCGCTGGCATACCGGCTACGTCGATCCGTGCGTCGAGCTGACCGGACGGGGCCGGACGCTGACCGCGACCGCGCTGAACGACCGCGGCCTGGTGCTCCTCCCCGCGCTGGCCACCGCCCTCCGCTCGGCCGCCGACCAGGCCACCGCCGAGTCCGGCTCGGACGACGCCGCCAGCGTGACGGTCGTGATCCCTGAGCCGGCCGGCCAGGTTCCCGAGGAGCAGCGCAGCAAGCGCCCGACCGTGTTCACCGCGATCAGGGCCGTGATCGACTTGTTCGCCTGTCCCGACCCGCACCTTGGCCTGTACGGCGCCTTCGGATACGACCTGGCGTTCCAGTTCGAGCCGATCAGGCTTCGCCCTGGCCGGGACGACCCGATCGACGGCCGGCCGGATCACGGCCGGCAGCGCGACCTGGTCGTGCACCTGCCAGACCAGTTGTACGTGATCGACCGGAAGCGAGAGACCGCGTTGCGCTTCAGCTACGAGTTCACGGTCGGTGACGCCACGACGGAAGGTCGAGAAAGGCAGACCCCCCAGTCGGCCCAAGCCCGCCCCGAAGGCGACCAGCTACCAGCCAATTTGCTGATAAAGGATTGTCCGCGCGATCCAGTCCCAGGGCAGTACGCGAAGGTAGTCGAGCAAGCGCGGGAGCGGTTCGCCGCAGGCGACCTGTTCGAGGTCGTGCCGAGTCATGAGTTCTGGGCGACGTGCGGCTCGCCGGCGGCCTTCTACGAGCGGCTGCGCCGGCACAACCCCGCTCCGTATGAGTTCTTCCTCAACCTAGGCGATGGGGAGTACCTGGTCGGCGCGTCCCCTGAGATGTACGTGCGGGTGACCGGCGACCGGGTCGAGACCTGCCCGATCGCGGGCACGATCGCCCGCGGCGAGACCTCGCTGGACGACGCTGAGCAGATCAGGACGTTGCTGACCTCGGCGAAGGAGGAGTCCGAGCTCACCATGTGCACCGATGTGGACCGCAACGACAAGTCGCGGATCTGCGTGCCCGGCAGCATCAAGGTGATCGGCCGCCGCCAGATCGAGTTGTACAGCCGGCTGATCCACACCGTCGACCACGTCGAGGGCCGGCTCAGGCCCGGGTTCGACGCCCTGGACGCGTTCCTCACCCACATGTGGGCCGTGACCGTCACCGGCGCGCCCAAGACCTGGGCGATGCAGTTCATCGAGGACCACGAGACCAGCCCGCGCCGCTGGTACGGGGGCGCCGTGGGCGCGCTCGGCTTTGACGGCAACATGAACACCGGCCTCACCCTGCGCACCGCGCACATCCGCGACGGGCTGGCTTGCGTCCGCACGGGCGCGACGCTGCTGTTCGACTCCGAGCCGGACGCCGAGGAGGCCGAGACCCGGCTGAAGGCCCGCGCGCTGCTCGAGGTGCTCGCCCAAAGTCAAGCCCTTCATCCGCAAATAAGCCAGGCCGCGAACGCGGCCGTACCCGGCTCAATCCCGGCGCCAGGCCGGCCAGGCGACGGCTTGCGGGTGCTCCTCGTCGACCATCAGGACTCGTTCGTGCACACGCTGGCCGGCTACTTCGCCGAGCAGGGCGCGCAGGTGACGACGCTGCGGGCCGGGTTCGACGTGGCGTTGCTCGACGAGTACGCGCCGCACCTCGTGGTGCTCTCGCCTGGCCCGGGTCGCCCGGCCGACTTCGGGTGCTCCAATCTGCTCGACGTACTCGACTCCAGGGGACTGCCGGCGTTCGGCGTCTGCCTCGGCCTGCAAGCCATGGTCGAGCACGCGGGCGGCAAGCTCGGCCTGCTGACCGAGCCGTCCCATGGCAAGCCAGGTTCGGTCCGGGTACTGGGCGGCGACCTGCTGGCTGGCCTGCCGGCCGAGTTCACCGCCGGGCGGTATCACTCGCTGCACACGACGCCGGCGCTGCTCGGCGGGCGCTTCGCCGTCACGGCGGTGACTGACGACCAGGCCGCGTGCGACTCTTCGGGCCAGGTCGTGATGGCGATCGAGGATCCGGAGGCGCGCCGCTGGGGGGTCCAGTTCCACCCCGAGTCGATCCTGACCGCGTCCGGGGACTGCGGCCGGATCGTCGTCGCCAACGTGTTGCGGCTATGCCAGCCCAGTGTTGGACGCATGTCGTAACGCTGACGTTGCAGGCGGGTTGGTAATCGTTATCTTCCCGTTATTTTTTGGAGCTGGTCCCCGTTATAACGTCAAAGACGACTCCATCAGTGCAGACAGGGTAAGCAAGGACAGATAGGGCACATCCGGTTATGTCGTCCATACCCCCTAGGTCGTTCGCGCTCTTCGTGTCGTTATGCGGGAACGTCGCTAAGTTACGCCATTCACCGCTTCCCACCCTTTTAGCAGTCTCTGCGGTCAGCCCTGCCCTGCGTAAAAAGGCAAAGGAGCCCTCCTCTATGACACGTCGCTGGTTCGTACCCCTCGCATCCCTCGGCCTGATCGTCGGGTCGATGCTCATGGCGGCTAACTCCGCCTCGGCGGCCACCACCGCCGCCCTCCATCCCACCGTGCACCCGGCGTCGCACGGCTTCGTTCCTGGCGGCCTCATGACCAAGCCAGCGGGCGGAGCGCACATCGCGAGCGTCGGCGGCCGGACCACCGCTGAGTCAACGAACTGGTCGGGCTACGCCGTGACCGGTTCCAACGGTCACTTCACGAGCGTGTCGGCGAGCTGGACCCAGCCGAAGGCGACCTGCTCAGGGCGCAGCGACGAGTACGCGGCGTTCTGGGTCGGGCTCGACGGCTACAGCAGCGACTCGGTCGAGCAGACGGGCAGCGACTCCGACTGCGACGGGTCGACGCCCGACTACTACGGCTGGTACGAGATGTACCCGGCCGACCCCGTGTACTACTCCAACACGGTCGAGCCTGGCGACTCGATGAGCGCCTCAGTCACGTTCTCCGGCACCGAGACCTACACCCTCGTGCTCAAGGACACCACCCGCGGCTGGACCCAGACCGTCACCAAGAACGAGAGCGGCTTTGACCGGTCCTCGGCCGAGGTCATCACCGAGGCTCCCTGCTGCACCAACAGCGGCGGCATCCTGCCACTGTCGGACTTCGGCACGATCAACTACACCGCATCGAGCGACAACGGCTCGTCCATGGGCACCCAGAGCCCGGTCCAGATCATCATGATCGACAACTCGGGCAACGACAAGGACTCGACCAGCTCGATCAGCTCGAGCGGCGCGTTCAGCAACACCTGGATCCGCTCCAACTAGTCCCTGGCGGCCCAACCCGTAGCGGCTAGCCGCCCTCACGATCCTCCGTGATCACGGCGAAATCCCTGATCACGGAGGATCACCCGCACCCCGACCCGGCGATCCTCCGCGATCATCAAGTCAGCGGTGATCACGGAGGATCGCTTGCGCTCAGCGCGGGTCAGACCCTGACCAGGCCTCGGGCGAAGCTGACGAGGACGCCGCGCGACTCGCCGTAGGACGAGGCCTGGTAGTAGACGCCGCCCTTGCGCCAGGCCAGGAACAAGAAGATCTTCTTCGACAGGCAGGACGGCAGGTCCTTCGAGCCGCAGTCGCCGGTCAGGCTGGCGGTGACGCCGTCGACGTGGTACTTCCCGAGGAACTTGCCCTTGCTGGTGCGGGTGCACTGGCCGTTCGAGTTGTTCTGGCTGATGGTCAGATTCGCGGCCGGAGTGAGCCCGTACTCGCCAATGACATTGCGCTTGGCGGCCTTCTTCTTGCTGATCTCGCAGCGGGCGACGATGACCTCGCTGGCCCTGACCAGGCCGTAGGTTCTCGTCGGCCGCAGGAGCGGGAATCCGGCTGCCGCCTGGGCGCCGTGCCAGGTCGCGAACAGGCCGGTCCTGGCCGCCGTGACCGGGGCAGCGACCGCGATGGTGGCGACCGACACCACGCTCGCCGCTGCCGCCACGCCGATCGCGATAGTGGCCATCATTCGGTTCCTGCGCATGATCACGCCCTTCTCTGGCTGGGTTCGCCCGTGTATTCGCCCTGGTCAGTGCCAGGAGATGTGCTGCGATCCTAAAAGCCGACCCGGTCCGCCGCTATCACAACATGAACTTGCGTGATTACTTACAGTTATGAGTTGCGGCCCGATTTGGGTCCGAGCGGGCGACCGGCGGCCACCGTGGGGCAGCGCGATTTACGCCGGTCAGCGGAGTGTCGGACGGCGCCGGTAGGGTGCCGGCATGAAGCGCGTGCATCCCGAGGTCTTCCTGGTGTCCCGTCCGCAGATCGACTACGAGGCGCTCGCCGCCTACCTGAGCGAGGTCGGAGGGCAGGGCTGGCTCGAGCGGCTCGATCGCGGCGACCTCGATGACGCGCAGAACCTGGCCGAGTTCGCCGGGAAGATCTGCTACCGGGCCTGGGAGCCTGGCCTGAACCCGAACATCGTGCGGGTGCGCAACGATCACGAGGCCTACCTGCAGAACATCCTGCGTCAGGCCCACGGATCGGTGCTTGAGCACGCGATGTTCAGCTTCGTACTGCATAACGTCAGCCGGGTCGCCACGCACGAGCTAGTGCGGCACCGGCCAGGGGTGGCGATCTCGCAGGAGTCGCTGCGGTTCGTCCGGCTGACCGACATCCCGTTCTGGTTCCCCGACTGGGCGGAGGCCGATGACGAGCTGATGAAGCGGGCAAGCGTGCTGCTCGGCCAGATGGAGGAGTTCCAGCAATGGATGGCCGGGCACTTCGGGCTCGACGAGGAGGGCCTGAAGTTCGATGAGAAGAAGCACAAGACCTCGTTCATGCGCAGGTTCGCGCCCGACGGGGTGGCGACCGGGCTGCTCTGGTCGGCCAATATCCGCACGCTGCGGCACACGATCGAGGCGCGGACCGATAAGGGCGCGGAAGAGGAGATCAGGCTGCTCTTCGGCCAGATCGCCGGGATCATGCGGACCGAGGCGCCCGCGCTGTTCAGCGACTACACGATCGAGGACGGCGCCTGGATTCCCCGCTGGCGCAAGGTCTAGCCGAGCCCACGCGCCGGCCAACCATGCTTGATGACCTTCGGCCATCGGCGCCGTGGGCCGCCGTATTTACCCGGGGGTACGAACCCCCGGACCCCCACGATTGGTGGCTGACGTGGTTCGCTTGGTGGGATGTTAGGCCCACGATTAGTGGCTGGGCTGGTTCGCATCGTGGAGCCGTCGGCATGTATGAGATGGTATGTCGGTGGCAGACATCTCGTTTGTGGTGAATGACCGGACCATTCCCGGTTACCTAGCCCAGCCAGCCGGCGGCGAAGGCCCGTGGCCAGGCGTGGTGGTCATTCACGAGGCCTTCGGGCTTAATGACGACATCAGGCACAAGGCCGATGATCTGGCCGCGCACGGCTACCTCGCCGTGGCCCCCGACCTGTACGAGGGCAAGTCGTGGCCGGGCTGCGTCCGGTCCGCCTTCCTGCAGCTCAGGTCCGGCTCGGGCCCGGCGTTCGACATCATCGACGGCGCCCGCGGCCTCCTGGCCGACCGGCCGGACAGCACCGGCAAGGCGGGCGTGATCGGCTTTTGCCTGGGCGGCGGCTTCGCGCTGCTGTGCGCGCCCGGGCACGGGTTCGACGCCGCCTCGGTCAACTACGGCGAGGTGCCGAAGAACGCCGAGGACGTGCTCGCCGGAGCCTGTCCGATCGTCGGTAGCTTCGGAGCCCGCGACACCATGGGCACGAAGCCGCCTGAGCGGCTGCAGCGGGCGCTGGCCGTGCTCGACGTCCGGCACGACGTGAAGGTGTACCCGAACTCGGGCCACCGCTTCATGACGCCGAGCAAGGGCGCGACCGCGATCCTGGCCAAGATCACCAGGATGAGCTACAGCGAGGAGGACGCGGCCGATGCCTGGCACCGGATCTACGCGTTCTTCGGCGAGACGCTCACCCCCGGCACTTCGCCGAGTCCCGATGGCGCTCAGCCCGAATAGGTCAGGGCCAGTTAGGCAGGCGCACGCACCTGCGGCCTACCTGGCGAGTCCGGGCGCGGGGACGGGGTGGCTGGCCGCCAGCAGGGCGTCGAGCGAGTCGTGGTGGAACCGGTCGGCCGGCACCCGGTGCCCGAGCGCCCTGGTCGTGGCGGTGACCAGCCCGGCCGGACCGGCCACGTACACCTCGGTGTCGCGAAAGCTGGGGTGCCTGGCGACCACGTCGGGGAGCTTGCCGGCCGGCCAGGAGTGCTGACCAGGCAGGGCGACCCCCAGGAACCCTCCGGCGGACCAGTCCGGATCTGACTCGGCCACCGGCACCAGGGTCAGCGCCGGGTAGGCGAGCCGCAGCGTCGCGAGATCGCGCATGTCGTACAGGTCACCGCCGTGCCGGGCGCCGAGGTAGAGCGTGACCGATCGTCGCTTGCCCTGCCTGGTCTGCGCCACGATCGACTCGACGATCGCCTTGACCGGCGCGAGCCCGGTACCGCCGGCGACGCACACGATGTCGCGGTCCTGGTCGGCCGGCACCCGCAGGTCGCCCCTAGCGGCGGCTAGCGTGAGCGTGTCGCCGGTGCCGCTATGGCTGACCAGGGCCGTGCTGACCATCCCGCCGGGAACCGCCCGCACGTGGATGTCGAGCAAGCCGTTCTCGCGCGGGGCGTTGGCGATCGAGTACTTGCGCCAGACCCTGGGCCACTTGGGCACCTGCACGCTGACGTACTGACCAGGGTGATAGCTGAGCGGCCGGTCAGGCCGGATGGTCAGCACCGCGATCGTCGGCGTGCGCTGGTCGTGCTGCACGATCTCGCCGATCCACCAGGCAGGCTGCGACCGGCCGTCTTCCTGCGCCGCCGCCGTCATCGTGGCGGCGAAGTACGTCAGCACGGCGCGCCAGGCCCGGCGCAGGTCATCGGTCCAGGCCTGGCCGCTGACCTGCTCGATGGTGGCGAGCAGGCAGTCGAAAAAGGGCTGGTAGTGCTCGTCTTTGACGCCGAACTTGCGATGGTCCCGGCCGAGTTCGGCCAGCATGAGGTCTGCTCGCTCCGGGTCGTCGAGGTTCTCCATCAGGTCGACCAGCATGCGGAACGTCGTGGCGCGGGTGTGCTCCATGGACAGCGGGAACAGGGACCGCAGCGCCGGGCTCTGCACGAAAAGCCGCGCGTAGAGGTAGTCCATGGCGAACTGCGGGCTCGTCCCGAGCCGCAGGAACGACTCCTTCACCCGTCGCCGGTCCACCGCGGCGATCGAGGTCACCGCCGGCCCGACAGGCTCCGCGGGCTCGGCGAACCTGGCCGAACTCTCGGTCTTAGCTATCTTGCCGCGCAGGAGACCAGGCAGGGACCGCTCGCCATCATGGCCTTCCCCGGTTCGGGCATTCACCACGGCACGAAGTCTCGCAGCTACGCCTGGTATCTGCCAGCGATTCCTGACAAGGCACGGGTCACGTTCAGATGGGGGAGTTAGGGCTCTGCTCTACGATGAGCCGGTGACTGCATCGCGCTATCTTCGCTATCCGCATTTGCGTGGTGAGCTTCTCACCTTCATCGCCGACGACGACGTCTGGCTGGCACCGGCCGATGGCGGCCGGGCGTGGCGAATCTCCGCCGACCAGGCCGCCGCCGCCTATCCGCGGCTGTCACCGGACGGCGGCCTGATCGCCTGGACAAGCTGGCGGGACGGCACAGCTGAGATCTTCCTGGCCGCCACCGGGGAGGGCAGTGCCGCCGGCGGCCCCGCCAGCGGGCCGGTGCGGGTGACGTACTGGTCGAGCGGCACGACCGAGATGCGCGGCTGGGGACCAGGCGGCGAGATCATCGCCACCAGCGCGGCCGGCCAGCACTTCATCAGGCAGACCTGGGGCTACGCGATCCCGGTCACCGACGGCACGGCGCAGTTCGCCCAGCAGCGCCGGCTGCCGTTCGGGCCGGTCGGAGACGTCGCCATCAGCGGTGACTCGATCGCCCTGCTCACCGGGACCGGCAGCGTCGAGCCGGCGTTCTGGAAGCGGTACCGCGGTGGCCGGGGCGGACGGCTCTGGGTGGCGCGGGCGCAGGGCTGGCAGACCCGGGCGCCGTTCCAGCGGCTGCTGGCGGAGGTTCCCGGCCAGTTCTGCAGCCCGATGCTGGTCGGTGACCGGCTCGCGATGATCAGCGACTACGAGGGCACCGGCAACGTGTACTCGTGCGCGCTCGACGGGACCGACCTGCGCAGGCACACCGACCACGACGGCATGTACGCCAGGAACGCGAGCACCGACGGCACGCGGATCGTCTACCAGCTCGGCGGTGACATCTGGCTGCTGCCCGACCTGCGCGCGGACAGCGAGCCGGTGCGGCTTGAGATCAGCCTCGGCTCGCCGGTCAGCGGGGTGGCGCCACGGCTGATCTCCGCTGACGACCACCTCGATGAGCTGAGCACCGACCTGACCGCCAGGGCCAGCGCCGTCCAGGTGCGGGGCACCGTGCACTGGCTGACGCACAGGGACGGGCCCGCTCGGGCGCTGTCGGCGATACCGGGTCCGCCCGCGCGCCTGCCCGTGGTGCTCGGCAGCACCGGCCAAGTGGCCTGGGTCGTCGACGACGACGGCGCGGACGCGCTGGAGATCGCCTCAACCGACGGCTCGACTGGCCTGCCAGGGGAGCCGGCCAGGCGGATCGCCAGGGGCGAGATCGGCTGGGTCGGCGAACTGGCCGCGGCCCCGAACGGCGCCGTGATCGCTGCGGCCGCGCGGGACGGGGGGCTGACCCTGATAGACGTCGCCTCCGGAGTGGTGAACGAGGTCGCCAGGTCAGGGCATGGGCCGGCCACGGGCTTGGCCTTCTCGTCAGACTCGCGATGGCTGGCCTGGTCAGAGCCGGTCCAGGAGCGGCGGGCCAAGCTCAGGCTGGCGCGGGTGGCCGACCGCCAGGTGACCGACGTCACCGACGGCCGGTTCGCCGACACCGATCCCGCGTTTACCGCCGATGGTCAGTACCTGGCGTTCTTGTCCAAGCGGACGTTCGATCCCGTGCACGACTCGCACATGTTCGACCTGTACTTCCCCTACGGCAGCCGTCCTTACCTGCTGACGCTGGCCGCCTCGACTCCGTCGCCATTCGGACCCTTCGCCGATGGCCGGCCTTCGGGCTCCAAGGACGACGATGACGAGCCCAAGAAGGCCAATTCCAAGAGCGAGGCCGGGGCGGCCGACCGTCAGAAGAAGCCTGCCAGCGACGACGCTGGGCCCGGCGACACTGTTTCTGACAGCACGGGACCTGATAGCACGGGCACTGCCAGCACGGGCGAGGACGAAGGCAAGGGCGACGAGGCCAAGGGCGACGATGGCGAGCGGGTGGCCATCGACCTGGACGGACTCGGTGACCGGATCGTCAGCGTGCCCGTGCCCGACTCGAAGTACGCGTCGCTGCGCGCCGTCGATGGCGGGCTGGCCTGGCTGCGGGTACCGCTGACGGGCGAGCTCGGAGAGGGCGGTGCCAGCCTGGACGACGATGACCCCAGGCCGGCCCTTGAGCACTTCGACATCAAGCGGGCCAAGTGCACCGAGCTGATGAGCGAGGTGAACTGGTTCGAGGTCAGCGGTGACGGCACCAAGCTCGTCGTGCGCGACCATCACCGGGTCATGGTCGTGCCGGCCAACAGGAAGGCCGACTCGGACAGCAGCGACGACAAGGTGCACGTGGACCTGTCAAGGGCCAGGTTCCTCGCCCACCCGACCTCGCTCTGGCAGGCCGCGTTCACCGAGGCCGGCCGGACCGTGCGGCACGAGTTCTGGGTGCCTGACCTCGCCGACGTCGACTGGGACGAGGTGCTCGAACGGTACCGGCCGCTCGTTGACCGGGTCAGCACCACCGATGACTTCGCCGACCTGCTCTATGACGTGCTCGGCGAGCTCGGCAGCTCGCACGCCTACGTCGCTGGCCTCGGCCCGAGCGTGCGGGCTGACCACGTCGCCGGCCTGCTGGGCGCTGACCTTGATCCAGGCGAGGAAGGCTGGCGGATCACCAGGGTGCTGCCGCACGAGTCCTCGGACCCGCGCGCCCGGTCGCCGCTGGCGGCCCCCGGCACCGCCGTCGGCGCCGGTGACCTGATCGTCGCGGTCGACGGGCAGCCGGTTGACCCGGCGATCGGCCCCGGCCCGCTGCTCGTCGGCACGGCCGGAAAGCCGGTCGAGCTGACAGTGGTCAAGGAGCCGGGCGCGACGCCGCGCCGCGCGGTGGTGGTACCGCTGGCCGATGACCGGCGGCTGCGCTACCAGGCCTGGGTCTCGGGGCGACGGCAGCTGGTACGCGAGCTCAGTGACGGCCGGGCCGGCTACCTGCACGTGCCCGACATGCAAAGCCCAGGCTGGTCTGACTTCAACCGCGACCTGCGCAGCGAGATGCAGAAGGAAGCGCTGATCCTCGATGTCAGGGCCAACCGGGGCGGGCACACCTCGCAACTGGTCGTGGAGAAGATCGCCCGCCGGGTCATCGGCTGGGATATCGGCCGCAACGTCAGGCCGAATAGCTACCCTGAGGAAGCGCCGCGCGGCCCGGTGGTGGCCATCGCGGACGAGCAGTCAGCCTCCGACGGCGACATCGTGACCGGGGCGATCAGGACGCTGGGGATCGGGCCCGTCGTCGGGACCAGGACCTGGGGCGGCGTGATCGGCATCGACGGGTATCACGAGCTCATCGACGGCACGTCGATCACGGTGCCGAAGTTCTCGATGTGGTTCGACCGCTTCGGCTGGGGCATCGAGAACCACGGCGTCGATCCCGACGTGGAGGTGCTGATCACGCCAGACGACTGGATGGCCGGCCGTGATCCGCAGCTGGAGACCGCCGTCAGGCTGGCGCTCGATGCCCTCGCCGAGCACCCAGCCGCCCAGCCGCCGAGCACAGCCGACCGGCCATCCCGCCGCCGCCCGCCACTGCCGCCGAGGCAACGGTAAGCACTGCCGCCGAGGCATCGGTAAGCACAGCCGCCCCGGCAGCAGTAAGCACAGGCGCCCAGGCAAAGGTAACCGCCGCGCAGATCGTGGCCCCGAGCGCAGAACCTGAGAGTCGGCTCCTGCGTTTGACACTGCGGTACTGATGCACCTTCCGCGCTCGGAACGCACCGGAAGGCGGGACAAGTGGGACGCGAGGCCGACGTCGCCGAGTTCTCTGCCTTCGTCGCCCGCAGCCAGGCCAGGATGGTGCGGCTCGGCGAGCTGCTGACCGGTGACCGCGGCCGGGCCGAGGACCTGGCCCAGCACGGCTTCGTCCAAGCGTACTCGGCCTGGCCGCGGATCAGGGCGGGCGAGCCCGACGCCTACGTCCGGCGTTGCATCGTGAACGCGCACACGGACTGGTGGCGCCGACGGACCTGGCGCGAGCAGCCGTTCGAGTTCATTCCTGAGCTGGCCACCGCCGTCGACGCGGCCGCGCAGGTCGCGAACCGCGACCTGGTGCTGCGCGCCCTGTCCCGGCTGACCACCAGGGAGCGGCTGGTCATCGTGCTGCGGTTCTACCTGGACCTGTCCGAGGCGGAGATAGCCGCCGAACTGAAGATCGCGCCTGGCACGGTCAAGAGCGCCGCGTCACGGGCGCTGGCCAAGCTACGCGGCGACGCGGACCTGCGAGCGGAGATGGTCACATGAGCAGCATCGAGGACCGCTGGCCCGCAGCCCTGGACTACCCGGAGCCCGAGCCAGTGCAGCTTGACATCGCCAGCATCATCAGGCGAGGTACCAGGCGACGGCGTGCCCGTCGAGCGGTGAAGGCGGCCACGGTGATCGTGGCGTGCGGCATCGTCCCGGCCGCGGTCACGACCGACATCGCCGTCCTGGCCGCTCCCGGCTACCCGCAGGCCGGCGTGGCCCCCCGCGCGGGGGGAGTGAGGTTCGGGACGAGCTCGGTGCCGGACGGCAAAGGTCATGTCCCTTCCTCCGGCCAACGGCACTCGTCCGAGATCAACGGCGGCACTCACAGCGAGCCAGCCGTTATTACCGGCATGGCCGGGTCGTCAGGGACGCCCCGACCATACCCGGCCGTCCGCCTGCGCACCGCCGCCAGCTTCCCGGCTAGGTACGGGCCGCTGCGCGGCCTGGCCGGCGACCAGGCGGGGACCGGCGTCTGGGCCTGGGGAGCCACCGCCGGAAAGGTCAGGCTCATCCGCGTGCGCCCGAACGGGACCAGCAGGTCCTGGCCGGTGCTGCGGCTGGCAGGCACGCTGGCCACCGATGGCCAGGCTGCCTTCGCCGTGAGCGCGAGCGGCGTCGCCTGGCTGGGACTGAATGCCACGCTGGTCAGGTTCGACACCGTGACAGGTGCCATCACCTCGTGGGCCGTTCCCGCTGCCGGCGGGGCCTCGGGCGACCACGCCATCAGGGCACTGGCGCTAGGCCCCGGCGGCCGGGTGGCGATCGTGCTTGACCACTCCAGCAAAGCCGTGGTGCTGAACCAGGCGACCGGCCGCTTCACCGAACTGGCCATGCCGAATCCGGCCGACCAGCCGATATCGGCCGGTTTCGCTCGTACCGGGCTGCTCGGCATCGGCTTCCACGCGGCCGGCCGTGCCCGCCGGCCTGACGTCCTGCTGGTCCCGCGCACCGGACGAAGCCGCGTCGCCACGGTCACCCAGCCGGACGCGGTCTCGCCGTACGGGGCGACCAGCCTGCTGGTCGGATCAGTCAGGCCGGAGGTGGTATCGGCGAAGGGGGCCGTCAGGCCGCTGGTCTTGCCGGTGCCGCGCCTCGACCTCACCGGCCTGCCGCAGCCGCCCGTGCCGCTGGCTAACGACAGGCTGGTCACCTTCGAGCCGGGCAGCGTGCTCGTCTACGCCGCGCACGCCCGGTCCACGGCAGCGGCGATCAGGAGATTTGACCGCTATAGAGCCCCCAGCGGGCTGCACGACGGCACCGTGGACTCGGCCGGGTACTTGTGGGCACTGGACTCGGCGCATCCCGACGCGATCGTCATCGTGACCGCTCCGCGCTGACCAGCGCGAACGCCGCCAGGCTGATCAGCTCACCGCGAATCGACCCAGTGTCAGAGGCATCTGTTATGGATATTGGGCAAGGAGATCAGGAATGACCGGGCTCGGCGCATAGTTGGGAAAATACGTGCCGGAGCCGCCCGACATTCGCCCTGGGAAGCGGTGATTGAGGTGCCGACTGACACGATCAGCACGCCCGCCGACGTCGGTGGAGTGCCACTATCCGAGGTCGAAGCTGAGCGACATATCGGAACTGTATGCTTTAAGACCGGTCCACCTGGAACGATCGGCGCCGAGCTCGAATGGCTGGTAGAGGACGAGTCCGATCCGTCGCTTCCAGTCCCGTTTGATCGGGTTCGGGAGATCCTGGGAGAGCTCAAGCGGCCAGGATCCATGCCAGGTGGCGGCCTGCTAACGCTGGAGCCAGGCGGCCAGGTCGAGCTCAGTACCGCTCCAGCGATCGATCTGCATGACTGCGTCGCTGCGGCCAGCGACGACATGAACGTTCTCCGTCAGGCCTTCGGATCAGCTGGGCTCAAGCTCAGCGGCAACGGCCTTGACCTCCACCGCCTGCCCAGCCGGGTGCTCGACTTGCCGAGGTACGCGGCGATGGAGGAGTTCTTCGACAGGCGCGGCCCATGGGGCCGGCTGATGATGTGCAGCACCGCATCAGTCCAGGTGTGCGTCGACGCCGGGCTCGACGATGACAGCTCGTCAGGATTCCCATTCCGGTGGCGCCTCACGCACGCGCTCGGCCCGATCCTGGTCGCGGCCTTCGCCAACTCGCCATTGCGACGCGGTCGGCCGACCGGCTGGAAATGCACCCGCCAGCTGGTCTGGTCAAAGCTTGACCCGTACCGCACCAGGGCACCCCTGGGCGCCGAGCCGTACCATCGGGGCGCCGATCCGCGCCAGTCCATCGTCAGGTACGCGATGGACGCCGAGGTACTTTGCCAGCGGAGTCCCGATGGCCAGCCGTGGACGGTCCCAGCTGGCCTGACCTTCAGGGACTGGCTCCGGGGCAACGGCCAGCCCGGTCCTACCGCTGACGACCTCAGCTATCACCTCACCACGCTGTTCCCCCCGGTGCGCCCGCACGGCCACCTTGAGCTTCGGATGATCGATGCCCAGCGCGGCGACGACGGCTGGGTCATCCCCGTCGCCCTCGTCGCCGCGCTGGTCGACGACCCGGTCGCGGCTGACGCGGCGCTGGCCGCGACCGAGCCCGTCTGGCACGAGCTCGGTGCCGCCCGGGTGCCACCGCCGCGCCAGACGACGGCGAGCCGACTGGACGGGGCTAGCCGACCGGACGGAACGGGCGGGGTCGCGGGCCCGCTGCCAGAACCCTGGCTGCGGGCGGCGAGGCTCGGCCCGAGCGAGCCGGTCATCAGGCGCGCGGTGACCGAGTGCTTCGCCGCAGCCGACGCGGCGCTGGCCAGGTCACCGGCGTCGGGCCCGATCAGGAGGGCGGTCGCCGAGTTCGCCGAGCGCTACCCGCTGCGGGGCCGATGCCCAGCTGACGACGTACTCGATGCCATCGGTTGTTACCAAGCCCCCGGTTCTGGAAAGGGACTGTCATGACTGAACTCGCCATCGACGAGCGCGCGCTGCGGGAGAAGATCGCGGTCAGGCTCATCGCCGCCAGGGCAAGGACCAGCGGCCTGACCGACTGCGTGGACGAGCCCGACCTGGTGCTCCAGCACTCGCCGCTGATGTCGCCGCTGGTCTGGGACCTGGCCCACGTCGCCAACCAGGAAGAGCTGTGGCTGCTGCGCAACGTCGGCGGCCGTGACCCCATGTACCCGCAGATCGATCCGCTGTACGACGCGTTCGAGCACCCGCGCGCCACCAGGCCGACGCTGCCGCTGCTCCCGCCCGGCGAGGCCCGAGGCTACGCCAGTGACGTCCGCGGCCGGGTGCTTGACCTGCTCGAGACGGTCAGCCTCACCGGAAGCCGGCTGGTCGATCATGGCTTCGTGTTCGGCATGATCGCCCAGCACGAGCAGCAGCACGACGAGACGATGCTGGCGACGCACCAGCTCAGGAAGGGCCGGCCGGTGCTGGCCGCGCCGCCCCCACCTCCGCCGCCCGGTGAGGTGCTGCGGCTGGCCGCCGACGTGCTGGTGCCTGGTGGCCCGTTCACCATGGGCACATCGACCGAGCCATGGGCCCTGGACAACGAGCGGCCCGCCCACGCGGTCGAGGTACCTAGCTTCTACCTGGACACGACCCCGGTCACCAACGCCAGCTACACCGAGTTCATCGCCGCAGGCGGTTACGCGGACCCGCGCTGGTGGACCCCGGCGGGCTGGGAGCACCGGCAGCGGGCCGGGCTGGTCGCCCCGCTGTTCTGGCAGCCGGACGGGACTGGTCAGTGGCTGCGCCGCCGCTTCGGCGTCACCGAGCCCGTGCCGCCCGCCGAGCCGGTCATGCACGTCTGCTGGTACGAGGCGGACGCCTATGCGCGCTGGGCCGGCCGACGGCTGCCGACCGAGGCTGAGTGGGAGAAGGCGGCCAGGCACGACCCCGAGGCGGGCCGGTCGACCCGGTATCCCTGGGGTGACGGCGACCCGACCGCCGAGCTTGCCAATCTCGGCCAGCGCCATCTCCAGCCCGCCCCGGCGGGCTCGTACCCGGCCGGAGCCGCGCCGTCAGGGGCCAGGCAGCTGATCGGGGACGTCTGGGAGTGGACTGCGAGCGACCTCCAGCCCTATCCGGGCTTCGTCGCCTGGCCGTACAAGGAGTACTCCGAGGTGTTCTTCGGCCCTGGCTACAAGGTCCTACGGGGCGGGGCCTTCTCCGCCGATCCGGTCGCGTGCCGGGGCACGTTCAGGAACTGGGATTACCCGATCCGGCGGCAGATCTTCGCCGGGTTCCGCACCGCCCGCGACGCGGACTTCGCCTGATGTGCCGCCACCTCGCATACGTGGGCGAACCGGTCACCATCTCCTCGATCGTGCTCGACCCGCCGCATAGCCTCGCCAAGCAGGCGTGGGCACCGCGCCGGCAGGAGCACGGCACGATGAACGTCGATGGCTTCGGCATCGGCTGGTACGCCGAAGGGGATCCGGTGCCCGCCAGGTACCGCCGCCGCGGTCCGATCTGGGCGGACGAGTCGCTGCCCGACATCGCCCGCGTCACCAGCACCCGCGCGCTGCTGGCCGCGGTCAGGTCGGCATCGGCTGGCACCGAAGGCGGCGAGTCGGCCGCCGCCCCCTACCGGGAGGGCGGCTGGCTGTTCAGCCTGAACGGCAAGCTGCTCGGCTGGCCGGCCGCCGCGGGCGCGACCCACGAGGGGCGGGCGCGCCGGCCCGCCGATCCTGACGCCGAGGCGGTCACCGCCGTGCTGCGGCTGGCCGGGGAACTGAGCCCGGCCGAACTGCTCGGGCTCCAGTCGCGCTGCGACACCGCCCTCGTCTGGGCCATGGTGCTGCGGCGGCTGCGGGCCGGCGATGAGCCAGCCAGGGCGCTGGCGGGCACGATCACCGCGATCACCTCGGCGGGCGGCGACGGGCGGTTCAACCTGCTGCTGACCGACGGCCGCACGATCGCCGCGACCGCATCAGGCGACTCGCTGTGCTACCGGCAACGCGATGGCGGGGTGATCGTCGCGTCCGAGCCGCACGACGACGAGCCCGGCTGGCACGAGGTGCCGCCAGGGAGCGTGATCGAGGCGACGGCGGCGGGCGTCCTGGTCGATCCGCTGCCGCAGGCTCCCGCAGGCACGCCCGCGACCGCCGCGCGCTCGGCCGGGCAACCGCCCGCCGCGGCGAGCGTCCAGATTGACCGGCGGCTGCCTGAGCGGTTCTTCGAGGCAGCGCTGCGCGCCGACGCGCTCGCCGGGCTGACGGCCGTCCCCAAGTCGCTGCCGCCGAAGTGGTTCTACGACGAGCGCGGCAGCGAGCTCTTCGACAAGATCACCATGCTCGACGAGTACTACCCGACGAGAACCGAGCGGGCGATCCTGACCGAGCGAGCCGCCGAGATCGCAGCCGCGACGCGGGCAAGCACCCTGGTCGAACTCGGGTCGGGCACGGCCGAGAAGACCAGCCTGCTGCTGGACGCCCTCGCCAGCCTCGGCACGCTCGCCCAGTACGTGCCGGTCGACGTCAGCGAGTCCGCGCTGGTGACGGCGGCGAGCCGGATGCGTGAGCGGTACCAGGGGCTGACCGTGCGCGCGGTGCTCTCTGACTTCACTGAGCAACTCGGCTTCACCGAGCAACTCGGCCTGCCCGCCTCCGGCGATGTCCCCGCCTCCGGCGATGTCCCCGCCTCCGGCGAACGCAGGCTGATCGCCTTCCTCGGCGGCACGATCGGCAACCTGCTGCCGGCCGAGCGCGCCGAGTTCCTCGCGCGGGTAAGGGCGGGGATGCGGCCGGGCGACGCGCTGCTGCTCGGCACCGACCTCGTCAAGGACCCGGCGGTACTCGTCGCCGCTTACGACGACGCGGCCGGGGTCACCGCCGACTTCAACAAGAACATCCTCAACGTGCTCAACGCCGAGCTCGGCGCTCACTTCGACCTGGACGAGTTCGAGCACGTAGCGCTCTGGAACCCGGAGGCGGAGTGGATCGAGATGCGGCTGCGCTCCTGCATCGACCAGGTCATCGAGCTGCCAGTGATCGGCCTGACCGTCCCGTTCGCCGCCGGGGAGGAGATGCGCACCGAGATCTCGGCCAAGTTCCGGCGGGCCGGCGTCGTCGCCGAGCTAGCCACCGCTGGCCTGGTCATGAGCCACTGGTGGACCGACCCCCGTGGCCGCTTCGGCCTGTCCCTGTCCGGGCCCGCCTAGGTCAGCCGGACTCGCCACCCCTGACACCCTCGCCGTCCCGGCCGTCGGGGCGGTCGGGACGGCCGGGATCGGGGGCGGCGCCGTCGAGCAGGGCCTGCAGGCCGCGCTCGAACCGCTCGTCCAACGCGGCGGTGTCCAGCATGGACTGCGCGGCCGGGTCCTGGGTCAGCGCCGCCAGGTGCGGGAACTGGCCAGAGCGCAGCTGCTCGGTGATGAAGGCGACCACGGTCTCGGCGTAGGCGCTGTCCGCCTGCCCGGCCCGCTCCTGCGCCTCCCCGGCCCGCAGGACGTGGCCGAATACGAAGTCGTCCACGTTCGCGAGCAGGTCGAGCTTGGCCCGGGTGTCCAGGGGCGCGCCCGCGACGGCGGCCAGCGACTGCTCGAAGTGCTTCAGGCCGTTCGGGCCGAAGGCACCGTCCTGGCGTCCAGCGCCGCGGCCCTGCAGGGACTGGACGGCCCAGGGGTGCCGGAGCAGCGCGTCCCTGGTCTGGCGGGCGATCAGGGCGACCGCTTCCCGCCAGTCGCCCGGCAGCTCGCCGTCAGGCACGAGCGACTCGCCCATCAGCGCGTCGTCCATGAGGGCGACGAGGTCGCTCTTGGCGCTGATGTACCGATACAGGCTCATCGTGCCCGCGCCCAGCTTGGTCGCGATGCGGCGCATCGACACCGCGTCGAAGCCATCGGCGTCGGCGATCTCCAGCGCCGCCGCCGCGATCTGCTCCCGGCTGAAGCGCGGCCGCCGGGCCCCTGGTTCGGGCCGGAACCAGATCGGCAGCGAGCTGCTATCCGAGGCGCCCGGGCGTTCCGTCGTAGTTGACACCCGACTAGCGTAGCGCTAGCTTACGAGTACATCGTACGCATAGAAGAGACAACGTACGCTCATACGGTACGGCGTACGGCCTCGCCGTACGGCTGGCCTGGTGAATGAGCTAGCAAGTCACGGAGGAGTACCGATGGGAACGATTCGCCTGCTGCACCGCATCGCCGTCGACCACATCGCGGACACGTTCAACCTGCGCGGTCGTCCGGCCCGCGAGCGTCACGAGGAGGCCCACGCCCGCGCCTATCAGCGCGCCGCGGCGCTGGCCGCCCGAGGCAAGCCCCGCGTGCTCAAGTCCTGGCAGAACGCCATCGGCGAGGCCGTCACAAAGGGCGAGGCGCGGCGATGAAGGCCGCGGTCCTGCGCGCGTTCGGGGAGAGCCCGAGATACGAGGACGTCCCGACCCCGCAGCCCGGCGAAGGCGAGGAACTGATCGCGGTCACCTCCGCCTCGCTGAACAACATCGACCGGGTCAAGGCCGACGGCACGCACTACTCGGTCGGGTCGCCGGAGGCGGCGGGCGCCCTTCCGGCCGTCGTGGGCGTGATCGGCACCGGCCAGCTCGCCGACGGCCAGCGCGTCCTGTTCGGGTCGCAGGCCGGCACCATGGCGGAGTATGCCTTGATCAGGCGGGTCGCGACGTTCCCGATTCCCGACGGCGTCGACGACGCGACCGCGGCCGCGATCTGGAACCCAGGGCTGTCGGCCTGGCTGACGTTCGCGTGGAAGCAGCCGGTGGAGCCCGGCCAGACGGTGCTGATCCTGGGCGCAACCGGCGTCACCGGCAAGCTCGCCGTCCAGCTCGCGAAGCACTTCGGCGCGGGCCGGGTGATCGGGGCCGGCCGGAACAAGGCGGTTCTGGCCCAGCTTCCCGAGCTCGGCGCTGACGCGACGATCTCGATCGACGCGCCAGAGGATGAGGTCACCGCCGCCTACCGCGCGAACGCGGGCGAGCACGGCTACGACATCGTGGTCGACTACCTCTGGGGACGGCCAACCGAGATCTTGATCGCCGCGATCGCGCACAACGACGGCGAGATCCGCCGCGAGCTGACAAGGCTCGTCCAGGTCGGTGAGATGGCGGGGCCGCGCATCTCGCTCGCCGCGGGCGCACTGCGCAGCACCGGGCTCGAGATCAGCGCGATGGGCACCGGCACGATGCCGCCCATGGACGTCATCGTCGGCGGGCTCGGTGAACTGCTCGACCTCGTCGCGGCCGGCAAGCTTCGCATCGACGTGCGGCGGGCGCCGCTGTCCAGCGTCGCCGACCTGTGGTCCCGCGACCAGGCGGGCCGCCGGACGGTGTTCATCCCCTAGTAGTGCTCTGTCAGGGCACTCGTCAGCCCGCGCGGTCAGCGCCGGGCGACCGCGCACCCGATGCAGGTCGCGGCCGTCGGGCGGGCCGCGAGCCGCGGCGCCCCGATCGGCTGGCCGCACCGCGAGCAACTGCCGTAGCTGCCGTCGTCCAGCCGGCGAGATGCGGCCTCGATCTCGGCCAGGTGCTCGCGGGCCTGGCCGATCAGCGCGATCAGGTGCTCCCGCTCGAACGCGATCGTGGCGCCCTCAGGATCGTGCTCGTCATCGGCGTTCGACTGCCCGGCCGCCTCCACGATCCCGCTGTGCTCACGTTCCAGGGCAGCGAGCCGCCGGGCGGTCGCCTGCTGATCCGAGCGGAGCCGGTCCCTGGCCGGCTCGCTCACGGGCCCCGCCCGTCCGGCTCGGCGCCGGCGTCGGCCGCGCTGCCCGGCGCCGGCTCGCTCGACTGGCCGGCCCGGAACCGCCAGCGGGCCAGCTCATTGCCGTCGACGGACAGGACGGCGGCGTAGTCGCCGGGCCGTTCCAGCAGGAAGTTGGTCGCCAGCGCCGCGATCGGCATGATCGTGAAGTCACCGACCCGCATGTTCGGCGCCGTCCCGACCCGGAACTGGCCGTCGAACCTGGCCGGCAGCGACCCGCCGTCGGCGTCGGTGAAGGTGATCGCGAAGGCGTGGCCCTCGTGGTGCCGGTGCCAGGGGATATGCAGCACCGCGGCGATCCCGAACGCCTTCGCGACCGGGTAGGCCGAGCTGTGCAGCTGGTTCCAGAAGCCGCCGTTGACGTACAGCTTGCCGTTCTCCACCACCACGTGGTCGGCGAGGAAGAAGGCGACCGCCTCGATCTCGGCCGACATCAGGTGATGGGGCGCCGGCTGCCCTGGCATCGGGTGTTCGCTCATGCACCTAACTTATGGGCCCGCACGCCATTCCCGCCCCGGCCCGCACCGCGCCTGGCATGGTGGACCGGGCACATCGGAATAGAACAACACGGGAGGACGACAGTGGCGGACGGGCTCACCTCGGCTGGCCTGGACCGGCTGGCGGCAGTCGTCGCCGACCAGGTCGGAGATGACCGGATACCAGGGCTGGTCGTCCTGGTGGCACGGGGCGACCAGGTGCACGTGCAGGCCGAGGGGACGCTGGCCATCGGCGGCGCTCCGGTGGCCAGCGACTCGCTGTTCCGGATCGCGTCGACCACCAAGCCGATCACCGCGGCCGCGACGCTGGCACTGATCAGCGAGGGCCTGATCGGCCTGGACGACCCGGTCGACCGGCTGCTGCCCGAACTGGCCGCCCGGCGCATGCTCCGGCGTCCCGACGGCCCGCTCGCCGACACCGAGCCAGCGACCAGGCCGATCACCACCCGCGACCTGCTGACGTTCACGTTCGGCTTCGCCAGCCAGTCCTGGAGCTATTGCCAGATGGTGCAGGACAGCGGCGAGTTCGGCTGGGACGGCGGACTCGGCACCCACCTGGCAGGTCGATCCTCGCTACGACCTGACGGTGATCATCTTGACCCAGCGAATGTTCGAGTCGCCCAGCCGCCCGGCCGCGCACGCGGCCATCATGGCCGCCGCCTACGACGCGCTCGCCGCGCGGTCATGACCAGAATGGCGGGGCACCACTGACCAAGGCCGGCGACCAGCGGAAGACTTCTCGCTCCATTTTTCCGCCGGAACTCCAGCGCATGGTCAGCCGCGCGAAATAGCGGACACCGTCATGAATGCGTACATCGGACAAGGCCAGGGTCGCGGGCGTCCGCGAATAGGTTCCGGCGGCGCAATTCGGCGTGCAGCCATCGGCCCACCTGACCCCGCTCGCCGTGGCCGCCTGCTGGGTCCAGCCGCTCCAGGCCAGGCCACGGACCAGCAGGTTGCCGCCCGTCCCGAAGTAAATGGCATGAGGCCTGACATCGCCGTGCTGCCAGCCGGTACTACCGTCGAACCCGTACGCGAGCGGGAGCGGCGCGGCGCTGGCCGCCGCCGTCATCCGCACCGCGAAGACAATGACCCCGATTACCACTACGACAATGCCGGCGACCCCCGCGATGCCCTTCATGTACCCGACCCCAGTCACTTTCGAATTATCGTCGATCAACATCTACCCCGCATCTAGTGTGTCATGCCAAGCATGAGCAAAGCGGACTGCCCCCGCTTAAAAATAAATGGCACGTCGCGTCACAAAGGGTTCATTGAAACCATTGACGCATTTTCTTGACCAGCCCGCCCTGCTATATCGTTCGGCCATGCTGACGCCGTCGCAGGGCCGGACCCTGGCCGCGATCAACGCCGAGCTGACCAGGCTCGTGCGCTACGACGACGAGTCGATCGTGCACGAGACCTGGATCAGGCAGCGCTACGTCTGCGGTTGCTACCCGACCTACGGGCCGGCCCGGCGGGCAGTCGTGCGGACGGCCTGGCATGAGGCCGGGCACGCGGTCGCGGCGATCGCCGTCGGGGCCGAGTTCAGCTCGGCCAGCATCCACCACGGCCGGGACAGCGAAGGCCGGGTGCACCGGATCAGGGGGGCCAGCGACCGGGCGTTCGTGATCGACGCGGCCGGGCAGGTCGCCGAGCGCCTGATGACCTGGACCATGCTCGACGATGACGCCGAGCTCGCGACCTGGCTGCCGGCCTGGCGGGCCGATGGCGGTGACGCCCGGCATTTCCGCCGGTCGATGAAGGCTCGATTCGGCCTGGACGAGATCGGCGCCTGGCGCTACAGCGAAGCCCTGCTGGTTCCTTTGCGGCCAAAAATACGGCAGTTGGCCCGGGGACTGCTGGTCTGGCCGCGGCAGCTGCCCTACAACGTGGCCACGGCACTGGCGGAAGCGAGCTGAGCCAATCCAGGCCCGATGAGCAACTATTGTGGGCAGGTGGATGAGCTGGCCGATTCCAGCCGGTTCGCGGGCGACCAGGCCGTCTTGCGGCAGCGGCTCGCGGCCGATGGGTACCTGTTCTTCCGTGGCCTGCTGCCAGCCGAGCAGATCGCGGCGGCGAGGGCGGGGGTCACCAGCCACCTCGTCGGCGGTGGCTGGCTCGACGGCGCCGGGCGGCCCGCCGGTCAGCGGCGGGGGGCCGAGCTCGCCGAGGCACTGGCCGACCCGGCCTTCCGGCGGGCGCTTGCCAGCCCTGATTTCAATAAGATCCCCTACTTGCCGCCGCTGCGGCAACTCGTCAGGACCGTACTCGGCGCGCAGGCGTTCTCTTACCCGGCGAAGGTGCTGCGGACGGTCTACCCCGAGCAGCGAGGCGCCCGGACGAAAGGCCGGTATGCCCACCACGACTACGCGGTCTCCGGCGTGCAGGACATGCTGACCAGCTGGCTGCCGCTCATGGACATCCCGGTCCGGCTGGGTGGCCTGGCCGTGCGACCCGGCGGCCACCTGGGGCGGCCGTTGGTGCCCTCGGTGCTGCGGCCAGCGCAGCGCGGCTGGGCCACGACCGACTACCGGCCCGGTGACGTGATCATCTTCCACTGCCTGACCCCGCACGCCGCGCTGCCCAACATGACGTCCGAGTTCAGGCTCTCTGGTGACTTCCGCTGGCAGTTGCCCGACCGGGCGGCCCCGGCCGAACTGGTGCTGGCTCCGGTCAGGCCAGGCGCCGGTCCCGGCCAGGGCGTTCTTGGCCCGGACGGGCAGCGGTGGGAGCTGCTCAGCCGGCTGCTGGCGCGCCAGCCGTGGTGGGAGCCGGTGCCGGCCGGGCTGACGCTGCGGCCGAGGGCGCAGTTGGTCAGCGCGCCGCCGGCCCCTTCGCGGTTCTTTGCCATGCATCCGGACTGGGCGCGCTGGCGGCCCCCGCCTGGAGTGGTTCACTGAGCGGCATGCCCGGCTACGCGCTGCTGATCCTGCCGTCGAGCAACCGGGTCTACGCGGACCAGTCGGCCGCCCTGACGCTGGCTGAGCTTGCCCTGTTCAGCGACGGCGCGCTCGATAGCCCGCTGGGTGACGTCGCGCCGACGACGATCGGCGGCGTGAGGTACGTGACGTTCGACGCGGCTGGCCCGCTGTCCGAGCGCGACGCCGCCGTGCTCGCCAACCTGTCCTGCGGCTACGCGCTGTTCGCCGTCCGCGACGACGGCGCGCTCCAGCCGGTCGAACTGCGCTCGCTCGACCGCTTCGACGATGACCTGATCACGATTCAGAAGTACCAGGGCAAGACCAACGAGCAGTTCACCAAGCTGCTGATCAACGCGACCCTGCTGTCTTCGGCCTTCGGTCGCGACGCCTTCGCCGCCTTCGCCGCCTCGCCCAGGCTGGCCCTGCTCGACCCGCTCTGCGGCCGTGGCACCACGCTGAACCAGGCCCTCAGGTATGGCTGGGACGCGAGCGGCATCGAGATCGACGGCAAGGACTTCGACGCTTACTCGGCGTTCGTGCAGGCCTACCTCAAGCGCAAGCGGCTCAAGCATCATGTGGCCGCGATCCCGATCCGCCGTGACCGCCGCGTGGTCGCCCGCCGACTGACCGTGACCCTGGCCGCCGAGAAGGCCGACTACAAGGCGGGGGACACCCAGCAACTCGACGTCGTCCACGCGGACGCCATCAAGGCCGCCGAGTTCTTCAAGCCGCGGTCCTTCCACCTGATCGTGACCGACGCGCCCTACGGGGTCCAGCACGGCAGCCGCACCGCCGGCAACGACCGCGACGGCCTGGCCCGGAGCCCGCTGAAGTTGCTGGCGGCCGCGCTGCCGGGCTGGCTGGAGCTGCTCAAGCCAGGCGGCGCGATCGGCATCGCCTGGAACACCTTCGTGGCCAGGCGCGATGCCGCCGCGCAGGTCCTCGCCGACGCCGGCTTGCTGGTCTGCGATTCCGGTCCTTACCTGGAGTTCGCCCACCGCGTGGACCAGGCCATCAACCGCGACATCCTGATCGCCCGAAAGCCTGGCTAGCTACCATCGCCCAGCGATTTCCTGGCAATGCCGTCATTGTCGAGATCGTCCATGGCCTTTCCCTCCCCGTGGTGAGCAAGCACCGGCAGGAGTGATAAAACTAATGTGGCGGCCGTCACGATTACCCCACCCGACCGTGCGCCCCGCAAATCCCGAGCAGCCCGAAGGTGCGATAACGTTGCGTTTCCCTAAGCTAGCCCTGCTCACGGCAGCAATGGCGGCGACGGCGATCATCACGGTCCCGGCCCTGACCGCGCCGGCTGAGGCGGCCCCGGCCGCGCCGGCCGTTGTCCTGGTCAACCAGCCGTCGAACTCCCTGTGCTCTGGCCACAAGTTCACCGTCGGCGTCTGGTACCAGGCGATCTCCGGTGGCTCGCGGGCCTACCGGATCTCGATCTGGGGGCCGCGGCACCGTCGTTTCTTCTACCGGCACGGTCGCGCCTCGGCCGCGAACTGGCGGTACTGGCACGTCAAGGCCGGCCGTCGCGGCCGTTACCGGATCGTGTACTCGGGCCATCGGCCCGGCTCGTCGAAATGGTCCAGGTACCACGTCATCGTGCACGCCCGGCACTGCTAGCTGGCCAGCCGCCGGAGCCGCAGGGCCCGCGTGGCAGGCTAGGCCCATGGCAGAGACCGGGCACCACGGTGCCACCAACAGCCGTGCCACCAGCAGGCGCGTCACCATCAAGCGTGTCACCACCGGCACGTACACCGTGACCAACGATCGTGGCGGCGAACTTCGCATCGGCACGGGCCAGGGCACCGACTTCACCCCGGTGGACCTGCTGCTGGCCGCGCTCGGCGGCTGCACGGCCGTCGACGTCGACCTCGTGACCTCGCGCCGCGCCGAGCCGGACGAGTTCACCGTCCAGGTCGACGGCGAGAAGGTCCGCGACGCCGCCGGCAACCGCCTCGCCGACCTCGCGATCACCTTCCACGTCACGTTCCCGGCCACCGCCGAGGGGGACGAGGCCCGCGCGATCCTGCCCGACATCGTCCGCAAGTCGCACGACCGCCTCTGCAGTGTCAGCCGCACCGTGGAACTCGGCACCCCGGTCGCCACCCGCATCGGTTAGCGCCCGCGTGCTCTGCGCCCCATGATGGTCCCGTGACAAGCCCAAGACCTTTGGCCGCAAATAACCAGCAGGCGAACTCGCCCGGCGTGGGCCTGGTCGACGCCCACCAGCATTTCTGGGAAGTCGCCGCCCACGATCAGCCCTGGCTGCGACTACCAGGCAACGAGACCCTGCTGCGGGACTTCACCGAGTCCGACCTCCGCCCGCTCGCCCGCGCCGCCGGGGTCACGGCGACCGTCGTGGTCCAGACGATCGCCGACCCGGCCGAGACACCTGAACTGCTCGAGCTGGCGGCCGCCAGCGACCTCGTCGCCGGCGTCGTCGGCTGGGCTGACCTGCAATCGGACCGGATCACCGACACGCTCGCGGCCCTGCAGGAGCGCCCCGACGGTGCCTTCCTGCGCGGCATCAGGCACCCCGTGCTGATCGAGCCCGACCCCGACTGGCTCCGCCGGCCCGCCGTGCACCGCGGCCTCGCCGCCGTCGGCGTCGCCGGCCTCTGCTACGACATCGTCGTCCCGGCCACCGTGCTCCCGGCTGCCATCGACGCGGTCGCCGCCTGCCCCGGCACGACGTTCGTCCTCGATCACCTCGGCAACCCTGACCTGGCCGATCACCCCGACGCGGCCTGGACCGCCGCGATCCGCCGGCTCGGCGCCCTCGCGAACACGTACTGCAAGCTCTCCGGCATCCTCGCCGAACCCCCGCCCGGCCCCGATGAAGCCGCCAGCCTCGCCCTGCTCAGGCCCTATTACGAGATCGCGCTGGAGTCGTTCGGCCCCGACCGCCTCATGTTCGGCTCCGACTGGCCGCCCTGCACCACGTCTTCGTCGTACGCGCAGGTAGCAGAGCGAGCCCGAGCCCTGATCGCCCCCCTCACCGACCCCGAGCAGACCGCGATCCTCGCCACCACCGCCCGCCGCGCCTACCGCCTAGCCCCGCCCGCCCACAACGCCCCCGACAACCCCGACAACCCCGAAATCCGATAAACCGAAATCCGATAAACCGAAATCGGATTACCCGAGATCGGACTACCCGAGATCCGACGACCGCACCCCGGTTCAGGAACTACAGCGTCGCGCCTCTGCTGTAGTCCCAACGACAGCAGCGGCGCGACGCTGTAGTTGGGCGCCGGGCCTGGCCGGGCGAGATCGGACTACTCTGGCGGTCTCCGGGAATCGGAGACCTCGGTCGGCCGGTTCAGCTACGTCAACGGCGATGCGACCAACTACCTCGGCACGCCAGGCAGTCGGGCCGCCGCCAAGCTGGCTCGCAATCGTTTGCAGAAGAAGATCTGGGAGAGATTTTGGATCTGAGTCCATGATCTTGTGATTTTGACTGGTCTATAGACCATGCCGATAACAAGATCATGGTCATCGCGCTGGGAGGGCTCCGAGATCTTTATGATTCTTGGGCTAAGCGGGGGGCCAGCCGTCTTCGGGGCGGGGGGGATCGGTCAGGTAGGTCGACAGGCCGCGGACAATCACGTCTAGGCCCCATTCGAAGCGGTCCTGAGCTGAGCCGGCGACGATCTTGTCGGCGAGGGCGACCGTGTTAGGGAACTGGTCGCGGGGGAGGGACTTGAGCCAGGTGGCGGCCTGGGCGGCGAATCCGGCCGGGTCGGAGATCGGGCTGACCTCCTGCTCGAGGGCGTACGCGCCGACGTAAAGGCCGCCGAGGTCGCCGATGAAGGCCGCGACCTGGTCGGGGACGCCGGCTGCCCGCAGTTGGCCCAGTATGAACTCGCTCCCGGCGAGCATGCTCGGCCCGAAGGGCACCCGCCCCATGGTGAGGGCGGCGACGCCGGGGTGGCGCTCGAAGATGCCGAGCATCTCGCGCGCGAAAGCCCGCACCACGTCCTTCCAGTCGCCCGACTCGGCTGGAATCTCGACCTCGCTGATGATCTGTTCGAAGACGAGCTGGACAAGCTCCTCCTTGTTGGCGACGTAGCCGTACAGGGCGGAGGCGGACACCCCGACCTCCTCGGCGACCCGGCGCATGGTCAGCGCGTCACCGCCGTCGACCTCGATGACCTTCAGGGCGGCCGCCACGATCACGTCGCGGCTCAGCTGCGGCCTCGGCGCCGACCGGCCGCGCCTCGGGGTCGTGCGCCAGGGCGGCTCAGGCATGTCGCTCACGCCTAACAGCGTACTTGACGAGAACGTTGTTCTGTAGTAAACGTTGTTCGTGTTCAGAACGCCGTTCTCGGAGAGAACAACGTTAGGAGAGCTGAGATGACAGGCGCGGTGGAGGCGGAAGACCTTCGCAAGAGCTACAACGGCGGGAAGGCGCCGCACGGCGGGAGATCGCCGCACGGCGGGAAAGCGGCGAACGGCGGGAAAGCGGCGAACGGGGGGAAAGCGGCGAACGGGGCAGCGGGGAGCGACGGCGTTCCGGCCGACAGGCGGGTTCACGCTCTCGACGGGCTCAGCTTCTCGGTCGCGGCCGGCTCGGTGTATGCCCTGCTCGGACCGAACGGAGCTGGCAAGACCACCACGGTGCGGATCCTGACCACCTTGTCCAGGCCCGACTCGGGACGGGCGAGCGTGGCCGGAATCGACGTGCTCGCCCAGCCCGGCCGGGTCAGGTCGGCGATCGGCGCGGTCAGCCAGCACAGCGGCGCGGTCGGCCTGCTCACTGGTGCGGAGAACCTGGCCATGCAAGGCGGGCTGCACGGCCTGCGGGGCAAGGAACTGCGCCGCCGTACCTCCGAGCTGCTCGACGCGTTCGGCCTGACCGAGGCGGCCCACCGGCAGGCCAAGACCTACTCAGGTGGCATGAGGCGAAGGCTCGACATCGCCACCGTGCTCGTGCACCGGCCGACCGTGCTCTTCCTCGACGAGCCGACGACCGGCCTTGACCCTGAGGGCCGTACCGACCTGTGGGCGGTGCTGACCGAGTTGGCCGCCGGCGGGACCACGATCCTGGTGACGACGCACTACCTGGAAGAGGCCGACCAGTACGCGGACCAGATCGCGATCGTGGACCGGGGCCGGATCGTCGCCGAAGGGACGTCGGACGAGCTCAAGGCGGGCCTGCACGGCGACTCGGTGCTCCTTGAGCTGGACAGCCACGACCGAGCCGAGCAAGCCGAGAAGATCCTCATCGACATCCCGCAGGTCGCGGGCGCCTCGGTCGACGGCAGCTCGGTCCGGGCCCGGGTCGCGGACGGCGCGCACGCGCTGCCCGCGGTCATCGGCGGGCTCGAGGCGAGCAGCGTACCCGTCCGATCCGTCACCGTCGCCAGGCCCTCGCTGGACGACGTCTACCTGCACCACGCCGGTCGGTCATTCCGTCAAGCAGAAAAGGTCACAGTGTCATGAACGTGCTCCGCCAAGCCCTGGTCATCTTCACCGGCCGCTACCTGCGCGAGCTGTACCGTCAGCCCGCGGTCATCTTCATCGCGCTGCTGCAGCCGATCATCTGGCTGCTGCTGTTCGGCGCGCTGTTCAAGGAAGTGGCCAAGATCCCTGGCTTCGGGACGGGCAGCTATATCACGTACCTGACGCCCGGAGTCGTGATCATGACCGCGATCTTCGGCTCAAGCTGGACCGGCATGTCCTACATCGAGGACATGCAGACCGGCGTGCTCGACCGGTTCCTGACCGCGCCGGTCAGCCGGGCCGCCCTGACCGGTGCGATGCTCGCCTACCAGGCCGTCACCACGATCGTCCAGTCGGCGATAATCATCGCGATCGGCTGGGGGATGGGCGCGACCTTCCCCGGTGGCCTCGCCGGGGTCGCCGCCCTCGTCGGGGTCGCCGTGCTGATCGCGTTCGCCATGGCCGGGCTCTCCAACGCCTTCGGCCTGCTGACCAGGCAGCGGGAGGCGCTGATCGGCGCGTCGACCACCCTGGTGCTGCCGCTGACATTCCTGTCCGGAGCGTTCCTGTCGCTGCGACTCGTGCCGCACTGGATCGCTGACGTGGCCCGGTTCAACCCGGTCAACTGGGCCGCCAGCGCCGGCCGGGTGGCCGTAGCGGGCAACGGCGCCTGGGGCACGATCGGTTCCTACGCGGGCTTCCTGGCGATCGCGGCCCTGGTCACGGCCATCGCCGCCACGAGAGCCTTCGGCACCTACCAGCGAGCGCTGTAACCCGCCTAGGCTGATCCGCGGGCCAAGCGCCGGACTTAAAATTGCTGCTGCTAAAATATTATAGTCACGGTATCTATGGCAGGAGCGGTCATGTCCGAGTTCCACATCACGCGCGAGTACCCGCATTCGGTGGAGAAGCTGTGGCACGCGCTCACCGATCCTGAGCTGGTGCCGCTCTGGACGTCGACCGGTCGAGGGGGAAAGCCGGAAGGCTTCGCCGCTGAGGTCGGCAACCACTTCAAGCTGATCGGCAAGCCGGTACCCGGCTGGAATGGCGTCGTCGACTGCGAGGTGCTTGACGTGCAGCCGCCGGTCATGCTCCGCCATACCTGGAAGGGCGGCGAGCAGCAGCCCTCGGTCGTGACCTGGCGCCTCGAGCCGACCGAGTCGGGGTCCAGGCTGACCTACGACCACACCGGCTTCCGTGGCGTCGACGGGCTCGTCATGTCCAAGCTCGTGCTCGGTCCGGTCCGGCGCAAGATGCTGACGCGAGGCCTGCCCGCTGTACTCGAGGCGATTGACGACTCCGGCCGGATCAGGCCGGGGGCCAGCTTGCCAGGCCGGTCCTGAGCAGCCGCGCGGCCGCCTCCACGTCGGCGCGGATCGCCTCGTTGATCGCCTGCGGGGTCGAGGTGCCCTGCAGGTGCTTGTCCAGCGCGGTGAAGTGCACGCCCCAGAGGCCGATCAGGGCCGTGGCGGCGATCCGGGGTTCCGGGTCGTCGGCGGCAAGGCCGGCCCGCAGCGCCAGCCGTTCGGCCGCCATGCCGACGAGCTCGTTCATGGTCTCGTTGTTGTAGGCGCGAAGCGCCGGAGTCGTGGCGATGAGCTCGCTGAACTGGCGCACCGACTCGACGGCCGCGGCTGGGTCACTCTGGGCCGCCAGCCAGGAGGTGAGAGCGGCCAGCTCGCCAGCGAGCACCCGGCAGATCGCGTCAACCGGGTTAGTGCTCGGATCGGCGAGCGCGGCCTGCAGCGCCTGGGCCGTACTCGCCCAGCGGTCTAGGACCAGGGATTCCTTGGTCGGGAAGTAGTTGTAGACGGTCTTCTCCGACACTTCGCAGGCCGCCGCGATCTCGGTGACGCGCACCGCGTCAAAGCCGCGCGCGAGGAACATCAGCGTGGCGGTGTCGCTGAGCCGCTGGCGAGTGCGCGCCTTCTTGCGTTCTCGCAGGCTTTCCAGCGGCTGGGCCACCGTCCCTTGCGTCCAGTCCACCGTCGCGGGGACGTCCATCTGCCCAGAATAGTTTCAGCAACGCGACGAATGCAGTCGCCCTTGCACTACACTCCGTGGCGTACGTGACTAGTGTGACTGAAGTCACATAGATCGGTTACGTACTTTTCACAGCTTTTAAGTGAGTTATTGAGCATTGTGAACTTGGTAGCACCTTGCGTGCGTGAGCATCAGCTGAACGTGGCAGCATCGCCCTGACCTCGCGATCTGTCCGCATGCGACTGGGTAGTCAACGCCGACTTAAGGCCAGGAGTGTCTTCGCAGCACGGGAAACCAGCATCGTTCTCCCTCCGAAGCTCGGGCGCCCATCGCAAGATCCGGCGGCCCAAGCGCCGCAAGCCGGGCCGGATAGCCGCTGCCGTCATCGGCTCGGTGCTCGCCGCGGCGGGAATCGCCCAGGTGACAACCCACGGTTCGTGGCTTCCTGGTCAGCCGGCCGCCTTTAACCGCGTAGCGGGGCCAAGACCGGCGAGCACAGGTCCAGCTAACACAGGGCCAGACAAGTCCCGCCCCGCGACTGCAAGCCACCCGGCGCACAGTCCCTCGCCAGCCCCGACCGCGTCAGCCACGTCCGCGTACGCCAACCCGCTGCGCGCCGTCAGCGGCCTGATCGCCGAGCGCATCGACATGGGCGTCGACTTCGGCGGAGCCGGCCCCGTCTACGCGCTCGGCGACGCGGTGATCACCAACGCCGTTGACGATGATGCGGGCTGGCCGGGCGGTGGCTGGATCACCTACCGGATGACCAGCGGCCCGGCCAAGGGCCTCAGCATCTACCTGGCCGAGGACGTGACCCCGGACGTGCAGGTAGGACAGGACGTCACCTCCCACACCGTGATCGCCACGATGTTCAACGGAGGAGCGGGCATCGAGTTCGGCTGGGCGGAGGCCAATGGCAGCTCCGCCGAGTCGCAGGTCGCCGCGGCCGGCGCGATCAGCGGGGCTGGCCCGTTCCCTTCTGAGGTCGGCCTGAACTTCGAGGAACTGCTGCAAAGCCTGGGGGTGCCCGCCGCCAACAATCGCGACGAGACACCCCACGGGCTACTGCCGGCTGGTTACCCGGTCAATTGGTCGTAATGGATGTTGGCCTTTCTAGGGAAGCACCCAGTCCTGGTTAGCGTTTCCTGAGCAACTCCAGATCTGGGCCTGGGTTCCTGGCGTCGTCGAGAAGTTCGTGTCGTCCAGGCAGGCGTTCGACTGCGGGTTGTACAGGGCGCCGTCCGGCATCGGCTGCCAGTTCTGGCCGCCGGTCCCGTTGCACTGATACAGGTCGACCAGCGTCCCGTTAGCGGTGCCGCCGCCGGTCACGCCCAGGCACTTGCCCAGTGCTTCCAGCGTTCCGTTCGGCTCGGTGGTCCACTCCTGCGCGGTGGTGCCGTTGCAGGTGTAGACCTGCACCGGCGTGCCGTTGGCGCTGTTGTCGCCGCGCACGTCCAGGCACAGGCCGACGTACCCGGTGACTGCTCCGGTCGCCGATGCCGACGGCACCCAGGACTGGTTCGAGTTGCCGCTGCAACTCCAGATCTGGACCTGGGTGCCAGGTGTCGTGGAGAAACCGGTGTCGTCGAGGCAAGCGTTCGACTGCGGGTTGAGCAGCGCGCCGTCCGCTTGCGGCTCCCAGACCTGGGCGCCGGTGCCGTTGCAGGTATACAGGTCGACCAGGGTGCCGTTGGCCGTCCCGCCGCCGACGACGTCGAGGCAATCGCCGTCGGCCTGGATCGTATTGTTCGGCTCGATCGTCCACTGCTGCCCGTCGGTGCCGTTGCAGGTGTAGATGTCGACCTTGGTCCCGGCGGTGTTGCTGTCGCCGTTCACGTCCAGGCACAGGCCTTCGTAGCCGACCAGCGGGGTCGCCGCGATGCCGTCGGCCGAGGGCTCGATCGTCCAGACGAACGATTGGCTGGCGGACGCGCCGTTACCATCGGTCGCGGTGACGGTCACCGTGCTCGTGCCCGCCGTGGTCGGCGTGCCGGTGATCGTGCCGGAACCCGACGAGATCGAGGTGCCGGCCGGCAGCCCGGTCGCCGAGTAGGTCAGCGTCTGGCCCGAGGTCGAGTCGCTAGCGCTCACCGGTACGGACACTGAGGTTCCTGCTTCGCCTTCCTGGGGGCCAGGGCTGGTCATCGTGACCGGCTGGCCGATCTGCGACGAACTGACCGACAGCGTGCCCGACAGCGGCAGGTGCGCATCGGAGTCGCCGACCTCGATGCCGTAGCTGCCGGTGCTCACGGCCCAGGCGTTCGTCGAGGAGTTCCAGTACTGCAGGTTGCGCTGGGTCAGCTGGAACGTCACCGTCTGGCTCGCGCCCGGCTGCAGGTTCACCCGGGCGAAGCCCTCGAGCTGAAGCGGTGGCTCGCCGGAGGCCGCCGGGTCGGAGACGTACAGCTGCGCGACGTCGGCGCCGGCCCGGCTGCCGGTATTGGTGACCTTCGCGGTCACCGTGGCCGCGCCGCCGTCCGGCAGCGTGCCAACCGAGAGGTTGCTGAACGAGAAACTCGTGTACGACAGCCCGTACCCGAACGGGAACAGCGGGGTCAGGCCCTGGCTGTTGTACCAGCGGTAGCCGACGTCGATGCCCTCCGAGTACTGGACGGTGCCGTTCACGCCTGGCCACTGCGCGGCGGTGCTCGCCGGAACCTGGGACAGCGAGGTCGGGAACGTGACCGTGAGGTGCCCGGACGGGTCGGTGGTGCCGAACAGGATCGACGCGATCGCGGTGCCGTCTTCCTGACCGGGATACCAGGCTTCAACGACGCCCTTGACCGAGGACAGCCAGGGCATCGTGACGGCGGAGCCGGTGTTCAGCACGACGATCGTGTTCGGGTTCGCGGCCGCGACCGCCGAGATCAGCGAGTTGTCGGCGCTGGACAGGTTGATGTTGGCCAGGTCGCTGCCTTCGGATTCGTCATTGCTGACGAAGACCACGGCGTCACTGGCCGCCGCAGCCGCCGACGCGGCTGAGCTGTCCGATGACCCGTCGTTGTAGGTCACGGTGGTGCCGCTGCTGGCCAGCGACTCGATGCCCTGGAGCGGGGTGATCGTGCCGCTCGAGTTCACCGACGCGCTGCCGCCGCCGGCCGTGAGCGGGCTGCTGGACGCGTCGGTGCCGATGACGGCGATCGACGGGGTCGAGGTGCTCAGTGGCAGGATGCTGCCGGTGTTCTGCAGCAGGACGGTGCCCTCCTCGGCTAGCTGGAGGGCGTCCGACTGGTCGGTGGCGTTGGTCGCGGTCTGGGCCGGGGAGCCGGTCGCCGGCTTGTCGAACAGGCCGAACGCGAACATCTCGGTGAGGATCTCGGAGACGGCCGTGTTCAGCGTGGCCTGGCTGACCGAGCCGGACGAGATCGCCGAGGCCAGGGCGCTGCCGTAGTAGCCGTCGCTGCCTGGCATGTCCATGTCAAGGCCGGCGTTAGCCGAGGCGGCGGTGGAGTGGGTCGCGCCCCAGTCCGAGGTGACGAAGCCGCTGAAGCCGAACTGCTGGCGCAGCACCGTGCTCAGCAGGTACGGGTTCTGGCAGGCATAGGTTCCGTTGGGGCTGCTGTACGAGCACATCACCGAGGACGCCGCGCCCTGCTGGACGGCCGTCTGGAACGCGGGCAGGTAGATCTCCTGCATGGTCCTGGTGCTGATGACGTCGTCGTCGGACGAGGTGTTGCGGTTCGTCTCCTGGTTGTAGACCGCGAAGTGCTTGACCTGCGCCATCACTCCGGTCGACTGGACGCCCCTGATGTAGTTCGCGCCCAGCTGGCCGTTCAGGTAGGGGTCTTCGCCGATCGACTCGAAGGCGCGGCCCCAGCGGGGGTCGCGGACGATATTGATGGTCGGGCCGAGGTCGATGGTGGTGCCCTTGGCGGCCTGCTCGGCGCCGATGACCTGGCCGTACAGCTGCTCGGCGGCACTGTCCCAGGTCGCCGCGACGTCCACGGGGGCGGGCAGCTGAGTCACGTTGGTCATGCCGTCGCCGACGCCCGCCGGGCCGTCCTCAAGGTTGATCGCAGGTATGCAGAGTGACCCGATCGCGGGAGTGAACCCCACGTAGCTCGATCCGCTCGCGCCGGTCACCATCGAGATTTCCTGCGCCTGGGTCATCTTGGACATCAGCTCGCTGACCCGCTGGCTGATCGGAGCGCTCGACCCCACCCAGGGGCAGGCGGTCGAGACCGCCGAGGCCGGGGTAGCGGCCGACCCGACGACCAGGCCGGCCGCCGTCATCGCCAGCGCTAAGCCGGTAACGCGAAGTGACAGTGCCCGAGATCGCCGGCCGTGCCGCGCGTGAACATCCACGGATGCCTCCTGGTCCACGAATGCCTCCGCTCAGAGCCCGCCGAAAGCCGGGCAAAATGGCGAGGCAACCTGAGCGTCGGCCTGTGACCAGCGCGTGTCAACGACCTGCACCAGGAACAAACCATTAAAACGACCAAGACCGTCCGCCGCCACGACCCCAACCCCCACGTCGTGCCATCGTGGGGGTCGGGCCACGAGGGCCAGGCCGCGAGGGCCGGGGTTGGGCTGTCACAGTCCGTCCGCGGCCGGTGTCTTCATACCGAGAGCACGTAATCGGAGGAGGCACCATGGCTAGCGGCACCAGGATCCCGGCAGCCGAGCTGACAGGTATCTACGGCGCGATCGTCAAGCGGATGTCGCGCAAGATGTTCGGCGACGTACCCGAGCCGGTCGGGGTCGCTTGGCACAACCGGAAGGTGCTGAACTTCAGCTTCAGCGCCGGTCGCAAGTCCCAGAAGTGGGACCAGTGCGACGAGAACTTGAAGACGTTCGCCCACATGGCGGTGGCCAGCTTGGTCGGCTGCAGCTTTTGCCTGGACTTCGGCTACTTCGCGGCCCACGACCAGGGACTCGACGTGGCCAAGGCGCGAGAGGTACCACGCTGGCGCGAGTCCGACGTCTTCACCCCGCTGGAGCGCGACGTGATGGAGTACGCCGAGGCGATGACCCAGACCCCGCCGACGGTCACCGACGAGTTGTCGGCCCGACTGCTCGACGCGCTCGGCCCGGCGGCGCTGGTCGAACTGACTAGCTACGCGGCGCTGGCGAACTTCATGACCCGCTCCAACACCGCGATGGGCATCGAGTCACAGGAGTTCTCAGCTGCGTGCGGCTTGAAGCCGCTCGCTTCGCCCGTTCCACCCGGCGTCAGGACTGGGGCGAGATAAGTGCCGCGGGTGAAAAGCCGCTGCCGGGCGGGGCGGGCCACAGAGCGTGGGACCAGCCGAGCAGGACCAAGGCGGCACCAGTTGCGAAGAGAGCGGGGTTCCTGCGATAAACGCCGACGCCCATGACGGCGTCGCCGGCTAGGCGGATGGCCTGGGCGGCGGGCGGCATGTGGGCGAGCACGTACCTGCCCCGGCGGGTGCGGGCGAGAGCGTCGAGGTCGGCCAGGCCGAGAACGACCGCTGAGCTTGCGATCGGCACGGTGTAGCGGACGGCGACGGCCGTGATCGGCCGGGCCCGCCAGAGCAGGACGTTCGAGATGATCGACGCCGTGACGTCGGCGCCGATCTTCGCTGGATGTACTTGCTGGAGCAGCGCTCCTTCGGCCATCCGCATATGAGTCATTGTGCACTCCCTCGGCCACGCGCGGTAGTTTTCGCTTCTTCAGATTGGTACGAGGCGACAGTGAAGTACGTGCTGCTTTATGAACCAGGCGAGCCCGACATGGCGGCGAAGGCGGCCCTGCACTTCCCCGAGCACGTGGCCACGTGGGATAGCTACCGGCGGCGGCTGGCCCCTTAGCTCGCAGTGAGGTCTTCGAGTTCGGCGGTCAGCTCGCCACCGGCCTCGCCGGTGTTGACCACGCCGCGTGGTTCGATCAGGAGCGCGGCCGTCTCCTCGGCCGCGCGGGGACAGTGCTCGACTCCGCGCGGCACCACGTACAACTCACCGGGGCCGAGCACGACGTCGCCGTCGCGGAGCTGGATCGTGAGCTGACCGCTGATCACGAGGAAGAACTCGTCGGTGTCGGCGTGCGTGTGCCAGGCGAACTCGCCCCGGAGCTTGACGATCTTGACGTCGTAGTCGTTGATCGCGGCGATCTTCTTGGGCTGCCAGTGCTCGCTGAAGCGCGCGAGCATGGCGGTGAGGTTGATCGGAGCCATGGCATCCATAGCGTTAATTCTGACAGCGATACAGTGCATAACTGATGTGCACCGCATTGCTGAGCATTGAGCCTGGCCGACCGACCCTGCTCGTCGGGGTCAGGGACGAGATGACGAGCCGGGCCTGGCAGCCACCCGCCCGGCACTGGCCCGAACGGGCAGGCGAACTGATCGGCGGGCGGGACTTGCAGGCCGGCGGAACCTGGCTGGCGGTGTCGCCGCAGGACCGGCGGGCAGCGTGCGTCCTGAACGGCCGGGGCAAGACGGCCCCTGAGGTCACGCGCAGGTCCAGGGGAGTGCTGCCGCTCGACGCCGCCGCGGGCATGCCACTAGACCCGCAGGTTCTCGCCGAGTTCGACCCGTTCATCCTGGTGACGGCCGAACCGAAGCGCGCAATCGCCCAGTCATGGGACGGCGACGCGCTGACCGAGCGCGAATTCGCGCCGGGCCTGCACTTCGCCGTCAATAGCGGCTGGGCGAGCGACCTGCTGCCCGACCTGCTGCAGCCGACAGGCAGCCTGAACCCAGGCCGGAACGAGGCAGCGAACCCGAGCCGACCGGAGCCGACCAGCCCCAGCCAGCCGAGCAGCGCAAGCCAGCCAGGGCCGACGCACCCGAGCCAGCCCGCCAGCCCGAGCCAGGCGAACGGGCGAGCGCATGAACTCGCCCGGCTCGCCTACTTCTTGCCCCGGTTCGCGGCGGCCGCCAGGCCCGATCCGAAGCCGGGCCAGCCGGTCGCTGAGGCTTGGGGAGAGTGGTTTCCGCTGCTCAACGGCGACGGGCTCGCCACCGACGACGACCGCGCCCTGATCGTGCGGCGCGACTTCGGCGACGGCCGGATCTGGGGCAGCACGTCGATCTCGCTGATCGCGGTCTCGGTCGACGGCCTGCGCTATGACTTCACCAGCGCCCCTGGCGACCCGGCGGCCTGGGTGACCGTGCTCTAAGCCACCCGTCGTCTTTCTTCACCCCATCGTCTTCGAGCCGTCGAGTGCTTCCCTGATGATGTCGGCGTGGCCGGCGTGCTGCGAGGTCTCGGCGAGGATGTGAAGCAGGACGCGCCGGGCGGTCCAGGTCGCGCCGGGCGGGAACCACGGTGCCTTCGGAAGCTCGTGAGCGGCGTCGAGGTCGGGCAACGTCCTCACTAGCTCGTCGGTCGCGTCGGCGACATCGTCGTAAGCCTTGAGCAGGCCAGCTAGGGTGTCGCCCTCGTCCATCTGGAAACCGCGGGCCCAGGTCGTCTGGGACTCGGCGTCGAATGACATCGCGGGCGCGCCTTCGACGATGAACCTGGCCCAGCCTCGCTCGGCCAGGGTGACGTGCTTGATTAGCCCGCCAACGCACAACTCACTCACGGTCGTGCGCGCGGCGGCCTGCTCGTCGGTGAGGTCACGCGCAGTGAACTTGAGAAAGCGCCGGTGATTATCGAGCGTGCTGACGAGGTCGTCGCGCTCGGTCGTCGTGGCCGTCGTGCTCACGGGATCTGCCTCCTGAGTAATGTCACTGTCAGTCGTTGCAAGCGACACGCTACGCCGGGGTACTGACAGTCAGCCGGGCCTGGAGCGCGGGAGTCTGGCATGACCCATCACGTCCGGATCGTTAGAGTGAGCGACGCAATTTTGCAGAATGAACTGAAGGGGTTTGATTGTCGATGGCTTGCGTTGTGGTGGCAGCCGCTTATGGCGGGCCTGAGGTGCTCGAGGTCATCGAAGTGCCTGCCGGTGCTCCCGGACCTGGGCAGGCCCTGGTCGAGGTCAGGGCCGCTGGCGTCAACCCGATCGACTACAAGCAATACAGCGGCGCGTTCGGCGCCGACCCGGCCAGGCTGCCGATGCGCCTGGGATTCGAGGTATCGGGGGTCGTGACCGAGGTCGGGCCGGACGCGACCGGGACGGCCGGAGGGGTGTCGGTAGGCGACGAGGTGATCGGCTACCGCGTGGACGGCGGCTACGCGAGCGAACTGATCGCGCCGGTCGCGTCGCTGACGCCGAAGCCGGCCGCGCTCGACTGGGCGCAAGCCGCCGGCCTCATGCTCACCGGGGCGACCGCCTGGCATTGCCTCGCGGCTACCGGCGTGACCGGCGGCGATACCGTGCTGATCCACGGCGGTTCGGGCGGCGTGGGCACAGTGGCGGTTCAGCTCGCGGTGGGCCGGGGAGCGACCGTGATCGCGACCGCGAGCCCCGCGCGACACGAGTTCCTGCGGGAGCTCGGGGCCATTCCTGTGACGTACGGGGCGGGCCTGGCTGATCGGGTGCGTGCCGCGGCGCCTGGTGGCGTGGACGTGGCGATCGACATGATCGGCACGGAGGAGGCTATCGACGTGTCCAGGGAACTGGTCGCCGACCACGACCGGATCGTGACGATCGTGGCCAGCGCCAGGTCGCGAGAGACCGGCACGAGGGCGCTGGGCGGCGGTCCTGGGGCTGACCCCGGCACGGAGATCAGGCAGGCGGCGCGGCTTGAGCTGGCCCGGCTAGCCGGGGAAGGGTCGCTGCGGGTGTTCGTGAGCGAGACGTTCCCGCTCGCCGAGGCGGCCAAGGCGCACCGCGCGATCAGCACCAATCACGCGTTCGGCAAGATCGTGCTGATCCCGTAGGACTATCGGCTGGGCTCTTAGGACTGTCGGCCGGGCGGGCTAGCGTTGGTGCCGTGACCGACGAGGCGAGGGCGGCGAGTACCAGCAGTGGCTGACCTTCGGAGCTGATGACGAGCTCGACTGGGTGAGCCTCGCGATCGAGGCACTCTACTTCGTGAGGAGCATTGCGGGCCAGGGCAGGAAGCGGTCGTTCTGGCGCCGAGCGAGGCGCCGATGCCTGCCGACCTCCTCTGACTGGCTCAGGCCCGGCCGAGAGTCGCGGGATGGCGGAGCATGCTCGACAGCTCGACGGCGAATCGTCTGATCGCGGAAGATCCTCGCGGCGACTTCTCTCCTGCCGGCGAAACGTCGGCGTCCTGCTGGTGAGTTATCGCTCAGCGGCAAATCCTCGGCAAAAAACGTGGTCGATCCGCCGCCAGGCGAGAAGGCTCCACGAGGAGGAAGAAATCACTCCGAGCCTCTCCAGTACCGAGGCCCCAGCTAGTCCCAGCGCTGGGCGTTCGCCTCGGTTAGCTCGCCAGGCGGATCGAGCACGATGCAGAACAGCAGGCCCGCGGGGTCTTTCATGATCCACCAGTTGCTGTGCCGCTCGATCCGCTGGGCGCCGAGGGCTTCAAGCCTGGCGACCTCGGCGTCGAGATCATCGGTGTGGAAATCGAGATGGATCCTGGCCGGGCCGTCGCCGAGGCGCTGGATCAGCAGCCAGGCTTGCTGACCATGCAACCTGGCCCCGTGGTACTCGGGGTGAGCCTCGATCCGCTTCATGGGCTGACCGATAGCGCCTCGCCAGAAGGCGAGCTCACCATCGTGATCGGGTTCAGGAACGTCGATGACGGCCATGCACAGTCGGCTGTAATGAGTCACAGGCATCCAATCTATGCCGTAAGGATCACCCTCGAGCTCAGGGGGCATGGCCCATGATCCCGATGTCGTGCTGGTGCTGGCGAGCTATTAAGCGATCGGCCGCCGCCCGGCCGGCGGTATCGTGTCGGCCCGTGAGCGCTCCTGCCGACGGCCAGCCGCTACGGCTGTTCAACACCATGACCCGCGAAGTGGCTGACTTCACGCCGGCCGTGCCTGGCCAGGTGAGGATGTACTCGTGCGGGCCCACGGTGTACGCCGACCAGCACATCGGCAACATGCGCGCCTACGTGTTCGCCGACACCCTCAAGCGGACGCTGACCTGGAAAGGCCTACGGGTCAAGCACGTCATCAACATCACCGACGTCGGCCACCTCACCTCCGACGCCGACGAAGGCGACGACAAGCTCGAAGTCGCCGCCCGCCGCGAGCAACGCACCGCGTGGGAGATCGCCGAGCGGTACACCGCCGAGTTCAAGGCCGACCTGGCCCGGCTGCGGGTCATCGAGCCTGACGTGTGGTCCAAGGCGACCGACCACATCACGCACATGATCAGGTTCGCGACTGCGCTCGATGACCGGGGCTGGTGCTACGAGTTGCCATCAGGCCTTTACTTCGACACCGCCAAGGACGGCAGCTACGGCGAGCTGGCAAGGCTCGATCTCGCGGGCCTGCGCGCGGGCGCCCGCGTCGACGTCGTGGCAGGCAAGCGGTCAATTAGCGACTTCGCGGTCTGGCGCGCGTCGGCGCCCGGCGAGAACCGGCAGATGGAGTGGGACTCACCCTGGGGACGGGGCGCGCCCGGCTGGCACCTGGAGTGCTCGGTGATGTCGATCGAGTACCTCGGGCAGCACTTCGACATCCACACCGGCGGGGTCGACCACATCCCAGTGCACCACACCAACGAGATCGCCCAGAGCGAGGCCTACCTAGGCGACGGCCAGCCATGGGTGCGGTGGTGGCTGCACGGCGAGTTCATCAACCTGCGCGGGGCCAAGATCTCCAAGTCGACCGGCGGGGGAGTGCTGGTCAGCGACTTGATCGATCGTGGCTACCACCCGCTTACCTATCGGTACCTGCTGCTCCAGGCCCACTACCGGAGCCAGGCTGAGTTCAGCTGGCCGGCCATGGACAGCGCGCGGACCGGCCTGCGCCGGCTGCTCGACCGGTACGCGGCCGCCAGGACCGCCCGGCCGGCCGAGCTAGGAGCGGCCGAGCCAGGAACGGCCGAGCTTGGAGCGGCGGCGCGGGCGCACCTCACGGCGTTCGACCGCGCGGTAAGCGACGACCTCGGCACGCCGAAGGCGCTCGCCGCGGTGGCAGCGGCCGCCCGCGACGACCGGCTAACCGACGCCGAGCTGACCGCGCTCGCGGCCGAGTTCGACGCTGTCCTCGGCCTCGGACTGAGCGACCTCAAGCCAGCCGACCTCGACCTGCCGTCACGGCCAGCCACGATCAGCGCCGAGGAGGTCGAGGCGCTCGTCGCGGCCAGGAGCGCGGCCCGCGCGGCGAAGGACTTCGCCCGCTCCGATCAGCTGCGGGCGGAGCTAACCGCCGGCGGCGTGACGGTCGAGGATCAGCCCGGCGGCCGGTCAACCTGGCGCTGGACGTGACCGGATACCTTTCAGCGATCCGGGTAGATTGCGCACTATGAAAAAGCTAATCGAGTTGCTCATTTGCTTCCTGCACCCGATCGCGGTCGTGCTGATCTGGATCGACCTTTTCACCCGCCGCGACCTCGGCGGCGGCGCGAAGATCGCCTGGGCCATCTTCGCGATTATCCCGCTGATTCCGTTCGTCTACGTCCTGACCGGCGGTGACCTCTGGTAGGACAGCTCGCCACACCTCGCGTCGGCCGGTCGAAGCACGTCCCGGCCTTCGCTCATCGGCGATCGGGGAGCGTTCTCAGCGCCGGGACCGGATGCTGGCACCTTCGTAGTTGCTTGTCCCCTTTGAAGGGAGCGATCTCAGCGCTAGGCTGGACCGTTCTCGTTCCGGGGACCGGTTTTGTCATATGCCGGGGGCAAGTGTCCCCGGAACGACCACGCTCCCCGCAGACGCTGAGAACTCTCCCGACAAACGCCGAGCAGCCCGGAAAACGCCGAGCAACGCGAAAACGCCGCCGAACGCCGACCCGGATTGGGCGGAGCACGGGCTTCCCTCGAGCCGATAGCAATCGAGCCGGTGGCAATATTGTGGCGACATCGGAGGAAAAGCGCGCCTACGATCTAGCGGTGGCACGGAGCTTTGACGACCTGGTCGCGGAGGCGGCTGCCGCCGACGTCGATGGCTGGGACTTCTCCTGGCTCGACGGCCGGGCGAGCGAGCAGCGCCCGTCCTGGGGCTACGCGAAGACGATGGGCCAGCAGATGGCGATCGCCCGCGCCGCCCTTGACCTGCAGACCGGCGGCGGCGAGGTGCTGGCCGGAGTCCCCAAGCGGCCGCCGCTGACGGTCGCGACCGAGGCCTGGCCGCCGAACGTCGAGCGCGCGACCCAGCTACTGCACCCGCTGGGCGTCGCGGTCGTGGCGCACGACCCTGATGACCCGCTGCCGTTCGGCGCCGAGGCCTTCGACCTGGTCGTGAGCCGCCATCCGGTCAGCGTCAGGTGGGACGAGGTCGCCCGGGTGCTGCGGCCAGGCGGCCGGTACTTCTCCCAGGAGGTCGGGCCGCGCAGCGTCGGCGAGCTGACCGAGTTCATGATGGGCCCGCAACCCGACGACGAAGATGAGGGCGAAGAGCGAGAGCCGGAACTGGCGCGATCGGCGGCGCAGGCGGCCGGGCTCACGGTGACCGACTTGCGCTCAACGGAGCTGCGGACCGACTTCGGTGACATCGGCGCGGTGATCTATTTCCTGCGCAAGGTGATCTGGATCGTGCCCGGCTTCACCGTCGAGGCCTACCGGACCAGGCTCAGAGACCTGCACGACCAGATCACCGCGCACGGCCCCTTCCAGGCCACGACCCGCCGATTCCTGATCGAGGCGATCAAGTAGAGGCACGTTCAGGCACTCGCTCCAGGTTGATCCCGAAGTGCTCGCGGTAGGCGGCGAGAACGGCGCCGTCGGTCACCAGCTGCTCCTCGACCCGGGATCCATCGCCGGTGCGGATCAAGGTCCGCCCGCTGATCGAGACCCGTCCATCCGGCGTCAGCCGCGAGCAAATCGTGCCCGCAGTGAAGTGGGACTCCGGCGACGTCGCCTGCCACCAGCACGTCGGCCTGAACTCGGCCAGGCTCCGCTCCCGGCGCTCGACCAGGTACTGCGGCTTGCCATCCCTGCGCACCTCGACATCGCCGTGCTCGACGTCCACTAGCTCGAACAACCCGCCAGGATCGGGCTGCTCGCCGCGCTCGTCGAAGCGCAGCGGGCAGACGCTGTGACTGCCGAACCCGACATCGGCCAGCCACGGGCCGCTGCCGTCGGCTCCGGTCACGACGAGCGCCAGGTGATCGAACGGCGGCCCTAGCCGGTCCTGTTCGTAGACCCTGGCCGCGACCCGCCGCACCCGAGCGCCCAGCGCCTCGAGCAGCAGCGCGAACAGCCCGTTGAGCTCGTAGCAGAACCCGCCGCGATTCCTCGTGACGACCTTGGCGAGAAGATCGGCCTCCGTGAGCGAAATCGGCTCGTCTAGGTGAATGCTCAAATTCTCGAAAGGCACGGTAAGCAAATGGGCCCGGTGCAGGGAACTCAGGCCCGCAAGGTCCGCGGTAGCCGGGCCGTCAAGCCCGATCCTTCGCAGATAGGAAGCAACAGCCTGATCATCCATAACTTCTGTCTCCCATCAAGAACCGGGCGGAACCGCGGCTGGCCTTTCTGCGTCCTAGTGGCATGACTTCGCTGACGCCGATGGCCCGCCCGACGCCGTGGCACCGGATCATGGCGATTGGCCTGCTCGCGGTCACGACCGCTCTCGTGGTCGCCGGCTGCGGCGGCAGTACGAGGACGGCCGCCAAGCACGCCACGGTAGTGGGGGACCCGGTGATATATCCCGGCGTTAGCCCGGCCCAGCTCGCCGCCGAGCAGGTCGTTCGCACCTCGTTCCTGACCGCCACTATCTCACCGCTAGCGGACAAGCCAGGTCACGGGCCCGGCGTCGTCTGGATCTCGGCGTACCCGACGTTCACGCTGCAACTGCGCTCGCTCGAGGACGGGCACCTGATCGGCCCGTTGCTGCGCAGCGTCGGCACGATCAGCGCATCCCCGACCGCCGGCGGGTCGGTCATCGCGGTGGAGTCCTACGGCTGCCGGTCCGACGTCGTGCGGATCGACCCCACCACCGGGTACGCCAGGCTGATCCGGGTGCTCCCGCAAGGGGCCGGTAACTCGGTCGTCAGCCCGAACGGGCGCTACCTCGCCTACCTGACCTACCCCAGCCCGCAGTCCTGCAGCGCAATCCGGCAGCCGACCCATCCGGTCAAGACGATCATCAATCCAGGCGGCCCGGCCCAGTTCCTGCCCAGCGTCGTCGCCGTGGTCAACCTCACGACCGGGGTCACGGTCAGGGCAGCGACCAAGAACCCCGGCAATCCGCCCTTCGGCCTCGCCTGGTCTCCTGACGGCAAGATGCTCGCGACGGTCGACTCGGCGAACAACTCGATCACCTTGTTGTCGGCCGCCCGCCCCGACCTCGCGACCGCCCGCCAGATCAAGGCCTCCCGCGGCTGCGGCTTCGTCACCACGACCTGGATCAGGTCAGGCCTCGTCGCCGTCGAAGGCTGCAACCGGCAGGAGATCGACCTGTCACCGCGCACCCTGGTCGAGCTCACCCCAGCCGGCCGGCCGGTGACCACCTGGCGGCTCGCCGCCTGCATCAACGGCGTCACCGTCGTGAGCGATCCGTCCGCGCGCCACGTCCTGGTCGAGGAGGATCTCGGCTACGGCAACGGCAGCCCGTGCGGCAAGCCCAGACCAGGAGGCTGGGACACCAGGATCGCCGAAGTGCGAGGGAGCCGGCTGAGCACGATCGCGAACTTCCCGCCGCGCCAGGGCTACCCGTTCCTGGTCGGCTGGTAGCAGCGGGGCGACGCCGAGCGAAAAATCTCGCACGCGTGAGTGTCGAAGGTGTCGATCCTGGCTGTCGCGTTCGTGGCGATGGTAGAAGGCGGGCTAACAGTCCGCCGGGCTGCCAAGAGCCGACGACAACGAAGGAGACCGTCATGAAGCAGTACCTGCTGTCCGTGCACCACGGCGACGAGGTCCCGATCTCGCCCGAGGAGATGCAGCAGTCCTACAAGGACACTGGCGTGTTCAACGACGAGCTTCAGGCCGAGGGCGCCTGGGTGTTCGCCGGCGGCCTGTACCCGGCGTCCACCGCCACCGTCGTGCGGATCAGCGACGGCGCGGTGCTGACCACGGACGGACCCTACGCCGAGACCAAGGAGCAGCTCGGCGGGTTCTGGATCGTCGAGGCGGCCGACCTGGACGCGGCGCTGGCCCTGGCCGAGCGCGGCGCCCGCGCGTGCCGGCTCCCGGTCGAGGTGCGCCCGTTCCAGGACGGCCCTGAGGCCTAGCCCTTGATGCCGGTCCGTGCGGACGAGATCGAAGGCCACTTCCGGCGCGAGTACGGCCGGTGCGTGGCGACCCTGGTCCGCTTCCTCGGCGACATCGACCTCGCCGAGGAAGCGGTCCAGGAGGCCTTTACGATCGCGGTCGACCGCTGGCCGCGAACAGGGCTGCCGCCCAACCCAGGCGCCTGGATCACCACGACGGCTCGTAACCGCGCGATCGACCAGTTGCGCCGGGAGGCCGGCCGCCCTGACAAGCACGCGCAGGCCGCCCGGCTGTATGGCTACGACGGCGACGGCCAGGCCGAGGAATCTCCCCGCGATGAGGTGGGTCAGGTGCAAGACGACAGGCTGCGGCTGATCTTCACCTGCTGCCACCCCGCGCTGCGCGCGGAGGCTCAGGTGGCGCTCACGCTCCGGCTGCTCGGCGGCCTGCAGACGCCGGAGATCGCCAGGGCGTTCCTGGTGCCAGAGGCGACGATGGCCCAGCGGATCGTCAGGGCCAAGCGGAAGATCAAGGCCGCGGGCATCCCTTACCGGGTACCGGGCGACGCTGAGCTGCCGGACCGGCTCAGCGCCGTGCTCGCGGTGATCTACCTCGTCTTCAACGAGGGCTACGACTCCAGCGGCGAGACCTTGCTGCGCGAGGATCTCTGCGCCGAGGCGATCAGGCTGGCCAGGCTGCTGGCCGAGCTGATGCCGGACGAGCCCGAGGTGGCCGGCCTGCTCGCGCTGCTGCTGCTCACCCATTCGCGCCGCCGGGCCAGGCTCGGGCCAGGCGATGAGCTGGTGCTGCTGCCGGACCAGGACCGCTCGCGGTGGGACACCGAGCTGATCGCCGAAGGCCAGGCGCTGGTCAGGGCCTGCCTGCGACGCAACGCACCGGGCACTTACCAGCTCCAGGCCGCGATCAACGCGGTGCACAGCGACGCGGCCACCGCCGCCGATACCGACTGGCGCCAGATCCTAGCGCTGTACGACCAGCTCCTGGCCTGCGCGCCGACGCCGGTGGTGGCGCTCAACCGGGCCGTCGCGCTCGCGGAGGTCTACGGGCCAGGCGCGGCGCTGAGCGCGATCGACGATCTCGACCTTGACGGCTATCACCTCTATCACGCCGTCAGGGCCGACCTGCTCACGCGCCTGGACCAGCCCGCCGCCGCCGCGCGGGCTTACGCGGCCGCGCTGGCGAGCCCGGTAAATTTTGCTGAGAAAAGGTTTCTCGAACAGCGACTGGCGACGGCCGCGCGGCGTGCCAACCTGACCAGCTAGCCTGGCGACCTTCACGGCGCCGCAGGCCCTCGTTCACCCCCGGTCCACCGGCTGGCCAAGCTGACCAGGCATAATGGGACTTAGCAGGACTGGAAAGACGACGGGGGTTATCGCATGCTGACCGGCCACGCCGGCGCAGAACCAGTCCCACCGGAGCAGCTTCACGTCCAGTTCGGCGCCGACGCGAGCGCGCAGGTCGCGGTGTCGTGGGCGGCGAGGGCCGCAGTGGCGAGGCCCAGGCTCAGGTTCAGCGAGGCGTCCGGGCTGGCGGCTGGTGAGGTAACGGCGGACGAGCGCGGCTACACCGACGCGCTCACCGGGCAGACTTGCTACACCTACCACGCTCGGATCGACTCCCTTGAGCCGGACACGTCCTACGTCTACGAGGTGCGGCACGACGGAGCGCCCCCGGCAGCCGGCACGTTCAGGACAGGGCCGCGCGGGCGCGCGGCCGGGTTCAGCTTCACCAGCTGCGGTGACCAGGCGATCCCGGCGCCGGTCGGGCTCGGGCTCGGGCCGCACTCGCCGAACGCCGGGTACGTGGTGGACGCGATCAACTCAATCGACCCGCTGTTCCACCTCGCGAACGGCGACCTGTGCTATTCGAACTGCTCTGACCAGCCGGTCGCGACCTGGGAGTCCTACTTCACCTGCGTCGGCCGGGCGGCCAGGTACCGGCCCTGGATGCCGGCGCTCGGCAACCACGAGAACGAAGGCGGCAACGGCCCGCAGGGCTACCTCGCCTACCTGACCAGGTTCGCGCTGCCCGGCAACGGCAGCCAGGCGTTCGCCGGCAACTGGTACGCCTTCACGGCCGGCTCGGTCCTGGTCGTTTCGCTCAGCAACGACGACGTGTGCCTGCAAGACGGGGGTTTCAGCAGCTACCGCCGGGACCACGTGCCTGCATACGAGGCTCGCGGCGTCGATCCCTACATCAGCGGGTACAGCCGCGGGGAGCAGCGCCGCTGGCTGGAGCGGACGCTGGCCGGCGCCAGGCGGTCGCCGGACATCGACTGGATCGTCGTCGTCATGCACCAGGTCGCGATCTCGTCGGCGCACTTCAACGGGGCCGACATCGGCATCAGGCGGAACTGGCTGCCGCTGTTCGACGCCTATGGGGTTGACCTGGTGCTGGCCGGTCACGAGCATCACTACGAGCGGAGCTTCCCGGTCCGGGGCGTGTTGCCGGGCAGCGAGGTGCTGACGCCGGCGCCGCGCGGCGCCGACCCGGCCGAGATGGACTCCAGGTACGGCACCGTGCACCTGACGATCGGCAACGGCGGCCACCCGTTCACCGCGCCCGAGCGTCTCCGGCACGGCCAGGACGAGGGCATCGTCATCGCCTCGGTCGGAGCCGGCGACGCGCTGCACCAGCGCTCGCCCGTGCTCGTGACCGAGCCAGCGATCTGGTCGGCCTACCAGGGCAAGCCCGGCGGGTTCGGGTTCGCCGCGTTCGACGTGGCGCCCGCCGAGCCGGGCGGCACCACGTCGATCACGGCCACCTACTACGCCGCACGGCCTGGCTCACGTAGCTACCAGGCCTGCGACTCGTTCGTGCTCCGCAAGCCATCCCGCTCGGTGGACCCGGCGTACCGCGAGCTGTCGCGAGCGGCGACTACTGCTTGAAGATGAGCGAGAGGTTGTCGGCGAGGCCGTCGTTGTCGCTGCCGTCTTCGCGGACCATCACCAGCTTGAGCACGACCAGCCTGGTGCCGGCCGGGACCTTGCCTGCCGTAGTGCGGAACAGGAACTCGCTGACGCCTTTGCGCTGGGCCTCGGTGACGGGGCCGATCTGGGCCGAGGCGAGCGCCTTGCCCTTGGCGTTCTCGAGCGTCATCTCGAGCTTGCAGTAGTCGCCCTGGCTGTCGTAACCGCCGATCCAGCCGGACAGGGTGTACTTCACCTTGCCGCCGCTGACGCCGCCGGCCGCGATCTTGATGACCTGGGTGCCGGTCGACTTGGCCGCGTCGGGACCGCCGTAGAAGTAGTTCTTGCCCCGGTGCTTCGGGCCAGGCGACTTCGCGGTCACGTCGCTGTCGCTCCAGGCGTACTGGGCGGCGGTGAAACCGCCGGTCTGCGGCTTCCAGTCCGGCACCTTGACCTTGCTGTCGGAGGCCGTGCCCTTGCCCGCCTCGGCCCCTGGGTTGAGGATCAGGTTGTGCCCGCAGGAGGGGCACGCGCTCGCGGAGTCCGGGCTGGCGTTCGCGGCGGCTATCGGCACGACCGTGGCGACGGTGGCGGTGGCGGCGGCGATCAGCAGGCTTCGCCCGATACGCGACGCGATCATATAATTTCTCCTGGTTTCCGTTTTCGAAAAGCGATGCACTAGCAGGAATGATACAGATTGCCGGTCGGATTTGACTAGATTTGTTAGCTGACGACCGGGCTGATAATCGACAAACCTTTGCAGCCAAAATGACCAACTGGTCAGGCCTTAGTTGCCTCGGACGAGGCGGGCGGGCCGACTAGCCGGGCGGGCCGGGCGTGATTGCGGTGGCTAGGCCGCGCGGGAGCAGGCTGACCGTCACCGACTCGAGCGCGAGCCCGGCGACCAGCCCGTCGATCACTGCCTGGCCGTCGATCGCGCCGCAGCTGAACAGGTCGATCGCTACCAGGGATTCCTCCGGCCAGGTGTGCACGCTCAGGTGCGACTCGGCCAGGACAAGCACGAGCGTGATCGCGCCGTTCGGGAAGACAACGTGGCTGATGTCGAGCACGTGCCCGCCGCCCGCGTCCACGGCCGCCCTGGCCACCGAGGTGAGCGCGGCCAGGTCGTGCACGGGCGAGTCGGCGGCGGCGCGCGCGTCGATGGCGTACAGGAGCTTGGACGAGGCCGCCTCGGCCTGCCGGAGCGAGGCGTACTGGCTGGCCGCGGAGGTGCCGGACATGATGTGGGAGGATACCCGAGGTAAAGCGAATGGATATTGACGCGATCGTGACCGAGGTAGCCGCGGCCGTCGCCCTGGCCGAGGGCGAGTCGGGCGTACGCGACGTGCTGCGCGTGATCGCCAGGTCCGAGCCGGTGGCTACCAGTCAGGTCAGCCGGATGGCCGAGCTACCGGTGCCGATCGTCACCGCCGTCTGCAACGAGCTTCGCAAGCGGGGCGTGGTCGACCGGACCAGGCCGGTGGCACTGACCGCGGCGGCGCGTGACCTGCTGGCGGCAGGCGGCTCGCACCTGGTCGCTGACTGCCCGACGTGCGGCGGGCTCGGGCTCGTCATCCCGGCCGACCTCAAGGCGCTCGCGGACGAGCTTGAACTGGCCGCGGCCGGCGCCCCGCAGGCGCGGATGGACCTCGACCAGAGCCATTGCACCGTCGCCACCAAGCTGCACCGGGTGCTCAAGCTGCACGACGCCGGCGCCCTGGACGGCAAGGACATCATCCTGATCGGCGACGACGACCTCGTGTCGGTGGCGATCGCGAGGTTCGCGGCCCTGACCGGCGCGGCGGCGATCAGGACGCTGGCGGTCGTCGACACCGACCCGGCCGTGCTGGCCTGGATCGGCGAGCAGACGGCGGGCACCGGCGTCCCGGTCACGCTCGTCGAGCACGACCTGCGCCAGCCGCTGCCAGCCGCGCTAGCTGGCGCGTTCGACGTGGCGTGCACCGACCCGCCGTACACGGTGCCAGGAGCCGAGCTGTTCCTGTCACGGGCGGTCGCGGCGCTGCGGGCGCAGCCGGGCGGGCATGTCTTCTTCAGCTTCGGGGCCAGACGCCCGGCCGAGACCCTCGCGACCCAGCGGCTGATCACCGACCTTGGCCTGGTCACCAGGTCGCTGACGCCCAACTTCAACAGCTACCTGGGCGCTGGGATCCTGGCCGGCTCCAGCCATCTGTACCACCTGCGCAGCACCGACCAGACCGCACCGCTGCTCACCGGCGGCTACGAAGGGCCGCTCTACACCGCCGACACCAGGACCGAGCAGACCAGGCCGTACCGCTGCGCCGGCTGCGGCGAGGTGCACGTCGTCGGGGCGGGCGCCCGGTGGGCGACCGTCGCCGACCTCAAGGCCGCGGGCTGCCCGGCCTGCCGCGAGACGACGTTCCGCCCGATGCCCAGAAGCCGCTGAACCAAGACCCCACGCCGCCGCACATAAGTGCCCGTGATCACCGTGACGTCCATGATCACGGCAACTGGCACCCTGGAATCCGCATACAGGTTTCCGCTGAAGCCGGCTGCACAACTCCCCGCGCCGGCCCCGGACCTCCACCAGCCCGTGCCCAGTCGTTCGCAGCCGAGAAGCTCGTGCTCACGCCGGCAGGCCACTCTCCGTGATCCCTATCTTTTAGTTGTCCGGGCCATGATCACGGACCTTCGCACGACCAACTCACCCCCGCAGAGCTTCCGCGATCAAGGAAATCCGATGACCACGGCGATCAAGCGCATGATCATCCGGCTAATCGTCCCTGATCAAGAAACCGAGCTTGATCACGGAGACGGTCCGTGGCCACGAGTAGAGCGGCGGCCTCGAATCAGCCGGCCGACTCCGTGATCGCACGTCCGCGACCATCGCCCCGCCACTGCCACCGCTCCGCAACTGTCGCCACCTCGGCCACTGCCGCCACCTCGGCCACTCCACGACCTCGGAGACCAGTGATCACGTGTCCGCCGCAACCTTCGCCCAGCTACTGCCGCCGCATTGCCGCTGCCAGGTCACTGCCAGCTCCATGATCCCGGAGACCGGTATGCGGATTCCGGGGTGCCAGTTGCCGTGATCATGAAGCGTCACGAGATCGCGGAAACCGGACTGCGCCTAGCGTGCGCCGGGGCCGGTCACATTCGGGGGAGGGCGTCCTTGGCGAGGGCGATCTCGGGGGCCAGGTTGCTGGCGATGCCGACGGCGATCCGCAGGTAGGCGTCGCCCTTCAGCACGCTGATCGACGCGTAGCCGTCGTAGTAGGCGGCGTCACCGAGACCGGGGATCGTCTTCGCGTGCACCTTGGTCCGGTAGTTGTCGAACCACTTCTTCGCGTCAGGACCGGTCACCAGCACGACCCGGACGGAATCGGGGACGGCGATGTCCGGGCTGGTGCCGGCTGGCACGTCCGGGCCGTAGAACACGCACGCGACCCCGCCTTCGACGGTCGCGTGGCCGCGGATCGGCGGCTTGGCGGTCTGGCCGAGGGCCGTGCTCGCCTCGGCGGTGGTGATGACGTTGCATGACGTCGGCGCGGCGACCGTGGTGGGCGACACGGCGGCCGGGGAGGAAGGCGCCGCCGCAGGCGACGACGGGCCCGACGCCGGCGCACTGCTCGACGATGAGCCTGAGTTGCAGCCGGTCACCAAGATCGCGACAGCTGCGGGCACCGCCAGGGCGGCGATAGTCTTGGCTCGCTGGCCAGGAGTCCTGAGCAATCCCACGGGTTACCTCCGAGATATTCACGGGCGCGGTTTTCACGGGCCTGGATTTCAGGCGCGGTGATTTCAGGAGCAGTGATTTCAGGAGCACTGTAGGGAGACCGGCCAGGAAACAGGCGATCCGGCGGCGCCTTCGTTAGCGATTTCCAAGGAACGGGCTCGCCGACGGCTTATGCGAGGATGCTTGACGTGACCGGGCCAAGCGGCCGGTACCTGATCCGGCCGGCCACCGAGGCTGACCTCGACGCGATCGCGGCGTACGAGGTCGACATCGCCATGGCCTCCTTCGCCGACGAGGCGATCACCGACCCGGCCTTCCACCGCCGCCGGGTCGCCGGCTCGCTGTCGAAACCGGGTGAGATTGCCCTGGTGGCGGTCGCCAGCGACGCCCCTGATGCGCCGCTTGGCTGGGCCTGGATGTCGCCTCGGACCAACTCATTGACGGGGGAGCGGTACGGCAACTTCCGCTCGCTCGCGGTCAGCGACGTCACCGACCGCGGCCCGATCGGCGAACTGCTGATGACCGCCATCATGGACGCCGCCGCCGCCGCCGGGCTCACCCACCTGGTGGGCAAGGTCAACGCGAGCAACCTGCCCATGCGCTCGCTGTACCGCGCATTCGGATTCGCGGCCACCCACTTGTCCATGGAAAAGCGAATAAGCAGCAAAACGCCGGGCCAACTGTCGTGATCAAATGCCTGATCTGGGATCTGGACAACACGTTGTTCGCCGGGGTGTACCTGGAGTCGGCCGGGCAGAGCCCGCCCGTCGACCCGGGCCCGGCCGCGGTGCTGGCCGAACTGGCCGGCCGCGGCATCCTGCAGGCGATCGCCAGCCGTAACCCGCCGCAAGCGGCAAGCTACGCCGCGCAGGCGACCGGGCACCAGTTCGCCGCGGCCCAGTGCGGCTGGGGCGCCAAGTCGGACGCCATCGCCGCGATCCTGCACGACCTAGGACTGACCCCGGACGAGGTCGCGTTCGTTGATGACGACGCGCTTGAGCGCGGCGAGGTGTCGTTCGCGCTGCCTGGCGTGCTCGTGCTGGCGCCTGAGGATCTGCCCGAGGCGCTGGGCTGGCCGCAGTTCAGCCCGCCGATCATCACGGCCGAGGGCCGCCGGCGCGGCGAGCTCTACATCCAGCGCCGGGCCCGCCAGGCCGAGGCGGCCGCGTTCGGCGGCTCGCCAGAGGCGTTCCTACGCTACTGCGGCACCCAGGTGCGGATCGGCCGGGCCGGCCCAGCTGACGTGCCCAGGCTGCACGAGCTATCGGTGCGCACCCACCAGTTCAACTCGGCCGGGCTGGTCGTGAGCGAGGCGACGCTGGCCGAATTGCTCACCGCGCCCGGCCACCAAGTGGTAACGGTGCGCCTGGCGGACAGGTTCGGCGACGACGGCCTGGTCGGAGGCGGCGTGATCCGCTCGGCCGAAAGCACCTGGCAGGTGCCGCTGCTGATGATGTCCTGCCGGGCCATGGGCCGGGGCGTCATCGGCCCGCTGCTGACCTGGATCGGCTTGGAGGCCGCCCGTGTCGGCGCGACCGAGGTCGCCGTGGCCTGCGTCGTGAACGAGCGCAACGTGCCGTTGCGGATCGCCCTGGCCAGCGCGGGCTTCCGCGCCAGCGACGCCGACGCCAGTCCCGCCGACACCAGCCCCGCCAACGCCAGTCCCGCCGACACCAGCCTTGCTGATGCCAGCGCTGGCCAGCCGGCCTGGGCCCGACCGGCTGGGCGGTCGCCGGGACCAAACCGGACGGTCGCGTATCGAATTGGCCTCGACCGGCCGCTCGCCGGGCTGCCCGACTGGGTGGTGACGGATGACTAACCAGGACGGTGCCACCCAGGAGGATGCCGCCCAGGACAGGGCCCCCCAGGACAGTGCCGCCCGGGATAGGGCCGCCGTGCTCGCCCGGCTGGCCGCGATGCTGGGCGAGCTGACCGCCGACGAGGCTGCGCGCACCGCGCTGCCGGACACGCCGCTGCTGCGCGGGGGGATCGGCCTGGACTCCCTGCGCGCCACGCTGCTGCTGGTGCGGGTGCGCGAGCAGTTCGGCGTCGACGTCGCCGACGAGGACCTGAACCTCGACAGCCTGGCGAACATCGGGACGCTCGCCACGTTCATCGCCGACCGGATTAGCCGTCGCTGAGCGGTCTATCGTGACATAATGTGGTGATTCGAGTGGGCCACCGATCGCGAATCCGGTCTCCCCGCCACCGGATGTAAACCGCGCAGCGTTGCCGTTGGTCAGATAAAGCGAAAACAAGCAGTCTCTGCCTAATCAGGTCGGCGATGAACGGGAGTGTGCCCCATGAGGTTCAGGCGTGCGGTAAGAGCGGGCGCTGTCGCGGGCGCCGCCTTGGCCTGCGTGGCAGCCGCAGCCGCGGCCCAGGCCGCGGGCGCCGAGCACGGTACCGCGCGCTTCGCCCTGAGCTCGGCCATCGCGGCCGCCGGTGCCCCGGCGAGCAGCGGGCCGACGCCGACCGGGCCGGTCAGCGCGACGCCAGTCGCTACGACGCCGCACCTGGTGCCGAATGCCAGCCCGGCCCAGCAGATCCGCCAATTGGTGCAGTGCAAGGGCACGATGTTCGCGGTCGGCACGTTCTCGACGATCGAGCAGGGCACCGCCACCTACACCAGGCAGAACGCGATGAGCTTCAGCGCGACCCCGCCGTACAAGGTGTCCTCGTGGGCACCCATGATCACCGGCGAGGTCGACTCGATCACCTTCAGCGACGGCAAATGCGCCGACGCCTATATCGGCGGGAAGTTCACCTCGGTCAACGGCACGGCGGTCAAAGACATCGCGGAGATCAATACCCAGAACGGCGCGGTCGTCAAGACGTTCGCGCACAGCGCGTCCGCGGAAGTCGACACCCTGCTCGCGGTGAACGGCCGCATCCTGGTCGGCGGTGACTACACCTCGATCAACGGCAGCGCCGCCAACCCGTACATGACCAGCCTGAGCCCGACTACCGGCAAGGACGACGGCTACCTGCACCTGCACATCTCGGGCAACTACCAGTTCCCCGGCGTAGACCCCAACCCGACCAAGGTGTACAACCAGTCGCTGAGCCACAGTGGCGCGCTTGACCTGGTGATGGGCGACTTCACCTCGGTCGGCGGGCTGCCGCGCCAGCAGATCTTCATGCTCAGCCTGGGCAAGGCGAAGGCGACCGTGACCGGGTGGACCTCGCCGGAGTGGGACGGCAGTGACGGCAACCTGCCCGGCGGCTACCCGTACCAGTGCGCCCCGACCGAGCCGTTCTACATCAGG
>DATKFV010000012.1:0-83996 GCA_035511035.1 Streptosporangiaceae bacterium
GCATGAGCAGCGTGATCAGCTACAACGACACGACGAGCTATAACCCGCGATGGGGCAGCCTCGCGCTCGCCGCGGGCCAGGCCCAATGCTCGACCGCCATCGGTCCTGGCGCGGCGCTCGCCCTCGCCGACCGGGCCGGCCAGCTCAGCGGCTACCTGCCCTCGATGCCCGCGCCGGCCCAGTCCGCCGCCATCGGCGCCCTGCTGGCGCGCTGCCCGCTCACCGTGATCGACCTCGGCGCGTTGCCAGTGACCGCCGCTCGAACCGCGAGCCTGACGGCGGCTGACCAACAGGTCGCCGCGATCACGAAAGCCGCCCCGGCCGGCTCGATGATCGTGCTGGCCGGCCTGGGCGACGGCACCAGCCCGCACTTGCGCGCGCTCGTCGTCGCTGGTCCCGGGTACCGGCACGGACTGCTCACCTCGCAGTCGACCAGGCAGCCTGGCGTCGTCGCGATCACCGACCTGACTCCGAGCGTCTTTGCCTGGCGAGGCCAGCGGCTTCCGAGCGGCCTGGCCGGCTCCAAGGCAATCGCGGCCCCGCGCGGCCCGCTGACGACCACGGTCAAGTCGATGATCGGCCAGGACGTCGCCAATCAGGTTTACCGTTCGATCGTCGGCTGGTTCTTCCTTTACTACGCTCTCGCCGAGGTAGCGGTCTTCGCGCTCATCGCCCTCCTCCTGCGCGGCAACGATCCGCGGCTGACCAGGCGCCGGGTCGCGTGGTACACGGCCGCGGCCGCCGTCAGCGCCGCGGTGCCTGCGGGTACCTTCCTCGCCGGGCTGGTGCCGTGGGGACAGCTGCCGCACCCGGCGATCTGGCTGTACGGGCTCGGGTTCGGCTGGGCGGCCGTCATCGGAGCAGCCGCCCTGGCCGGACCTTGGCGCAGGCAGCCGTTCGGGCCGCCTGGGTTCGTCTGCGCGGTGACCCTGGCGGTGATCGGCATCGACGTGATGACCGGGTCAAGGCTTCAGCTCGGCGCCCCGTTCGGCCTTTCCCTCGTCGAGGCCGGCCGCTTCTACGGCGTCGGCAATAACGCGCTCGGCGTCTACGCCGTCGTTGGCATCCTCACCGCGGCCTGGGCCGCGGCCGCGAGTTCCTCGCGCCGCCTGGCGCTGCTCGCGGCCGCCGCGGTCGCGCTCGCGGCGGTGATCGCCTCGGGCTGGCCAGGCTTCGGCGCGAAGGTCGGCGGGACCATCGCCATGGTCCCGGCCTTCCTCGTGCTGCTGGCCGCGATCGCGCGGGTGCGGATCACCATGCGGCGCGGCCTGCTGATCGCGGTCAGCGGCGTCGCCCTCGTCGTCGCCTTCGCCATCGCTGACTACGTCCTGCCGGCGATCGGGCCATCGCACCTGAGCGGCTTCGTCGGGCAGGTGCTGCACGGCGGCGCGGGCAGCACCTTGCATCGCAAGATCAGCTCTAACCTGCACTCGCTCACCGAGACCTGGTTCACCCCGGTCGTACCGGTGGTCGCGGTCGCGACCGGCCTGATGCTCGGGTGGCCGGGCCGGCTGCGGCTGCGGACCTTCGTGGTCGCGAGCCGGCTCGACGAGCGGCTGCGGCCCGCGCTGTTCGCGGTCTGGCTGGCCGTGGTGCTTGGCTGGCTCGCCGATGACTCAGGGGTGAGCCTGGCCGCGGCCGCGCTGCCGGTCGCCCTGCCGCTCGCGATCGCGCTCACCGTGCGCACGGCGAGCGCCGGCGGAACTGAGCGACCGACCGGACGGGCTAGTGTGTGCGCTGACAGGGCAATAGCGGGGTAACTGTCCAGGTAGGACCATTTCGCGGCGACCGTGGAGGATTGGGTGAAGTACCAGCTGTCTAGGGTGTTTCTTGGTCCCGGCCTGCGGCTGCTGGCGAGGACCAAGATCATCGGGGCGGAGAACGTGCCCGACTCGGGTGCCGCGATCCTCGCGTCGAATCACCTGTCCGTGCTCGACTCGTTCTACCTGCCGTTCATGCTCGAGCGGCCGGTCACGTTCGTGGCGAAGTCCGAGTACTTCACCGGCACCCGCCCGCAGGACCGAATCGTCGGCGCGTACCTGCGAGCGACCAAGCAACTGTCGGTCGACCGGGAGAGCACCAGAGCCGCGCAGGAGATGCTCGAGGCGGCGCTCGGCCTGCTCAATAACGGTTCCCTGTTCGGCATCTACCCTGAGGGCACCAGGTCACCGGACGGCAAGCTGTACCGCGGCCGGACCGGCGTGGGCTGGCTCGCGCTCCAGTCGGGCGCTCCCGTCATCCCGGTGGCGATGATCGGCACGGACCGGCTGCTGCCGCCGGGCCAGAAGCTACCCAAGCCAGGCCGGATCGAGATCAGGATCGGCGAGCCGCTGAGGTTCGGCGAATTCGCCGGCGCCCCTAACAAGGCCAAGCAGAGGCGCGCGGTCACCGACCAGGTCATGGCCGCGATCGGCGAGCTGTCAGGAAAGCCGGTCGAGACGATCTACGCCTCGGTGCGCAAGGAGCAGCTGGCCGAGCAGAAGGAGTCAGCGAACGGCGGACCGCCCGCCTAAGCCGGCACCCAGCGAACCGTCACTTATCCCGGTCCGATGAGCTCATCGGGGTCCACACGAAGATCGGCCCCCGCTCGCTGTCCTGCTGCCCGCTCGCGCCCCGGCGCTGCCGTCCGGCCGACCGGTCCGGCGACCGCCTGGGCAGGTCCTTCCACGTCGACGGCTGCTGGCTGGCGCCACTGTCACCAGGTACCGGCGCGGCCGCAGGCGCGGAAGCCGCCGGGGAACCCTGGGCGCCGGGGGGAACCGGGGCCGGAGGGAATGGTGCCCGATGGGAACCTGACGGGGATCGGCCAGGCCCGGGATCGAACAGCGAGCTCGGCGCGGAGGTCTCAGGTGCCAGCGGTCGCCGCGGCGACACCGCCGACCTGGCCGCCGGCGCCGAGTCCCAGACCGAGTCGGGCGGAGGCGGCGGGATGGTCGCGATGTCGGGCCCGGCCGGGCGAGGCGCGACCTGCGGCGGTGGTATCACGGCCCAGGGCAGGTCGGACGTCGGCCGCTCGGCCGGCGCCCACGGCGGCGATCCCGTGACCTCGGCCTGGCGGACGATCGGGCTCGTCTCGATGCCGATCGGCGCTGCCTGCCGGCCACCTGGTACCGGCGGCGGCCCCGGCGTCCCTGACCCGCCCGGTGCCAGGGATCCGGCCGCTGCTGCCGCCCTGGCCGGCCCCGTGACTGGTCGCGCTGGCCCGAGGCCGGGCGCGGCGCCCAACGGCGCCGACGGGCGAGCGGCGAGTGGCGCCGACATCGTCGACCGGCCAGTGAGGCCTGGCCTCGGCGCGAACCTGGGCGTAGGCGGCTGGCGCACCGCCGCCGGACGGTCGGCAGGCCTGCTCGCGTGCTGCGGGCCGAAGAACTCGAGCAGCGGGTCCGCCAGCATTGAGCCATGTCCTGACGTCGCCAGCTCGGGGTAGCCGCGCTGCGCGGCGGCTATCGTTTCCCGCTGCTCGCGCTTGCGCATGGCCAGGCCGTACAGCGTGGTCGGAATCAGCAGCAAGGCCAGCAGGAGCGCGGAGAACCCGGCGTCGCCGTTCAATTGGTGCACGATGATCGACCCCGTGCCCTGGATCATCGGCCCCGCCGGCCGGGAACGTGGCCGGGCGCCGAGCATCGCCGGCCTGGCGTTCGGCGGCGACATCGTGGCCGCCGCGGTGATCGCGCGCTCGGCGTTCACGGTGCCGTAGCCCGAGCCGTCGAGCAGCCCGCTCGTGCCCCGGTACACGGTGCTGTGCGTCATCGCGTCGCGGACTTGGGCAGCGGTCAGGTTGGGGAACTCGGACCTGATCAGGGCCGCGATCCCGGCGGCGATCGCGCTGGCGGCGCTGGTGCTGTTCATCGCGAGGAAGCCGTTGCGGCTCGCCGCCGCGACGCCTTCCCCCGCGGCCGTGAGCGTGACGTAGGGCTGTCGGCTGCTGTAGCCAGGCTTGACGAAATTCCGGCCGAACGCGCCGACGGCGATGACCCCTGGGTAGGCGGCCGGGTAGTTCGCGGCGTCGCCGGCCTGGCCGTTGTCTCCGGCCGGGGCGACGAGCAGGACGCCCCGGCTGACCGCGTACGCGACCGCCGAGCGCTCGGCCGGACTGCCGCCGGTCGCGGCCGACGACCCGCTCGCGATCGCCGGGTCATGGATGCCAGGGTCGGCCGGCAGGTCAATGACGCTCGCGCCCTGGCTGACCGCGTACCTGATGCCGGCGGCGATCGCATCGGGAAGCCGCCGGGTCACCCGGCTATCGGACCAGAGCGGGTCGCCTGGACTGAGCGTGACCCTGACCGACAGCACGCGCGCCGCTGGAGCGACGCCCTCGACCGCGCGGATCGGCTTGTTCGGGTAGTCGCTCTCGCCGTGCCCCGCGATCAGGCTGGCCAGGCTCGTGCCCAGGAGGCCGTAATAGGGACTGCGGGCGCTGCGGCCCGACCTCGTGTAGTCGGGGCCACCGATGACCGAGCCGGCCAGGAAGCGCTCGCTCGGCGCGACCCCGTCGGACAGCACCGCCACCGTGACGCCCGCGCCTTGGCCCGATCGCCACGCCTGCGTTACCTGGAGCGTCCGCAGCCACCACTCGTAACTCGGCGCCGTGGGCCTCACCACGGAGGCCAAGGCGGGCGCGGCGGAAATGGGCACGGTAAGGCCGACGAGCGGCGCCGAGGCCAGGCTAATCGCAGCGGTGGCCTTTGCAAGTCGAAGGATCCTCAGCGACAACTGTCGTGGCCTTCCATCGGAGTAGCCACATTCTGCCACGTCTGTTGTAATTCGTCGGCCTGTGCGGCAAACGACCCAGCCGTAATCGGCCTCTCGGCAAACGAAGGCGGGGCTTGCCGCTCCGCAAGCAACCCCAGCCGGAATCGGCTATGCCCTCAAAGGCTCGTCCGGTGTCAGTCCGGTCCAGACGTCAGATTCGGGGCGATCCTCACTCTGGCCCCAGGCGGTAGTGAGAGTCTCTCCGCGGCGCTCCCGTTTCGGACCGCGACCGATATCAACCCCGCGCTGTCGATGAACGCGATGAGCTCGCCCGGTGTCGCCGCCCCGAAGGTCGTCAGGTAGGGCACGTCGATCTCGCGGTGGTTGCAGCGGATGCTCATCGAAGAGCCAATGAGGAGCCCTAGCTCAGCGGCGGCGGCCGAAGGGATCGACAGCTGCACGTTCCCGAACCTGTCCACCGACAGCACCTCACCTTCAGCCTCGCCGTCACCCATCCGGTTCGTCGGCGCCGCCAGCGTGATCAGCTCGGCCGGGTCGATCCGCGTCCCGGCCTGGTCGAGCGCGGTGCCGGTGAGCAGGTGGGCGGCGACGGGCGTGAAGACGTCCCGGCCGTGGAACGTCGCCGAGACCGGATGGTTCCACAGGGCCGGATTGGTCAGCTCGTACGTGCCCGCCGCGCCGCCAAGGGCGGTGATCGCCCAGGAGAGCAGCCCGTTGTCGGGGCCGACGAAGACGCCGTCCCCGGCCCGCACGGCGATCGCCCGCCGGCTCGTGCCGACACCGGGGTCGACGACGGCGACGTGCACCGCGGGTGGCATCGAGGTCACGGTCTGGGCCAGGACGGCCGCGCCCCGGCGAACATCGCCGGGCGGGACCAGGTGAGTAATGTCGATAATCCTGACGGACGGGGCGATCCGGGCCGCCACGCCGTGACAGGCGGCAACGAAGCCATCCTCGAGACCGAAGTCGGTGAGGAACGTGAGGCAACCAGGCGACGTCACAAATCGTGAGCGTACGTGCTCGGGGAGTCGGTGCGCTAGGGCAGCCCCCCGGTGGGGCCTACGATGAGCAGCGGGGGAGAAGGGCCGGGCCAAGGTGTCGTCGCTGACCGAGCTTGAGATGCGGATCCTGGCCTTCGAGCGAAGCTTCTACAGATCGCCTGGCGCGAAGGAGCGCGAGATCACCGAGGCCATCGGCGTCTCGCCGACCAGGTACTACCAGCTGCTGAACGAGCTGATCGACCGGCCCGAGGCGGCCGCATTCGATCCCGAGCTGGTCGCCAGGCTTCGCCGGCGGCGGACCGCGCGCGGCCGGCTGCGCTCGGCTGACTGAGCGGGCGAAGCTGGCTGAGCTGACGAAGCGGCCGACGAAGGGGTATGCCTGCGATATGGCGACCGAACTGCCTGGCTTCACCCCGGCGACCGCGGACGGGGCGGCCGGCCTCGCCGCGCTCATGGACTCCCCGCGACTGGCGCTCATCGCGCTCGACTTCGACGGGACGCTGTCGCCCATCGTCAGCGATCCCGACCACGCCAGGCCGCTGCCCCAGGCCATCGAGGCGCTGCGCGCGCTCGCCCCGCTAGTAGGCACCATCGCCGTGATCACCGGCAGGCCGGCCAGGTTCGCGGTGCAGTACGGCTCACTCGACCAGGTGCCCGACATCATCGTGCTCGGCCAGTACGGTCGCCAGCACTGGCAGCACGGCCAGCTGAGCGCCCCGCCACCACCGCCTGGCCTGGCCAGGGCCCGCGAGCGGCTGCCCGTCGTCCTCGCCGAGGCGAAGGCCCCCGTCGGCACCTGGATCGAGGACAAGACCGACGCGCTGGCCGTGCACACTCGCAGGACCGCCGATCCGGCCGCGACGCTCGCCCAGATCACGCAGCCGCTGCTGCGGCTGGCGGCCGAGACCGGCCTGCGGGGCGAGCCAGGCCGGATGGTCATGGAGTTGCGTCCTGATGGTGCCGATAAGGGCAAGACCCTTAAAGACCTTGCCGCAAATAAACCAGGGGCGGCTGTCATGTTCGCCGGTGATGATCTCGGAGATCGTCCGGCCTTCGCCGCCGTTCGCGAGCTCAGGCCCGCCGGGCACCCAGGCCTGGCCGTGCTCAGCCAGTCGGCCGAGGTGCCCGAGCTGGCCGCCGAGGTCGACCTGATCGTCGACGGCCCGGCCGGCATCGCCGCTTTCCTGACCGCCCTGGCCACGGCGCTAGCTGGCCGCTAGGCGGCCAGCCAGGTAGGGCTGCCCCAGGTAGGGAGGGCTGCCGCCCCGTAGGCCTGGGCTGCCCTCGACGCGTAAGCCCCGCGATGGGACATCGAGGGGGCTACGACCCGGCCGGCAACCCCCGCGATGGGACATCGATGGGGTCAGGGCGCCTGCGGTGGGACATCGAAGGGCCTTGAACCCAGCGAGCTACCCCTGCGATGGGACATCGCGGGGCCTGAGCTCGGGCGGCGACTCGGGCGGCTGCCTGGTTCGCCACGTTTCTCACGAGTCCAATGGGTCTAGGGCATTGAGTGCGTCAAGTTGGTCGGCGAACCAGGCGCTTGGCGGCATGGCGCCGCCCGCGGCGGCCAGCGCCTGGCACCGGCGGATCCGCTCGGCTTCTGGCATGGTCAGCGCCTGGTGCATGGCGGCGGCGGTCTCCGCCACGTCGAACGGGTTGACCATGATCGCGTGGTCGCTGAGCTCGGCGGCGGCGCCGGCCTCCCTGGACAGCACCAGCACGCAGCCACGGTCAGAAAGGATCGGGCCCTCCTTGGCGACCAGGTTCATGCCGTCCCTGATCGGGTTGACCAGCAGCACGTCAGCCAGCCGGTAGCCAGCCAGCGAGCGGGCGTAGTCGTCCTGGGTCTGCAGCAGGACAGGGGACCAGTCGGCCGAGCCGAACTCGTCGTCGATGGCGCTGGCGAGCCGCTGCACGTTGGCCATGTACTCGCGGTACTCGGGCAGGTCATGCCTGGACGGGTAGGCGAACGACAGCAGCATCACCTTGCCGCGCCATTCCGGATGGCTGATCAGCAGCTCGCGGTATGCGGTCAGGCCCCGCAAGATGTTCTTGGACAACTCGGTGCGGTCGACCCGCACGATCAGCTTGCGGTCGCCGATGACGTCGCGCAGGCTCGCCATCCGGTCCTCGACGTCCGCCTGGGCCGCCCGGCTGATCAGCTCGCCGGCGTTGACCCCGAGCGGGTGCACCCCGATGCCGGTGCGATGACCGGCGTAGCTGACCTGGCCCCGGTCGCGGTCGACGCTCGCGCCGAGTACGCGCTCGCAGCAGTCCATGAAGGCGCTGGCCCAGCGCTCGGTGAGGAACCCGGCGTGGTCAGCCCCGAGTATCCCGGTCAGCACCTGCTCGGCGACGTCGTCGGGCAGTAGCCGGTAATAGTCGAACGGCGCCCATGGGGTGTGCGAGAAGTGCGCGATCCGCACCTGCGGCTTGGCCTCCCTCAGCATCAGCGGGGCCAGGGTCAGGTGGTAGTCCTGGATGGCGGCCCTGACCTGGCCGGTGCCGCTGGCCTCCGCGAGCGCCTGCGCGAACGCGAGGTTGTAGCTGCGGTACGCGGCCCAGTCACGGGCGAATGCGAGCCCGAACTGCGGCCGGTCCGGGGTGTTGTAGAGCATGTGATGCACGAACCACAGCACGGAGTTAGCGACCGTGTTGTACGCCCGGTTGAACGTAGCGGGCGGGATGTCGAGCATCCGCACCGCGGACCCGCCTGGATGGCCGTCGAGATCGAACATGCCGTCGGGCGCCCGCCTCGCCGCGGCCCGGTCGGCGTCGCTGAGCGCGGCGCAGACCCACAGCATGTCCGAGTGGCTGGCGACCGAGGAGAGCCCGGACACGACGCCTCCGCCGCCCCGCTTGACGGTCAGCGCGCCGGAGTCGCCGCGGCTGAAGGAGACAGGCCCTCGGTTGGCGGCGACCAGGATTCGCTGCCGCTGCTGCGCATCGTTCACCGAGTGAGGTTAACCCTGCCCACCAGCAACTGACGGCAGCGACCCGCGCGCCCTGGCCTAGGCGCTGGCTGCGCGACTGGGTTACAGTTGTGGATACAACTTCATATTGCTCATCCAGAGGGGTGGAGGGAACGGCCCTGTGAAGCCCCGGCAACCATCACGCTGATCCGAGCTTGACCCGCACGGCCCAATGGGGGGCCGTTTCTTGTGAGGCGAACGGCGTGACTGGTGCCAACTCCGGCCTGCTGCCAACCGGCGGCAGGGCAGATGAGGAGAGGCCTCACCATGACATCCGTCGTCACCCCCACCGTTTCTGCGCGCCCTGCGGCGGCTAGCGCCGCCGTCACGTCGCCTACCTCGCCGCTCTCATTCGGCCAGCCCGGCTCGCGCACCCGCGCCATGTTCGGCAACGCGGAGGCGCTGTCCTGCCGGGAGTGCGGCGCCAGCTTCCCGCTCGGCGGGCAGCACGCTTGCAGCGAGTGCTTCGGGCCGCTTGAGGTCAGCTATCACCTGCCGCCGATCAGCCGGGCCACGATCGAGGCGGGCCCGCGCAACATCTGGCGGTACGCCAGCCTGCTGCCTGTGCCGCCTGACATAGCCGCTCGGCGGACGACCGAGCCGGGACGAACCCCGCTGGTCAGGGCGGACCACCTGGCGAAGTCGCTCGGCATGCGCCGGCTCTGGGTCAAGGACGAGCGGGCGAACCCGACCCACTCGTTCAAGGACCGGGTCGTCGCCGTGGCGCTGGCCTCGGCGCTCGAACTCGGCTATCGCGTGCTCGCCTGCCCGTCGACAGGGAACCTAGCCAACGCGGTCGCGGCCGCCGCCGCCAGGGCGGGCATCGAGGCGGTCGTGCTGGTCCCGGCCAACCTTGAGCCGGAGAAGATCCTCGCCTCGGCCGCCTACGGCTGCCGCCTGATCAAGGTCGAAGGCGGCTACGACGAGGTCAACCGGCTGGCGTCCGAACTGGCCGAGGAGCGCGATGACTGGGCGTTCGTCAACGTGAACGTCCGCCCGTACTACGCCGAGGGGTCGAAGACGATCGGCTACGAGATCGCTGAAGACCTTGGCTGGAGGCTGCCGAGGCAAGTGGTCGTCCCGGTAGCTTCGGGGGCTCAGCTCGTCAAGATCGACAAGGCGTTCCGCGAATTTGCTTCCCTTGGCTTGGTCACCGCGGATGCCGCCGAACCGGTGCGGGTGTTCGGCGCCCAGGCCAGCGGGTGCGCACCGGTCGTGGCCGCGTTCGAGGCCGGGCATGACGTCGTCCGGCCGGTCAAGCCGGACACGATCGCCAAGTCGCTCGCGATCGGCAACCCGGCCGACGGCCCGTTCGTGCTCGACGTGGTGCGCCGGACCGGCGGCAGCGTGGCCGCCGCGCCGGACGACGAGATCATCGACTCGATCAGGCTGCTCGCCGCGACCGAGGGGATCTTCGGCGAGACTGCGGTCGGCGTGACGCTGGCCGTCTTGCGCAGGCTGCTCGCGGCCGGGCAACTCGACCCGGACGCCGAGACCGTGCTGATCAACTCGGGCGACGGGCTGAAGACGCTCAACGCCATCGCCGGTGTCGTCAGCGTGCCCGAGCCGATCAAGCCGAATCTGGCCGCCTTCAGCCAGCTTTACGAGTCAGGACGGGTGTGAGTCAGGGCGGGTGTGAGTCGGAACTAGGCTCCACTTCTTGCCGTTCCGGTGCTCAGCGAGCGGTCGCTACGGGCCTGATGCCCCACATAGTCACTCCTACGAATAGCGGGCTGATATCGGCAGTATGATCCGTGCGCACCATTGAGGTCAATCACGGAGCGTGATGGCCTTCGCCTGGTTATATCGGAGATCTCGCCAGCCGATTCTGGCTTTTAGCAGTCGCGTGAGCGACTTATTGCGCAGCCAGCGGGCGGCTGGCTGCGCAAGGCTGCCGGCGCGGCCGCGTGACCAGATCGATTGAAGGCTGATGATTCCGTCCGCCGCGCACGCCCGTGATTCCGGCAATGCCCGCGCGCGTCAGTGGTCGGCAAAGGTCGCCGCCAGGGCGACCGCGTCGCGGTCGTGCCGACAGGAGGAAGCAACGCTGCGTGGTGATTCGGTGACTGCCTGCGCGGCGCTGGTCCGGTCTTGGCCGCACTAGGCCTATGTCACGAAACCTGAGAGCTGCCGCGGATGCCCTGAGCGCGGAACTTCCGCCGCATCGCTGCTTCAAAATGGGCCTAAATTACACCAGAACTGGCGTCGATGACGACCTAGAGTCGTCCGACCGGGCCGCAATGTCGTCGGCGACCTTGGATCGGTATCGCCCTACGCCCGGCGTCCTGAGCATGTAGTGTAATGTCCGGTCGCTGTCGGTACGGCGAGAACGGCAGGCAAAGCTTGCGCAGCACGTCAAGCCCGTTCCGCGATCAACGGGTTTCGCGTAGCAAGGGCGTGACCCGAAGCCCGAGCAAAAGTTAGGGAGTTGTTGTTCATGGCTCAGGGCACCGTCAAATGGTTCAACGCGGATAAGGGCTACGGCTTCATCGCGGTCGACGGTGGTAGGGACGTCTTCGTCCACTTCTCGGCAATTCAGGCGGACGGTTACCGGACGCTTGAGGAGGGCCAGCGTGTCGAATTTGAGATTACGCAGAGCGACCGTGGCCCCCAGGCCGAGGCGGTCCGCGCGGTATAAGTTCCGCGGCTTACGCGGTAGGCCCGGTACCCAGAACGGCGGGGTGCCGGGTCTTCGCGTTGCGCCAAGCCCCAAGACCACGCCCGCTCGCCCGAACAACCGAAGCCGCCGCACTGCCCGCGGTCTCGGAGCCGTCGCGCTGCCTTGTGGTCTCGGGGCCGCCGGGCTGCCCGTGATACTCCGGGCCGTCGCGCTGCCCGTGATCTCAAGGCCGTCGTCCTGTCCGTGATCTCGGAAGCCAGGCCGCCCCCGCGATCCTCCTCCCCCGCCCCGCGATCCTCCCTGATCATGGCGTGTCCCATGATCAGGGTGATTCGAGCGGGTGATCACGCTGCGAGCTACCGTGATCACGAGGTGGAACATGATCACGGAGACCGCGTGGGGTGGGCTCGCCCGCGTGCATCTCCGCGATCACGAGCGCGAGCATGATCACGGAGATGGCGTGGGGTGGGGTCGCCCGCGCGAATCACCATGATCACGAGCGCGAGCATGATCACGGAATCCCGGTTGGGGCTGGGCGGCGTCGCGGGCACGAGCACGAAACCTGGCCGGCTCCAGATGCCCCTCGAGTCCTCCGTGATCAGCGCCCACTCATGATCACGGAGGACTCGCAGTAGGCCCGAGGCGCCCTGGCGGCGCCGTTAATTATCATCGCGGTACTCTCCGCGATTAGCCGTCGTCGCACACCCGCGGCAGCATCCGCAGCGCACCCGGAGCAGTCGCAGAGCACCCCCGAGCACCGGAGCTCCCCGAGCACTCGGACCACCGGAGCTCCCCGAGCGCTCGGAGCTCCCCGAGCGCTCGGAGCGCCGGAGCACTCGAGCATCGGAGCAATCGCGGAGCACCGCGAGAGTCGCAGCACCGCGAGCACTCGGAGCGCCGGGAGCAGTCGCAAGGCCACTGCGAGCACTCGGAGCACTTGAGCACCGGGAATACCTTGGAGCACTCCCGGAGCACCGTAAGACTCGGAGCGCTTGAGCACCCCCGAGCACTCAAGCAGCCCGTGCACTTGAGCACCCCGAGCAGTTGGAGCGCCTGAGGGCTCGGAACACCTGGAGCAGCCGCATGCAAGTCTCCGCGAGACTCGCTCGTCTCATGATCACGGTGAATCGCACCCCGGAATCCGCACTCTGGTTTCCGTGGGCGCGTTCTGCGGCGTGATGACGGAAGTTCGGGTGCGGTGGACGCTGCCGAGGTCATCGGTTGCCACGGCTTGACCATGGGTCGGTCTCGCGTGGGTCTGGTGGGGCAAAATGTCGGTTTGACGTGAGCGCTTTGACGGGCTCGGCTTGCACTCTCACCCCGAGAGTGCTAAACAAGTCGTTGGCACTCTCGGGGTGAGAGTGACAACTTCAGTAGCGTGATCGGGGCGATGAGGCACCGCACGGCGGCGGACAGTCGCCGGCGCCGGTTGCCGTCCGTCGCGGGCGTCGGCTCGGTCGGCCACAGACAGTCAATTAAGACAAGGCAGTAAGTTCCGGGAGGACTGGAGCCTAATGGCAGCGAAGATGATCGCGTACGACGAGGACGCCAGGCGCGGCCTCGAGCGCGGCATGAACCAGCTGGCCGACGTCGTGAAGGTAACCCTCGGCCCGAAGGGCCGGAACGTGGTGCTCGAGAAGAAGTGGGGAGCCCCCACGATCACCAACGATGGCGTGTCCATCGCTAAGGAGATCGAGCTCGAGGACCCGTGGGAGAAGATCGGCGCCGAGCTAGTCAAGGAAGTAGCGAAGAAGACCGACGACGTCGCCGGTGACGGGACGACCACGGCTACCGTGCTCGCCCAGGCGCTGGTCCGCGAGGGCCTGCGCAACGTCGCGGCTGGCGCCAACCCGATGTCGCTCAAGCGCGGCATCGAGGCGGCGGTCGAGCGGGTGAGCGAGGAGCTCTCCAAGCTGGCCAAGGACGTGGAGACCAAGGAGCAGATCGCTTCGACCGCCTCCATCTCGGCTGGCGACTCGGCTATCGGCGAGATGATCGCCGAGGCCATGGACAAGGTTGGCAAGGAAGGCGTTATCACCGTCGAGGAGAGCAACACCTTCGGTCTTGAGCTTGAGCTCACCGAGGGCATGCGCTTCGACAAGGGATACATCTCGCACTACTTCGCCACCGACCCCGAGCGGATGGAAGCGGTCCTCGAGGACCCGTACATCCTCGTGGTCAACAGCAAGATCTCCGCCAACAAGGACCTGCTCCCCTTGCTCGACAAGGTCGTGCAGTCCAACAAGCCGCTGGTGATCATCGCCGAGGACGTGGAGGGCGAGGCCCTCGCGACCCTGGTCGTGAACAAGATCCGCGGCCTGTTCAAGTCGGTTGCCGTCAAGGCTCCCGGCTTCGGTGACCGCCGCAAGGCCATGCTCGGTGACATCGCCATCCTGACCGGTGGCCAGGTCATCAGCGAGGAAGTCGGCCTCAAGCTGGACAGCGCCGAGCTCGACATGCTCGGGCGGGCCCGCAAGGTCACGGTGACGAAGGACGAGACCACGATCGTCGACGGCGGCGGTGACGCTGACCAGATCGCGGGCCGGGTGAACCAGATCAGGGCCGAGATCGAGAACACCGACTCCGACTACGACCGCGAGAAGCTCCAGGAGCGGCTTGCCAAGCTGGCCGGCGGCGTTGCCGTCATCAAGGCCGGCGCGGCGACCGAGGTGGAGCTGAAGGAGCGCAAGCACCGCATCGAGGACGCGGTGCGCAACGCCAAGGCCGCGGTCGAGGAGGGCGTCGTCGCCGGTGGCGGCGTCGCGCTGCTCCAGGCGGGCAAGAACGCGTTCAAGAAGCTTGAGCTGACTGGTGACGAGGCGACCGGCGCGCAGATCGTGCGCAGGGCGCTTGAGGAGCCGCTCAAGCAGATCGCGATCAATGCTGGCCTTGAGGGCGGCGTGGTGGCCGAGAAGGTGCGGAACCTCGACGCTGGTCACGGCCTCAACGCCGCGACTGGCGAGTACGTCGACATGTTCAAGGCAGGAATCCTTGACCCGGCGAAGGTCACCCGTTCTGCTCTGCAGAACGCGGCCTCCATCGCGGCCTTGTTCCTGACGACCGAGGCCGTCATCGCCGAGAAGCCACAGAAGGAGTCGGCTCCGGCCGCTCCTGGCGGCGGTGACATGGACTTCTAGTCGCGAGCGCGGTCGGCCCGAGCGGGCTGACCGCAGGCGTGACGGCGAGTCAGCGAGTTCACGGGAGGCGGTTCCGGCGCAAGCCGGGGCCGCCTCCCGTCGTTCTTGCGCGTCGGGTACTCAACCGGCTCATAAAGGTGGATGATCACGTTATGAATCCGCCCACGGAGCAGCTGATCCGGGACTACCTGAACAGGGTGTCCCTCGCTGCGCGGGGCAAGCTCGGATTCACCGACCGACAATCACTGCTTGACCGAACGCGCACCCGGATCGAAGCTGAATGCGGTGGCGTAAACAACGCGAGCGCGACGCAGGTCAGGAAGGTGCTGGCCAGCCTGGGTGATCCCATCGCGCTCGTGGAACGTGAGCAGGCGAAGATGAGCGCCGGACAAGCACGGCAGGCAGGGGCGAGCAGCGAGACAGGGGAACTGCTGGTCGCTCGAGTTAACGGAACTAACGGAATTAACGGAGCTAAGGGGACTAACGGGGTTAACGGCGCTGTCCCGGCGCCGGTAAACGGCGCTGCCGTCGCCAATGGGTCGGTATCAATGCGCGTGCTCGCTGGCGCGAGTCCCAAGAGCGGGAATGAGGTCAGCGCGCACGAGGCCGGCGCTGCCTTCGATGCCGACGCGCAGCGGGCAGCGGGCAGCGGCCCGAGCCACAGCGCCAGCGCAGCTCTCGATGCCGGCGCCGCGCCGGCGCCCGAGCTACTAGCCGCCCCGGAGCCGAGAGGCGAAATAGAGCCGGATCCCGCTCCTGGCGCCGAGCCGGGCAGCCAGCCCACCAGCGGCACGACCGGCTCCGTCCGGCAACTCCGGCCTGCCGGCCAGACCAGCAGCCGGACGAGCAGCCGGACGAGCACCCGGCCGAGCAGCCAGACCAGCACCCGGAGCGGACCCCGGCAGCGAGCGCCCAGCGATGGCCACCGGCTCGTCGGCGCCACCAAGGCCAGCGCGGGACTCGCAGGCGGGGCGGTAACGACAGCGATCGAGATAGCCAGGCGTAACCCGCTTGAGCTCATGGCGGTGCTGGTGCTTGGCATCGGCGGCGCCGTGTATCCCCCGATCTGGCTGGTAGGCGTCCTGCTCGCGCTGGTTTCTAAGAAGTGGTCCGTCAACGACAAGCTTCTGGGCGTCGTGCTGCCGATCGTCGTCGTGATCATCGGGACGGTGCTGACCCTGGTGTTCGGTGGCCAGCATGCGACGATTTCGGGTTACGCCTTCGAGGCGTGGCTGGGTGCGGAGCGGCTGAGCCGGGTGGCCATGTTCCTCGGTGCCGCCTACCTGTTCTGGGCCTTGCGCCGCGGTCGCCGTCAGCCGAAGCTGCCGCCGTGGAACGTGCCGCCCCGGATCGGATGATCACCAGATAATGCGGTGTTCCAATAGGCCAGACAGGGTATCTTTCACCTCACGGCTGGCTGGCTAGCCCGGTCGATTCTGTCCTCGCGTCGCTGCCCTGATCCGGACCTGGATAGATGCCGGGCGAGCACCGATAGCCTGGACGTGAAGCGTAAGTTCGTAGCCCACCGGTTTCTCCTCGCGCAAAGGGTCTGCTCGTGCCTACTGGCAAGGTCAAGTGGTATGACGCCGATAAGGGATTCGGCTTCCTCACCCGCGATGACGGCGGTGAGGTCTTCGTGCACTCGACCGCGCTGGTGACCGCCGGCACCGTGCTCCGGCCCGGACAGCGCGTCGAGTTCGGCGTGGCCGAGGGCCGCAGGGGCGCCCAGGCGCTTCAGGTCAGGGCGCTCGAGCCGCCGCCTACGGTGGCCAAGAGCAACCGCAAGGGTACCGATGAGATGACGGTGCTGGTCGAGGACCTGATCAAGCTGCTTGATGGCCTGTCGAACACCTATCACCGGGGCAAGCACCCGGACAACAAGGAAGCGAAGAAGATCGCGGCCGTGCTGCGAGCGGTGGCCGACGACATCGACGTCTGAGTCAGGCCCTCGCGGTCGTTGCCTTCCTGGCCGTGAGTACCCGGTTGCGCCTGGACACCAGCAATGAAGCCAGCGAGAGGGTGAGCCCGGCCGCGACCACGGCGAGCCCGGCGACTCCGCTGTTGGTGAGCGATAGCAGCAGTCCGAACAGGCCGCCGATCACCCAGGACAGCTGGTGCAGCGTCTCCGAGGCGGCGAAGGTGGATGACCGCACCTGCGGGCTCACCTCGCGCTGGACGATGGAGTCGAGTGCCAGCTTGACCAGTGTCTGGCCGACCGCGGCGGCGAACGACACGACGATGGCCGCGAGCAGCCCGAAGAACACCGCGCCCAGGGTGGTCACGATCGCCGAGAACGCCAGCATCGTGTAGACGACCACCTGGGGCGCCTTCGAGCGCAAGGCCGCTCCGATGGCGGTCCCGACGAAGCCCCCGACGGCCACCGCGCCGATCATCTCGCCTAGCGCCAGCTTGTCGGACACGGTGCCGAAGTGAACGGTTCTCAGCAAGAAAGCCAGGAAGAAGATCATGAAGCCGGAATAGGCGCGCAGGGCACTGTTTGCCCGGATCGCCTCGCTGACCACCGGCGCGAGCGGCTCGGGGAACAGCCGCCAGCGCCGCGCTTTGCCGCCCGGGCGCGCCTGCCCGTTCTGGCCCGCCTTCCCGGCCCGCCCGTTCTGCGCGGCCTGGCCGTTCTGGTGGAACCCGCCGGGCACCGCGTCGGCTGGCTCGCCTGCGGCCGACTCGGTCATCTCGGCCGGCTCGTCGACGCCATCGGGAATCCGGAAGCCAGGCACCGCCGACAGCAGGTACACGATCGTGCCCACTCGCAGCACCCAGGCGGCGCCGCCCGTCCCGCCGCCGGTGATCGAGTCGATGCCGAGCGCCACCGAGGCCCCTACCGTGGTGGCGATCAGCGAAGCCAGCGCGATCCTGGAGTTGGCCGTGACGAGCGTGATCTCCTCGGGCAGCAGCTTGGGCGTGACCGACGCCCTGGTGACGGCGTAGGCCTTCTGCAGCACCAGGACGCCGAACGCGGCCGGCAGCAAGGTGACCGCGTCGTTGTGCTGGACCGCGCCGGCCATGCCCCAGCACAGCAAGCCGCGGGCGAACACCGTGCCGATCAGCAGGTACCGGCGGCCTTGCCTGATCCGATCAAGCATCGGCCCGATGAAGGGCGCCACCAGCGCGAACGGCGCCATCGTGATCAGCAGGGCGAGGGCTACCCGGCCGCGCGCCTGGGTGGGCGAGGCGCTGAAGAACAGCGTGCCAGCGAGCGCTACCGCGACGAAGGCGTCCCCGATGCTGCCCGCCGCCGACAGCTCGATGAGATGCGCGAGGCCGGTACGGCTGGCACCGGACGCTCCGGTGATCTTGTGCAGCGTCTTGGTGGCGCCGCCGGCCGCGGTGGCGCCGACCTTGGCGGCCGACTGGGAGGCGGCAACGAACGACTTGGTCGCTCGCTTCGCACGGGCCCCGGCTCCCGAATCTCCCATGTACTCAAGTATTGGGCCTACGCGACCGTAATGGCGCACCGTGGTGCCCCGAACTCAACACTTCCGCGAGTCCGCCGGCCGCCGAAGGTAGCTTTTCGATCTCGGTGAGCGCGGTCCTGGCTCGTCCAGTCGTCGTCGCGAGTAAGAATTGATAACTGTGAGCCCTACCACTACCAGGCACGCTGAGCCTGATCAGGCCTGCGTTGACGCCGTCGACTTGGCGCGTCAGGCAGCGGTCGAAGATGCGGGCCCAGGCAGCGTGGGCGAGCACATCGGGTTCGAGGTCGAAGGCGACCGGATCGTGACCCATCTGTTCGAGTGCCTGGACTCCGCCTACGTGGGCTGGCGCTGGGCCGTCACGCTCACCCGCGCGTCCAGGTCCAAGGTGGTCACGGTTGACGAGAGCCTGCTGCTGCCAGGGCCTGACGCCCTGCTCGCGCCCGACTGGGTGCCGTGGACGGAGCGCGTCCGCCCCGGTGACCTCAAGGTCGGCGACCTCATGCCGGCGAGCTCGGACGACGAGCGCCTGGTCCCCGTCGTCGTCCTGACCGGTGAGGCCGGACTGCTGGACTGGGAGGAGAGCGACGGCCTCCCGAGCGCCGTGAGCGAGCCGGAGGCGCGGCCCCGCCGGGTACTGTCAGCGATCGGCCGCGACGAGGCGGCGGCCCGCTGGCATGCCGGCGATCACGGCCCCAAGTCGCCGCTCGCCAGCGCCGCTCCGGCCTCGTGCGAGACCTGCGGGTTCATGATCAGGCTCAACGGGCCGCTCGGCCGGGTATTCGGGGTCTGCGCCAACGAGTTCGCGCCCGATGACGGCTGCGTCGTCTCGGTCGATCACGGCTGCGGCGCCCACTCCGAGGGTGACGTGCCGGTCCAGGCGATCGCTCCGGTCGAAGAGGTCGCCCCGACGGTCGACGAACTCGGCTATGACATGCTGAGCCCCGGCTCCGTGCTCCCCGACAGCGTGCTCCCCGACAGCGTGCTCGAGGACCTCGACCACGAGCATCTCTGAGGCTGGCGCCGGGACCGGCTCTGAGGTCGGCCCGGGCTACGCTTCATTTTCGGGCCCGGGCCGCCCGTGCTCAGGCGCCTGCTTGCCCTCCCGGTTAGCGGCCGCCCTCGCTCGCGATCGCTTCAGCGACGGCACGTAGAGCAGCCCGAACAGGCCCAGGCCAAGGCCGACCAGGCACGACCAGATCCACCAGCGGCTGCCGGCCGGGAGCTGATCGCGCAGCACCAGCAGCACGACGAGCGCTACGGCCCATGCGACCGTCCCGGTCAGGGTAATCACGAGGTCATTGCCCTCAAGTGGCGGTGGTACCTCGCGCTGCGGCCGGGCCTGGGGCATGCGAGAAAGGCTAGCCGAGCCCGATCGGCCAAGCGTGGCGCGGGGCAAGTGGTCCGTGCCGTACCTTGTAGCTGCCGCGTCGGTGCGCCGTTAACTGGCGGAATCTTCGTCCGCCATATACGGTTAGCAAGAGTAATGAGCAAAGCTAACGATAATGAGCACTCCCCAGTCCAGGTCGGACGCGGGGCTAGCGACCTCCCTGCGTATCTCGGTCAGCCGGCTAGCACGCCGGATGCGCGCCGAGCGAGTCGCACAAGGTCTGCAGCCCGAGCTGTCGGACACGCAGCTCGCCGCCCTGGCCGCACTCGAGAAGCACACCGCCATGACGCCGAGCGAGCTGGCCGAGCACGAGAAGGTGCAGCCGCCGTCGATCACCAGGGTCATCGCCTCTTTGGAAGAGCGTGGCCTGATCCAGCGAATGCCGCATCCCACCGACCGCAGGCAGGTCGTCCTGACGGTGACCGATCAGGGGCGGGACGTGGTCAGGAAGCTGCGCCAGCTCAGGGAGGCCTGGCTGGCCCGGCGGCTGCGGGAGCTGACCCCGGCCGAGCGGGCTGTCCTGCGGGAGGCACTGCCGATCCTGGAGAAACTCAGCCAGGCGTAGCTGCAACCGGCGCCGCGCACGGCCTTGGCCGTGCGCGGCCGCGAGCCATGGCTTTTTTGCTGCCAAAAATGCCGTTTAGGGGCGGCTCCGCCGCCTCCTCGGGCGACCAGCCTCGCCGGAGCACATTCGGCTCACTCAAGGTGCGCAACTTCAGGCTCTTCGCTACCGGGCAGGTCATCTCCAACACCGGCACCTGGATGCAAAGGGTCGCGCAGGACTGGCTGATACTCGAGCTAACCCACGGCAGCGGCACCGCGGTCGGCATCGCGACCGGACTGCAGTTCCTGCCGCTGCTGCTGTTCAGCCTCTGGGGCGGCATGATCGCTGACCGCTATCCCAAGCGCAACGTGCTGATGGTCACGCAGTCGGTCATGGGCGCGCTCGCGGTCATCCTCGGCGTGCTCGCGGTCACCGGGGTCGTCCAGCCCTGGCATGTCTACCTGCTCGCCTTCGGGCTCGGGATGGCGACCGTGGTCGACAACCCGACCAGGCAGTCGTTCGCGATCGAGATGGTCGGCAAGCCCGACCTGCCCAACGCGATCGCGTTGAACAGCGCGGTCTTCAACCTGGCCAGGATCCTCGGCCCGGCGGTGGCCGGACTGGTGATCGCCATCGTCGGCACGCCGACCGCCTTCTTCATTAACGCCGCCTCCTACCTGGCCGTCCTGATCAGCCTGAAGCTGATGCGCCCGTCCGAACTGCACCCGGCCGACCGGGTCGTCCGAGCCAAGGGCCAGTTGCGCGAGGGCCTGGAGTACGTGCGGTCGCGGCCCGACCTGCTGATGACGCTGGTCCTGATCTTCTTCGTCTCCACGTTCGGCATGAACTTCCAGGTGACGACCGCGCTGATGTCGCGGGTGGTGTTCCACACCGGAGCGGGCCAGTTCGGCATCGCGTCGGCGGTGTTCGCGTTCGGGGCGCTCCTCGGCGCGCTGTACGCGGCTCGAAGGGTCAAGCAAGGCCTGCGGCTCCTCGTCGGCACGGCGCTCGCGTTCGGGCTGCTTGAGGTCGTGAGCAGCGCGATGCCGACCTACTGGCTGTTCCTGGTGCTGCTCGTGCCGACCGGCCTGACCGTGATCAGCTTGTCGACCGCGGCCAACGCCTCGGTGCAGCTGACCGTGCCCGCTGAGATGCGCGGCCGGGTGATGGGCATCTACATGCTGGTCTTCCTCGGCGGCACCCCGCTCGGGTCGCCGCTGACCGGCTGGGTCGCCCAGCAGTTCGGCACCAGGATGGCGCTGGCGGCGGGCGGGATCATCTCGGTCGTGGCGACCATCGCGGTCGGCTTCGCCGTGGCCAGGGTCCGTGGCCTGCCCATGCGGCACTACCTCAGGCAGACCAGGCTCCAGTTCGCCCGCTAAGCGCGCGTGGCCTGGTAAGCAGTAGGCCATGCGACTGTTCGTGGCGCTGCGCCCGCCTCAGGGCGCGCTCGACGCGCTTGAGGCCGCCGTCGCGCCGCTGCGCGCCGACCGGCCAGAGCTGCGCTGGACCCATCGGGACCACTGGCATGTCACGCTCGCGTTCCTCGGCGAGGTCGATGAGGGCAGGCTGGATGAGCTCATGACGAGGCTGGAGCGCGCCGCCAGCAGGCATCCAGGCCGGGAACTGCGCATCGGGCGCGGGGGAGCTTTCCCTGCGGCCTCGCGGGCCCGGGTGCTCATCGCGCGGGTCGATGGCGCGCCGGCCGACCTGGCCGGGCTGGCCGCGCTGGCGGCGTCAGTAGCCGCCGGGGCCCGGCGGGCCGGAGCGCCGCCGCCCGATGAGGGCAGGCAGTACCGCCCGCACCTGACCCTGGCCCGGTGCCGGCAGCCGACTGACGTGAGCGACCTGATCCTGGCGCTGCCCGGCGAGCCGGCCGAGCCGGCCGAGCCGTGGCCAGCGACCGAGATCCACCTGATCAAGAGCCAGCTCGGCCCTCATCCGACCTACACCACCCTGGCCACCTGGCCACTCAAGCACGGGACGGCGTAGCTACTCGCCGACGGCGCCGTCGATTCGCTCGCGGAGCAGGTCGGCATGGCCGTTGTGGCGGGCGTACTCCTCGATCATGTGGGTCATGATCCAGCGCAGCGACGGGGTCTCGCCCCGGCGCGTCGGCCGGGCGGCCAGGTCGTCGAACGAGGCGGCCGCCGCGGTGATCTGCCTGGCCCGCTCGCACTCGGCCGTCCAGGTCGCGAACGTCGCCGCGACGTCGGCGTCATCGACCCCGTTGAAGTCCGCGTCACGGTCGTCGGCGGTCTGGTAGATGTCCGGCACGTCCTGCGCTGTGAAGATCTGCCTGAACCAGCCGCGCTCGACGTCAGCGAGGTGCCTGACCAGCCCGAGCAATGTCATGCTCGACGGCTCGACGGCGCGCTGCCTGAGCTGATCGTCGGACAGCCCGGCGCACTTGCCCGCGAGGGTGCCGCGCTGGAAGTCGAGGAACGCGCTCAGCGTCGCCCGCTCGGTCCCGGCCAGCGGCGGGTCGGTCCTGTAGTCATCGAGCGAGGCCTCAGACATCGTGGTCGATGACGTCAGCGGCCCCAGGCACGTCGCGGACCGAGCGGGCGGCCGGCCCGATGTACCTGGCGCTCGGCCTGACCAGCCTGCCGGTCTGCTTCTGCTCAAGGATGTGCGCCGCCCAGCCGGCGGTGCGGGCGCACGTGAACATCGAGGTGAACATGTGCGGCGCGACCCCGGCGAAGTCGAGCATGATCGCGGCCCAGAACTCGACGTTGGTCGCGAGCACCCGGTCAGGGCGGCGCGCGTGCAACTCATCGAGGGCGGCCTTCTCGAGCGCCGCGGCGACCTCGTAGCGGGGGGCGCCGAGATCCCTGGCCGTGCGCCGCAGTACTCGAGCCCGCGGATCCTCGGCCCGGTAGACCCGGTGCCCGAAGCCCATCAGCCGCTCGCCATTGTCGAGCGCGTTCCGCACGTACGCCTCGGCATCGCCGGTGCGCTCGACTTCTTCGATCATGTGCAGCACCCGCGCCGGGGCCCCGCCGTGCAGCGGGCCTGACATCGCGCCGACGGCGCCGCTCAGCGCGGCCGCGACGTCGGCGCCGGTCGAGGCGATCACGCGCGCGGTGAACGTGGACGCGTTCATCCCGTGCTCGGCGGCCGACACCCAGTAGGCGTCGATCGCCTTCACGTGCCGGGGGTCAGGCTCGTCGCGCCAGCGGATCATGAACCGCTCGGTGATCGTCTTGGCCTCGTCGACGCGCTTCTGCGGCACCATGGGCAGGCCAGGCCCGCGGGCGGACTGCGCTACGAACGACAGCGCCATCACCGAGGCCCTGGCCAGGTCGTCGCGGGCTTGCTCGTCGCTGATGTCAAGCAGCTGGTGCATGCCCCAGGCCGGCGCCAGCATCGCGAGCGCGCTCTGCACGTCCACCCTGATGTCGCCGGAGTGCACGGGGATCGGGTAGGGCTCGGCGGGCGGCAGCCCCGGCTCGAAGGCGTTGTCGACCAGCAGCCCCCAGACGTGGCCGTAGGTCACGTGCCCAACGAGCTCCTCGATGTCGACCCCGCGGTAGCGCAGCGCGCCGCCTTCCTTGTCGGGCTCGGCGATCTCGGTCTCGAACGCGACGACGCCTTCGAGGCCAGGCGTGAAGTCGGACATCGTTGTCTCCATTTCTGCCGCGTTCGGCAAGCGGGTCAAACGCCGTTTAGCTTACGACCTCGTTGGCTGAGCACATCAAGAGTGGGTGTGTGTGAAGATCTGTACCCATGAGCGTGGTGAGCGACGCGGGGAGCTGGCCGGCGAGCGGGATCGACGAGGCCATGCTGGCCCAGGACCCGCATGTTCAGTTCGATGCCTGGATGGCCGACGTCATCGACGCTGGCCTGCCCGAGCCGACGGCCATGGTGCTGGCCACGGTCTCGGCCGCCGGGCAGCCCAGGGCGCGTACCGTGCTGCTGAAGGGGCACGACGCGACCGGCTTCACTTTCTTCACCAACCGGACGTCGCGCAAGGGAACCGATCTCGATGAGGTGCCGCGCGCCTGCCTGCTCTTCGGCTGGCACGCGATCCACCGTCAGGTGATCGTCGAAGGACCGGTGACCAGGCTCGATCACGAGGCCAGCGCCGCCTACTTCGCCTCGCGGCCGCGAGCATCCCAGCTGGCGGCGTGGGCCAGCAGGCAGTCGACGGTCATCGCCTCCCGGCAAGAGCTCGATGATCGCTACGAGCGGATGGAGCGGCGGTGGCCGCCGGGCACGGACGTTCCGCTGCCGGAGTTCTGGGGCGGCTACCTGGTGACACCGCAGGATTTCGAGTTCTGGCACGGCCGGGCCAACCGGATGCACGACCGCTTCAGGTACCGCCGGTCGGCCGATCGCTGGGTGATCGAGCGGCTAGCTCCCTGAAAGATGCCTTTGCGCATGTACGCGTTGGTGCGCTGACCCCGTAGCATCGAAGGCCGAGGGAGGTAGCAGGTGGCGGCACACGGCCTGATCGATACGACCGAGATGTACCTCCGCACGGTCTTTGAGCTGACCGAGGAGGGCGTCGTGCCGCTGCGCGCCCGCATCGCCGAGCGGCTTTCCCAGAGCGGTCCGACCGTCAGCGAGACCGTGGCCAGGATGGAGCGCGATGGCCTGCTGCTCGTGGAGCGAGACCGGCGGCTGGCCCTGACGAGCGAGGGCGAGATGCTCGCCATGAGGGTCATGCGCAAGCACCGCCTGGCCGAGTGCCTGCTGGTCGACGTGATCGGGCTGCCCTGGGAAGAGGTGCATATCGAGGCATGCCGCTGGGAACATGTCATTTCCGACAGCGTTGAACGGCGACTGGCTGAGCTTCTCAATTACCCGGTCCGTTGCCCGCACGGAAATGTCATTCCAGGGCTCGCTGAGCTTGGCGTTCCCACCTCGGCGGTCGACGGTGCCGAAGCGGCAGCTCATGAGCCCGACATGGCAATGACGGCCATAACGGGGGCGGTGCCCGCGCACGTAGTCGTTCAGCGAATCAGTGAACAACTCCAAAGCGATGCCGCGCTAATGCTTAAACTCAAGAACATCGGGATACAACCCGGCCGCGAGGTTACGCTAGTGGTCGGCAGCGACGATGTGCGGGTGACAGGTGGCAACAGGGTCGATGGCTCTAGCGCGGCGCTACCGCGCGAGGTCGCATCGCACCTGTTCGTGGCCCAAGCCTCGGTGTCTCAAAGCCCGGTACCGCAAGATCAAGTACCGCAAAACCCGGTGCCGCAAAACCAAGTGTCCCCAGCTCCAGTGTCGTCATGATTGCCTGGTAGATGGTCTATGAACGCAGATGGTGGTGCTGCCACGCAGGCAGTGAATGACCTGACGCGGTCAGAGCATGCCGTTTCCGCGCCGGGCGCTCCTGGTGCTCCGGCTGCCTCGCAGGCCGAGGCCGCGGCCGGCAAGGTGCGCCAGATGCTGGACACCGAGCAGATACTCGACCAGGTCGAGACCGCGGTGATCGTCGTCGATCATGACGGCTGCCTGCGCTATGCCAACGCCTTCGCGGCCGACCTGTTCGGCTTTCCTGACCCGGGCAGCCTGACCGACGTGCCGTTCCGCGCGCTCGGCTTTGACGAGGACGACCTGAGCAAGGTCGCGAACCTGGAACGCCAGTCCTGCCGTGGTCGCGACTGGGAAGGCACTCTGTCGATCAAGCGCAAGGACGGGTCGAACTTCTTCGTCCGGATGAACGCGACCCCGATGCGCGGCAGCGCGGGCGAGGTCGCGGGCACCGTGATCATCTCCAAGGAAGCACTGCAGGTCGGTACCGAAGCGGCGACCGACAGGGTGGGGCTGCTCGACCGAATTGGCCAGCGACTTGGCAAGTCGCTCGAGCTCAATGACACCTTGCAGCAGGTCGCCGAGACCCTGGTACCGCAGTTCGCCGACCATTGCTTCATCGACCTGCGCAGCAGCGACGGGCGCAAGCCGGACACGCTGATCCGGCGGGTCCAGATGAGCGCGTGGAAGTGGGAGCCGCCGCCAGGAACCTGGACCCCTGTCGGCGAGCCGGTCAGTTACCCGAAGGGGCACTTCTGCAAGAAGGCGATCGAGCAAGACGAGGTCGTGCTGATCGAGGACATCAACGATCAGGCTTACCCGGCCCCGACCAACGAGAGCCTTGACGCTAGCCAGGACGTCGGCGTGACCTCCGTGATCGCGGCCCCGCTCACCGCTCGCGGCCAGCGACTCGGGGTTCTGAGCCTCGCGCTGTCCGGCCTGACCTCACGGGACGCCAAGCACTACGTGGCTGACGACCGCGACCTCGTCGCGGCGATCGCCAGCCGGGTGGCGATCGCGATCGACAACGCGATGCTGTTCGAGGAGGAGCGCAACACCGCCCTGGTCTTCCAGAACAGCCTGCTGCCGAGCAAGCCACCTAAGCTCGACGGCCTTGAGGTCGCCTACCGGTACGTGCCGGCCAAGCCGCTGGAAAGCCACGGCCAGGGCATCCAGACCCAGGTCGGAGGCGACTGGTACGACATCATCCAGCTCTCGGCCGGCCGGGTCGGCATCGTGATCGGCGACGTGCAGGGCCGCGGCGCCCGCGCGGCCGCGTTCATGGGCCAGTTGCGGTCAGCGCTGCGCGCGTTCGCCCAGGACGACAAGGCTCCGGCCGACATCTTGCGCCGGCTGGACCAGTGGTGCCAGACAGTCTCCGACGAGGGCACGCCGCCCGACGCCGACGGGCTCACCGCGAGCTGCACCTACCTGATCTACGACCCCTGGTCCCGGCTCCTCACGATCTCCAACGCGGGCCACCTGTCGCCGCTGATCATGACCAATGGTGACGTGCGCCCGCTGGAGATCAAGCAGCAGGGCGTGCTGCTCGGCGTTCGCGGCAGCGGGATCCCCGGCCTGCCGCCGTATCGCGAGGAGACGAGGGAGCTGCCGCCCGGCGCGACGCTCATCTTCTACACCGATGGCCTCGTCGACCGGAGGGCCAGGGCTGACGGCCCTGGGCACTACGACGACGCCGAGGTCATGGGCATGCTCAGCGAGGCCGTCAAGGCCGTCGCCGACGAGGAGGTCGAGCGGATCGCTGAGGCCGCCGAGCACGCGGTTCCCGGCAAGATCGACGACGACATGGCGATCCTGGTGGTCAGGACGGCATCGGAGGAGCTCGAGACGTGGGACAAGCGGTTCAAGGCCGAGCCGATCAGGGTGTCAGAGGCCAGGCGAATCGCGTTCGACATGTTCCTGCAGTGCGGCATGAACACCGATCAGGCCGACCTGGCGTGCTTGCTGGTCTCCGAGGTGGTGACCAACGTGGTGCTGCACACCGCGGCAGCGCCCAGTCCGAGGCACGAGTTCGCGCACACTGGCCGGTCCCGCAACGACCTCGATGACTGGGTCGACTCTCCGCTCAGCGAGGACTTCGTCAGCGCCGAGGGCCAGGAGTTCATCCTGCGGATCCGCAAGGGCGCGGAGTCAGTCTGGGTCGAGGTATTCGACTACGACCTGAGGCTGCCGAGGATCAGGCTCGCTGGCGAGAACGACGAAGGCGGTCGCGGCCTTTACCTGGTCGACCAGCTCGCCGACCGGTGGGGCTCCCGGCCGACCGACGAAGGCAAGGCGGTCTGGTTCCAGATGCCGATCAAGGCCGCTTCGGCCAGCCTGTTACGGGACCACGAGGCTTAGCCGGCCAAGCCTCGCCATTCGCCGTCGCCCTTAGCAGTGGGCGGCCCTAGTGGCCGTGGGCCACCCAGACGACCAGAACGATGATGACGATCGCGGTAATCGCCGTGGCGTAGAAACCCTGCCGGACCGGGAAGCCCATCCGGCGCCTGACCCTGGCCGTGACGACCGCGGTCACGATGGCGATGAATCCAAGCAGGATCAGGCCATCGGCCATGACATCCTCCCTGCTTGCCGCGCATACCTCGTTTCAGCATACGTGCCTACCGGGGAGTAACCTCGAAACCACTTGGTGTCTGGTGTCTGGTGTCTGGTGTCAGTGGAGGTCGTCGTGTCGCAGGCTTACATCGTCGGAGCGGTCCGGACTCCGGTCGGGCGGAGGAACGGGGGGCTGGCGTCGGTCCATCCGGTCGACCTCGGCGCCCACGTCCTGGCCGAGGTAGTGTCCCGAACGGGGATCGATCCAGCCGCGGTGGAAGACGTCATCATGGGCTGCGTCTCCCAGATCGGCCCGCAGTCGGTCGACATCGCTCGCAACGCCTGGCTGTCGGCTGGCCTGCCCGAGTCGGTGCCAGGAGTCACCATCGACCGGCAATGCGGCTCGTCCCAGCAGGCGGTTCACTTCGCCGCCCAGGGCGTGATGTCCGGTACCCAGGATCTCGTCATCGCGGCCGGGGTCGAGAGCATGAGCCAGGTGCCGATGGGCACCACGGTCACGCTGCCGCTGGAGAAGGGCATGGGGTTCCCGTTCGGCCAGGGCTGGGCTGACCGGTACGGCAAGCAGGAGATCTCCCAGTTCCGGGGCGCCCAGCTGATGTGCGAGAAGTGGGGCATCAAGCGCCTTGACCTCGAGGAGTTCGCGCTCGAGAGCCACGCCCGCGCCATCAGGGCGATCGACGAGGGCAGGTTCGAGGCCCAGATCACCCCGGTCAACGGCGTCAGCGTGGACGAGGGCCCGCGCCGGGACACGACCCTGGAGAAGATGGCCGAGCTCAAGCCGCTTCGGGAGGGCTGGGAGCTGACCGCCGCGACCGCGTCCCAGATCTCGGACGGAGCCGCCGCGCTCCTGATCGCGTCGGAGGATGCCATCGAGCGGCACGGGCTCACGCCACTGGCGCGGATCCACGCGCTCACGGTGACCGGCGCCGATCCGGTCTTCATGTTGACCGGGCCGATCCCGGCCACTGCGATGGCGCTCGCCAGGGGCAAGCTGACCGTGGACGACATCGACGTCTTCGAGGTGAACGAGGCCTTCGCCCCCGTGCTGATCGCCTGGTCGCAAGAGACTGGCGCGTCCCTGGACAAGGCGAATCCGAACGGCGGCGCGATCGCGCTCGGCCACCCGCTGGGCGCGACCGGGGCGATCTTGATGACCAAGCTGGTGCACGAGCTTGCGCGCACCGGCGGCAAGTACGGACTGCAGACGATGTGCGAGGGCGGTGGCCAGGCGAACGCGACGATCATCGAGCGCCTGTAAGCTCCAACGACTGTGAGCTCACGTGACCACAGTGGGTTTCATCTCTGTAGAGTGAGATAAAACCTCTCGTTTGACTTAGAGATTTCACTCCGGTAGAACTATAGGTAACCGAGGTTCGGAGTTGGACCTGGGGTGTTCACTGGAGGTGGATCACTGTGCTGCTGACATCATTCGACCCGATCGCGTCCGACTTCGACCGGCTCGTTCAGCGGACCTTCGGCCGGGCTGACGGCATCACGGCCGGCCGCGTCGCCCTGCCCATGGACGTCATCCGTCGCGACAGCGATGTCGTGCTGCGGATCGACCTGCCCGGCGCCGACCCGGACAGCATCGAGGTCACGACGGACCGCCGCATCCTGACCGTCTCGGCCAAGCGGGACGAGACGTTCGGCGAGCAGGACAAGCCGGTCGTGCGCGAGCGCGTCATGGGCACGTTCACTCGCAAGATCAGGCTGACCGAGACCGTCGACACCGAGAAGGTCGAGGCCCAGTACGAGAACGGCGTGCTGACCGTCGTGCTGCCAATCGCGGAGCAGGCGAAGCCGCACAAGATCGAGATCAAGCGGCCGGGAGCCCCTGAGCTGACCGCCTGATCCACGTGACCAAAGGTGCCGGGCCGGGCCAAGCGGAACACCCGCTAGCCCGGCCCTATCCATCTCCCCGACCCAGCGGCCCCCGACCCCTGAGCCCGGTGGCCACGAGCCCCGGCCGGTGGCCGCGAACCGCCGCCTGGTGGCCGCGAACCCTGGCCTGGTGGCCGCGAACCCCGCGCGGGGCCACGACCTCCGGCCCGGTGGCCGCGAACCTCCGGCCCGGTGGCCGCGAACCCCCGCCGGGCTCCGTGATCATGGAAAATCGGTGATCACGGTAGTTCGCCGGGTTATCGTCCAGGTGTATTGCCGTGATCACGGGTTCGGGCATGATCACGGAGCCGCGTTGGGGTGCGTTGGCCCGGGCAGGGCTCCGGGATCATGCTCATCGACGTGATCACGGACGATCGTGCGGGTGATCATCCTCGGGGGGAGTTCGGTGATCATCCGCGTACTGGTGATCACGGATGATGGTGGGGGTCGCATCCCGCGAACATGGGGTTGCCGTAGTCGGTTCCGCCCAGCCCGGCCAGCCCCACCCGGGCGGAACCGATCCGAGATCGGACTATCCGAAATTGGATTATCCGATTTCGTGTAGTTGGTGGGCGATCAGGAAGCGTGATGCGCTTGCCGAGGTCGTAGTGATGTTGGAGTGTGTGAACCGTGCTGCCGTTTGATGACGAGAACCTGCCGCTCTTCACGGTCGGTCAGGTCGCCCAGATGCTTGAGGTGCAGCAAGCGTTCCTGCGCCGGCTCGACGAGTACGGCGTTGTCCGGCCGTCCCGCTCAAGTGGCGGTCAGCGGCGCTACTCCCGTACCGAGGTCACGGTCGTCCAGTACGTTGCCCGGCTTGCCGACGAGGGCATGACGCTGGCCGCGATCCGCCGGGTGCTTGAGCTTGAGGAGAAGGTCAAGGCCCTTCAGGCTCAGCGCGACGCGCTGCTCGGGGCACTGGCCGAGCGCGACCGACTGCTGGCGGCGCTGGTCGGGCGCCCGCGCGCGGACGCGCCGGAACGCACCACTCCGAGCTGAGCTAGGCAAAGCCAGCGGCTACTGCCTGTACGACGCCGGCATGGCGCTGATCTCGCTAGGCGAAAGGTCCGGAGCGGCTTTTGATGCGGTCGCGCGGGCCGGATGAGATGCGGGCGGCAGGGTAGTCGTGAGGCATGCGGATCCCGGCTAGCTGGATGCTGGCGTGCGCTGGGCTGGTTGGCGCGGGCGCGGCCCTAGTGACGAGGCCCGAGTACGCGCGGGCGAGCGCGCTCCAGGATTACCCGGCGTTCGTGCTGGTGGCCGGGTTGCTGCTGATCGGCCTGGTCGCGGACGATGAGGGACTGTTCGCCGCGGCCGGCGACCGGCTCGCCCGGATGGCGCGGCGTCCGGTCTGGCTGTTCTGCGGGGCCGCGATCTTGATCGGGCTGGTCACCGCGACCCTCAACCTGGACACGTCCGTGGCATTCCTCACCCCGGTCCTCATTTACGCCGGGCGTAGCCGGGCCGGCGGGGAGGCCATGCTCTATGGCTGCCTCATGCTCTCCAACGCTGGCTCACTGCTGCTGCCAGGGGCCAACCTCACGAACCTGATCCTGCTCGGGCAATTGCACCTCGCTGGCGGGCGCTTCCTCGCCAGGATGTGGCTGGCCGCGCTCGCGGCCCTGGTGGTGACTGCTGTCGTGGTCGGCGTGATGCAGCGTCGGTCGTTGCGGGCGCCGGTCAATGACGGTGAACTGGTTGCCTGCGACCGGGAGGTTATCGGCGGTCCTGCTGACGCTGCGTCGGCCCGAACCGGGCCTGGCCTTGGCCAGCCACAGCAGCCGGGGCCAGCTCGCCTCGGGCAGGCGCTGGGCCTGACCGCCATCGCTACCGGCACGTTGCTCGTGCTGCTTCTGCCCGATCCGGCCCTGCCGGTGCTGGGGGTCGGGGTGGTCGCGGCCGGGATCCACCTGGCGCGGCAACGGGCTACTCTCGCCGATGTCGGGCAGGTACTCGGGCTGCCGCTGCTGATCGGCTTGCTCGGAATCGCCGTGAGCCTCGGTACTCTGGGGCGGGCCTGGTCAGGGCCCGCGACGCTGCTCGCGCACCTCGATGAGGTCGGCGCGGCGGTACTGGCCGCGGTCTGCGCCGTGGTGGTCAACAACCTGCCGGCGGCCTCCCTGCTGGCGGCACGGGCCCCGGACCATTTGTTCGCGGTCTTGGTGGGTTTGAACTTGGGACCGAATCTTTGCGTGACCGGCTCTTTGGCCTGGCTGCTTTGGCTGCGGGCCGCGAAGCGGGCCGGGGCGTCGCCGTCGCTGGCCAAGGCGAGCATGATCGGCCTGGTCGCGGTGCCGCTCTCGATGGCCGCCGCGCTGGCCGGGCTGGCGGTTACCGGGACGCGCTAGAAGCACGGCTGGTCACTGGGCCTAGACCTCGGCCCGGTAGAAGTTGAGGTAGGAGCGGGATGGGGTCGGGCCGCGCTGGTCCTGGTACCGGGAGCCGTACACGGCCGAGCCATAAGGATGCTCAGCCGGCGAGCTGGTCCTGAACAGGCAGAGCTGCCCGATCTTCATCCCCGGCCACAGCTTGATCGGCAACGTGGCGACGTTCGACAGTTCGAGCGTGACGTGGCCGGAGAAGCCAGGGTCGATCCACCCGGCCGTCGAGTGCGTCAGCAGTCCGAGCCTTCCCAGGCTCGACTTCCCCTCCAGCCGCCCGGCGATATCGTCGGGCAGCGACACGACCTCGTACGTGGACCCGAGCACGAACTCACCCGGATGCAGCACGAACGACTCGTCGCCCTCGGTCTCGACCAGCCGCGTCAGGTCGGCTTGCTCGATCGACGGGTCGATGTGCGGGTACCTGTGGTTCTCGAAGACCCTGAAATAGCGGTCGAGTCGCACGTCGACGCTTGATGGCTGGATCAGCTCAGGAGCGAACGGCTTGAGCGTGACCCGGCCAGTTTCGATCTGGGCGCGGATGTCCCTGTCGGAGAGCAGCACGACGGCAACCTACCGGTTCCGGTACGATGTCGTCGCGGCAGTTGGTACGGCTGGCTCCGCGCGGGTGTAGTTCAATGGCAGAACATCAGCTTCCCAAGCTGACAGTGCGAGTTCGATTCTCGTCACCCGCTCCTAGTTTGTGCAGGTCAGGATACGCTTCGTCCCCCAGCAGGCGGTCTGGTACGCGTCACTCCCTGTGGTCGTGCAATAAGCCCGCTCGCTGGAAGCCCGCCGGGCCTGCATTAGCTGGCCTCTGTCGTTCAAGCTGACAGTGCGGAACCGTTACGCGGTGGCAAGCGAGCTGCTGAGTGCTCGACGGGGGATAATCTCGGCCTGATGGTCGGCTGGCGGTGCTGCCTCGTCTGATGGCGGAGTTGAGGTCGTGCGATGCGCTCGGCGTCACGGTGGCGACGTCCAGCGATGCCGTCACGGCTCACCGTCGCAGTGCTGCAGCGAGTCTACATCGGGGACGATGAGTATTCGGTCGCCGAGCTAGCGGCGACGGCCATGACGGACACCGGGACGATGACTCGCGAGGTCCGGCGCCTTGAGGAGGCCGGTGTCGTTCGCAGTCGCGTAGTGGGTCGTGCGAAGCTCGTGCGGGCGAATCACGAGGCTCCCTTCTACCGGGCGCTGCGGGATCTTGTCGTGATTGTCCTTGGGCCAGCGCAGGTTATCGGGGAGGAGTTGGCGGGACTGAGCGGCTTGGAAGCTGCAGCCATCTTCGGCTCCTGGGCGGCGCGAGCGAGCGGCGAGGCAGGTCCGACCCCAGCTGACATCGACTTGCTGGTGGTCGGTCGGCCTGATCGTGACGACTTGTACGACGCCGTTGGTCGTGCGCGCCTTAGGCTCGGGCGAGACATCAATACATTGGCCTTGTTGGCGGATCGGTGGAACTCCCCCGATGATCCATTCCTCGCCGAGTTGCGCAGGCGCCCAATGGTGGCGTTGAGCGGCGTGCCTGGACCGCAAGGATTGGTGACCGCAAGGTGAGCGGGTGGCCTAGGGGTCGTGAGGAGATTCTCGGCATGATCGAGCGCCGGGAACTCGAATAGGTGACCGCCAATAGCGAGCTGGCTGAACGCCTCCTCGCGACTGCCCGCCAGCATCTCGCAAGCCCAAAGCTTCTGGCATCGACTGATCCGTATCTCGGCTATGCGGCCGTTCATGACGCGATCCGTAAGTCGTTGTCCGGGCTGCTTTCAGATGCAGGGACTGCGTGCCACTACGTCCGGGGGACATTTGGCGGTCAATCGCGCCATGCAGGCCCAGTTCGGCGCATCGATGGGTCCGATCTTGCGTGCGGTAGACCGGATCCGCGTCACCAGGCATGAAGCTGAATATCCGGGCCAGGCGACGTACATCGACGATCAGTCGGTGCTGGACGATCTTCCGAGAGCCGAGGCCATCGTCGATGCCGTTGAACTGGCACTGCCGCACCTGACGGTGTTCATCAGGTAAGCACGGGGCACGCTTGCTGGAAGGTCTCCGGTCTCATGCCGTGCAATTAGCGTGCAATTAGCCGCGGTGGAACCGTCGGCGGTCATGCGAGCGCAGCGCCCCGCAGGCGCTGCGCCATGCGTGGCTGCCACCGCTGAGAACCTGCCGTTCGAGGACCAGTCCTTCGACGCCGCGATGGCTTTCGCCACCATCGATCACTGGCACGACCCGGTCACGGGGCTGCGCGAGATGCAGCGGGTCGCCCGCCGCGTGGTGGTGTTCACGAAGGACTTCAGTGACCACGATCTGTTCTGGCTGAGTCGCGACTACCTGCCCGAGTACTTCGATCTCCAGGCTGGGCGGCCTTCGCTGACCGAGCTGGCCCGCGCGATCGGGGCCCGCGCGGAGCCGGTGCTGATTCCGTGGGACTGCGCGGACGGCTTCTACGAGGCCTACTGGCGTCGGCCCGAGGCATATCTGGATGAGCATGTCCGCTGCGGAATGTCGATCTGGGCCAGAGTCGGGCCGGACGCCGAGCAGCGGGCAGTGCACAGCCTCAGTGATGACCTCGCCTCCGGTCGATGGGCCGAACGCAACCGCGACCTCGTCGGTCTCGACGCGGCCGAGCTCGGCGAGCGCCTGCTCATCGCCTGAACCCGCCGTGGCTCATCACCGATCTTCATCTGGGCTGCTGAAGGAAGCTGTCCGTACCTAATGCGTGCCCACTGGCGTTCGTTCGCGGTCCCAGAGGTCGTGCAATTAGGCGCACGGTGAGCGCAGGCTCGTAGTCGCCTGTGGTCAGCTGGCGGCTTGCAGTGGTTCGATGGCATCCAGTTGCGTGCCTAGCCTGTCCTTTTCGATCTCTAGGTCATACCGAGCCTGTAGGTTGATCCAGAACCGCTCGGATGTCCCGAAGAAACGGGCGAGTCTAAGGGCTGTGTCAGCGCTAATTCGACGATGTCCGTGGACAATCTCGTTGATCCGCCGCGCGGGCACGCTGATGGCCTTGGCCAGCTTGTACTGACTTACGCGGAGCGGCACCAAAAACTCCTCGAGCAGGATCTCGCCGGGAGGCACCGGGCCCATGATCGCCTCAGAAGTCATGTCTTCCTCCTAGTGGTAGTCGACGATCTCGACCTCCTCCGGACCGGCGTCCGCAGCGCCGCCCGCTGGGTTATGGCGTCCAGCTTCCGCGAGCGGCGCCGCTCCCAGACAGCCTTTGTGTCCTTGTCCCGGAACGATCGCAGCACTCAGCTATAGTAACGCATGACGTTATTAACGCAACGGCCCATCGCGTTGGGCACTTGGTGGGCGCTACAGCGGATACGAGGTCACACCGAGGACCACACTGGCCGGCGGCGCCTCGCAGCACGAGGTCATGACGGTTTCGCGGCAGCCGGACTCGTCCGTCGCGTCGGAGGTCATCGTTCGCGACTACGTCGAAGAGGACTACGTCGCAGCCGATCGCTCTGGGCAGAGCTGACGGAGTACCACCGAAGTATCTACGAGGAGTGGCTGCCCGGAGCCAACCTGCACGGTCTCGACTTCCACCTTTGAGAGCTACCATTCGGCAGGAGGTGCTTGATATTGGCCGGAGTATCTGTAGCTCCTGTGATCTCGGGTACCGAGCGGATCCCCTGGTGGTACTCGCTGACGGTCGGGATCCTCTGCTGCTCTTGGTTGACGGTGATCGTCATCGGCCTGAATGGCAGCGCGGCTGTCCGGGGGGTATACGCTGCGCTCTTCGCTGTTCTCGCGGCTGGATTCTTCTGGGTATCCCGCCTCAGCCTCCGCAGAGCCTTGGCAAGGCCGCTACCTCATCGCGGTCCCTGGCCCTGGCTGGTATCGCTGCCAGGCTGGCTGATGGTGCTGGTCTATCTGGCGTATTGGCTGGTCCTGCTCGGGGTTGCGGTGGTGCTTACCACGCTCTTCTCACTCGGGCCACCGGAGGGATTGCTGATCGGCCTAGGGCCAATCGCAGTAATAGGGGCGCTGGCTCAGGCTGTCGGGTGGCTCGAACTGCGGCGGAGACAGGACGCCCTCTCAGAGGCGCCACGCAGTGCCGCTAGCTAGTCACGGTAGGCGGATTGAGGCGCATCCCTAGTCGCCGTTGGGCGGGGTGTGGATGAGCTTCTTGTTGACGAACTCGTCGATGCCCAGCGGCCCGAGTTCCCGGCCGACGCCTGAGCGCTTCGTGCCGCCGAACGGCAGTTCGGGGCCGCCGCCCTCGGGGCGGTTGATCCAGACCATCCCGACGTCCAGCCGGTCGGCCACGTCCAGGGCCAGGTCCTCGTCGCTGGAGAACACCGCGCCGCCGAGCCCGTAGGAGCTGCTATTGGCCAGTTCGACGGCCTCATCAGCGCTGGCCACCTTGTAGACGACGGCGGCCGGCCCGAACAGTTCCTCGTGGTAGGCCCGCATCTCGGGAGTCACGCCAGACAGCACGGTGGCTTCCACGAACGCGCCGGGCCCGTCCAGCCGGTGCCCGCCCAGGTGCACCGTCGCGCCCTTGCTGACCGCGTCGTCGATCTGGTCCATGAGGTTCCTGGCGGCCTGCTCCGATGACAGCGGCCCGTAGGCCGTGGCCGGGTCGGTGGGGTCGCCGGTCGTGTAGCCGGACATCGCGGCGGTGAACTCGGACATGAAGTCGTCGTACACGTCCTGCGTCACGATCATTCGCTTGGAGGCGTTGCACGCCTGGCCGCCGTTTGACATCCGGGCGGCGGCCGCGGCCTTGGCCACGCTGGTCAGGTCGGCCCCGTCCAGCACGATGAACGGGTCGGACCCGCCCAGCTCAAGCACGACCTTCTTCAGGTGCTGGCCGGCGGTCGCGGCGACGGCCGAGCCGGCCCGCTCGCTGCCGGTCACCGAGACCCCGGCGATCCTCGGATCGGCGATCATGTCCGCCACCTGCTCGTTGCTGGCGAACACGTTGATGTACGCGTCGGCGGGCACGCCTGCTTCGCGGAAGATCTGCTCCATGGCCAGGGCCGACTCCGGGCACTGCGGCGCGTGCTTGAGCACGATCGTGTTGCCGATCATCAGGTTGGGGGCAGCGAACCGAGCGACCTGGTAGTACGGGTAGTTCCACGGCATGATCCCCAGCACGGCGCCGATCGGGGACTTGCGGATCCAGGCCGTGCCGGGCGTGTTGGACTGCAGCGGCTCGTCCTTGAGCAGGTCGGCCCCGTGGTCGGCGTAGTAGCGGTAGATGCCGACGGTGAACCTGAGCTCGCCCCTGGCCTCGGCCGTGGTCTTGCCCATCTCGCGAGTGATGATCGCGCCCAGCTCGGCGGACCTGTCCTTGTAGATCTCAGCCACCCGGCGCAGGATGTCCGCGCGCTCGGTCATGGGGGTCCGGCGCCAGGTCGTATAGCCGTGTCCGGCCCGGTCCAGGATCTCGCTGATCTCGGCGTCGGTGGCCGTCGGGTATTCCTGCTCCACCTGGCCGGTGGCCGGGTTCACAACCTGGTAGCTCATCGTCTCTGGTTCTCCCTCGCGCACGGCTTAGGCGGTCCTGATCAACGAGCCTACCTGGGCCACCCTGGCCAGCCCAGGGGGCCGGATCAGCCGGGATGCCGGTCGGTCCAGGCGTCGACGACGTCGAGCACCGTCTGCGGAGGCTCGGGAGGCACGAAGCCGAGCATGTCCGCCAGGATCGGGTGCACGACGGGGTGCAGTCGGTTCTCGGCGAAGGCCTCGTAGTCGTCCTTGGACTGCCACACGTCGAGATAGCGGAGCCCGGACTCGGTTCGCCAGGCCAGGTGAGCGATCAGGCCGGGCGGGCGCTCAAGGCCGAGGCCCTCCTTGATGCGGGCGTAAGTCTCGGCGTTGATCGGCACGTCGTAGGTGAACGCATAGGTCATCCGAACCCTCCTTGACATTGACCCGAATGAACTTCGGATTAATATTGTTATGATGGCCCTCATGCCAGGTCCCGTCAAGCGGCGCTACGACGCCACCGGCCGCCGCCAGGCCGCCGCCCGCACCCGCGCGGCCATCCTGGACGCCGCCCGCGAGCTCTTCAGCGAGCGAGGCTACGCCGCTACCCCGATGACCGCGATCGCCGACCGGGCGGGGGTGGCCCTGGACACGGTCTACGCCTCAGTCGGCCGCAAGCCCGAGCTAGCCAGGCTGCTCATAGAGACCGCGATCTCCGGCGCCAACCAGGCCATCCCCGCCGACGAGCGCGACTACGTGCAGGCCATCCGGGGTGCCCCCGACGCCGGCGCCAAGATCGCCATCTACGCCAAAGCAGTCGCGGCGATGGCCCCGCGCCTGGCGCTCGTGCTCGGGATCATCCAGCAGGCCGCCCCGGCCGAACCTGAGCTAGCCCGGCTGTGGAACCAGGTCGCCGAGCGCCGCGCCGCCAACATGCGCCTCTTCGTTGCTGACCTGGCCAGCGTCCACCCGCTCCGCCTGGACCACGACGAGGCCGCCGACATCGTCTGGGCCACCAACGCGGCCGAGCTCTACCAGCTCCTCGTCGGCCAGCGTGGCTGGAGCCCCCAGCGCTACGAGCATTTCCTCGCCGATACCTGGGCTCGCTTGCTCCTCGCCGAGTAGCGCGCCGCCGCGCCGGCCGCCCGAGGAAGCTACCCGGTGATTTTGAGTGCTCGCTTGGCCGAGGCGGAGGGACGGAAGTCGGTCGTGCCGAGGTAAGCAGCAGTGACCTTGTAGGAGCCCACTGCCAGCTTCTTGGCGGCGAGCTGGCACGAGGCCTTGCCCTTGGCCAGGGTGACCTTGCACACCTGGACGGGGCGGCCCTTCGCAGGGTAGGCGGTGATGGTGACACTGCCAGCCGGCTGCCCGGTGAACTGCGGGCGGACCGTCACGGTGAAGCGCTCGGCCGATTGGCGCTTATAGCTGACCGATGCCGCCGACAGCGTCAGCGCGGTCGCGGACCTGGCCGCCGAGACCGTCAACGTCACCGGGGCGGATGCCGAGCCGGACAGCGCCGGGCTGCCCTTGTAGACCGCGACTATGGGGTAGGTGCCGACGCCCAGCTTGGTGGCGGACAGGCCGCACGAGCCTGCGCCCGCGGTCAGGGTAATGCCGCACAGCCAGATTCTGCGGCCCTTGGCCGGGCGGGCCGTTACCGTAACGGTCCCTGAGGCAGTGGTGGGCGTCACGGTCACCGACACTTGCTCGGCAGGCGTCTTTCCGAATATCACCTTCGCCGGCGAAACCGCCACCGCAGTCGACGACGGGTCGATCTGATTGACCACGAACGCCTGAGAGTGCTGCGAGCCGTCCTCGTAGGTCCCGCCGGCCCCGCAGTCGCCTGGTGTCGAGCACGAGACCGAGTTGATCGAGGCAAAGCCGGAGGCGTTGAGCGTGCCGGTGCCGGGAACCTCCTGCGCGTTGCCCCAGGTGCCGTCCACCTCACTGGCCACGAACGCCTGAGTATCGCCAGAGCTGTCACGGTATGACCCGCCGACCGCGCAGTCACCAGAGGCGGCGCACGAGATCAGCGTGGCGTCGCCGATGACAGCATTGTCGCCCGCGTTGAGCGTGCCACTGCCGGGTATCTCCGTCGCGTTGCCCCAGGTGCCGTTCACCTCGCTGACGACGAACACCTGGCTGCCAGGCTCGCCCTCGTGGTCTCCGTAGTATCCGGCGGCCGAGCAGTCGCCCGGAGCCGGGCACGAGACCGAGGCTACGCGGGCGTTGCCGCCGGCGTTGAGCGTGCCGCTGCCGGGAACCTTCTTGGCGTTGCCCCAGACACCATTCACCTCGTCAACGACGAACGCCTGGTAAGCCTGCGAGCTCTCCTTGTAGACGCCGCCGGCCGAGCAGTTGCCTGCCGTTGGGCATGACACCGAGAGGACATAGCCCTGACCGCCAGTGTTCAGCGTGCCGCTGCCGGGAACCTCCTTAGCGTTGCCCCAGGCACCCTTCACCTCGCTGACCACGAACGCCTGAGTGTTGCTGGAGCCATCCTGGTAGAACCCGCCAGCCGAGCAGTTCCCGGCCGATGCGCACGAGACGGTCTGGACCTCGGCGTCGCCGTCAGCGTTGAGGTCACCACTGCCAGGAACCTCAATCGCGTCGGCCCAGGTGCCTTTCACCTCATTCACGACGAACGCCTGATTGCCCGAGTTGTCGTCGTAGGTTCCGCCGGCCGAGCAGTTTCCTGGCGATCCGCACGAGACGGACTCGACGGTGGCCCCGCCGTCAGTGTTGAGGTCACCGCTGCCGGGAACCTCCTGCGCATTGCCCCAGGCACCGTTCTCCTCGTTCACGACGAATGCCTGCATGAGCCCGCCGCCGTCTAGGTAGTCGCCGCCCGCCGAGCAGTCCCCTGGCATCTCGCACGAGACGGAATTGACCGAGGCCTCCTCGGCTTCGTTGAGGCTGCCGCTGCCGGGAACCTCTTCGGCGTTGCCCCAAGTGCCATTCACCTCACTGACCACGAACGCTTCGTCATCTCCCGGCGTGGGCTCGTATTGCCCGCCAGCCGAGCAGTCGCCCGGTGCGGCGCAGGAGACGGAAAGAACGGTCGCGTTTCCGCCGTTCAGCGTCGCGCTCAGCGGAACCTCCAGCGCGTTGCCCCACACCCCGCCCGAGCTGCCACTCGCCCCGGACCCCGGCGCCATCCAGGCGGCGCTCGCGACCGCCGGCCCGCCCGCTCCCGCCGCCACGGCCAAAGCGCCCACGATCACCGCGCGCCCAACCGCCAATCGCCAGCCCGTCCCGCCCACGCTTGCCTCCTCGATACAACCGCCCAGATCGACAAAAAATAAAAATTGCTACTAAATCGTCCGAACAACGTAGATACCCAGCAACGCGGCGATCTCCGGTAATAGTGACCAGGCTGGTGCGATCCTATTACGCGGCAAATGGACGAGAGCTGACCGCGTCTGTAGATTCTGCGCGCATTTGTCCGTGGACGGCTGTCAGACGGGTCTGTCATGCTCCAGCTGTGCGGCGGAGGCCGCCCGATTCCTCGACGGAGGCTGGGACACCGCCCTCGCCGCCCATGACCGCACGCCTCGAGCCGACCTGCCTGAGACTAGCGCCGACGGAGGGTTCTCGTCGGATGCGGGGAGCGTTCTATTACCGGGGAAGCCTGGTATCGCTATATGGCAAGAACGCTCCCCAGGACCAGAACGCTCCCCGGTGACGCTAAAAACGCTCCCCGGCAAAAGGAAGCGGAGAAATAGAGCGCACAAATAGCCCGGGTGGGCCTGATGGTCCCATGGCTCGTGCCGGCGCCGGCTGAGGCCCTCGGATCTCGTCTGCGCGGGGGCGAGGGCCCCGGGATCGGGCCGGCCGGGCGACGCCCAGGGATCGTGCCGGCGCCGGGGCGAGCCGTGAGATCTCGGCTGGGCCGGATGAGCCTTCCCGACCGCCGCGCAAGCCCTGGGCTGCTAGAACTGCGGCGCGGACGGATCAGCTGAGGCCGGCCAGGGCGGTCATTCGGCTGATGACGTCGGGCCAGTCATGCTCAGGCAGGCTGTGAGCCATGCCCGGATAGGTGACCAGGGTCGCGCCGGGGATCCTCGCGGCGATGTCCTTACTGCCCTTCGGCTTGATGATCGGGTCATCGTCACCGCAGAAGACGAAGGTGGGCACCTTAATGCCGGAGATCGGCGGGATCTTCTGGGCGCGGCCGGCGGCAAGCTGGCGCTGGGTGGAGGTAGGGTCGCGCGGGCTCCGGTCGTGGCTGACCGTCGCAACGGACCGCACCCATTCCTCGGGGAACGGGTAATGGGACGATGAGCCGAAGATGCGGAACATCTCCACCAGGTTGGAAATCTCTTCCTCCCGCGTGGTGCCTGGCTTGATCTTGCGGAGCCTGGTGAAGATGCCGAACTTGATGTAGCCCATCGCGCCGAGGCCGCTGACGTCGGCGGGTATGCCCATCGCGCAGGTGAGGGTGCGGACCCGGTCCGGGTGGTACAGGGCCAGCGCCTGCGCCAGGGCCGCGCCCATCGAGGCGCCCATGACGTGCGCGCTCTTCCAGCCAAGCGCGTCCATGACCGCGATCGCGTCATCCAGCATGTCCAAGGTCGTGTAGCTCGGCTTGGTCCGGCCGAGCAGGGCCAGGAACGGGTTCTCCCGCTTGGCCGACCCGAACTTGGTCGACAGGCCGCTGTCGCGGTTGTCGAATCGCGCGACCGCGAAGCCACGCGCCACGAGTTCGGAGCAGAACCGGTCCGGCCACCAGACCATCTGGAAGTCCAGCCCCGTGATCAGCAGCAACGGCTCCCCAGCGGCCGGGTCGCCGAAGGTCTCGTAGGCGATCGTGACGTCCTTGTTCTCCGCGTACTGGGTCTGGACTGGCATGACTGTCTCCTGCTCGGGATCGCCCGGCGGCCTGGCGTACTGGCCAGCGCTTGTGTTCCAATGCGACTGCATTGTATCGCGCCCACGGCTTTTCGCAATGCGAGTGCATGGCATCCTGGTGATGCCGGGATCTCTGGAAAGGAGCGCCGTGCCACGGCTGGTCGACCACGAAGCGCGGCGGCGGTCCATCGCGGACGCGATCTTCACGCTCATAGGCAGCCAAGGACTGGAGGCAGTGAGCCTGCGCGACGTAGCCGCGCAGGCCGGGGTCTCCATGGGCGCGGTCCAGCACTACTTCAAGTCCAAGGAGCAGATGCTCCTGTTCGCGGTTGGCCACATGCGGGATCGGGCCCTGGCCCGGATGCAGCAGGAGCTAGCCGCCATCCCTGAGCCGACCGCCCGCGAGACGATCATGGCGGCGGCTCGGGTGTTCCTCCCCGTCGGCGAGGCTGGCCGGGAGGAGGCGATCGTCGCCGGCGCGTTCTACGTCATCGCCACCGTCAACCCGGTGTACGCGAAACCGCTTCGCGAGGGCTACGACCGGCTGCTGGCCGTGTCCAAGTACAACCTCCGGGCCGCTCAGCAGGCCGGGAAGCTCGCGGACGGCATCGACGTCGACCGCGAGGCGGCGATGCTGTTCTTCCTGGTCCAGGGTCTCATCGGACCAACCCTGATCGGCATCCTCAGCTCGGCCGACGCGCTCGACCTGATCGATCACCAGCTGGACCGGATCTTCCGCTGACCGTCCCCGCTGACGCGGCCCGGACCCGTCAGGGCAGGAACGGGCGACCGCACGCCTGCGCGACCTGGGTGAAGAACTGCCGGTAGAGGGGCTCTTCCTCGGTCCTGATGACCAGGTCGACCACGCTTCCCCTGGTGGCCTTGGCCTTCTGCATCACCTCGTACAGCGGCAGGTCAACCGGGGACGAGCCGATCTTCACGATCAGGCGGCCCTTGATGGACGGCTGGACCTGCACCGCCAGCCAGGCCAGCGGCACCCGGTCGCTGAACGCCCCCCTCCTGAAGATCTCAAGGACGTCACCGTCGACCCGCAAGACCAAGTCATCCTGCCTGAATTCCAGCGGCACCTGAACCCCTCCTCGTCGACACTCGCCGGACACCCTAATGGCGTCATGAGACCGGGCGGGTCACTGTTCAAGATCATTATGCAAAATGCTGGTGGCAATCACGTTCGCTGACTCGGCAGCGGTCCGCCCGCTCGTATCAAATCGGATCATCGGGACGTCGGCGCGATCAAGGGCCTCGGCCTGCGCAACGGACTCATCGATGACGCGGTCAAGGAATGCCGCCGGCTGTCCCCGCAAGGGGTCTCCTGGCTCGTTCCAGCCGCCGCCTTCGCCACGGAACCCGATTCGCTCCGCGAGCTCGTCGCGGCTCGCGTGCAGCCGAACCACGGTCACGATCGAAGGCCGCAAGGCGTCTAGGTAACACTCAAGCTCCGCCTGACCGCCGACCGGGCCGGTCACGACTAGTTGCCGCGCGCCCGACGCCATGAAGGTACGCCACATCGCGCCGACGTTACGGGCCTTGAGCCGGTGACCACCGGGATCGCCGGCCGGGGCCGGCCGCACGAACCCGAGCTGAGCGAGATCCACGTAGCCGGCGGTGGGTCCGCTGCGGAGGCTGTGCAGGTAGACATCGAAGCCGATGGTGGACTTGCCGACGCCGGTTGGCCCGCAGAGCAGCAGGACGCGTCCGTCCTTGTCGTCAGCCGGGCGACTGGCGCCTGGGTCCGCGCTCGCCGGGAGCGGTGCCGGGTGGCCGCTGTCCGCGTCGGGGTCGGCGGCCTGCTCGGCGCTCCTGGCCGCCCGGTCCGCGTCCGCGGCGAGCTGAACCGGGTCGCCGAACCCCGGCCAATCCCGGCAGGTAGCCCGGACCAGCCGGGCCACCTCATTGGCCGTCAGGCCGCTGGTGTCGGCGCACACGTCCCCGATGCCGCTGGCCTCCATGCCATCAGCCTCGGCCAGCGTCTGCGCCAGGAGCTCCCCGAGGTCTTCTTCACTCCGGTACCGGCCGGTGAACCTGTCGGTCAGCTCGTCCAGGTCGGCTCGCAGCCGGCAGATCAGCACGTCGGCCCAGGGGATGGCCGCCTTGTTCAGCCCGATCACCGGGTCAAGGACGCCGTTGGCGACGACGCAGCGCGCCCCCGCGAGCGCGTAGCCAGGCAGCAACGCGCCGAAGTTCCTCGCCTTGATCCGCTCCCGGCCGAGATCATCGGGCGGCGCGGGATAGCACATGGCGATCTGGTCGGTGTCGACGAAGGCGACGGGCACGCCGGCTGCCGCGAGCTCGGTGAAGAGCTGCCAGGACACCGTCGACTTGCCGACGCCGGCCGGGCCGGTGATCCACAGGACCGGGATCGGCGCGCTCACCGTCGCGCCGCCGGGCTCGCCGGGCTCGCCGAACGGACCGGTCCGATGCCTCGTACTGGTTCATAACCGCCGAAGCTGGACTCGAGGACGCCTTCACCCCCGGTCAGCCCGGGCAGTTGCTGCTGCACCAGGTGGACCTGCGCGGACGGCAGGAGCGCTTCGATGACCGACTGCCCGGCGATCGATGCTGGCAGCTCCATGCTCGCTCCGATCCTGGCCAGGGCCGAGAGCACGGCTCCCAGCCGCGCGGGCGGGAGCTCCAGGTGCACGCGCGCCATCGGCTCGCACACCACGGTGCCTGCCTGCCGGACGGCTGCCATGAGCACCAGCGGCGTCAGCTTGCGGAAGTCGGCGGCCGTCGTCCTTGGCGTGGGCAGAACCTGCTTGTGGGGCCCGTCCCCGATGTAGTAGTCGCACTCGTTCATGACCACCCCGCAATCGGTGACTTCCCAGCCGGACAGGCCCTGCGCCAGGGTGTCTCTTACGTACTGCGCCATGGCCTCGGTGAAGCTCCCGGCCGTCTTGTAGATGTAGATGGGGATCCGCCGGGGGTCGAAGTCCAGCCGGAACGCCACTCCCGAGCCTGGCCGCCCTGGCTCGATCCGAAGCCCGATCGTCGCCGAGTACGGATGCTCGTCCGACTGAAGGACCTCAAGCGCGCTGGCGGTCCCGGCGAGGCGCTCGACGCAGATCATCGTCGTCTCGCGGAACGTGACCTCGACCCCGTAGTCGCTGGCCAGCGTGGCCTGGATGACCTCCTTCTGGACCTCGCCGTAGAGCGAGACGTAGATCTCCTTGCGCTCGTCATCCTGGCGCACGTTGATGAGCGGATCCTGCTCGGCGATCTGGCCGAGCGCTACCCGCAGCCGCGCCCCTTCGGCCGGGTCGCTGGCCACGACCACGGACTCCAGCGTGGGCGGGGGGAACTCGGGCCGGGCGGCGTCGAGGTCCAGGTTCCCGACCCGGTCCCCGATCTGGGCCTGCGCCAGTCCCCAGATCTTGGCGATCTCGCCCGCGCTCACGGCCGGCCGGGGCGAGGCCGGCCCGCGATCGAAGACGGCGACCGCCGTGACCTTGGCCTCGGCGTCAGAGCCGAGCCTCAGCCGGTCCCGCGTGCGCACGGTGCCTGAGAACAGCCGCACGTAGGCGATCTTCTCGCCGCTGCCGCCGCGCTCGATCTTGAAGATGCGGCCCGAGACCGGGCCTTCCGCGTCGCCAGCCGCGGCCGGCAGCAGTTCGGCGATCCCGGCCATCAGCGCCGCCACCCCCGCCCCGGTGATCGCCGAGCCGAAGAACACCGGATACAGCAGCGCCCGCGTCGCCTGAGCCGCGAGTTCGGCCCGCAACCGCTGGTAAGGCAGCCCCGCGTCATCGGCGAGGTACGCCGACAGCACGCCGTCATCCCGGTCGGCCAGCGACTCGGCCAGCCTGCCCGCGAATCCGTCGTCGGTCTCGCCCGAGGCCACGAACTCCGCTCGGGCCGAGCCGAGGTCTCGGGCGGCTCCCATCGCGATGATCGCGGGCGAGAGCCGGTCGACGATCATCGCGAGCACTCGGCCGGGATCGGCGCCGGCGCGGTCGATCTTGTTGACGAACAGCAGGGTCGGGAGCCGCAGCCGCTGGAGCGTCCTGAACAGGATCCTGGTCTGCGGCTGGACGCCCTCGACCGCCGAGATCACGAGCACCGCCCCGTCGAGCACGCTCAGCACCCGCTCCACCTCGGCGATGAAGTCAGGGTGACCGGGAGTGTCGATCAGGTTGACGCTGATGCCGCCGAGCCCGAAAGCCGCCACGGCCGACTTGATCGTGATGCCGCGCTGGCGCTCAAGCGCCAGCGAGTCGGTCTGGGTGGTGCCAGCATCGACGCTGCCGGGCTCGGCGATGACGCCGGCCGCGTACAGCAGTCGTTCCGTGAGTGTGGTTTTACCGGCGTCTACATGCGCCAAAATCCCCAAGTTGAGCGTTCTCCGCGACACGCGCCATACCCTCCGAATTGGTCCGCAAGGCCATCTGGATGGACATGAACGCCTGGCGCATCGAGCCTCCCTGAGCGAATTATTTGCTGCTGGTGTTCCGTAGTTAAGCAGAGCGACCGAGGCCACCGCGAGCCTTTATTAGCGCTGACCGGCCGCGATCGCGCCTGACGATTGCTCGCCTTGAGGATCGGTAACACTCCTGGGAAGATCGCAAGGAGCACGACGTTCGCCGTCGGATGGAAACGGCGGGGCCGGCCGCGTCGACGGACGGTTCGCTGGCACGGACCTTGGGGGATAGATGACGGCAACCGGTGCTGTCGGCGGGCGCTCGCGCAGCCTGGTGCTGGCGGCGATGATCTTCGCTGTGTCGATGACCTTCATCGACCAGACGATCGTGTCGATCGCCGTGCCTGAGATCCAGAAGGAACTGGGCCTGTCGACGACCGGGGTGCAGTGGGCGGTCAACGCCTACCTGCTCTCGCTGGCGGCCCTGTTCGCCTTCGGCGGCCGGCTGGCCGACACGGTCGGGCACCGCAAGATGGTCACGCTCGGCGTCATCGTGTTCGCGGCCGCGTCCGCGATGTGCGGGCTCACGCCCAAGGGCAGCCTGGCCGAGGCGTGGATCGTGTTCTTCAGGGTCGTCCAGGGCGCGGGCGGAGCGATCATGTTCCCGGCCGCGCTGGCGATCGTCGTGCAGACGTTCGCGCTGCACGAGCGGGGCCGGGCGCTGGCGCTGTTCTTCGGCATCGCGGGCGGGCTGACCGCGGTCGGCCCGGTGCTGGGGGGATTTCTCACCCAGTGGACCTGGCGGGCCATCTTCTGGGTGAACATCCCGGTCGCGCTCATCGCGCTCGCCCTGATCCTCATCTCCAAGCCGGTGACCGAGCACCGGCCGGCCAAGATGGACTACCGGGGCCTGGGGCTGATCGCGGCCGGGATCGCGCTGAGCGTGTTCGGCTTCCAGCAGTCCACGATCTGGGGCTGGCATAACCCGGGGATCGCGATCTGCATCGCGGCCGGGCTCGCTCTCCTGGTGGTGTTCTACTACGTCGAGCGGCGCACCGAGTCCCCGCTGATGAAGGTGAGCATCTTCAGGATCCGGCCGTTCCTGATCGAGAACATCGTGCTCGGCGTCTCGAACGTGGTCTTCATCCCCGTGTTCTTCTTCGGCAGCGAGTACGCCCAGATCTCGCTGGGCAAGTCGTCCTCGCAAGCGGGCATCATCTTGCTCTACTTCTTCATCGGGTTCGTGATCGCCGCCCAGATTGGCGGCCGGATGCTTGACCGGGCCGGGGCCAAGCGGCCGGTCGTGCTCGGCTGCGCGCTGGCCGCGGTTGGCTTCGGGCTGTGGGCCGGCCAGGTCACAAGCCTGAGCTTCAGCGCCCAGCAGTGGTACATCATCCTGGCCGGGGCAGGCATGGGCTTCATGCTGGGCCCGTCCAGTACCGACGCCGTCAACCGGGCGAGCCGCCTGTCCTACGGCGAGGCGACCGGGATCACCCAGACGGTCAGGAACTACGCGGCCAGCATGGGGATCGCCATCCTCGGCACCATCCTGGTCACCGTGATGCGCAGCCACCTGACGACGTCGCTGATGGCGCTCGGCCTGCCAAGCGCGAAAGCGCACGCCCAGGCGGCCAAGCTCTCCCAGGCCACCGGTGGTGGCTCCGCCGGCAACGGCAGCGTCGGGTCGATCCCGCACTTCTTCAGGCTGGACTTCGCCTACGCGACCCAGACGGTGCTCTACATCATGGCGGCGGTCATGGCCGTGGCCGCGATCGTCGGGTTCCTTGGCCTGCAGCGCGGCGTGCAGAAGAACCTGCCGACCGTGGACGACGCGGCCTCCGGCGCCAGCCAGCCCGACGACGCGACTGTCCAGCGCCCAGCCAGTCCCTGATCCGCGAACCGCGGGCGTCGACACCCGCAGCCAAGTTCCCGTGATCATGAATGGGCGCTGTTCGCGGAGGATTCGAGGGGCTGCTGGGGTCGGCCGGGTTTCCTTGGTCGTGGCGCCGCCGCCGCCCCGCGGCCGAGCAGTTTCCGTGATCTTGGGTCGGCGCTGTTCGCGGAGGATTCGAAGGGCTGCTGGGCCGGCCGGGTTTCCTTGGTCGTGGCGGCGCCGCCGCCCCGCCGCCGAGCAGTTTCCGTGATCATGAGTGGGTTCTTGATCAGGGAAGATGAGTGCGCGATTGACCGGGCAGATCGCCGTGATCATCGTATTTTCATGATCATGGAAGAGCGTGGGTGTGGTTCTTGCGGGGCGGCGGGTGGGAGGGCTGGCGCAGTTGCCTCGCGACCCTGCGCTCGCCGCAGGCAGGATTCCGTGATCTTGGTGCACTCCATGATCACGGGACATCGCACCCTGGAATCCGCATGCTGGGTTCCGTGATCGAGATCGCGAGCGTCGGCCGGGGCGACAGCGAGCACGTGCGTGATCACGGGTGGCGGTGACTGGGGCTGGCGCGGTGGTTGGGGCGGTGGCTGGGGCTGGGGGCGGGCGCGGATGACGGAAACGGGTATGCGGATTCCAGGGTGTCAGTCACCGTGATCATGGTCGGCGTCGTGATCGCGGAAGTTGGTGTGCGGGCTTAGAATCCACGGCATGGAGCTCAAGGACGCGACGCTCATGCTCCTGACTGAGTCAGCGGGCTACCCGGTCGTCGCGTCGATCGCGCAGGCGGCGTACGACCAGCTGGCCTTTGATGGCGGAGTCGACTACCGGGTCTTGAGTGACCTTATTGGCGAGGCGAGCGGGAAAGGCGTGCTGCGCCTGATCCGGCAGAAGTACAGCCAAGCCGCCTTTGATGCCATGATCATGCCGATCTGCCGGGAGATTGGACGGCAAGCGCCGGTCCGCTCGCCTAGGCGCCCGGCTGGCACCCCGGAGGATGATCCGCTGACAGCGAGCACCTGGCCTCCTGGCTAGGCGCGTTCAGTTCAGCCGAGGTGGTGCGGCGTGGCGAGTTCGGCTCGATGGCAGGTCGTCCTTGCCGCTGCCGTCGTCGCCGCCTGCGGTTGCACGCCGGCTCACCTGAGCGGCGCGGCTGGCCACGGTCGTCGGACCGTCCGGCCGCTCGAGGCCAGCAAGTCGCTTCCGGCCAATAACTGGATACTTGTGGCGCCCGGCGGGGGCCGCTCCGGGGTGTCCTCCCCGACGACCCTCGATGTCATGAGCGGTGCCGCCTCCTTCGTCCGGCAGGTTCCCGCACCACCAGAAGGCGGCGGGGCCTCGTATCCATGGGCGAGTAGCGGCGGCTACGTCGCCGCCGTTACCGGCATCGCCGCGCCTGCGGCCCATCACCGGCGAACCGAGGGCGAGGCCTACGCGTTCAGGCCCGGTGGTGCCTACGTGCCGCTCGGGCCCGCGATCAACGTCTACGCGGCCAGTCAGCCGGGACGGTTCTGGCTTCGGGGCGCCCATTTCGGCCGGGTCCGGCGATCGGACGCCAAGCCGCGTCACTGCACCATGACCGAGGTTTCCGCGTCCGGCCGGCGACTGGCGGGCCCGTTGCCGGCGGCGTGCGACCGCTGGATGATCGCCGCCGTTCCCGGCGGGTTCTTGTTCGTGCCGACGAAGACCCCCAACGCCGTGACGTTCCCCACCGTCCAGACCTGGGCCTCCGGTCCAATCGGCTTCCAGGTCCAGCCGGAGGATCCGGTCCAGCTCTGGAGCCCCAGCCGGGGCAACGTGATCCGCAGCTATCGGATCGACTCCGCCTGGATACTCGGCGCCTCGACCAAGTACCTCGCCTGGCAGCGGCAAGGCCGGGTAAAAGGCCAGCTCGAGCAGGGCGTGGCGGAGCTCACCGACCTTCGCACCGGGGCCACCCGCTCGGTCACCCTGCCGATCGCGCCCGGGGAGCACGTCTGGCGGTTCCCCGTGCTGGCACCGCAGGGTCAGTACCTGGCCTGGATGGAGGTCACGACCCCGGTGCTCGCGAGCTTCGGCTCGGATTTCGAGCTCTCGCCGCCCGGGCCAGCGGTGCCGGCCTTTCCGGCACCGGGGCGGGTCGAGGTTCTCGACTTGCGCACTGGACGGGTCGTGCTGAACCGGGCGGTGACCGTCGCGAGCTACGGTTCCTTCGAGTGGTCACCTGATGATCGCTACCTGTTCGTCACCGCGCGCACCATCAGCCTCGAAGTGGTGCCGACCTGGTCGGCGACCGCGCCCATCCGGTGGCTGCGCACCGGCGCCGTGGGCCACATACCCGACACCCAGCAGTTCGTCGTTACCGCCCGGATTCCGGTGCGCTAGGAATGGCCACGCGAAGATCCGCATCGCCGGGCAGCCGCGCCGACGCAGAGATTACGAACCGAGGTGACGTTCGAGGAAACGGAGCTGGTCGGCGGCGACCTGGTCGAGGTGCTCGGGCCAGAAGCAGCCGAAATGGTCGGTCGGATAGCGCAGCAGCTCGGCCTTGGGCGCCCGGGCGGCGGTCTTCTCGATGGCGGGCAGCGGGACCACGGCATCGTGCTCGGCGAGTTGCAGCAGCGCGGGCATGGTGATGCTGGCGGCGCGCCGCACGGGCCGGTAGAAACCGGTCAGGAATAGCTGCGACGGGTTGAACTGGTTGCTCCAGTCACCCCCGGCCGTCAGCCGCTCGAAGCCGGACAACGCCTCAGGAGCATCCAGCGCCGCGAACTCACCGGGCGCGCCGGCGATGGGCATCGGGCACGGCCGCCGGCTGATCGCCTCGCGGGTGGCGCGGAGCATGATGCGCGCGATGGTCGCCGGCGGCGTTGGCATGAGCATGAAAGCCAGGCCATCGGTCAGCGGCGCGAGCGCGATCACCGCCGCTACGCTCGCGTCGTTGGCTGCCGTGGTGAGTGCGTGGGCGCCGCCAAGTGACATGCCCCAGAGGGCGACCCGGCTAGGCTCGACGCCGTCGAGCTGGCGGGCGAAGGCGACGGCGGCCCGCCAGTCCTCGAGCTGGCGGCGGATCGAGACCCAGTGCCTGGGCTGCCCCTCGCTGTCGCCAAAGTGCCGGTAGTCAAAGGCGAGCACGGCGAAGCCTGATTCGGCCAGTCGGGTCGCGTAGTCGGGAATGCCGTCCCGGCGGGTGAGCGTGACGCCATGGCCCATGACCACGCAAGCCAGCGGGCCAGCGGCGCTAGCTGGCCGGTACAGGGTCGCCGCGCAGCGCTGGCCACCAGAGTCGAAACTGACCTCAGAAATGTTCACAATCGCACGATAACGCAATCGCAGGAATCGTCTTGCCGATAAAGGCGGGGGTCGCCGCCAGCTCGGCTAAGCATGAAATTTACGATAAGCAAATATGACCGCTCGATCGCCTGGGCTGACGGCAGCGGCAGGCTCCGCCAACTGGCCCGCGACGGTCCGAGGCCCGCGTGGCCGGTCCTCGGCAGCGGTGCTGGCCTACACGATGGCTCATCCGCTCGAAGGCTACGCCAGGCTCAGGGACACCTACGGCGACGCGGTGCGGGTGGCCATGGGCCCGTTCCCCGACCGGTTCCTGCTGAGCAGGCCCGAGCACGCCGAGCATGTGCTCGCCACGCACCAGGACAACTACGTCAAGTCCGCCAGCTACAAAGGCCTCCGCGCGCTCATCGGCGACGGGCTGCTCACGAGCGAAGGGCAGGACTGGCGGCGGCATCGCCGGCTTATCCAGCCGGTCTTCTCGCGCCGCGACGTGCTGATGTTCGGGCCCGCGATGACCCAGGCCAGCGGCCGCCTGCTCGCCGGCTGGGCGGACTTGCCTGCGGATGCCGAGCTCAAGGTCGCAGCCCAGCTGAGCGGGCTCACGCTCGACATCATCGGCAGCGCGCTGTTCGGCGCGGACCTGGCCGGTGACGCCGCCGGCATGGGCAAGACGATCGCGGCTGGCCAGCGACTCGGGCTGGTCGCCGGGTTGCTGCGGCTGCCGTGGGGCCCGCACTCGGAACGCTTGCTGAAGTCGGCGGCGGTAAGGCTCAGCGGGACGCCGGGTGGCATCTACGGCTTCGTCGCCGCGCTCGTCGCCGCCCGCCGGGAGCGGGGCGTGAATTCAGGCGAGACCGGCCGTCGCGACCTGCTTGACGTGCTGCTGAGCGCCGGGGCCGAGGCCGGCCAGGAACTGACCGACGAGGAGATCGCGGCCGAGGCCACCACGTTCCTGCTGGCCGGGCACGAGACGTCGTCGAACGGGCTGTCCTGGACGCTCGCGCTGCTGTCCGCCTATCCGGAGGCCAGGCGCAGGCTGGAAGCCGAGATCGACGACGGGCTCGACGGCCGTGAGCCCGAGGCGGCCGACGTGGCCAGGCTGCCGTGGACGACGGCGGTCATCAGGGAGGCGCTGCGGCTCTACCCGCCGGCGTGGACCATCGAGCGGAACGCGGTCAGCGCTGACCGCATCGCCGGCATCGACATCCCGGCTGGGAGCGTGGTCACCGTACCGCCGTATCTCATCCACCGTCATCCTGAGTTCTGGCCGGACCCGGTTGGCTTCGACCCAGCCAGGTTCCATTCGGCTGAACCCGCCGGCCAGGCGGCTGTGCCCCGGCTGACTGCCCCTGACCACGCCAATTTTGCTTACCTGCCTTTTGGTGGAGGCCGCAGGGCGTGCATCGGTCAGTCGTTCGCTGAGCTTGAGATGGCGCTCGTGCTCGCTGCCATCACCCAGAACTACCGGCTTGACCTCACTGCGGGTGGCATGCCTGAGCCTGTTGCCGGGATCACGCTCAGGCCCGCTCAGGGCCTGCCGATGCGGCTCGTCCGGCGCTAGCGTAGGCACCTGGTGAAGAACGGAGAGTCATGCGGCCATTGAGGTTCGGCCTGGCCGGGACCGGTTACTGGGCGCGGATCGCGCACGCGGCCGCGCTCGCCTCCACCGAAGGGGTCGAGTTCGCCGCGGTCTGGGGGCGCGACCAGGCGGCCGCGGGCAAGCTAGCCGGCAGCCACGGCGCGACCGCTTATCAGGACTTCGACGAGTTCATCGCGGCGGTCGACGCGGTCGCGTTCGCCGTGCCGCCGCAGGTGCAGGCCGCCCTCGCCCAGCGAGCCGCCAGGGCAGGCAAGCACCTGCTGCTGGAGAAGCCGATCGCGGCCTCCGTCGCCGATGCCAACGCGCTGGCTCGGGCCGTGGACGACGCCGGCGTCGCCACCGTGGTCTTCTTCACCGCGCTGTTCCAGCCCGACCTGCGAGCCTGGCTGGCCGACGCGGCCGCGCGGGGCGGCTGGCTCGGCGGTACGGCGGTCTGGCTGGGGACGGCCCTGCAGCCCGGCAATCCCTTCAACACGCCGTGGCGGCGCCAGAAGGGCGGCCTGTGGGACCTGGCTCCCCACCTCATCGCGTTGCTGCTGACCAGCCTCGGGCCGGCCGAGGTGGCCGCCGCGAGCCGAGGGCCCGCCGACGTGAGCCACTTGGTGCTGCGCCATCTCGGCGGGGCGAGCAGCGCCCTCACCGTGACGCTGAGCGCTCCGCCGGCCGCGGAGTACCTTGAGGTGTTCCTGTGGGGCGCGACCGGGCGATCGGCGGCGCCGCGCGAGGGCGGGGACGCCGTGACGCCGCTGCGGGTCGCGCTCGCCGAACTGGCCGGCAACGTTAGCTCTGGCCGGCGCGAGCACAGGTGCGACGTGCATTTCGGCCGGGACGTGGTGGCGCTGGTCGCTGACGCCGAGCGGCTGATGAGCGGGGGCTGACCTTCAGGCCGGCTGGGTCGATTACTTGACGTGCAGCAGGTGCTTGACCCTGGTCCAGGAGATCACCACGTCAGTCGGCGTCGGGCCGCACACGCCGGCGAACAGCTCGGCCTCGCTGTCGCCGTACTTCTTGCCCTTGGTCACGTGGCCGGCGCCCATGGCGAGCTCATGGCGCCCGCCACGGCAGTCGGCCTTGCTGTCGAAGGTGCCGAGTATGTTGTCCCTGTGTCCCCAGCAGCCGGACTTGTGTGACCGGCTGCAGTCGCCGTTGTCGCTGCCGATGCCGTCGTCGTACATCCAGCCGTAGTCAGCCCCGAGCGCGTTGCCCCAGCCGCCGGCCCAGTTGCCGCCGAGGCCGGAGAGATGGCCGCCGCCGGGGAGCGGATTCGGCACATCCTGGAGGTTCGGATCCTGGTCGATTTCGGCGCCCCGCTGCGCGATCTTGTCCAGTGAGCGGGTGAGCACGGCGGCTGGGGGCAGGCCGCGCTCGGTGCGCTCCAGGTTCACGGTCGCGAACAGCTGCTCGATCGGCGTGAGCTTCTCGAAGGCCGATAGCGAGAACGACATGCCGCCGAGCTTCTCCAGTACCTTGCGGGCGTGCGCGATGGCCTTCAGCACGAGCGCGTTGCACTTCGACCCGTCCTTGCCCTTGGCGCAAGACGATGACCGAGGGAAGAACGGGCTCGGCTGCAGGCTCTTAGCGGGCTTCTTGGGCGGGACGATGCCCTTGTGCGCGGCCGCGCTCACGCTTGCGCCGATGAGAGAACCAGCGGTCGTCCTGCCAGGTGCCCTCGCGCTCGCCAGCGTGGCGCCGGGGACCATCAGCGCGATACCGGCGAGCGCGGTCGCGCCTAGCCGCATCGCCAGCCGAACGGATGACATGCCGGTCCTCCTCAGGTTGCTGCTCTTAGCGTACGCAGCACAGTGCGCAACTCTCCTGAGAGTTCACAGTTAGGTAGGTCTTCGATGGTCCGTCTCATCGGGGAGCCGCCGCCGCCCAGGGAGCGCTCGGACTGGCCGTCCGGCCAGGTGGCCCATCAGCGGAGGTCTCGCGCTTAATGTGCGATGAAGTCCAAGCGTGATTATTAATCTATTCGTGAGTTCAGCGCTTAATTCCAGCTCCTGAGAACCCTGAATAGGGTTATTCGCTGCCGGGAGCATTAATGCCTGGGTTAGCCTCGTCGCCATGTTCTCTTGGCTAGCGAATTCCTCTCGGGCGCCAGGGCGTGAGTGACCCGGCCATTCCTGGTGTGAGCGCATGACTGCCCTTGACCTGCCCGACGCTCGCGAGCCGCGGACGGCGCCGAGCGCGGCCCGGCATAGCAAAGGTCGGAGCGTCCGGCGGGCGCGCACCGCGTGGATGACCAGAGCGGCGCTGGTAGCAGCAGGAATTGCCCTGTTCTTCAGCTATCTTGGCCAGGCCCGCACCATGCCCACGATGTCCGACGGTGCCTCTCAGGCCCTGCAGGCGTGGGCGATGCTGCACGGCAATCTGCTGCTGAGCGGCTGGTCGCTTTCCGACGTGTCGTTCTATACCACTGAACTGCCGGAGTACATGCTCATCGAGTTGGCGCGCGGCCTTTCTCCTGCCGTGGTCCACATCGCGGCGGCGCTTACTTACACGATCCTCGTGCTACTTGCCGGGCTGCTGGCGAAAGGGACGGCGACCGGTAGGGAAGGCTTGATCCGGGTGCTTATCGCCTGCGGGATCATGCTGGCGCCGGCGCTTGGCTCCCTCAATACGACGTTCGTGGTGCTCGCCTACCCAGACCACACCGGCACCCAGGTACCGCTGCTCGCCACCTGGCTGCTGCTTGAGCGGGCTAAGCCGCGCTGGTGGGTGCCGGTCGCGGTCGCTGGCCTGCTGGCCGTGGTGCAGGTCGCCGACACGATGGCGCTGTACGAGGCCGCCTTCCCGCTCGCCGGCGTCTGCGCGATCCGGGTGTACCGGCGGAGTGGTCCACTTGCCCGGCAGTGGTACGAGATCTCGCTCGGGATCGGCGCGATCGCCTCGATCGCCGTGGCGACGATGACCCTGCGCGTGATCAGGCAGGCCGGCGGCTTCGCGGTGCGGACGCCGGAAGCCGGATTCGCGCGAGCTTCCGGGCTTGACTCGAACATGTGGGTCAGGGTCGAGCACATCCTGGTGCTCTTCGGCGCTGACTTCTTCGGCCTCTCCCTGGCCCGCGCGATCGTGCCGCTCGTGCACCTGGCCGGAGTAGGCCTGGTGGCCCTTGCCGTGGTGATCGCGGCGCGCGGCTTCTGGCGGGAGGACGACCTGATGCTCCAGGTCGTGACGGCCTCCTTCGTCGTAGTGCTGGTCGCCTTCTGCTTTGGGTTCAGGCTCGGCGCGTGGGAGGCGGTCGCGCTGCTGCCGCTTGGGTCCGTGCTGGCCGGCAGGCTGCTGCCCGGCCGGCTGAGCGAAGCGAGGCTGCTTCCCGTGCTCGCGGGCGTGCTGGCCTGCTACTGCCTGTTCCTGGTCTACGACGCGACCAGGCCACCGCCGTTCAGCCCCGACCAGCGGGTCGCGACCTGGCTGACCGAGCACCACCTGCGGTACGGCCTCGCCTCGTACTGGGAGGCGAGCAGCGTCACCGTGGACAGCGACGGCGAGGTCCAGGTCAGGCCGATCAGGACGGCGGGCAGGCACCTGGTGCTCACCCACTGGAACGCGGTCGGCTCCTGGTACAGCCCCCGCCTGCACGACGCCAGGTTCGTGATATTCAGGTACTGCAAAGGATGTCTCTCGCTGGCCAGCCTGCGCGCTATCTACGGACGTCCGGCCCACGTCTACCGGGTCGTGCACTACCTGGTGCTGGTCTGGGACAAGAACCTGCTGCTCGGCCCGATCGTCTCCGAGCCATCGGTGAGCCGGGACATCCTCGCGGACGGTTCGGATCAGGGAGTGAACGGCGTTGAGCACATCGGAAGACACGACGGAGGAGGCAGTGCTCCGCGCGTTCATGCGGGACGGGCGGATCACGACCATGCCGGCTAGGCGATCCAAGCGCCTGGTTCTGCTCGACTTCGTGGCCCGCCGGTTCGAGATCGGCGTTCACTACCCCGAGCAGGACGTCAACGGGATACTGCGGGCCGTCTTCGACGACTACGTGGCCCTGCGCCGGTACCTGATCGACGAGGGCTTCCTTGACCGTGATCACGGCGAGTACTGGCGCAGCGGCGGTAGCGTGGCCGCCGACGAGGTCGGCTAGCGCTCAGTCTCCTCCGTTAGCTCCAGTGCCTCCTGGAGCCTGGCTGCCTCCCTGGCCGCGATGTCGGCGGTGACGACCGGCAGGCTCGCGAGGTCGAGATCCCGAGGCGGCACCACATCGAACAAGGCTTGCTCCACCCGGATCGGGGCTCCGGTGACCAGCGCCAGGTTCACGGCGTCGCTGGGCCTCGCGTCGACCTCACGGCTGCCAGCGGCCCCGCTGACCAGCACGGTGGCGTAGAACACCGGCGCCGCCAGCCGGGTGATGCGCACTTCCTCGATCCTGGCGCCGCTCGCGGCGACCAGGTCGGTGGCCAGCTGGTAGGTGAACGGCCTGGGCATCTCGGCCGACTCCAGGGTCAGGGCGAGGGCGGTGGCCTCGGCGGCGCCAATCCAGATCGGCAGCGTGCGGCCGCCGTCCGCGGCGGACAGGACCATGATGTGGTGCCCGGTCTCGTCCTGGCCCGGCGCCAGCCTGATCTCGGTGACGGTCGCGTCCAGCCAGGTGGCCTGGCTGGCTGGCTCGGCTGTGGTCATGGTGTCTCCTTCGGTCGGGTTCATCGCGGGCGCGAGCTTGGCGGCCAGCGCTGCGCGCGCCTGGTGCAGCCGGGCCTTGACTGCTCCCGGTGAGATGCGCAGTTCCGCCGCCACCTCGCGGTGGCTCAGGCCCTGCAGGTAGAACAGGCGCACCGCCGCTGCCTGCCCGTCGGCGAGTGAGTCGATCGCGCCGCGTACCCGAGCCGCGATCTCGGCCACTTCCGCGGCCTCGGCCGGGCTGGGGAGGTCGCTGGCCTGCTCGGGGGCGACGCCAGGCACTTCCCGGCCGAACTGGCGTAGCCACCGCCTGGACACGTTGAGCGTGATGCCGCAGAACCAGGCACCGAACCGGTCCGGTGACCTCAGCCGGCTGAGCCCGATCAGGACCGCGATGGCGGCCTCCTGGGCCGCGTCCCTGGCCAGCTCGGGCGAGCCGAGTACCTTCGCGGCCAGGAAGATGGCCGTTGGCCAGTGCCGCTGGATCAGGATCCCGAGCGACTCCTTGTCGCCGTCAAGCGCGGCCTGAACGAGGTCAGCGTCGTCCCTCGCGGACACGGTCAGGACCGGTCGCGGCGGCTCGGATTCGCGCGGCTCCACATCTGATAGTGCCGCCTGGGCCCCTTTGGGTTAGTCCGTGGGCGTGCCCGGCTAGACCTAGCCGAGATCCCAGAGCAGGCGGTAGCTGAGCCGGCCGGATCTGCGGCCGCGCCGGTCCCGGCCGATTTCCGCGCGGTGATCCTGATCTTCTCCGCCGGGTACTCGCCGGGGCGGGGCGGCCTCGTCCTGGTCAGCTCCGGATTCAGCCCGGCCGATCTCAGCCGGTCGGTCAGCTCAGTCACCGAGTAGGTGCTCAGCAGGACCGGTCCGGTTGGCCGGTCCAGCAGTTCCGCACTGCCGCCGCCGTGCGTGATGACGACCAGCAGGCCACCAGGTACCAGTACTCGCCGCAGGCCGGCGAGCGCGAGTCCAAGTCGTGCCTTCGGCAGGTGGTGCAGGGAGTAGGAGGCGACAGCGGCCGCGCAGGTGCCGGGGCGCAGCGGCAGCGCGAGCAGGTCAGCGGCGATCAGGCTGGCCTGCGGGACGCCTTGCGCGGCCGCCGCCAGCATGCCATGAGCGAAGTCGATGCCGATCATCGTGCGGCCCCGCGCCACCAGGTAGCGGCTGACCTGCCCGGGCCCGCAGCCCAGGTCGACGACCGGGCCGTCAGGGAAGCCGTCGGCGGCGGCACTCAGGAAGTCCAGGTCAGGATCGTCGGGATCGGCGTCGGCGAGCTCGGACCCGAAACGGACGGCGTAGTCCGCCGCCATGCCGTCGTACAGCCGCCGCACGGCATTTTCGTCGTAGCCATCCTCGCTGGTCACGGCCACGCGCGAGCTCCCCTATTCGACGACTATTCCCTGACGATTACCTACGAGCTAGCATCAAAGCCATGAGAAGGCGGCATCGCGTACTTGTCGGGCTCTTTATTGCACTTTGCGGAATCGCGATCGCGGTGGGTTCCGAGCTCACCTGGATAGCCTCTCTGCACGGGCGGCCGGCGACGGGGGTCAACCACACGTCGCTCGATGGCCTACTGCACTGGTCCTACCAGCACACCGGCTCGTTCGTGAAATCATTTGCGATCGTGCTGGTGGTCGCGGGCGTCCTGGTCGTGATCGGCGGGCTCTTCGGCTGGCGCGTTCCGGCGGGCTTGTTCTCGCTGATCGCGCTCGTGGCGGCCGGGCTCTGGCTTGGGCTGTACTCGTCACACTACAGTTCGAGCGATGTGACCTTCTCCAACCTGCGGCTCGGCGCGGAACTCACGATCGCTGGGAGCGTGCTCGCGCTGATCAGCACGTCGTTCCTGCGAGGTCGGCGAGTCTGACCGGCCCGCTTCGGCGCGACGAGCCTGGTTACGGATGGTTCCGGCGGTGAGTTATGTGACGAGGCGGTGAATCTGAACGATGGAACGCCCGACGATGACGCTCACGAGTACCGTGCTCGGCGCGCCCGATGCCCAGGTGCTCGCGGACTTCTACCAGCGCCTGCTCGGCTGGCCCAAAGGGGCCGACGAGCCGGACTGGGTGACCCTCCGCCCGCCCGGCGGCGGGGCCGGGCTAGCGTTCCAGACCGAGGATGAGCATGTCCCGCCGGTCTGGCCTGCTGGTCCAGGCGACCAGCAGATGATGGCGCACCTGGACATCGAGGTCGACGACCTCGATACCGGCGGTCAGCACGCGATCACCGCCGGGGCGACGCTCGCCGAGTTCCAGCCGCAGGACGACGTGCGGGTCTACCTCGATCCCGCCGGCCACCCGTTCTGCCTCTGGGTCGCTACACCGGAGGACAGCTAACGGCAGTCGGCTAGGCCGTGGCGACCTGTGGCCACGGGTGCAGGGGCTTGCCGATCTCCCAGTGATGCCCGAAAGGGTCGGCGATCCGGCCAAGCAGCCAGCCGTGCTCCTCGGCCGCGGGGTACACCTCGCGGGCGCCGGCCGCCACGGCCTGATCGATCACGGCCTGCGGGTCGTCCACGATCAGCAGGATCTTCGTCGTCGCCCCGCCGACAGAGTCCGGGCTGACGTTCTCGTGTTCGGGCGACTCGTCGGCGACCCAGAAGGCGGCCGACCCGATCGCCAGTTGGGCGACGACGCTCTCGTTGTCCGGGGTGCCGCCGACCTGATAGGCGATGACCGCGTCAAAGGCGGCCTGATAGAACCGCAGGGCCGCCTGGCCGTCCCGGACCGAAAGCTCGGGCATGATCTGTGCTGTCATCGGCATGCGCCGAGCCTAGCCCGAGGCCCGGCGGATGCGCCGGAGACGGGTTCTGCTTAGGTGACAGGAAAGATCCTGAAGTGTCTCCAGCAAGTGGATCCTGGCGAAAGTCCGGACGCCGGGGGTCGTCGGGGAGCGTTTTCGGCGTTTCCGGGGTGCGTTCTAGTTCCGGGGTGCGTTTTTGTCATATAGCGGGGGTGACCGTCCCCGGAAAGAGAACGCTCCCCGCAGACGACGAGAAGTCTCCCCGGTCAGCACGAGAACGCGACCCGATCTGGGACCGACTCCTCTGGCTTGTATTTGCAAACGATTGCCGCTTCCATGGGAGTTGCAGAGCGAGAAAGCGCGACCGAGCGTGAGGCGGGCGGATTGTACTTGCAAACGATTGCCGCTTCTATGGGACTGCAGAGGCTGGGAAGCGCGACGGGGCGCGAGGCGGGGTGTGGGGCGGAGCGGGAGACTGGCGCTGGGGCTCAGCGGGTGTGGGGCAGGGAGTGGGACGATCGCGTGGGGAGCCTGCCGCCGGGCTCAGCGACGGGGCTCGGGGCGGCGCGAGCAGCCTGGCCTTAGGCCCAGCGGACGCGGACCTTGTCGGTGAAGAGGTCGAGTACCTCGGCGTCACCTTCGATAGTTAGCACCTCGGGGGATCTCCGGTTCCACAGCACCAGGTAGAGATCCTCGGCCCGCCCGGAGACTAGGCAGTCGGCGGCCTCGGTGCCAGCGGCGTCGTCGGCGACGACCGTGACGGGCGGCCCGTCCGGCCCGATGGTGACCAGCCAGTCGCCATCGGCGTCGGTGCAGGTGACCCGCAGCCGTCTCGCCTGGCTCGCCTTCAGCCGGCTGAACGGCCTGGTGATGAAGCAGCAGAGCAGCTCGTCCACGCCGTCGGCCGCGAACTCGGGCGGCACCGAGGCCGGGGTCAGCCCGGCCGCGAGCTCGGCGTCGACGCCGTGGACCGTCGTCTCGTGAGCCTGCCGGCGCGACCACATGGCCAGCGGAGACGGAGCGCGCAGGAACGTCCAGCACTCCAGGCCGGGATCCGTGGCCGCGAGCACCTCGACCAGGTGCGCGTGCCCGGCGGTGAACCAGTCGATCAGGTTCGCATCGTCCGGCCAGGTGCCGACGACCTCGTCGAGGTCGACGTCCCACTGGTCGGTGCGCCGTCCCTCGACGTAGCCGGTCGCCCAGCGGTGGATACCGCCCTGGTGCCTGACCAGGTCGCGCACGACCCAGTCGGGGCAGCTCGGAACCGGGGCGTCCGGGCCGGCCGCAGCCGCAGCGGCGGCCAGCCGGCGACCGGCGGCGCCGAAATGATCCAGATGCTCGCTCACCTTCACGAGTCGTCATTATGCCGGGCGGCACCGACATCAGCCTGGTGCCCACGAGATCCACCGGGACGAGTGGCGGCGTGGGCGCTAGCCGCTGGCGGGCCGCCGAACACCGACTTGGCCGGCGGCGTGATCACCGTGAGCATCCCGGTGAGGATCAGCACCACCGCGAGCATGGCGAGCTCCACCTTGGTCACCCGAGCCGGCCCAGTGGGCACCGCGGCCTCTCCCGCCGCGGCCTCTCCCGCTGCGGCCTCTCCCGCCGCCGAGCCCGCTCTCCCCGCCGAGCCCGCCGTCCCCGCCGGGCTAGCAGCCGAGCCCTCAGCCAAGTCAGCCGAGCCCTCAGCCAACTGCGCCGGCTCAGCCGAGCCGCCGGCCGCGACAGCATCAAGCCCCGTCGCCCGGTTCAGCGCCCTCCGCCCAGCGATCGCCAGCCCCGCCACGCCCGCGACCAGCGCCGACTTGGCGATGAGGAACCAGCCGTAGTCGGTGGTAAAGAAAGAGCCGAGCGGAACCAGCAACGCGGCCGAGGCGATCCCCGTGATGACCACGATCGCGAACAGCCAGGCCGCCGCGTTCGCGTACAGCCGGATCAGGCTCCGCATCGCGGCCGGGTCGCCCCGCCACGCGACCGCGGCCTGCAGCGTGTAAGCGAGCATTCCGACCCACATCACGGCCGGCAGCAGATGGCAGATGGTCAGCAACGCGCCCGCGATCGGCAGCAGGCCGTCAGGATGCGCCCGGACCGATTCGGCGAGCACGACGACCAGCAGCAGTTGCACGCTGGCCCCTGGCTTGCCGACCCTGACCAGCAAGGCGGTGAGCCCGAAGCACGCGAATTCCACGATCGCGATCGCCAGCGTGGCGGCCGCCCTCGGCCCTGGCACCAAGGGATGCGCGAGAGCCGCGGCCAGGTGCGGGTCAGCCAGCGCGGTGACGATCAGCGCCGCCGCCCCGGCCATGCCGAGCAGGGAGCCAGGCAGCACCCAGGGCTCGGGCAACGGTACCGGATGATCGCCCTTGTAGTTCTTGGCCAGCCCGCGCCCGCTGATCCCGCCGAGCGCCACGCAGAGCCCGATGAGCAGGAGACCACGCTCCACCCCGGTCAGCCACAGCCCGGGCGTGGAAAGCGGTACAGCGGAAGTAGCGAGAGCGGGGGATATCACCGCCACGAGGTTAGCGCTGTCGCTCAGGGCCAGCCGCCCCGGCCACCGCTCTGGCCGGAATCCGCACGACTGTTCCGGCCGTGGCGATCGCGTGCAACCCTTTGCTCAGGGCCTGCGCTCTCACCTAATGGAGGGGCGCGAAGGAGGCGGCCATTGAACGATGGCGCGGCGGCCGAGTTCAGCGATTTCGCTCACAGTCGGTGGCGCAGGCTCGTCCGCCTGGGCTACGGCCTGACCGGTGACCGCGGCCTCGCTGAGGACCTGGCCCAGACGGCGCTGGCCAACGCCTACGCGTCCTGGTCACGGGTACGCAAGGCCGATGACCCCGACGCCTACCTCAACCGGATCCTGCTGAACAGTCACCGCAGCCGGTTCCGTAAGCGGAGGGTGACCGAGGATCTCGGCGCGTCCCTGCCGGAGCCGACGACCGAGGATCCCGCCAGCGCGCAAAGTGACCGGGTGACCGTGATCGCGGCGGTGGCCGCGCTGCCGCCAAAGCAGCGCGAGGTCGTCGTGTGCCGGTTCTGGCTCGACCTGACTGAGGCGCAGACCGCGGCCGCGCTCGGCTGCTCGGTCGGCAACGTCAAGAGCCAGACCTCGCGAGCCCTCGCCAAGCTGAGGGACAGCGCTGAGCTAGCGGATTGGGGGGCCCGATGAGCGATAGCGAAGCCCAGCTGCGCGCCCGGCTCGCTGCCGCCCTCGACGAGTTCAGCCCCGGCCCGCTGCCGCTTGACTCGGTCGTCAGGCAAGGCAAGACGGTGCAGGTGCGCAGGCGCGTGTCGGCGGTCGTAGCCGTGCTCCTCGTCGTCGCGGTGGCACTGTCCGCCCCGGCTCTGGCCCACCGGTTCGGCCGGCAGGCACCAGTGACGCCTGGCCGCTATCACGTGACCGTCAGCCCGCCAGGCCCGCACTCACCGCGGGACTTGGTCGCTCGTGGCCGCATCGACGACAAGCCATGGTCGGTCATCGGCTGGCTGCCCAATCCCGAGTCAACGATCGACGCCTGCTTCCAGGCCAGCAAGGTCGTGTGCCACGGGGTCGTCTATCCGGCTGATTACGATCGGATCGCATCCTTCCCGTTGCTGCAGGTCGCTACCGAGATCGGCGCCCGGCCGATCGCCGTCATCGGCTACGTTCACTCCGACGTGCGGTTCGTGCGGCTGAAGCTCAGCAACGGGCAGACGCTCACGCTGCGGCCGGTGGCGGTCTTCGGCAAGAGGTTCATGCGGTACGTCGCCATCGAGGTGCCGTTCGCCGCCGCGATCACGCAGGTCCAGGCCTATTCAGCGACGCGCCTGCTCGGTTACGCCGTGCCGTTCGCCAGCGGCGGTTCCTTCCAGCTGGTGCGCTGGCTCAAGCCGGGCCAGGCGCCCCTGCCCAGGCCCGCCGTGTACCAGATCGGCTCGGGGATCGCGGCCGGCCGTCCCTGGTCACTGCGGGCTCACGTAGGCCCGTGGGGCACCTGCCTGACCGGGATCGGCGACCTCATCACCTGCCACCCGACCAGCCTCGCCGGGCTACGCGACGGCAAGCCAGCGGCTCTGGTCGAGGCTGCGGCGGGCCCGCACGATACGAGCTTCGGCGTACTCGTGGCCTCGGCCGGCGTCAGCTACTTCCGGCTGAGCACGACGGAAGTCACGCTCACGACCGACATAGTGAACGGCGTGCGGTTCGTGAACTTCACGTCTACGCGGGGCAACGCCGTCACCCGCTGGGCGGCTTACTCGGCGCGAGGCCAGAGGCTCGCCAGCGGCTCGGTCCGTTAGCCATCGGTTCCGCCGGTCGTGCGGGTACCGGCGCGGTCGATCGACGGGCGGTGTGGAAGTCTTGACAAGATGCAAAGTAAAGCGCTCGTGGCGAGGTTGCGGGGCCAGCAGGCGGTCTACGGCGGCTGGACCGTCATCGCTGATCCGCTCGCGGCCGCTGCGATGGCCGGGGCTGGCCTTGACTACGTCGTGATCGACCTGCAGCACGGCGCGGCCACCGAGAAGGACCTGCCCGCCCTGACTCGCGCGATCACCCTGGCGGGCGCCGCGCCGGTAGCTCGGGTTAGGTACGCTCACCCCGCTGACATCGGGCGCGCCCTTGACCTCGGCTGCGAAGGGGTGATCGTGCCGAATGTCGAGTCCGCCGCGCAAGCCGAGCAAGCCGCCGGTGCGTGTCGTTATCCGCCAGCCGGGTACCGGTCTGGCGGTGGTGCGCTGACTGCCCCGAGCGAGCCTTTTTGCATAATAATGGTGGAATCGACCCGAGCCGTGACGGAGCTTTCCTCGACGCTGGCGATTAACGGCGTCGACGGCATCTACGTCGGCCCGCGCGACCTGTCCTATTCACTCGGCTGCGAGCTCGATCCTGACGATCCGGTGCTGAGCGCCGCGCTTGAGCAGATCTGGGTCGCGTGCGCGCAGGCAGGCAAGCCCGTCGGCGTGCATTCGACCGACGGGGCGACCGCCCGCAGGTACGCGCAGAAAGGCTGCCGCCTGATAAATGTCGCATCTGATATCCAGACGATTAGCCGGGGCTGCCGAAATGAGCTGACGGCGGCGCGTCAATAAGGTTCCCGCGTGGTTCGCTGCGCATAATGAGGCTCGCTGTGGCAGGTTCTGAGCACGGGGGGCAGGCAGTTGATGCGCGCGCGCTGGCGGGGCAAGGCAAGAATCGGGTGGGCCGCGATGGCCGTCATCGCTGTGGTCGCGGCGACTGGGGGCCCGGCGTGGGGGGTGACGGCAGGCAACTGGCCCGCTTACCTGGGCGGAGCGGCGCATACCTCATATGACGGCGCGGAGCAGGCGATCACCCCGGCCAACGTGTCCGGTCTTGTGCAGGACTGGCATTTCGTCGGAGGCCAGCCGACCTTGCACGGGCAGCCGGCACCAGGATTCCTGGCCAGCCCCGTCGTCTACGGGAACTCGGTCTATATCGGCTCAAACACCGGCTGGTTTTACAAGCTCAGCGCGGCAACTGGGACCGTGCTGGCGAAGCGCTATATCGGCTTCATTCCCGGCCTGGAGTGCGGTGCCGCCGGGGCCGGCTTCATCGCCACCGCGACAGTAGCGGTCGACCCGGCCACGAATAAGCTCATGGTCTACGCCGCCGGCGCTGATGGCGTGCTCTTCGCGATGTACGCGGTCAATCTGAACGTCAAATGGCGAGCAATCGTCGCCAGTCCATCGAAGACGGTCAGCAGTTATTATCAGTGGTCTTCTCCGACGGTCACTCATGGCCGCGTCTACATCGGCATATCGTCGCATTGCGGCAAGCCGGCGATCAGGGGCGGGCTGGCCGCCTTCAATCAATCGACCGGCCGCCGGGTCGCCACGTTTTATTCGCTGCCAGCCGGGCAACTCGGCGGGTCGGTCTGGTCGAGCGCGGCCGTCGGCAGCGGGGGCGATGTCTATGCCTCGACCGGCAACCCGGCCCAGGGAACCGGTGAGCCGGCGTTCTCCGATGCCCTGGTGCGGCTCGCGCCGAAGGGACTTCGCCCGCTCGCGTCCTTCCAGGTGCCCAAGAGCCAGGTGGTCGCCGACGGTGACTTCGGGGCGTCTCCTTCCTTGTTCGGCCGCCATGTCGCCGTCTGCAACAAGAACGGCGTCCTCTACGTGCTGAACCGCTCGACGCTGAAGCTGGTCTGGTGGAAGCGGATCGGCGCGAGCTTCGGCAAGAGCATCGGCATCGGTCGCTGTATCTCGGCCGCCGCCTATGACGGCCGGCGGCTCTACATCGGCGCCGACCAGATCCGCGTCAACGGCACGCTTTACCGGGGATCGATCACCGCGCTCGACCCCGCGACGGGCCGCAGGCTCTGGATTACCGGGCTGCCGAACAGCGTGCTCGGCACGCCGAGCGTTGACGGCGCTGGGGTGATCGCGGTCGGAACCTACGACACCTCGAAGGTGCCCAACGCGGTCTACCTCGTCAACGCGCGCACCGGCCAGATCCTGCGCACGCTGCTGATGGGCGGCTACGACTTCGCGCAGAGCGCCTTCGCGCAGGGCCGGCTGTTCGTGGCGAACACCAATGGCCTCTACGCGTTCGGCCTCAGAAGATCACACTGAGAAAGTGATCACGGCCGGGGCCGACCTTTCGGGTATACCAGTCGTTTCCTCTGCTTCCGCTTGTACCCGGCGACTAGGCTAAGCACCTGGTAGGGCCTGGGTCAGTCGTTGTCTCCTGCTCGGGAGTTTCCCCAGGTCGATGAGCGTGGAGGTGACTCGCATGGGACTCATGGACAACCTGAAGGCGTCGGCGAACCAGATCGTGCAGCAGGCCAACGCAGGCGTGGCCAAACTCGACAACCTGCCGGTCAACCGCCGGTCCGACCAGTTGCTCCGTAACCTCGGCGTAGCCGTGCTGGCCGAGCGCACCGGGCGGGGGAACCCTGGCACCGCCGACGAGATCAACCGGACCATCGCTGAGATCCAGCAGCACGAGGCGCAGCACAACATCGACATCGTGCAGCAGACCGCTCAGGCCGCTGCCCAGGCGGCGGCCCAGCAGGCCGCCATGGGCCCTGGTTCTTACGTCCAGCCCTCGCCGTCCGCCCAGGGCGCGAACGTGTCTGGCCTGATGCCTGGCGGTCCCGGCGCTGCTGGCAATCCAGGCGCCGCACCGGGCTACGGCGCTCCTGGTGGCGCTGGTGGTCCTGGCGGCCAGGGGTACGGCGGCGCGCCTGGCTACGGTCCTCCGGCTGGCGGCGGTCAGGGTGGCTTCCCCGGCGGGCAGCCGACCGCGTTCCCGCCGGCAGGCGGTCCAGGCGCTCAGGGTGGCCCCGGTGGTCCAGGAGGCTTCCCCGGGGCTGGCCAGCCACCAGCCCAGGCGTTCCCGCCCGCGAGCGGTCCTGGCGGCTATCCAGGTGGCGCCGCGCCGGGCGGATCACCGGGTGGGGGCCAGGCGTTCCCTCCGGCGAGCGGTCCCGGCGGGTACCAAGGTGGGAATCAGCCCGGTGGTTTCCCGGGCGGCGGCCAGGCGTTCCCGCCCGCAGCGGGACCTGCGCCTGGCCAGGCGTTCCCGCCCGCGGCCGGTCCCGGTCCGGCCCAGGCGTTCCCGCCCGCGAACGATCCAGGGTTCTCCGGCGGCGGCCAGGCCTTCCCGCCGGCAGGCGGACCGGCGGGCTCGCCCGCCCCGCCGACGGTCACCTCGTTTCCGCCCGCGACGGCGGCGCCCGGTTATCCGCAGGGCGGTTCCGAGCCGGACTCAGCTGACGAGACCGACTAGTCGGCTCGACTGAGCCGTGGCCGATCGAGCCCGGCGGCGCGCTAGCCGCCGGGCTCGGGATGCGGCCTGGCGCCAGCGGGTGCTGCGTCGCTCCTTGCGGAGATCAAATCTGGCTGACACGGGCCCTGGGAAAGCCGAAAGGACACCACGGAACGGTCAGAAGGTCAGAATGAGCCTATGAGTCAGCAAGATCCTCCAGCTCAAGGTGCCGGACCCGACGGCAGCGCCGGAAAGGCCCCTGAGTTCGCCGAACGGGCGGACCGGGCCGAGTTCGCCGAGTTCGCCCAGCGGGCCGAGTTCGCTGAGTACGCCGAGCACGCCGAGCACGTTGAGCCGACGGCGGCTAGCGAGGATACCGTCGAGCGCGACGAGTACATGCATCGGCACCTGCACCAGTTGCTGTCCCAGCACGCCGCGGCGGGGTCGACCGACGCGCTCTGGCGCGTCGAGATGATGCACATGCTCAACGCCGCGAACAAGCTGTCAGCGGCCGGCGCGTCCCGGCTGCACCGCCAGGACAAGGCCGAGCCACGCTTTCCCGTGTCGATGGCAGTGATCGCCGCGATCGTGCTGCAGAGCCTGCTGCCGAACAGGCTCGAACTGCGTCCGCTCTGGCTGCACTACCTGCTCTTCGGGCTTGAGGGCGCGATGCTGCTGATCTTGTTCATCTCCAACCCGATCAGGATCGAGCGGATGTCACGCGGCCTGCGGGGAGCCAGCATCTTCCTGATCTTCATGATCACCGCGTCGAACACGGCGTCCGCGGTCTCCCTGGTGCGGGAGATCGTGACGAACGACCTCCACCTGTCGCCGCAGCACGCCGCCGTCGACCTGTTCCTGTCCGGGGCCGCCATCTGGGGCACCAACGTCATCGCGTTCGCGCTCTGGTACTGGGAGTTTGACCGGGGCGGTCCCGTGGCCAGGCTCGAGGGCCGGAATCCCTACGCCGACCTGCTCTTCACCCAGATGAGCGAGCCCGAGCTGACCCGACCTGGGTGGGGGCCGCACTTCATCGACTACCTGTACTTCTCGTTCACGAACGCGACCGCCTTCAGCCCGACCGACGTGCTCCCGTTCGCCCGCTGGGCGAAGCTGACCATGTTCGTGCAGTCCGCCGTCTCGCTCGTGCTCGGCATCCTCGTAATCGCCCGAGCGGTCAACATCCTCCCGCTCCAGTAACCGCCTCAGCTCCGATCTCGCTGCCGCGGCCAGCAGGCCAACCGCAACGTAGTCCCGGAGCTGTCGTTGCTACGACAACGGCGGGACTACGTTGCGGTCCCGGACCCTCTCGGTCGGCCGGAATCCCTCCGCCGCCCCTGAGTCTCCGCCCCCCTGAGTGTCCGCCGCCTTCGGAGTCTCGACCGGCTCGGGAGCCTCCGCCGCCTCCCCCGGAGTCTCTGCCGCCGCCCTCGAGGGTTCCGTCGCCCAAAGAAGCCTCCGTGATCATGGAAATTCCAAGATCACGACACTTTGGTGGGTTATCACCCAGTCGCATTACCGTGATCACCGGCTGTGGCATGATCACGGAACCGCACTGGGGGCGCCGGCCCGGGTAGGGCTCCGTGATCACCGGCTGTGGCATGATCACGGAACCGCACTGGGGGGCGCCGGCCCGGGTAGGGCTCCGTGATCACCGGTCAGGCGTGCTGGCGGAAGTTCGTCGGGCGGCGCCGGCCCGGGTAGGGCTCCGTGATCACCGGTCAGGCGTGCTGGCGGAACTTCGTCGGGGGGCGCCGGCCCAGGGAGGGCATCGTGATCACCGGCTGGGGAACCTCGCCGGGGGCGCCGGCCCGGGCGGGGCTCCGTGATGGTGCTCTCGTCTTGGTCACGGATGATCGCGGTGGGCGCCCGTGATCATGGAGTTCGCTCGCCGCCTCCGGAGTCGTCCGTGATCATGATGTGTCCATGATCACGGTGATTTTGGCGGCGGGTCTCGCCGGAGCGGCCCGAACTGTCGGCTGAACGGATCGGTCGTGGTGTGTGGGCGTGCGCCTGACACCTGATCGGCGCGGGTGTGCGGGCGGCCGCCCGTCAAGGGCTGTTCGTAGTTACCGATCGGTAGTAAACTATGTTACTGCTCAGTAACTCCGGGCGAGCGGCATTTCCGGACCTGAGCCAGAGCAGAGTTTGCGCGGCGTAGGGCGGGCACTGCGGCGAAAGGACGGGACATGACTCACTTCAAGAGCAACCTGCGAGACATCGAGTTCAACCTGTTCGAGGTGTTCGGCCGGCAGCAGCTGTTCGGCACGGCGCCGCACGCCGACTTGGACGAGGACACGGCCCGCCGCATACTCGACGAGGTTAACCGGATGGCCAGTGGGCCGGTCGCCGAGTCGTTCGTTGAGGGAGACAGGAACCCGCCGGTCTTCGATCCGAATAACCACTCCGTGCGGATGCCGGACGCGTTCGCCAAGTCCTTCCGCACCTTCATGGACGCCGAGTGGTTCAGGCTCGAGCTGCCCGACGAGCTGGGTGGCAGCGCCGTGCCCAGGTCGCTGTGGTGGTCGGTCGCCGAGCTTGTGCTTGGCGCCAACCCGGCGATCTGGATGTACGCCAGCGGGGCCGCGTTCGCTCGGGCGTTGTGGGAGATCGGCACGCCCGAGCAGCGGGACTTCGCCCGGCAGGCGGTCGACCGCAAGTGGACCGCCACCATGGTGCTGACCGAGCCCGACGCCGGATCCGACGTCGGCGCCGGACGCACCAAGGCGCTCGAGCAGCCCGACGGCACCTGGCACATCGAGGGCGTGAAGCGGTTCATCACCGGTGGCGAGCACGACATGGCCGAGAACATCTTCCACTTCGTGCTGGCCCGGCCCGAAGGCGCCGGCCCCGGCACCAAGGGCCTGTCCATGTTCCTGGTGCCGAAGTACCTGGTCGGCCCGGACGGCCAGCTAGGCGAGCGTAACGGCGTCTACGCGACCAACGTCGAGCACAAGATGGGCCTGAAGGCCTCGACGACTTGTGAGCTGACCTTCGGAGCCGAGCACCCCGCGATCGGCACGCTCGTCGGCGGGGTGCACGACGGCATCAGGCAGATGTTCATGATCATCGAGTACGCGCGGATGATGGTCGGCACGAAGGCGATCGCGACATTGTCAACCGGCTACCTGAACGCGCTCGACTACGCGAAGAACCGGGTGCAGGGCGGCGAGCTCAGCCAGATGGCCAACAAGGCCGCTCCCAGGGTCACCATCACCCACCACCCGGACGTGCGCCGAATCCTCATGATGCAGAAGGCCTACGCCGAGGGCCTGCGGGCGCTGATCCACTACACGGCGACGTTCCAGGACGCGATGCAGGTCGCGGCGGCCCAGGGCCAGCGCGATGACCAGGCGGCCGCGATGAACGACCTGCTACTGCCGCTGGTCAAGGGAGTCGGGTCCGAGCGCGCGTACGAGATGCTGACGCTCTCGCTGCAGACGCTGGGCGGCTCGGGGTACCTGCAGGATTACCCGTTCGAGCAGTACATCAGGGACGCCAAGATCGACAGCCTGTACGAGGGCACCACTGCCATCCAGGGCATAGACCTGTACTTCCGCAAGATCGTGCGTGACCAGGGCCAGTCGCTTGGCTACCTGCTCGGCGAGATCAGGGCCACGGCGCAGGCCGAGGCGGGCAACGGCAGGCTCAAGCGAGAGCGGGCCGCGCTGGCCCGGGCAACCGACAACGTCGAGGCCATGGTGACCGCCATGGGCGGCTACCTGGCCGAGAGCCTCGAGCACCCGGAAGAGATCGACAAGGTGGGCCTGAACACGACCAGGCTGCTGCTGTCGCTCGGCGACCTAATCATCGGGTGGCTGCTGATCAGGCAGGCCGAGGTGGCCATGACGGCGCTCGACCACGCCCCTGACAGCGAGCCGGGACGCCGCGGCGACATCGCTTTCTACCAGGGCAAGGTCGCGGCGGCCAGGTTCTTCGCCGAGACCGTGCTGCCCAGGCTGGCGGTCGAGCGCGAGATCGCCGAGACGACTACCTACGAGCTGATGGAAATGCCAGAGGCCGCGTTCTGACCCCGGGCCCTCGACTCAGAACTCGAACTGCACGCTGACCCGCTGCTCCAGGATCGGGTTGATCACCTGCTCGATGAACTCGATGTGGGCGGGATGGTTCCGGTAGGTCAGGTAGGCGTCGACGTCGTCAAAGTCGGCCGTGAGCGCGTAGTCCGCGTTCCCGGCGACGATCCTGGCGTCGGCGCCGAACTCGTATCCGCGCACTCCGGGGATCTTCTCCGGCAGTAGCGCCAGCTCGGCCGGAACCCGGTCCTTCTGGTCCGGTGTCGCCTGGGCCGTCCAGGTGAACAGCACCACGTGCCTGATCACGTTCGCTCCTTGGAAGCCGGGGTCAGGACCAGGCGAGCATGCGCAGCGGGTCGATGAGCATGTCGCCGACGTCGCGCAGCACGGCCGAGCCGGTCGCGCCGTCGATGATCCGGTGGTCGAACGACAGCGCCAGCGTGCAGACCTTGCGCACGGCCAGCTCGCCGTTCACGACCCACGGCGCGTCCTTGACCTGGCCGAAGGCCAGGATCGCGGCTTCGCCGGGAGTGATGATCGGGGTGCCCGTGTCGACGCCGAATACGCCCACGTTGGTGATCGTGATCGTGCCGCCGCTCAGGTCGGCGGGCGTCGCCCGGCCCGCCCTGGCCGTCTCGGTCAGCTCGCCGATCGTCCGGCCAAGCTCAGCCAGCGACAGCGCGTGCGCGTCCTTCACCGTCGGCACGATCAGGCCCCGGTCAGTGGCGGCGGCGATGCCCAGGTTGACGTAGTGCTTGACGACGATCTCCTGGGACGCCTCGTCCCAGGAGGAGTTGACCATCGGGTTCCTGGCCGCCGCGACCAGCAGGGCCTTGGCCACGAGCAGCAGTGGCGATACCCGTATCCCTTCGAAGTCCGGCAACTGCCGCAGCCGCGCCGTGGCCGTCATCGTCTCGGTGATGTCGAGCTGCAGGAACTCGGTGACGTGCGGCGCGCTGAAGGCGCTCGCGACCATGGCCGCTGCCATGTGCTTGCGCACGCCCCTGATCGGGATTCGCTCCTCCCTCGGCAGCGCGCTGACCAGCGCTTTGGCCGGCGTCGCCGGGCCAGCGACGGCGGCCTGGACGTCCTGCCTGGTGATCTGGCCTGCCTCGCCGGTGCCGGTCACGGTCAGCAGGTCAACGCCGAGATCCTTGGCCAGCTTGCGGACCGGCGGCTTGGCGAGAACGCCAGCCCGCGCCGGGGCGCTTGGCTCCGAGGATGCCGAGGGTGCCGAGGGTGCTGAGGAGGCTGAGGAGGCTGAGGAGGCTGAGGAGGCCGAGGGGGCCGAGGGGGCCTGCTTCCGTGCCCGGCGCTGGGTCGGGCTCAGCTTGACCCCGTAGCCGACCAGGACCGCTTGGCGCTCCGGCTTCGGGGCCAAGGTTCCGTACATACCCGGCTCGATCCCGCCATCGACCGGTCCGGTGGTGATAAGGGCCGGGTCACCGACGGCGGCCAATGACGCGCCCGTGCCGTTCGCGTCACTCGCCGAGGCGGGTTCGGCCGGCGCCGGGGCGGTCGGCGCCGGGGCCGGGGCGGCCTGGGCCGGGGCGACTGGTGCGGCCGGAGTCGTCAGCGGTCCCGAGCCGACCTGGACCGCGATGATCGGGGTACCCACGTCGGCGGTCTCGCCCTCAGGTACCAGCAGGTCAGCGACGATGCCGGCGTACGGGCTCGGCAGCTCAACGACAGCCTTGGCGGTCTCGATCTCGACGATGATCTGGTTCACGGTGATCTCGTCGCCCGGCTGCACGTGCCACTTGACGATGTCGGCCTCGGTGAGGCCTTCGCCAACGTCAGGGAGCCTGAAGTTCTTCAGCTCTGCCATGGTGGCCTCTCAGTACGCGAGCGAGCGGTCGACAGCGTCGAGCACCCGGTCCAGGTCGGGCAGGTAGTGCTCCTCGAGCCTGGACGGCGGATAGGGCGTGGAGTAACCGCCTACCCGCAGCACCGGTGCCTCAAGCGAGTAGAAGCACTCCTGGGTGACCCGAGCCGCGATCTCCGCGCCGAGCCCGCCGGTGACCGGCGCCTCATGCACGACCACGCACCGCCCGGTCTTGCGCACCGAGCCGGTGATCGCCGCTAGGTCAAGCGGCGACAGCGACCGCAGGTCGATCACCTCGATCGAGCGGCCTTCCTGCGCGGCGGCGCTGGCCGACTCGACGCACGTCCTGACCATGGGCCCGTAGCAGAGCAGGGTCAGGTCGGTGCCGGTGACCAGCGTCCTGCTCCGGTCGATGGGCGGCGCGGCGGCGAGTCCGCCGACGGTGTCGACCTCGCTCTTGTCCCAGTACCTGCGCTTAGGCTCGAAGAAGATGACCGGATCGTCGCTCAGCACCGATTGCTGGATCATCGCGAAGGCGTCGGCGGGGTCACCGCAGGCCACCACCCGCAGCCCCGGCGTGTGCACGAAGAGCACCTCAGGGGACTCGCTGTGATGCTCGACCGCGCCGATCCCGCCGCCGAACGGTATGCGCACCACGACGGGCAGCCTGACCTTGCCGAGGGACCGGTAGGCCATCTTCGCCAGTTGCGAGACGATCTGGTCGAACGCCGGGTAGACGAAGCCATCGAACTGGATCTCGCAGATGGGCCGGTAGCCGCGCAGCGCCAGGCCGATCGCGGTGCCGATGATGCCGGACTCGGCGAGCGGCGTGTCGATCACCCGGTCCTCGCCGAAGTCCTTCTGCAGCCCGTCGGTGACCCGGAAGACGCCGCCTAGCTTGCCGACGTCCTCGCCCATGATGAGCACCTTGGCGTCGTTCTCCATGGCCTTGCGCAGGCCCTCGTTGAGCGCGCGCGACAGCGTCAGCGTGGTCATCGCCCATCCTCCTCGACGAAGGAGCTGAGGTAGCTGGCGAGCTGGGCGCGCTCGGAGTCGAGCAGCGCGTTGCGATCGACGTAGATGTGGTCGAACATCGAGGCCGGATCGGGGTCGGGCATCTCCAGGCACGACCTGCGCACCCGGGTGCCGACCTCGTCGGCCTCGGCGCTGATCTGGAGGAAGAAGTCCTCCTTGGCCATGCCTGATCTGATCAGGTATTGCTTGACGCGCTCGATCGGGTCCTTCAGCTTCCAGGACTCGAGCTCGGCCGACAGCCGGTACCTGGTCGGGTCGTCCGTGGTGGTATGCGCGCCCATCCGGTAGGTGTAGGCCTCGATCAGCGTCGGTCCCTGGCCTTCGCGCGCGGCCTGCAAGGCCTTGCGGCTCACCGCGAGGCAGGCGAACACGTCATTGCCGTCGACCCGCAGGCCGGGGAACCCGAACCCCTGCGCTCGCAGATAGAGCGGGATCTTGGTCTGCCGGTCGAGCGGCTCGGAGATCGCCCACTGGTTGTTCTGGCAGAAGAACACGATCGGCGCGTTGTTCACCGACGCGAAGATGAAGGCCTCGTTGACGTCGCCCTGGCTGGTGGCGCCGTCGCCGAAGTAGGCGATCGCCGCCTCGCCGTCCTCGCCGCCGACCGCCCCGTCGCGCTGGATGCCCATCGCGTAGCCGGTCGCGTGCAGCGTCTGAGCGCCGATCACGATCGTGTACAGGTGGAAGTTGTGCGCCTTGGGATCCCAGCCGCCGTGGCTCACGCCGCGGAACAACTCGAGCAGCTTGGCCGGGTCGAGGCCGCGGCACCACGCCACCCCGTGCTCCCGGTAGGTGGGGAAGGCCATGTCGCGCGCCCCCAGCGCGCGACCCGAGCCGACCTGGGCGGCTTCCTGCCCGAGCAGCGACGCCCAGATCCCGAGCTCGCCCTGGCGCTGCAAGGCGATGGCCTCGAAATCGATCCGGCGGACCAATACCAGGTCCCGGTACAGCCCCTTGATCTCGTCCACTGACAGCTCAAGGGGGTAATCGGGATGCTCGACCCGCTCGCCCTCCGGGGTGAGCAGCTGAATCAGTTCCGGCTTGCTATCACGTACGTCGTGAATACGAGTTCGGGAGGCAGCTCGCCCGGCAGCTTTGACGGCCACGTGCCACTCCTTGCCTTGCTCATGCCGGCCGCGGCCGAGTTACCCTCGGGCCGCCAGCCGGCCAGTCTTCGTATTGTCCCGCAGTGACAGTACTCGGCGATCCGCATGCTCGGTCAAGTGCTCGCCGGCTACCGCCAGCCCAGGGTGCCGCATGGTGCCTGCGTCGCGCCTCGCGTACGCTGCCGTCGTGGCCAAGATTGTCGTCGACGTCATGCTGAAGCCTGAGATCAGGGACCCGCAAGGTGAGGCGATCGTCGGAGCCTGCCATCGGCTCGGCTTCGGCGAGGTGCGATCCGTCCGTCAGGGCAAGCGATTCGAGGTCGAACTCGAGGACGGTGAGGCGGGCACGTCGCGGGCCAGGACCACTGAGCTAGCCGCCGGCCTGGCCGCTGAGCTGCTGGCCAACCCCGTTATCGAGGAGTTCTCGATCCACGAGGCCTAAGCGGTGCGTAAGCGGGCAAATTGTCAGGCCAGCGGCCGCGATTCGCAGCTAGACAGGCCGTTCGCAATCGTCTGTTGAACTGGAAGAACGTTACTGTTCGTCCGAAGATCGCCCGAGTTCATGATTACCAAGGCTCAGCGAGGGAATCGCTCACAATAGCAGGTGAGTAGATCGCGAGCCTCAGGGAACGCAGGAGCGAATGCGAGCGCGGGTGCTGCACATACAGGGGCCGGCCAGGGATGTCCGGTTCTGTCTGGTGTTTCCGCGCGAATCGCTCAGTATTCCGGTGATGCGACGGGTGCTTGGCGACACGCTTAACCGGCTCGGAGTCGACGAGGACTCGGTTTCTGACTTGCTGCTCGCGGTCACCGAAGCCTGCACGAACGTGGTGAAGCACGCCGGGCCAGGGCGCAGGTACGAGGTCGTGGTGAAGGTCGGTCGGCACCGCTGCGTGCTGCAGGTGCTCGATAACGGGCGCGGCATCGATCCAGGCCGCTTGCGCGCTGCCCGCCGGGCCCACCTGCGCCGCCCGCCGGTCCGGCCGGTGCCGCTGCTGAACCGCAGGGTCAAGGCCACCGACATCGCGCAGTTGCCCGAGTCGGGCCGGGGCCTGGCCATCATGCAGGCATGCGTCGACGACGTCAGCCTGCGCAGCGGACCCCGCCAGGGCACCGTCGTCCAACTGCGCAAGCGGATCGAGCTCAGAGACGACGCCCCGCTAGCCAACCCAGGCAGCGGGGCGCTGAAAGACGCCGGCTAAGGGGGACACACCCGATGCCGTCCCCCGGCCCCACGGGCCGGGGGACGAGCGGGGGAGGTCGGTGGGGCCCGGCGGCGAGAGGGTCCGACACAGCGACCGGGTAACCTGCCTTGCATGACGGCCAGGATCGGGGTGGTGACGTTTCCTGGCTCGCTGGACGACGTTGATGCCGAGCGGGCGGTCAGGCTGGCAGGCGGGACGCCGGTGCCGCTCTGGCACGCCGAGCGCGACTTGCGCGGGGTTGACGCGGTGATCCTGCCTGGTGGCTTCTCCTACGGCGACTACCTGCGCTGCGGTGCGATCGCCGCGTTCAGCCCGGTGATGGCCGAACTGCGGCCCGCCGCTCACGCGGGCCTGCCCGTCCTCGGCATCTGCAACGGCTTCCAGATCTTGTGCGAGGCCCATTTGCTGCCAGGCGCGCTGACCCGCAACGAGCGGCTCCGCTTCATTAACTCCGAGGTCACGATCAGGATCGAGTCCGCAGGGACTGCCTGGACGAGCCATTTTGCTGCTGGTGAAGAAGTTACCGTGGTGCTGAAGAGCGGCGAGGGAGCTTACGTGGCCGACGAAGCCACGATCAAGGACCTGCGGTCGAGCGGGCGGATCGTCGCGCGCTATTCGGGCAGCAATCCGAACGGCTCGCTGGGCGCGATCGCGGCCGTCGCCAGCCAGGCCGGCAACGTCGTGGGGCTGATGCCGCATCCTGAGCACGCGGTCGACGAGCTGACCGGCGCGGGCACGGGCGGGCGCGGATTCTTCGAATCGATCGTGGCGTCGGTGCTGGCATGAGCGAGCTGACGACGGCGCCGGCGGCCGACACCGTGACCGACGCGGCGGCCACCCCTGACCGGGACCAGCCCTACGCGGCGCTCGGGCTGACCAGTGCCGAGTACGCCAGCATCGCGGCGCAGCTTGGCCGGCGGCCGACCGAGTCCGAGCTTGCCATCTACTCGGTGATGTGGAGCGAGCACTGCTCGTACAAGTCATCGCGGGCGTACCTGCGCCAGTTCGGCGCGAAGGCGCCGCCGTCGGCCGCGCTGCTCGCGGGCATCGGGCAGAACGCCGGCGTGGTCGACATCGGCCAGGGCTACGCGGTCACGTTCAAGATCGAGTCGCACAACCACCCGTCCTACGTCGAGCCGTTCCAGGGGGCCGCGACCGGGGTCGGCGGGATCGTCAGGGACATCCTGGCGATGGGCGCGCGGCCGGTCGCGATCCTCGACTCGCTGCGGTTCGGGCCAGCGGACGCGCCGGATACCAAGCGGGTACTGCCAGGAGTCGTGGCCGGCATCTCGTTCTACGGGAACTGCCTCGGCCTGCCGAACATCGGGGGAGAGCTGGCGTTCGACCCCTGCTACGCAGGCAATCCGCTGGTGAACGCGCTGTGCGTCGGCGTGATGCGGCGCGAGGACCTGAAGGCGGCCAAGGCTAGCGGCCCAGGGAACAAGGTCGTGCTGTTCGGCTCGCCGACCGGCCCTGACGGCATCGGCGGGGCCTCGGTGCTCGCCAGTGCCTCCTTCGGCACCGGAGCGGCGGGGGAGGACCGGGCTAAGCGCCCGAACGTGCAGGTCGGCGACCCGTTCATGGAGAAGCTCCTGATCGAATGCTGCCTGGAGCTTTTCGCGGCGGGACTGGTCGTGGGCATCCAGGATCTGGGTGCCGCCGGGGTCTCCTGTGCCACCGCCGAGCTGGCCGCGGGCGGCCAGGTGGGCATGCGGGTCCGGCTCGATGCCGTCCCGCTGCGCGATCCGGCGCTGGGGCCGGCCGAGATCTTGATGAGCGAGTCGCAGGAACGCATGATGGCCATCGTCGAGCCCGGCGACATCGGCCGCTTCCTCGAAATCTGCGCCCGGTGGGACGTCCCGGCCACGGTGATCGGCGAGGTGACCGACGGCGGCAGGCTGGAGATGACCTGGCACGGTGAGCAGGTCGTGGACATCGCGCCGGGCAGCGCGGCCGACGACGGCCCGGTGTACCAGCGCCCGGCGGTGCGCCCAGCCGACCAGGACGAGCTGGCGGCCAGCGACCCGGCGGTGCTGCCGCGCCCCGCGTCGGGCGCCGAGCTGCGCGCCACCCTGCTGTCCCTGCTCGGCTCGCCGGGCCTGGCCGACAAGACCTGGGTCACCGAGCAGTACGACCGGCACGTGCGGGGCGACACCGTGCTCGCCATGCCGCAGGATGCCGGGGCGATCCGGGTGGACGAGCGGACGCACCTGGGCGTGGCGCTCGCCACCGACGGCAACGGCCGTTACAGCCGGCTCGACCCCTACGCGGGCGCACAGCTCGCGCTCGCCGAGGCCTACCGGAACGTGGCGGCCGCCGGCGCCGTCCCGCTGGCCGTCACCAACTGCCTCAACTTCGGGTCACCGGAGGATCCCGCGGTCATGTGGCAGTTCGCCGAGGCGGTACGCGGGCTCGCGGACGCCTGCGCCACCCTCGGGGTGCCGGTGACCGGTGGCAACGTGAGCTTCTACAACCAGACCGGCGCAGTGCCCATCCACCCCACCCCGGTGGTCGGTGTGCTCGGGGTGCACCAGGATGTGCGGCACCGGCTCACCATCGGCTTCGACGGCGACGGCGACACCATCCTGCTGCTCGGCCGGACCGCGGCCGAGTTCGGTGGCTCGGCGTGGGCGCACGTGAGGCACGGGCATCTGGGTGGCCGGCCGCCAGCGGTGGACCTGGCGGCGGAGCGGGCCCTCGCGGCGGTGCTCACCGCCGCCGCGGAGGCCGGCCTGCTGAGCGCCGCGCACGATCTCTCCGACGGCGGGCTGGCGATCGCGCTCGCCGAGTGCTGCCTGGCCGGTGGGAGAGGATGCCAGGTGACGCTGCCCGGCGACGCGTTCACCCTGCTGTTCAGCGAGTCGGCGGCCCGTGCCGTGGTGGCCCTGCGCCCCGGAGCGGACGCCGCCGTCACGGCGCTGCGCAGCAGCCACGGGGTGCCCGCGGCCATCCTGGGCCGCACCGGAGGCACTGCCCTGGACGTCGCTGGCACCTTCACGATCCCGCTGCCCGAACTGGCCGGCGTGCACCGCGCCACCCTCCCCGCCCTCTTCGGCTAGCGCGCCCCTGCGCTGCCATCGAGCGGGGGCGGCTCAGAACGGGGTGAGGAAGCTGACGAGCTGCTGCCAGGCCATGGTGGACGAGCAGGGCTGCATGGTCACGCCGATGCTCCCGCCGGGCTGCTGGCCGCTTACCGTGAGGCAGCGCCCGTCGGCCACGCTGCGCAGCTGCGAGTAGCCGCGCCCGGCGGCGTCGGTGCCCAGGTAAGGGTGTGACCACCGCTGGCTGAGCCCCAGGCCGCAGGCGGCCAGCCGGGCGGTGGCGCCGCGGCTGGTGGCCGCGGCGGTCAGGCACTGCCCGTCCGGCGTGAAGACCAGGACGTACGCCCCGCCGCCCATCTGGTCCGCCTGCCACTGCTGACTGGGCTGGACCGTATCACCCCCGCTGCCCGGCGTGAACATGAGCTTCGCCTTCGACTGCGAGAGCAGGGTCTCGGCTCCGGCGGGCCCGCTGCCAGCCGGCGGAGGGCCGAGGTTGGCCAGGCCGATCGCCTGCGAGCTGGTGATATTTGTGACCAGCGGGGTGGGCGACGCGGCCGGAGCGCCGCCGCCGGTGAGCAGCATCACCACGACGCCCACCGCGGCCAGCGCGGCAGCGACCCCGGCGGTCCCGAACACCCAGGCGCGGGGGGCCCGGCTCCGCTGGTGTCGGGCGCCACGCTGCGGCCCTGTCATACCGAACCACTACCTGCTCTCAGCGTCGGTGGCCAGTTATATCCACAATTACGGTAAATCGGGCCGAGAACAATTACCAAACAGAAACGACCTGCACACTCTTCGTACGCGTTCTGGCCGTGCGCGTTCTGGCCGTACGCGTGCTGGGCCGGGCCAGCCGGTCGCGCCGCCCTTCGGGTACCGTCGCAGCGATGCCAGCGCGCCGCGTGGACCCAGGGCGAGTGCTCGCGGCGCTCAACTCCCAGCGTGCGGCGCTCGGCGTCGCCCCATGGGACGGGCCGGCCGACCCCAGCGCGCTCGGCGCGGCGTGTGCCGCAGCGGTGCTCGGCGCGCTCGACGGCGGTGCCCGGCCGGAGTCTGAGGCGCTCCGCGCGGCCACGGCGTACCTGCTCGGCCTGCTCGCTGAGCTGGTACCGGGCCGCGCCGTGGAGGTACGGGTGCCGCCGTACGCGGCGGCGCAGTGCGTCGCCGGGCCACGGCACACCCGGGGCACGCCGCCCAATGTGGTGGAGATGGATGCGGTCACCTGGGTCATGCTGGCGGCGGGCCGGCTGGCCTGGGCGCAGGCCGTGGCGGAGGGCCGGGTCAGGGCCAGCGGGCCGCGCGCGGACCTGTCCGGGTACTTGCCGCTGCCGGATGGTCCCATGAGCCGGCCCGAGTCACTAGACTGAGCAGGTGGTCAACCCCGATGGCCGGCTGACGGATGATCTCGATCCGGGAGACAGGCCTCCGCGGGACGCATGTGGTGTGTTCGGGGTCTGGTCTCCCGGCGAGGAAGTCGCCAAGCTCGCCTATTTCGGGCTGTACGCGCTGCAGCACCGGGGCCAGGAGTCGGCGGGCATAGCGGTCAGCGATGGCGCGCGGATCGTGGTGTACAAGGACATGGGCCTGGTGGCCCAGGTGTTCGACGAGTCTGTGCTGTCTACCCTGCGGGGTCACATCGCTGTCGGCCACTGCCGGTACTCCACCAGCGGCTCTTCGGTATGGGAGAACGCGCAGCCGACGTTCCGGTCGACCCCGACGGCGAGCCTGGCCCTCGGCCACAACGGCAACTTGATCAACACCCTGGAGCTGGCGGCGATCGCCGCTGCCGGCGGCGGTGATGTCATGCCCGGCAACGGTGCCACGTCCGATACGGACGTGCTCACGGCCCTGTTCGCCGACCCGCGCATGGATAGCGTCGAGGAGAGCGCGCTGGCCACGCTGCCGCTGGTGCGCGGTGCCTACTCACTGGTCTTCATGGACGAGCGGACCCTGTACGCGGCACGCGACCCGCAGGGCTTCCGCCCGCTGGTGCTCGGCAAGCTGGAGCGGGGCTGGGTGGTGGCCAGCGAGACGGCGGCGCTGGACATCGTGGGCGCCGCGTTCGTCCGGGAGGTCGAGCCGGGGGAACTGATCGTCATCGACGAGGCAGGCGTGCGGTCCAGATCCTTCGCCCGCCCGCACCCGCGCGGCTGTCTGTTCGAGTACGTCTACCTGGCCCGGCCGGACACCGCCATCGCCGGCCGGAGCGTGCACGCGACCCGGGTCCAGGTCGGCCGGATGCTCGCTGCCGAGCACCCGGTCGAGGCCGACCTGGTCATCCCGGTGCCCGAGTCCGGCACGCCGGCCGCCATCGGTTACGCGCAGGCCAGCGGCATCCCCTACGGCCAGGGGCTGGTCAAGAACTCCTATGTGGGGCGGACGTTCATCCAGCCCAGCCAGACAATCCGGCAGCGGGGCATCCGGCTGAAGCTGAACCCGCTGCGGGAGGTCATCGCCGGGCAGCGGGTGGTCGTGGTGGACGACTCGATCGTGCGCGGCAACACCCAGCGGGCGATCGTGGCGATGCTGCGCGAGTCAGGGGCGGCGGAGGTCCACGTGCGCATCTCCAGCCCGCCGGTGGCCTGGCCCTGCTTCTACGGGATCGACTTCGCCAGCCGGGCGGAACTCGCCGCGGGCAGCCTGTCGGTCGAGGAGATCCGGGAGTCGATCGGCGCCGATTCGCTCGGCTACATCTCGCTGGAAGGCCTGACCGAGGCGACCACCCTGGCCGCCACGCAGCTCTGCCGGGCCTGCTTCGACGGCCAGTACCCGATTCCGGTGGCCGAGGCCGAACGGGGCAAGCACCTGCTGGAAAGCCCTGCCGTCATGAGCGTGGCCGCGGGTGCGCCGCAGCCAGGCCCATGACGGCGGCGCGGGCATGACGGAAGCGCGTTGGCCATGACGGAAGCGCGGGAAGAGTCGAGTTACCGCCGGGCAGGCGTGGACATCGCCGCGGGCGACCGTGCCGTCGAGCTGATGCGGGGCGCGATCGCGCGGACCGCTGGGCCTGAGGTGCGCGGCAGCGTGGGCGGCTTCGCTGGACTGTTCGACGCGAGCAGGCTGACGTCGTTCCGGCAGCCGCTGCTGGCCACCTCCACGGACGGCGTGGGCACCAAGGTGGTGATTGCGAGCAGGCTCGGCCGGTACGGCACCGTCGGCATCGACCTGGTCGGCATGGTCGTGGACGACCTGGTCACCTGCGGGGCCGAGCCGCTGTTCATGACCGACTACGTGGTGTTCGGCGAGCTACGGCCGGAACGCGCGGCGGCGATCGTGGCGGGAGTCGCGGAAGGATGCGTTCAGGCCGGGTGCGCGCTTGTCGGCGGGGAGACGGCCGAGCATCCG
>DATKFV010000013.1:0-7259 GCA_035511035.1 Streptosporangiaceae bacterium
GGAGGGGGGACCCGCCCCGGCCCCGGCCGCGCGCCGCGCGCCGCGACCACCGTCCGCCCGCCCGACAAAGCCAACAATCGTTTGCACAAAAAGATCATGGCATTAACACCGGTCCATGTTCCGCAAGAATCACAAGATCATGGTCCTACCGGAGAAGGTCGCCAAGATCTATTCCTCGCGCCGGGAATCTCCACAGGTTCTGATCTGGATTCACGATCTATCCACAACTTAGGGGCACCGGTTCGCGCGACTCGGCTAAGCAAGGCACCCTGGTCGCATGACAAACCTGCCAGAGCGTTGCAGTCGGCTTGCCCAGATCCAGCATGGCGTGATCGCCCGTAAACAGGCACTTGAGTGCGGGATGTCGGCCGACTCGATCGACTACCTCGTCAAGTCTGAGCGCTGGCAGCGCATCTACCCAGGGGTCTTCGCGATCTTCACCGGCCCGCCGTCCAGGATGGCCCAGCTCTGGGCCGCCGTGCTCCTAGCCGGGCGCGGTGCGGCGCTCAGTCATGACACCGCCGCCGAGCTCCACGCGATCACCGACCGGCCCAGTTCGCTGATCCACGTCACGATCCCGGCCGACCGTCAGGTGAAACCTCCGGACGACATCGTCATTCACCGCTCGGCGCGCCTCCTCGAGGCGGTGCATCCGACCGACATGCCGCCGAGGACCAAGATCACCGAGACAGTGCTCGACCTGACCGACCTGGCGACGACCTTTGACCAGGCGTTCGCCGTGGCGTGCGCCGCCTGCCAGCGCAAGCTGACGACGCCGAAGCAGCTGACCCAGGCGATGAGCCGCCGCAGCCGCCTGCGCTGGCGCGCGGAACTCACCGAAGCCCTCGCCCAGATCGCTTCGGGAGTCCACTCACTACTTGAGTACCGCTACGTCCAGCTCGTCGAGGACCCCCACGGACTACCGCAGGCCACCCGCCAGGCCGAGGTCAGCACCGACCACCGCCACCGCTACCTCGACAATCTCTACGAGGACTACGGACTATGCGTAGAACTTGACGGCCAGCAGGCCCACCCGGAGGACCAGCGCTGGGCCGACCAGCACCGGATCAACTCCCTGACCCAGGAAGGCCTGACCGTGCTCCGCTACGGCTGGGCCGACGTCAACGGCACCCCATGCGAGACCGCCACCCAGATCGCCGGCGTACTTCGGACCCTCGGGTGGCCAGGAGAAACACGCCGATGCCGGCCGGGCTGCCCAGCAGTCGGGCCAAGCTGAGCAGCTCAGGTCACCGAGCCGGCGGCCGCGCCCGTGACCAGGTCACCCCAGCGCTCCAGCTCAGCCTCCAGGTCAAGCGGCGCGATCATCGCACCGCTGGCCATCTCTTGCTCCCAGGTCTGGGCGGGCACCCGCCACATCACCTCGAACTCGATGCCGCTCGGATCCTTCGCGTACAGCGACTTGGAGACCTTGTGGTCGCTGGCTCCGACGAGCGCGCCCCGCTCGACCAGCCTGGCCCTGATCTCCGCAAGCTCGGCCAGCGTGCCCACCTCCCAGGCGAGGTGGTAAAGGCCCAGGTAGCGACCCTCCGGCAGGGTGCCGCCAGGCACCGCGAAGAGGCCGAGGTCGTGGTCGTTCGCCGACTCAGGCGAGCGCAGGAACGCGGCCCGGCCCGGTATCTCCATCCGCAACTCGAAGCCGAGCGCGTAGCGGTAGAAGTCCACGGTCGCGGCGAGGTCACCGACGTAGAGCACTGCGTGATTCAGACGACGTACTGGCATATGAGCTCTCCTGCTCGCGGGTGTCCTTAAGCCAAAGGCCGCGCCAGCCCCAGGGATTCCCAGCCACGATTCCCAGCCACGATCCCCGGCCGCGATTCCCGGCTAGAGCCCTGGCTCAAGATCGGCCAGCCCGGTCCGCCGCGCCACCGCGAAGTGATCGTTGATCAGGACCACGTCCCGGCCGGCCGCGTCCAGCATGGACGCCGCCACCGAGGCCCGGTAGCCGGACATGCAATGCACCCAGACCTCCCCCGCCGGGATCTCGGCCATCCGCTCGCCGAGGTCGTGCAGCGGGATGTGCACGGCGCCGTCGATCCGCGCGGTCTGCCACTCGCTCTCCCTGCGCACGTCGAGCAGCACCACCGGCCCCTCACCCGAACGCGAGCCCGAACCCGAACCCGAACCGGAGTCCCTGGCCTTCTCATACGCCGCGAAGTCCATGATCGGGTAGCTGGAGAGCTCCTCATCCTCGGCCCAGTCGGCCGGCTCCCCGCTCGCGGCCGCCTCGATCTGGTCGATCCCGATCCTGGCCAGATCCCGCTGCGCGGCCGCGACCGCGTCGGCCGCGGACCCGATCAGCGTGAGCGGCACCCCCCAAGGGACCAGCCAGCCCAGGTACGTCGTCATGCTGTCGCTGAGCTCGAAGCCGAATGCCCCCCGCAGGTGCCCGGCCGCGAACGCGGCCCGGCTCCGCAGGTCGACGACCCACTCCCCCGCATCGACACGCCGGCGCAGCTCGCCAGGCCCGGCCGCCCGAGGCGGCGACAGGTCCGGCGCGCGCGGCCCGCTCGAGTTCGCCCGCGCCATGTGCGCGTAGTAGGCCGGGTACAGGTCAAGGCCGGCCAGCGTGGTCGTCACGTACTCGGCCTCAGGCAGCGTCAGCGCCGGATTCTCCGTCAGCTCGGCCCCGATCGTGGACGCCGAGCCCGAGGTGGCGGTCGCCGAGCAGAAGCTGCCGAAGCCATGGGTCGCGTAGACCATGGCCGCGGCCGGGAGCTTGGTCGCGAGCCGCCGGGCCGACGCGTGCTGGGCCCGCGCGAGCTCCGCGCTGTGCTGGAGGCCGAGCAGGTCGGTGCGGCCGGTCGACCCGTTCAGCAGCGACCCGCCGGTGAAGACCGCGATCACCTCGCCGTCTCGTTCCAGCGCGTAGGCCAGATGGTGGAAGGTATGGCCTGGCGTCGCGATGACGTGCAACGTCAGGTCGCCGAGCTTGACCTGGTCGCCGTCGGCGATCGGGACGCGGTCGAAGGCGACGTCGTCCGCGCCGTTGACGTGGTAGTCAGCGCCCACGGCCCTGGACAGGGCCAGCCCGCCGGTCACGTAGTCGTTGTGGATGTGGGTCTCGAACACGTGCGTGATCTGCGCGCCGTGCTCTGCGGCAACCGCGAGCACCCGGTCGTAGTCGCGCTGCGGGTCGATCACCAGCGCGGCCGAGCCGTCGGTCACGAGGTAACTCCGGTCACCAAGCGACGGAGTCTCGATGGTAGCGATCTCGACCACCGCAACCACCCGCCTTTCCCGACCGATTTAGTCGACTACTCAATCTACCTGTTCTTGCTATCTCACGACGACCCGCTCACCAAACGCGCAATCGGGCCGGTGTAGATTCCGCGCGGACGAATCGGCGTATTACGCTCGTATTCTTCCAACGCGTGAGCCAGCCAGCCCGCCGTGCGCGCTACGGCGAAGATCGCCTCCCCGGCCCCAGGGACCATCGCGGCGACCGTGGCGAAGGCCGCGAGCGCGAAGTCGATGTTCGGCGCTGGCAGGGCCCGCCGGCGCCCCTCGGCGAGCACGGCCTCGGCGATCGCCAGGGCCGGCGAGCCTGGCACCGCCGCGCGCAGCAAGCCGAGCAGGCACACCGCCCTCGGGTCGCTGCCGGGATACACGAAGTGCCCGAAACCTGGTATCCGCTCCCCGCGGCGCAGCAGGTCACCGACCGCCCGAACCGCGTCGGCCGGCTCGGCCGCCGACCGCAGCATCATCTCGGCGCCGAACGAGGCACCGCCGTGCAACGCTCCGCCCACCGCACCGAGGCCGGTCGCGACCACCGCGTATGGGTCGGCCCGCATTGAGGCCGCTACCCGTGCCGCCAGCGTGGACGCGGCCAGCTCATGATCGGCCAGCAACACCAGGGCCGCCCGCAGCACGTCGGCGAGGGCCGGCCCTGGATCGGCCGGGCACAGCTTGCCGATCAGCCGCTCGGCGATGCCAGCGGCGGTGGACGCGCCGTCCTGGCCAACCTGGGGCAGGCAGCCGACCATTCCGGCGATGAGGCCGCGCCCGGCGGCCATCACGGCAGGCGGGTCCAGGTGCAGCCGCAACGGGTCGGCGGCGGCCAGCGCCGGCACGATCACCTGCAACCGCTCGAGCGGTAGCGTCCCGGCCGGCAAGGCCGCCTGCGCCGCCGTCCCCGCCGCCAGCGCCTGCGTGGTCGCCTGCCAGCCAGCAGGCACCTGGTCTCCCAGCGAGCCGGTCCACAGCAGGTACGCGACGTCCTCGATGGTGGACCGCGCCGCCAGGCTCGTGGCGTCGATGCCGCGGTAGCTCAGCCGGTCATCGGTGATCTCGGTGATCGCCGTCTCGATGACAAGCTCAGCCGGAACCACGACCGCCCGGGCCACGGCCCTTGGCCGGCCGCGCCGGGCGAGCGACTCGACCTCATCGGCGCTGAACAAGCTCGACCGCGAGCCCTCGGCCTTGCGCCGGGTGAGCACGCCCCGGCTCACGTAGGCGTAGAGGCTGGCCTCCTTGATGCCGAGCCGCCGAGCCGCCTCCGACGCGCCGATCCACTCCGTCATCGCCCCTCCGGCCACCCATCATCGCACCTTCCGCCCGGCCGCCCGCAGCCCTCCATCCGATCGATGTTGATCGTAATCAATATTGACAAGCTAGTGGTATCAACGTCGATAATCAATATTGCTGCAAAGAAGCCCGGCCGGTCGAGCAACGCAAAGCAGATCGCGCTCCGGCCCAGGCCAGCGCCCACGTCCACCACGGGAGACGACAAGCATGCCGACAGTCCACATACTCGACGTGACGAACAGGGACGGCGTGCAGACCGCCAGGACTGGCCTGTCCAAGTTCGGCAAGACCATGGTCAACTTCTACCTGGCCAAGCTCGGCGTGGCCCAGTCCGAGCTCGGGTTCCCCTTCCTGTTCCACGAAGTGCCCTACGTCAGGGCCAACGTGGCCCTCGCGGCGGCGGGCGCCTTCGGCGACCTGCGCCTTTCCGGCTGGTGCCGGGCCGTGATCGGCGACGTGGAGAAAGCGCTGCCGCTCGGGCTGCGCCACTACAACCTGTCGATCTCGACCTCGGATCAGATGATCGCGCACAAGTTCCGCGGCAAGCTGGACCGCGCCGCGATCATCGCCGAGATGACCTCGGCCGTGCGGACCGCCAGGGACGGCGGCGCGACCACGATCGGCGTGAACGCCGAGGACGGCTCCCGCACCGACGACGGGTTCCTGACCGAGTTCGCCCTCGCGGCCAAGGAGGCCGGCGCCGACCGGGTCCGCTACTGCGACACGATCGGCGGCGACGCCCCGCACCGGATCAGGGACAGGTTCGCCAGGCTCGCCGCCGCGACGCGAATGCCGGTCGAGACCCACTGCCACAACGACCTCGGCATGGCCGTCGCGAACTCGGTGTCAGGCGCGCTCGGCGATCTCGACGCGGGCCAGGACGCCTGGGTCAACACCTGCGTCAACGGCATCGGCGAGCGCTCGGGCAACGCCGACCTGCTGTCGGTGATCCTCGCCTTCCAGCACGGCTTCGGCATCGCCGACCGGGCCCAGCTCGGCGACAAGCTTGACCTGACCTGGGCGCGCCGGTTCGCCCTGTGGGCAAGCTACGCATTCGGCCAGCCGCTGCCGCAGAACCAGCCTGGCACCGGCCGCAACGCGTTCGCGCACGAGTCCGGCATCCACGCCGACGGCGCGCTGAAGGACCGGCACAACTACGAGCTCTACGACGACGACACGCTCGGCCCGTTCCCGCAGGACTGGCAAGCCCGCCTCGGCCGGGTCGTGCTGACCGGCGAGTACGGCGGCAAGGCCGGGTTCAGGCACGTCATGGACGGCCTGGGGCTCGATGTCGGCGAGGACGAGGAACTGGTCTTCGAGCTAGTCCAGCTCTGCGCGGCCGCCACCAGCAAGCCGCTTACCGACGACGAGCTCGCGCTCATCGCCAGCTACCCGCGCCAGCTCGCCTTGCTTTATCCCGGAGTCTTGAGCTAGGGAAGCTGCTTGCGCTCGCGCATGCGGCGGACCCTGGCCTTCTGGTTCGAGTCCAGCATCATGTAACCGACCGCGGGCACCGCCAGCGCGGCTAGCACCACGACGACCGGCACCCAGAGCGGAACCCCGACGATAAGCAAGATGATCGCGATGACGATCCCGCCGACCGCCAGTTGCCACCTACGTGACATGACCGACCCCTCTCCGCAGGATCGCTTCATCCCGCCACCTACGTGTGGCTGCCACCTAGGTGTGGCTGCCACCTAGGTGTGTCTGCCACCTACGTGTGTCTGCCACCTACTGTGTCTGCCACCTACTGTGTCTGCCACCTTCAAGGTAGCGCGCCGGCCGGGCGCTATGACCACTTCGGGTGCGAGATGATGGAGCCCGACTCACGGGAGGATGACATGACGCTGGCAATGCCGATCGAGCCCGAGGCCAACGAGTTGCTGTCGCGCGACGCGTTCGCCCTGCTGCTCGCGATGATGCTCGATCAGCAGGTGCCGTTCGAGAAGGCCTTCGGCTCGCCCTACGAGCTGACCCGCAGGCTCGGCCACGAGCCGACCGCGCAGGAGATCGCCGACTTCGACCCTGACGCCATCGCCGACCTCTTCGCGGCGCGGCCGGCCCTGCACCGCTTCCCGCGCGCCATGGCCGCGCGGGCCCAGGAACTCGCCAAGATCATCGCCGACCGGTACGACGGCGACGCCAGCGCCGTCTGGGCCACGGCTGAAGACGCCGGCGAGCTGCGGCGCCGATTGGCCGAGCTGCCTGGCTTCGGCGCCTACAAGGCCCAGATCACGATCGCGCTGCTCGGCAAGCAGCTAGGCGTCCAGCCCGCGGGCTGGCGCGAGCAGGCCGGTCATTTCGGCGAGGAAGGCTCGCACTACTCGGTCGCCGACATCAGCGACGAGTCCTCGCTGCTGGCGGTCCGCTCCTACAAGAAGCAGCAGAAGCAGCTCGCCAAAGAACGAGCGTCCACCGCGACGAAGTAACTAGGCCAACCGGGCAGTGAGGCAGGAGCGGCGCCGCAGCAAGCCCGCCGTGCTCCGAAGCTGGAGTTATCCGAGATCGGATAGCCCGAGATCGGATAGCCCGAGATCGGATAGTACGAGGTTGGCCCGTTCGTCGGTTGTTCGATCGCTCGCCGAGGCGGTCAGGGTCGACCGGTCCGCGCTGCGGCCAGGTCCGGCCGCGAAGGCCGCGATCGGGGTGATCATCCCGATCGTCGTCGGCGTCGTCATCGCCCAGCCGGCCGCCGGGGCGGCGGCCTCGTTCGG
>DATKFV010000014.1:0-74940 GCA_035511035.1 Streptosporangiaceae bacterium
GAACTCACCACCGCACTGGAGGACTGGACCAAGACCTGGAATGCCAGCGCCCGGCCCTTCAAGTGGACCAAGACCGCCGACCAGATCATCGACCGCATCTGCCGCTACTGCTCGCGCATCTCCGGACCGGGACACTAGCCGGCCACGCGCAGGTACATGACGTCGGTGCCCCAGTGGGTGAAGCCGAGCGACTCATACAGCCCGATCGCTGCCGTGTTCGTCTCATCGACGTACAGCATCACCTGAAAAAGCCCCCTGGAGCGCAGGTACTGCAGCCCGACCAGGGTGAGCGCGCGGCCGAGCCCGCTGCCGCGCTCATCCGGGTCCACGCCGACGACGTAGACCTCGCCGAGCGCCTCGTGATCATGGCCGTCCGGCTCGGTGCCCCGCCCGTGGATCTTCGTCCAGTGGAACCCGACAATCCGGCCGTCCCGCTCGGCCAGGAAGAACCCGGCCGGGTCGAACCACGGCTCGCGCTCCCGCAGGTCGAGATCCGCGCGGGTCCACGCTCCCTGCTCCGGGTGCCGGGAGAATGCACGGGAGTTGAGGTCGGTCCAGGCATCCTCATCGCGGCCGACCACGAACGTCCGGATCTTGATCCCGTCGACCAGCTTCGGCCTGCCCAGCCGCGCCTGCAGCGATCGCCGCATCTGCCGCAGGGCCCTGTCCCGCCGGAAGCCGGCCGCCGCCGCGAGCCGCGTCGCGGCCGGCAGGTCACCGTGCGCCCACAGCCGCAGCTCGCGTTCGCCCGCCTGGGCGACCAGCGCCTCGCAGAGGGCCAGGCCGAGCCCGTGCCGCCGGTACGCCGGGTGGATGACGAGTTCCCCGCTCGGCCCGGCCACCGGATCGGTCGGGTCAAGGTGCGCGTAACCCGCAAGCTCCTGATCGCGGAAAATGCGCAGGTTCCTGGCCTTGGGGTCACCGCCGTACCTCAGGTGCAGCATGACGTGCTCGGACAGCGGCCCCACGCCATCCTCGTCCGCGGCCAGCCGGACCAGGCTCAGCACCGCCTCGGCCGCTGACGCCGACAGGGGACCGCTGACCTGGACATCGGCCTGGCCGGCCGGGCCGGGACCCGGATCGGCCTGTGGCCGGCCCGGCAGGTCAGGAGTCGGCGTGTGCAGGGCTGGCCTCCTTCCGGCGTGTGCTGCTGTGCTCGGGACTGCTGCTGTGCTCGGCAGCGCTGCTGTGCTCGGGACTGCTGCTGTGCTCGGGACTGCTGTGCTCGGCAGCGCTGCTGTGCTCGCCGGCGCCGGCCCGCTCGGCCGCACCGGCGGCCTGGCGCGACCGGGCAGCTCTGCCCTGGCCGCCGGCTGGCGGGTCAGGCGGCCATCCAGGACGCCTGGCCGACCGTCCGGCGTGCTGACCGGCCGGGCCTACGGTACCTGCCGCCGGTCCGTCGGCTTTCACCGGGACGAACCTGTACCCGACATTGCGGACCGTGCCGATAAGAGTCTCGTTCTCGGCCCCGAGCTTGGCGCGCAGCCTGCGCACGTGCACGTCAACGGTCCTGGTGCCGCCGAAGTAGTCATAGCCCCATACCTCCTGCAGCAGCTGCGACCGGGTGAAGACCCGGCGCGGATGCTGGGCCAGGAATTTCAGCAGCTCGAACTCCTTGAAGGTCAGGTCGAGTACCCGCCCGTGCATCCGGGCTGAGTAGGTGGCCTCGTTGATGACGAGCTCTCCGGACCGGACCTCACCGGTCCCGGTCGGCTCGCTGCCCGCCATCCCGGTGCCCGTCATCCGGCTGCCCGCCGTCCGGCTGATCGCCAGGCGCAGCCTCGCCTCGACCTCGCCGGGGCCCGCGGTATGCAGCACCAGATCGTCGGCACCCCATTCGGCGGTCACCGCCGCCCAGCCGCCCTCCGTCACCACGGCCAGCACGGGAATCCCGGCAGCGCCGCCGCGAAGCTGCCGGAAGAGCTGCCTGACCTGGACAAGGTCGGTCCGGGCATCCACCAGCACGGCGTCGGCTGCAGGCCCGCCGCTGACCGCCGCCGCCGTCGCGAGCGCCACCCGGATCACATGCGGCAGCAGGCTCACCGACGGCAAGATCTTCTCGGCCGGCTCGCCGGAGTTGGTGAGCACCAGGATGTTGCTCAACCCGCCGCCACCTCCGGCCCGCGGCACCAGCCGCGAGAAGCTGCCTTGGACGCCACCTGAAAACCCGGGTCGGCGTTGGCCTGGATCGCTATGAGCGAGGATAGCTGACATGGCCATCGTGACTCTGCGCTACTGGGCAGCGGCAAAGGAGGCAGCGGGAGTCGCCGAGGAGACGGTAACTGCTGACACCCTGGCCGGTGCGCTCGAGGCGGCAGGCGGGCAGGCCGGACCTGATGCCCGGCTGCGTGAAGTGCTCGCCCGCTCGTCGTTCCTCGTTGACGGCCGCCCGGTCGGACTGCGCGTGCCCGAGCACGTGGCCGTCACCGACGGTGCCGTCATCGAGGTGCTGCCCCCGTTCGCTGGCGGGTAGCTGGCAGGCACCGGGCCGAGGGCTCTGGCCGGGCACCGCGGTGCGTTTAGCCGGCCTTGGGTGAACCATCGACGCTGACTGCGCGTTCTTCTAAATGTGGCAGGGCTGGAAAATGCGGGCAGGAGCGCTCCGAGCCGGGGACCTCAGGGACCGGTCTCCGATGAGGCGCTTGTCCGTACGCTGTATTCCGAGCACGCCGGCCCGCTGCTGAGATATGCGCTGCACCTGACCAGCGGTGACCGACAGCGCGCGGAGGACATTGTGCAGGAGACGCTGCTGAAGGCCTGGCTGCATCCCGATGCAATATCGGATCGGCCTGCCCGGCCATGGCTGTTTGCGGTCGCCAGGAACCTTGCCGTGGACGCCTACCGCGCGCGGCGGGCCCGGCCGCATGAGGTCGGCGAAGGAGCCCTGGAGCTGATTCCGGTTCCGGACGAGGCCGACCGGGCGCTCGAATCGTGGGCCGTCGCCGATGCGCTCCGATCGCTGCGGCCAGAACATCGCGGCGTCCTCTATGAGACCTATTACTGCGGAAAGTCGGTGGCCGAGGCCGCGGCGGCACTGGGCATCCCGGCTGGCACAGTCAAGTCCCGGACGTTTTATGCGCTCCGGGCGCTGAAGCTGGAACTTGAGGAACGGGGGCTCGCGCCATGAGCGGCCTCACCTGCCGTGACGTCAAGCTGTCGCTCGGCGTCTATGTGGTCGGCGCCATCGACCCGGCTGACCGTGCCCTGGTCGACGCCCACCTCAGTCACTGCCTGGAATGCCGGGAGGAACTGGCCGGGCTGGCCGGGCTGCCCGCCCTTCTCGGCCGGGTGCCGGCCGCCGAGGCCGAGCGGCTTACGCTGGCTGATACCGAGCTCAGGGGTCTGGAGGAGCCGTCGCCCGAGATGCTCAGATCGCTGCTTGGCCAGGTGGCGGCACGCCGGAAGGCGCGCCGGTGGCGGGTGCTGGCCGCAGCCGCGGCCGCGGTAGTGATCGCGGTGGGCGGCGGTGTGGCCAGCGGGATGGCGGTCTCCGGCCACCGGAGCCAGCAGCCGATCGCGCAGGCGGCCGGATGGCCCCAGCGAGTGCAGGCGACCAGCGCCACGACGCACGTCACTGCCGATGTCGATTACGCGACCGGGGTGGCCGGCACCGCCATGAGTATACGGGTCAGCGATGTCAGGCCCGGCACGACCTGCGAGTTCTGGGTGATGGATTCCAACGGCCAGCGATGGCTCGCCGCCAGCTGGACGGTGACCGCCGGGCATGAGCCAGTGTGGTATCAGGCACACTCCCTGGTTCCGCCCGCCAGCGTGGCTGGCTTCCAGCTCACCTCGGGGAAGACGCTGCTGGTCGACGTGCCGGCCAGCTGACAGGGCGTCGCCGGACCAGCCGTTAAGCCAGCCGGCCGAGGTAAGTCAGTCAGCCGATGGAGCCAGTCCGCCGAGGTAAGTCAGTCGGTCGATGGAGCCAGCCGGCCGAGGGATGCCAGCCGGCCGAGGGATGCCAGCCGGCCGAGGAAAGCCAGCCGGCCGAGGAAAGCCAGCCGGCTCAGGAAGGCAGCTTGGCCGGGAATCTGGCCGGTTACGGGGAATGTTGCCGGACGGCCGGGTGCTGAGCACATCGTGACCTCAGGACTCATTGTCTGCGCCGCAGCGCTCGCTGTGGCGACGGCCGTGGGCCTGCTGTGGCGCAGGAACAACGGCAAGATGCGCGATCCGCGGCCGCCCAGGCCGCCGACTGTGCGTCCAGGCCAAGGCGGCACTGCGCCTGCTGCGGCGGCCGGATCCCCGTCTGCCGCCCCGGCCGGATCCCCGCCTGCCGCCGCGGCCGGTTCCTGGCCTGCTGCCGCAGCCCGGCCGCTGGCGACGGCCGAGGACGGCGCGGGGACATGGCTGCCGGGCGCGCCGGATGCGGACCAGAGCGCCCCGCCGAGCGCCGGGCGCGCGGTCACCGTGGCGGAACTCGGCCAGCCGCTGGGCACGCGCGCCACATTGCTGCAGTTCTCCTCCGCGTTCTGCGCGCCCTGCCGCGCTACCAGGCGGGTCCTCACCGACGTGGCGGGTATGACCGACGGGGTGGCGCATGTCGAGATTGACGCGGAGTCCCGGCTCGACCTGGTCCGCCGGCTGGACGTCCGCCGGACGCCCACGGTCTTCGTGCTCGGGCCTGACGGCCGGATCGTCAAGCGGGCCAGCGGGCAGCCGCGCAAGGCGGACGTGATCGCGGCACTAGGCGCCGTAACGTAGTGTCAGATATTCCTATACATCAGGTCGGGAAAACGGGTAGTGACAGTGAACGCAACCACGCATAGCATCGGCTACGTGCCTGGCCGGACCGGTCAGACCAGCCGGAGCAGCCGCGGGCCGCATCCGCTGGTCGCCCTGACCAAGCGGCGCGCAGTAGATTTCTGCCGCGTCGCGACCGCGCTGTGTCCGCCTGCGACGACGCAGCGCCGGCCAGCCGGCAGCTAGCCGCGGCCAGCGGCCAGCCCAGATCCGCCCCGGCGACCGAGCGCCGTCCCCAGTGTCCTGAAGTCGCCAGTGGAAGGACCCGATAACATGCGCCACCGGGAAATCACCGCAGGCGGGACCCGGCCGGCCAGCGACAGGCACGACATCCGCCCAGGTCAGGGGACACAGAGCCGGGGGACTCCGAGCCACAGCACACAGAGCCGCAGCACACAGAGCCGCAGCACACAGAGCCACAGCACGCGGAGTCACAGCACACGAAGCCCTAACCCACAGAACCGGGGGACACACAGTCACAGGACACAGGACCGCAGGCCACGGGCCGCCAGTATCCGGTGAAGGGAACGGCGCAGATGGAGATCGATCCGAGGGGCGCGCGCTTCGGCGCGCTCGTCACCATGGTGGTGTTCGTCGTCGTCCTGATCACCAGCAGCTACTGGCTGCTGGCGGCCCAGGCGCTGGTGTTCGCGGTGGGAACCGCGTTCGGCATGCGCAACGCGCCGTACGGGCTGGTCTACCGGGCGCTGATCAGGCCGCGGCTCGGCCCGCCCGCGGAACTGGAGGCCGAGGCGCCGCCGCGGTTCGCGCAAGGCGTCGGGCTGGTCATCAGCATCATCGGCGTCATCGGCTATGCGGCGGGGGTGCGGCCGCTGGGCATGGCCGCTGCCGCCGCCGGACTGGTCGCAGCCGTCCTGAACGGGGTTTTCGGGCTCTGTCTCGGCTGCGAGATGTATCTGCTCATCCGACGTATATGGCCAGGCAAGAACATGGTGCCGGCCGAAGCTAACAAGGAGGTTTCTCTATGAGCCGTTCCGACGTCCTGGTGGACGCTGACTGGGTCGAGTCCCACGGCGGTGACGACGGCGTGGTGCTCGTCGAGGTAGACGAGGACACCAGCGCCTACGACAAGGGCCACATCCGTGGTGCAGTCAAGATCGACTGGAAGGCTGACCTGCAGGACCCGGTACGCCGGGACTTCGTGGACCGGGCCGGCTTCGAGGCGCTGCTGTCGGCGCGGGGCATCGCCAATGACGACACGGTGATCCTCTACGGCGGGAACAACAACTGGTTCGCCGCCTACGCCTACTGGTACTTCAAGCTCTACGGCCACCACAACGTCAAGCTGCTGGACGGCGGCCGCAAGAAGTGGGAGCTTGACTCCCGCGAGATGGTGGTCGATGTCCCGCACCGCGAGTCGACCAGCTACCACGCGCAGGAGCAGGACCGGTCGATCAGGGCGTTCCGCGACGAGGTGGTAGCGGCCATCGGCGTCCTCAACCTGGTCGACGTCCGCTCGCCCGACGAGTTCGCCGGGCGGCTGCTCGCGCCGGCGCACCTGCCGCAGGAGGCCGCTCAGCGCGGCGGGCACGTCCCGACCGCCAAGAACGTCCCCTGGTCGAAGGCCGCGGCGGACGACGGCACCTTCAAGTCGGACGACGACCTGCGGACGCTGTACGGGGACGAGGCCGGGCTCGACTTCGCCAAGGAGACGATCGCTTACTGCCGGATCGGCGAGCGGTCGGCGCACACCTGGTTCGTGCTCCACGAGCTGCTCGGACAGCCGAACGTGCGGAACTACGACGGTTCCTGGACCGAGTACGGCTCCCTCGTCGGCGTCCCGATCGAGCTAGGCGACGGCAAGTGAGTACTGCGGAGCAGCCGACAAGCACTGCGGAGCAGCCAACAACCACAGGGGAGCAGGCGTCGGCGGCCGGGTGCGGGGCGCCCGCGGGCGGGGTCAAGGTCACCGAAGGGCCAGGCGACCAGGCCGTCGTCCAGGGTCGTGTCACCAACGGCGGAACCCCGGTCGGGACTGGTTACGCCCGGCTGCTTAACGCTGACGGCGAGTTCGTGGCCGAGGTGCCGCTCGGCGAGGATGGCGGCTTCACGTTCTACGCCGCGCCAGGGGACTGGAAGCTGCGGGTGCTGGCACCAGGTGGCATCAGGACCGAGCAGGTCGTCTCGGCCGCGCTTGGCAAGGTCACCGAGCTGGAAGTAGCCGTCTGACCTGCGATAACAGGTGGTTATTGGTGAAGGCGGCGGCCGGGACGAGCAGTCAGGGCCGCCGCCTTCACATTCGGCCGATCGGTCGGTGTCCCGCTATCGGCCGGGTCGAACTGACTGCCACCCGTTTGCCCCCGGTCCGTTTATCCTCACCTCTCGTTCAACTTCGCGTCACCTTGGTGGCCTAGAAATAGTCGTGTCCGCGTAATGCGGCGGCAAGTTCGCGACTAGACACCCCCACGATGCGGAGATCTGAATGTCGATTGAGGCCGGCCGGGAGAAACAATCTGACGCGACCGGCGGCGATTCGGCGTCCGTCGCTGAGCGGCAGCCTTCTGGCGGGATAATCGCACCAGACGGCGCTGCATCGCTCAAAGCGGTCGATCTCACACTTGGTTTTGGTCAGCGGACTATTTTGAGTGGCATAAGCACCCAAATCCACCGCGGCACCATCACCGCACTTATCGGCCCGACCGGTTCGGGCAAGAGCACGCTGCTGCGCACGTTCAACCGCATGAACGACAAGGTCAGCGGCTACCGGCACTCAGGTGACGTGCTGCTCGAGGAGCGGAGCATCTGGGATCCGCGGGTCGAGCTCATGTCGTTGCGCCGCAAGGTCGGCATGGTGTTCCAGCGCCCCAACCCGTTCCCCATGTCGATCATGGACAACGTCGTCGCCGGGGTACGGGCGCACCGGATGGCCAGCAAGGACGGCATGCGGGTCATTGCGGAGCAGCGGCTGACCGAGGTCGGATTGTGGGACGTGCTGTCAGAACGACTTAAGGACTCGCCGTTTCGGCTATCGGGCGGGCAGCAGCAGCTGCTCTGCCTCGCCAGGGCGCTCGCCGTTGACCCCGAGGTGCTGCTGCTCGACGAGCCGACGTCCTCGCTCGACCCGGTCGCCACGGCGTCGATCGAGGAGCTGATCAAGGCCCTGGTGCCGAGGATCACGGTGGTCATCGTGACCCACAACCTCGCCCAGGCGAGCCGGACCGCTCACTACACGATGTTCCTTAACAAGGGCCGCCTGGTCGAGCACGGCGAGACAGCGCAGCTATTCGACCACCCGGCGCAGAAGGAGACCGCTGACTACATCGGCGGCCATTTCGGCTAGCAAGGACCACCCGTGCGAGAGCTGCGAACTCCCGCACGGGCGCAGAACCGCGCCACGGCGCGGACCCCATCGCACGCTTGACGCGTGCGAGTCACCTAGCGCACGCGTAAGCGTGCTTAACTGAAGGAGTATTCCCCGGTGACCAACCGAACCCGCTTGGCTACAGCGGCCGCACTGGTCCCGCTGGCCGTGCTCGCCGCGGCCTGCAGCAGTTCATCAACTTCAGGCGCACCGTCGACCTCGTCAACGACGAGCGCGGCGAAAATGACCGGCCCGGCCCTGCCGAGCAAGCCTGCCAGCACCTCCGAGGCGCTGACCGAGACGGGCAGCTCGCTGCTCTTCCCGCTGTTCGGCACCTGGACGACCGCCTACCAGAAGCAGTTCGTGAACTCGAGCAGCGACCCGATCGTCACGATCACCACCGGCAGCACCGGCTCGGGCATCGGCATCGCCGACGCCGCGAGCGGCACGGTCAACATCGGAGCCTCGGACGCCTACCTGTCCAGCGCCGACACGGCGCAGTACCCGGGACTGCTGAACATCGCCCTCGCCATCTCCGCTCAGGAGATCAGCTACAACCTCCCAGGCATCAAGGACCTCAAGCTCAACGGCACCTTGCTGGCGGAGATCTACTCCGGCAAGATCACGACCTGGAACGATCCGGCGATCAAGAAGCTGAACCCTGGGGTCCCGCTGCCGGCCATGAAGATCATCACCTTGCACCGGGCCGACGGCTCAGGTGACACCTTCCTGTTCACCAGCTACCTCAACGCCCAGGACCCGAGCCTGTGGGCATCGAGCAACGTCAACACCACCGTCAGCTGGCCGTCGGCGCCAGGCGCGCTCGCCGAGACCGGCAACAGCGGCATGGTGGCAGGCTGCGCGGCCAACAAGGGCTGCATCGCCTACATCGGCATCAGCTACCTGAGCAAGACCCAGGCCGCGGACCTCGGCACCGCCTCGATCGCCAACAAGTCGGGCGCCTACCTGCAGCCGACCGCGGCGACGATCAGCGCCGAAGCCGCCGCCTTCACCTCAAGCACCCCGGCCAACGAGGCCATCTCGATGATCGACGGCCCGGCGGCCGGCGGTTACCCGATCGTCAACTACGAGTACGCGATCGTGAAGACCAGCCAGACCAACGCGACCCAGGCCGAGGACATCAGGGCCTTCCTGCACTGGGTGGTGCACACCGGCCAGAACGCGACCACGTTCCTCGACGCGGTCAACTTCCAGCCGCTGCCGGCCACCGTGGTCGCCAAGTCCGACGCCCTGATCTCGAAGATCGGCAGCTGACCTGATGGCTAGGCCAGCACCGGCATGGCCAGCCGACGGGGGAGCGGGCGACGTCCCGCGCCCCCGCCGGCTCGGCGGGCTCTTCGAGGGCGACAACATCGCCAGGCGGATCGGCTTCTTGTTCGCGCTGCTCCCGGCGGTGGCGCTGCTCTTCGTGCTGATCACCTTGCTAGTGAAGGCGCTGCCGGCGATCGGGTTCAACGGCGGCTCGTTCTTCACCAAGAGCATCTGGTCGGTCGGCGGCTACAACTCATCGGTCGTGAATACCGGAGGAGTCGCGCACCTGGAGGGCCAGCAGTTCGGCGTGCTGCCCGACATCGTGGGAACGGTGGCCACCGCCGCGATCGCGCTGGTCGTCGCGGTCCCTGTGTCCGTAGGCGCTGCCCTGTTCATCGTCGAGCGGCTGCCAAGGCGGCTGGCCAGCCTGGTCGGCGCCTTCCTTGAGTTGCTCGCCGGCGTCCCGAGCGTGGTCATCGGGCTGTGGGGCGCGCTCACGTTCGGCCCGTTCATCGCCCATGACATCGCGCCCTTCATCGCCAGGAACGTGCCCGACGTGCCCGTGCTGAGCTATTTCAGCGGCAGCACAGGGAACGGGCTCGGCGAGCTAGTCTCCGGCCTGGTGCTCGCGGTCATGGTGATCCCGATCGTCGCCGCCACCAGCCGCGACCTCATCCGCCAGGTGCCGATCCTGCCCCGCGAGGGCGCCGTCGCCCTCGGCATGTCGGACTCGCAGACGGCCCGCCGGGTCACCTTGCCCTGGGTCGGCGCCGGCATCGTGGGTGCCGTGGTGCTTGGCCTCGGGCGCGCCCTCGGTGAGACCATGGCAGTGGCGATGACCTGCGGCTTCGCGCTTGGCGCGATCCCAGGGAACATCTACGGAGCGATGACGACGGTCGCGGCCACGATCGTCTTCCAGCTCGACCAGGCGTTCAGCGACCCGAGCGGGTTCGAACTGCGGACGCTCGCCGAGCTGGCCTTGGTCCTGATGGTCATCACGCTGGCCACGAACGTCATCGCGGCGTTCCTGGTCCGCAAGGTCTCAGGGACCGCGCTGCCGGTCGGCCGGGGGCTGTAAGGGGTGGCGAGCACTAGCAGCGCGGGCTTCGCCCCTTCTCCTTCAGGCACGCCAGCGAGCAGCACGTTTGAGTGGCCTGCCGTGCCGCTGCGGCGGCGGATCGGCAACGCGATCTTCTGGGCGATTTGCTTCATCGGCCTCGCCCTGGTGATCGTGCCGACGATCTGGCTGGTCATCGGCATCGTCGCCAGGGCCGTGCCGCACTTCAGCTTCAGCGTGCTCACGACCGACACGACGGGTGATACCGGCGGGCTGGAGAACGCGATTCTCGGCACGGTACTGCTCGCGCTCGGCGTCCTCGTCATCGGCGGCACCATCAGCATCATGACCGGCCTGTACCTGGGTGAGTTCGCCCGAGGCCGGCACCGGGGCATCCTGCGGGGCGCCTACGAGGTGCTGTCCGGCATACCGTCGATCGTGCTCGGCTACTGCGGCTACGTGGCGCTCACGATCGGGCTGCACTGGGGGTTCTCGATCCTGTCGGCCTGGATCGTGCTGTCAATCATCTCTATCCCCTACATCACCAAGGCCACCGAGTCAGCGCTCGCCCAGGTGCCGAGCTCGTACCGGGAGGGCGCCGAGGCGCTCGGAATCCCGGCCGGCTGGACGCTGCGCAAGATCGTGCTGAAGGCGGCGACGCCGGGGATCGTCACTGGCCTGCTGATCGCCATCGCGATCGCCGTCGGCGAGACCGCGCCGCTGCTCACGGTGGCAGGCTGGAACGACCAGAACCCGTCGGCCCACCTCACCAATTCGGCGGTGGCTTACCTGACGTATCCGATCTGGAGCTTCTACCAGAGCACCACCGCGCAGGCGGTCGACCTCTCCTACGACGCCGCCTTCCTGCTCCTGCTGTTCGTGCTCCTGATCATCGTCGCCGGCCGGGTCATTATCTGGCGCTCCCGCAGGAACGCGGAGGTGTGACGGGCGCCGAGCCGGGTGCGGGGCCCTGGGCAGACCGGTCAGTGCCCGCACCTAGTCGGCGATTTGTTGACCGTTGGCAGAAGTTCGTTGCGCGACGCATTACCCCTAGTTCAGCTCTCGGTCATATCGACTACCTAGAACTGATAGCGAACGGCGGGCCTTTGGCTGATGCTCGCGTACGGCGAAACGGGCGGAGGGCGTCCAGTGGCATACTCCGGCGACGATAAGCCAGACGTCGCAGGAGTTCTGGCTGATCGTCTCGCCGCCACCCTGGTGCACCACGAGCCGGGCTGGCGGCTTCCCAGGCCGAGCGCGCTGGCCCGCCGCTACAACGTGAGGCCTCACCAGGTCGAGCAGGCGGTGCGCGAGCTGGCCGCCAGGCACCTGATCAGGCAGTTGCCCGACGGGCAGCTCTATCGCGCCAGCCCGGCCGAGTACCTGATACCCGTGCACGGCGTGCCCAGGCTGGGCGCCCAGATCGATCCGATGGGCAGTGACATCACCTGCCGCAGCCGGAAGGTCACCTGGCGGCGGGTGCCTGAGGACATCGGCTGGGCACTCGGCGTGGCCGGCGCGGAGTCGATTTGCGTGGTGAAGTGCCATTGGTCGGTCAACGGCGACCCGGCCGCGATCGCCACTACTTATCTCACCAAGGACGCCGCCGCTAAGGTCGCCGGGGCGGCCGACGGCGCGGGCGAAGCGCCCCCAGACGTACTGCTCGGCGTCGCTGGCGGTGACGGCGCGGGCGGGCGCGGCGGCGGAGCGACGCTCGGCCAGCCCGCCGCGCTGCACGTCGAGATGCAGCCGCCGCCGTCATCGGTGGCGAGGGGACTTCGGCTGCGAGCCGGCCAGCCAGCGGCCCTGGTCACCGTCCGCTTCGACGACCCGGCCGGAGGCCGGCCGGTCGCCCTGACCGTGGCCGCGCTCCGGCCTGACCTGTTCCGCATCGTGATCGACTCGCCGGCCGGGTCATCGCCGATCAGCGGGCTGAGCAACAGGGATGCCTTCGACGAGGCCGCGGGAACGCCGGAGAGCCAGCCGTCGTTGCCGGCCGCGGGCGAGCAGCTCCCGGTGGCGGAGCCGCGGCTCAGCTTCCCTTAAATAACGGGCCGCCCGAGCTGAACCGCCTTTCCCCGCTCTGGTGAAAGCATCGCCTCGGCTTACCTGACGTACTATCTTTTGCCGTTATGCCACCCTATATGACTAGCTCCGGGCAGCGGATCTTTTGGCGTTTCCGCCATCTCACTTCGGGTGACTTGACGCCGCGCAGTGACTTAACCGCGGGCCTGGCCGTCGCCGCGGTCATCGGCCAGCTTCTGGTCGCTCCATTGACCCTGGGCTTGGTGCTTATTTTGCTGGCTATTGGTCGTATTGGCCGATGGCGCCCGCTTTGGCTAATGCTGCCCGCCATCACCGGGCTCGGCTGGCTGCTTGTCATCGGCGTGCGGGCAGGCCTGGCCGGCTACCTGGCCGGCGGCGCGCAGGTGCTCGGTCATCTATCCGGGCCCAGGCCGCTCCCGGTGAAGCTGCGGCAGTTGCCGGGCGTGATCGCCGACTGGCGGCTGTGGCTGCCTCGCCAGTTCCCCGTGGCCCTGGTCGCCGCGGCCCTGGAGGCGGCGCTGGTCGGGCTCGCTGGCCAGGCGAGACGGACCTGGGAGTTCCGGTCTGGCGGCCTGGTCGAGGTCAGGCGCCGCTACCTGACCGCGACGCTGCGCCGGGGCGAGGTAGCGACCATCGACGGCTGCTGCGTGGGCATCGTGCCTGGCCGTGGCAGCCGGGCGGAGATCTCGTGGCGCGACGCCGAGTCGGGCGTGCTGTGCGCGGGCGACAGCCAGGCCGCCGTCGCCAGTACCGGAAATGACCTGGTCGCGGCGGCGATCCAGCATCGCAAGGCCGTGATCGTCATCGACCTCGCCGGAGATCCCTCGTTGTCGTCTTCCGGCTCTCACGTACCCGAGTGGATCAGCCAGGCCTGTGCCGAAGTCGCGGCCCCTTTGCGCCTTCTCGGCGACCGCGCCACTGGGTACGACCCGATCACGGGCACGAGCCCGGCCAGGGCAACCCATCTCGTCCTAGCCATGGTCGATTGGGACGGCCAGGCGCAGGCCCGTCACCTCTTCTGCGCCAATTACCTGAACACGGCGCTGGCGCTCAACACCGCCTTGCCAGCAGAGCCGTCGCCTGGTCCGGCATCGCCAGTGGGAGAACTGCTCAAGCTGCTTGACCCGCAGGCGCTGTCGTCCAGGCTGGCCTCTCCGGCCTCGCCCCGATCGCCGCTGACCGCCTCGCTGGCGGCCAGGGTCGCCGAGCTCGCCGGCCAGCTGGGCGCGGACCACGCCCTGCTCGCGCCGGTCGCAGGCCAGCTCGGCGAGCTCGGCGCGGCCCCGCTTGGGCGCCTGCTGGCCTCGGGGCCTGACGTGGCCCCGATCAGCCTCCGCCAGGCTCTCGCCGAGCGCGAGGTCGTGCACTTCGGCCTGGCCAGGCCGGTGCACGGCCCCCCGGCCGCGATGATCGCCAGGCTCGTGGTCGCCGACCTGATCTCGAACCTGGCCGACTACTGCGACCTTGGGGCGAGGACTGACTGCCTGATCTGGATCAACGGCTGCGAGGGCATCGAACCGCACCAGCTCGCCGCCCTTGTCGGCCTTGGCGCCAGGACCGGGACCGCGGTCGTGCTCGGCACGACGTCGGCGGCGGTCGCGACCGCGCTCGTGCCCGAGGTCAACGTGGTGGCGGTGCGCGGCACCGGTCCTGGCGGGCTGTCGAGGCTGGCTGGGCTCGCTGGCGCGGTCGGTCCGGCTGGCGCGGCTGGCGCGGCTGGTGCGGCTGGCCTGGCTGGCGATCAGGATCGAGACGGCGGGGATGACCCGCTCGCGCCGCTGCGCGGTCCTGGCGGGCCCGACGTGCTGTCGCTCTGGGTCGGCCGCTCGCCCCGCGTGCACGTCGCGGATGCCGCGGTGCTGCCGTGAGCGCCGGACCAGGGCCGGTCTACCTGGGCTGGCAGTTTGCCCCGGCCAAGCGCGACCTAGGCCCGCCGCCGGTACGGCCGGCTCCTTCGGTGCCGGTCATCGCGCTCGACCAGGGATGGGTGCTAGCGCAGCGCGGGCTTGAGCGTCGCGGCTCCCGCCCGGCGCGGCTGGGCCGGGACGGCTGCGCGCTCGCGGCCGGGGTCGTCGCGGCCGCCTGGCTGGCCGGCCTGATCGGCCCAGGACTCGGGCTGGCTGGCCTCGTAGCCTTGCTCGGCGGCGGGATCGGCTGCGCGCGATCGGCGCGCCGGGGCCAGCGGCATCTCGGGGCCGCCGTCCGCACCGAGCGCGAACGGGTGCGGACCGTCAACGAGGCCCAGGCTCGCCGCCTCGACGCCAGCAACCGCGAGCACGCCAGCGAGTACCGGGCCTGGCAGCGCCGCAAGGCCACCTTCGAGCGGCAGCCGTCCTGGTTCGCCGTCGCGCTGCCCCGTGGCATCGACCGGCTGGACGTCGCCGGCGGCACGCTCGCCGGCTGGTCAGCCCTGGTGACCACGATCGCCGCGACCCAGCTCAGCCTGGGCGGCGAGGTCACCGTCGTCGACCTGACCGAGGGCGCCGTCGCCGGTGACCTGGTGCAGCTCGCCCGCCAGGCCGGGCTGGCGCCGTTGGTCTGGGTGCTGCCGGCCGACCTGGAGCGCCTCGACCTCGGCGCCGACCTCCGCCCCGAGGTGCTGGCCGACGTCCTCGCGCTCGCGGCCGGCGCGGTCGGCGCGTCCGGCGACGCTGGCCGCCCAGGTGATCGTCCGATCGGCGAGTACACGGCTGACTTCGCGCTGCTTGAGCGCTTGCTCGGCGCGCTCGGACCAGGCCAGCCGATCGCCGCGCTGACCGCGGCGCTGCGCGTGCTGGCCGAGATCGGCGACCCGAGGACCGACGTCAGGGCCGGGGTAATCACGACCGAGCAGCTTGACCGGGTCGGTGCGCTCTTCGGGCGCGGTGGTGCCGAGCGGGTCGTGGTCGAGCGGGCCTGGGCGCTCGAGTCGCGGCTGCGCGGCCTGGACGCGCTCGGGACCGACCAGGTGCCGCTTGAGCCGAGCCGGCTGCGGGTCGCGGCCTTGGACCGGCGCAGCGGTGTCATCGGCAACCACGTGCTCGGCACGTACGTGGTGGCGGCGCTCACCCAGTTGCTGCGGCAAGCCGAGGTCGGCCAGCCGTGGCAGCACACGCTGTGCGTGCTCGGGGCGCAGCGGCTCGGCGGTGACGTGATCGACCGGCTTTCCGACGCGTGCGAGGTGAGCAGGACCGGGCTCGTGCTCGGGTACCGGTCGATCCAGCCGGTGGCGCGCGAGCGGCTCGGCCGGGGGAACGCGGCGATCGCGTTCATGCGACTCGGCAACGGCGACGACGCCCGGGTCGCGAGCGAGCTGATCGGCACCGAGCACAGGTTCGTGGTGGGCCAGATCACCGACTCGGTCGGCGTCTCGATCACCGACACCTGGGGCGACTCCTACACGAGCACGGTCGGCACCGCCGACTCGGTCGCCGATTCGTCGTCCTGGGGCGGCAGTGCGGGCGGCAGCCGTGGCCGTGGCCGCAGCTACCAGGGCGGCTTCGCCCCGTTCGGCGACGTCGGCCGGTCCTCATCAGGCGACCGCAACTACTCGGTCAGCGAGCAGGGCTCAGTATCGCTGACGAAGGGAATCAACTCGGGCACTTCGTGGGGGATCAGCCTGTCCCGTGCGCTCGGCGAGAACTCCTCGCTGGGCCGGACCGCCCAGCGGTCAAGGGAGTTCCTCGTCGAGGCCGACGAGCTTCAGCGGCTGCCCCCGAGCGCCGCGATCATCAGCTACCCGGCACCAGGAGGGCGCACCGTGCTGCTGGCCGATACCAACCCGGCCATCGGCAGCCTGCCGGCGGCGACGATGCGCGGTCCGGCCGGCCTGGATGACGTCGGCGTCGGCATCAGCGGCGCCGGCGCCGGCGCCGACGACGCGGATGACGCCTGGCCTGACTAGCGGCCGCCGCCGTGGCGGCCAGCCGGGCCGGGCATGGCAGACTCGGACCTGTGCAGCGACCATTCCGCCAGGTTGACGTGTTTAGCCCAGATCCCTTCCTCGGTAACCCGGTCGCCGTCGTGCTCGACGGGGCCGGCCTTACCGCCGAGCAGATGCAGCTGTTCGCCCGCTGGACCAACTTGTCAGAAACGACGTTCGTGCTTCCGGCCAACGCGCCCGGCGCCGACTACCAGGTGCGGATCTTCACGCCGACGACGGAATTGCCGTTCGCCGGGCACCCGACCCTCGGCACCTGCCACGCCTGGCTCGAGGCGGGCGGCGAGCCCGCCCGGCCCGACGAGATCGTCCAGCAGTGCCAGGCCGGCCTGGTGCGGGTGCGCCGCGCGGACGGCCTGCTCGGGTTCGCCGCGCCCCCGCTGATCAGGTCGGGGCCGGTCGACGAAGAGCTAGTCGACCGGGTCGCCGCTCAGCTCAAGATCCCGCGCCCCGACATCGTCGACGCCCAGTGGGCCGACAACGGGCCTGGCTGGATCGCGGTGCTGCTCGGCGACGCGGACCAGGTGCTCGCGCTGCGACCGGCGATCGAGGACCTGGAGATCGGCGTCGTCGGGCCCCATCCGGCCGGCTCGCCGTGCGCGTTCGAGGTGCGGGCGTTCTTCTGCCTGGGCGGCCAGTGCGCCGAGGATCCGGTCACGGGCAGCCTGAACGCGTCGCTCGCCCAGTGGCTGCTGTCGTCAGGCCGGGCCACCGCACCGTACGTGGCGAGCCAGGGCACGGCGATCGGGCGCCGCGGCCGGGTCCACGTGTCGGCCGACGACGGCGCGATCTGGGTAGCCGGAGCCACTGCCACCAGGGTCAGCGGCTCCGCCGACCTCTAGGCGGCCGGTCAGCTGATGAACACGCAAGAGCCAGCGGCTGGTCAGGTCGTGCGCCCTTACCAGCCGGGCGACCGGGATGCGGTCTATGACGTCTGCGTGCGCACCGGCCGGGCCAGCCAGGACGCACGCGGCCTGTACAGCACCGATGACCTGATCCCCGACATCTACGCCGGGCCTTACCTGATGATCGAGCCTGATCTCGCGTTCGTGCTCGACAACGGGCGAAGGGCCGTCGGCTACGTCATCGGCACCGCCGACACCCCGGAGTTCGTGCGCGCCTACCGCGAGCGCTGGCTGCCGCTCATGCGCCAGCGTTACCAGCCGCCGCCGGATCCGGCGCAGACGGGGGAGGAACGTCAGCTAGCCAACCTGTTCAACCCCGAGCGGATGATCAGGCCCGAGCTGGCGCCGTATCCGGCGCACCTGCATATCAACCTGCTCCCCGACTACCAGGGCGGCGGCTTCGGCCGGGCGCTCGTCACCAGGTTCCTCGCCGCCGCCGCTGCTCACGGCGCCGCGTGGGCCCACCTGGCCGTCTATACCTCGAACACCGCCGCCCAGGGCTTCTACACCAGGCTCGGCTGGACTCAGATCCGGGCCAGCGATGAAGGCCCGTGGACCTTCATGGTCAAGAGCACGACCTGATCATCGTCGCGAAGGGGCCAGCCGGGCACGGGTCTTTTGCTACGGTCGGTGGTGACCGGAGGCGCCATGGCGGACCGCTCAGCGGGAGGGTAGCGACCGAGGATGAGCAGCGACCCTGGGATTGGCGCCAGCGGCAACGCCCCCTGGTACCGGGTCGTCGCCATACCTGACGCCCCGTACGGCGGCACCGCCGAGCGGGACTACGCCTCGGCGCTCCCGGCTTTGCTTGACGCGGCGAAGAGCAGCAGGCCTTTTGTCGTCGGCTGGTTCTCCCGTGGCGGCGGCGCGCCCCTTGAGCTGTTCACCAACGCAGGCCCGCTGCCGCCGCCGCCCGCCCGGCCGCTGCGCGACAGCGTGCCTTCCCCCGCGAGCGCCGTCCGCGCCGCCGAGGACGCCGGCGAGCCAGGTGCGCGCTCAGGCACCAGCGGTCATCCGGCCGCGGCTGAGCATCCTTACGGGCCGCCCAGCGACTTCCTCGACCGGCTCGCGGCCCAGGTCGGCGCCGCTGAGGCGGGGGCCGCCGGCCAGCAGTGCGAGCTGCTCTTCCCCTGGGGGGCGCGGGGCGCGCCGTTCACCGAGGGCCTCATGGCTGACCTGGGCCGCCTGATCTGGGCACCGTGCCCTGGCCGGCAGGCACCGGTGCTCGCGGCCGACGGCGCCGGGCGGGACCAGGGGTGGTCCGGCGGGGGCGGCGGCCATCAGGCGTCGGCCGCCGGTTCTTGGCTGTCCTCGGGGGCCGGGCTCGGCGGGGGGCTGGCGGGCGGGGCTCCGAGCCTGTTCGAGTCGGCCCTGACCACGCTGATGGCCAGGCCGTTTGGCTGGCTCGTGGTCGCCGAGCCGACCGACCAGATCGACGCGGAGACCGCCGAGTTGCGGAGCCAGCTCAACGTGCTGCGCCGGTTCGACGAGGAGCGGTCCAGGTTCGACGCCGACCGGATGGCGAGAAGGCTGGCCGAGCTTGACGCCTTCCGCGAGGCCGGGCTGTGGAACGTCAGGGTTCTCGTCGGGGCGACCGACGTCGAGCAGCTCAACGTCATCGCGCCGATGCTGGTCGGCTCCGCCGACCTGAGCGCGCATCCCTACCGGCTGCGCGGGCCCGAGCGGGCCATGGACCTCGCGGACGCCCTAGCCGCCAGGAGCGCCGACCCGGCCGACAACAGCGCCGTACCGTTCGCGGCCACGGCCGGCGTGCTCGCGGCGCTGGCCGGGCTGCCCAGGCGCGAGGTCCCTGGCGTGCGAGTGCTCGACGTCGGTTACTTCGACGTCACGGCCGAGCCGCTTGGCGAGGACAGCGTCGGCCTCGGCACCATTCTCGACGGCAAGGACCGGCCGGTCGGCGGCTTCGCCGTGCCGCTTCGCACGCTTAACCGGCATGCCCTGGTCACCGGCGCGACCGGCTCGGGCAAGTCGCAGACCGTCAAGCACCTGCTTGAGCAGCTCACCTACGCGCGGATCCCCTGGCTGGTGATCGAGCCGGTCAAGGCGGAGTACGCGAGCATCGCGGGCCGCGTCCTGGCGGCGGGCGGCGACCTGACGGTCATCAACCCGGCTGACCCCGATGCGATACCGCTGGCGGTCAACCCGCTCGCGCCTGAGCCCGGCTACCCGGTGCAGGCCCACATCGACATGGTGCGGGCGCTCTTCCTGGCCGCGTTCGACGCCCGCGAGCCGTTCCCGCAGATCATGTCCCAGGCCCTGCAGCAGGTGTACGAGTCGTGCGGCTGGGATCCGGTCAGCGGCGCGGGCCAGCCGGGCGCGCTCGTGCCGCCGGCCGTGCCGACCCTGGCCCAGCTCCAGGCAGCCGCGATCGACGTGATCGCCGAAGTAGGCTACGGGCCCGAACTCGCCGCCGACGTCAGGGGCTTCGTGGACGTGCGGCTGCGGTCGCTGCGCACCGGGTCGGCCGGCCGCTTCTTCGAAGGCGGGCATCCCGCCGACATCAGCGCGCTGCTGGCGCGGAACGCCGTGCTCGCGATCGAGGACGTCGCCAACGACGAGGACAAGGCGTTCCTGATCGGAACCTTGATCATCAGGATCGTCGAGCACCTGCGGCTCAGGGCCAGGGCAAGGAACCGGGCGGGAAGCGAGCCGGCTGACGGCGAGCGCCTGCGTCACGTCATCGTGATCGAGGAGGCCCACCGGCTGCTCCGCGCCGACCGCGAGGGCGCGAGCGCGCATGCGGTGGAGCTGTTCGCCAGCTTGCTCGCCGAGATCAGGGCGTACGGCGAAGGCCTGGTCATCGCCGAGCAGATCCCGGCCAAGCTGGTGCCCGACGTGGTCAAGAACACCGCGCTCAAGGTGCTGCACCGGCTGCCGGCCAAGGACGACAGGGAGCTGGTCGGCGCCACGATGAACCTGGACGCCGAGCAGTCCAGGCAGGTCGTCTCGTTCCCGCCTGGCGTGGCGGCGGTGTTCGCCGACGGGATGGACCGGCCGCTGCGGGTGCGCGTGCCGTTCGGCGGGCATGCCGACCGGGTCGCTGACCCAGGGCAGCTCGGCGAGCCGCCGATGGCCGGGCGCCGGTCGTCGGCCTGCGGCATCAGTTGCACCGCCGACCGCGCCTGCACGCTGCTCGAGCTGCGTTCCGCTGACCTGCTCGCGGCCGCGCCCGAGTACGCATGGCTGCGGGTGTGGACCGAGGCGGTCGTGCTCGCCTTCCTGACCAACTCGCCGCTGCCCGTGGTGCCTGCGGCCTTGCGGCAGCGTTGGTCTGAGCTGGCGCAGCGGCTGCGGGAGTGCCTGCTCGCCACGGTGATCGAGCGAAGCGTCGCTGGCCGTTCAGCTGCCATCAGGGCCTACTTCGATCCGGCCGGCCTCGTCGCTGACGTCTCGGTCACGGCCTTGCGCATCCTGAATGGCGGCAAGGGCGCTGGCACCCGGGTAGGAACGGACTGGGTGATTCCGCAGCTGCAATGGCTGCATGAACTGGAACGCGCGCTGCCTTTGATCGGCCCTTCGCCCGACCCTTTCGAGCTCGCGCTGCCGCTTGAGTTCGAGCTTGACGGGCTGTCCGACGAGCCCGATATCAAGATCGGCCAGCGGATCAGCGCGCTGCGCCGGCATCCCCTTTCGATGGAGCTTGACCGCAACCGGCTCCCGGCCTGGACCGCACTCCTGGGCATCGACGACCAGCGCGGCTTCGCCGCCGACCTGGCGACCCTGACCGTCGGCTCCAGCCACAGGGGACAGCTGCTCCAGGCCGCAGGCGAAATGGGCGTCGCAGGGTGGCTTGAGCCGGTCTTGTCCTGGCCGCGAAGATTCATCGTCGGATGCGAGGACGAGCTAACCCAGGTGGCGGCGGCCCAGCCGGCCGCCGTGGCCGGATAGCATCGGCGCCCATGAGCAAGCTTCCGATCAGGGCCCGGGTCGCGACGACGCTTGGCGGGGCGGCGGGGCGGGTGTCGCGGCTGACCGGGCGGGGCGACGGTTCGGTCATCGGCGGCGTCGTCGGCCTGCGGGTGGCGCCCGACCTGCTGAGGCAGCTCGCCGCCGGGCGCCAGATCGTCATGGTGACAGGGACGAACGGCAAGACCACGACGACGCGGCTGGTCACGTCGGCTCTCGGCTCGCTCGGTCAAGAGGTCGCCACCAACGCCTATGGCGCCAATATGGAAAGCGGCCTCGTGTCGGCGCTTTCGAGCGCGCCCGATGCGCCGTATGCCGTGCTTGAGGTTGATGAGCGGCACTTGCCGGCTTTGATCAAGGTGACCAATCCGCGCGCGGCCGTGCTGCTCAACCTCAGTCGCGACCAGATGGACAGGGCCGCCGAGATCTGGCTGATCGCCCGGCGCTGGCGGGAGGCTTTTGCCGAGGCGCCCCAATTGCACGTCGTCGCCAATGCCGACGACCCGCTGATCGCCTGGGCCGCGGGCTCGGCCAGTCAGGTGACCTGGGTGGCGGCGGGCCAGCGCTGGCACGAGGACTCCTGGTGCTGCCCTGAGTGCGGCTCGCACCTGCGCAGGGACGAGCTCGGCTGGCGCTGCGGTGAGTGCTCGCTTTCCCGCCCGTCGACCCGCTGGGTGCTCGACGGCGACAACCTGATCGACTCGGCGGGCGTCGTCCGCGAGCTTGGCCTGTCGCTGCCCGGCCGGGCCAACAAGTCCAACGCCGTCATGGCACTGGCCGTGGCCAGCCTGTTCGGCGCGGACGTCGACCAGGCGCTCCCCGAACTGCGCAAGGTCACCTCGGTCGCCGGCCGGTACACGACCGTGCCGCGTCGCGGCCGCACGCTCAAGCTGCTGCTGGCCAAGAACCCGGCCGGCTGGCTGGAGGCGTTCGACGTGCTCGACGATGACCGCCCGCCGGTGCTGCTCGCGGTCAACGCGCAGGGCCCCGACGGCAAGGACACGTCCTGGCTGTGGGACGTCGATTATCGCGTGCTCGCCGGCCGGCGCGTGCTGGTGACTGGCGAGCGCCGGATCGACCTGGCGGTTCGGCTCGAGGCCGACGGGGTGCCGTTCGAGCTCGTCGACGACGTCGAGGCCGCCGTGGACGCGGTGCCGCCCGGGCGCCTGGACGTGATCGCGAACTACACCGCGTTCCAGCACATCAGGGCCGTCGTCGGGCGCTCGGTGTGACCAAGCGAGGGTAAGGAAGCCTAGCCGTGACCATGCCATTCGATGAGGCCGAGCCCGCGACCGCGGTGCTTGACGCCCCAGCTGGCCTCGCCGAGCCGACCACGACCAGGCCGGCCGGCGGCCACGCGGGTCCGCTGCGCGGCCCCGACGGACCTGAGCGCTCGCCCGCGCCCAAGCCCAGGCACTCCGCCGGAAGCCCGAGCGCGCTCAGGCTCATCTGGATCTACCCTGACCTGCTCAGCACTTACGGCGACCGGGGCAACCTGATCATGCTCGCCCGCCGCGCGGCCCTGCGCGGTATCGACGTCGAGCCCGTCGGGATCAACTCCGACCAGCCCGTGCCCAGGCAAGGCGACGTCTACCTGCTCGGCGGCGGCGAGGACCTCCCGCAGGTGCTGGCGGCCAGGCGCCTGGTCACCGACGGCGGCCTGGCCGCCGCCGCGTCCGGCGGCGCGGTGATCTTCGCCGTCTGCGCGGGCTACCAGCTCGTCGGCGAGGTCTTCGGCGGAGCCCAGGGCGAGCCGGTCGAAGGGCTGAGCCTGCTCGACCTTCGCAGCAGCCGGGGCGAGCGGCGCGGCGTCGGCGAGGTCGTCGCCGACGTCGACCCCGCACTGGGCGTCGACCGGCTCACCGGCTTCGAGAACCACCAGGGCGTGACCGACGTCGGCCCGGGCGCCAAGCCCCTCGCCCAGATCGTGCTCGGCGTCGGCAATGGCGACGGCACCGAGGGCGCTTACGCCGGCCGGATCCTCGGCACCTACTTGCACGGCCCCGCCCTCGTCCGCAACCCCAGCCTGGCCGACCTCCTGCTCACCTGGGCCGTCGGCCCGCTGCCCCCGCTCCCCGAGGCCGACGAGGCCTGGACCACCCGCCTCCGCGCCGAACGCCTAGCCGCCGTCGGCGCCTGATCCCGAGCCCCGCCCCCCGCCGCCCGAGCGGTTTCCGTGATCATGAGGGGGCACTGATCACGGAGGATTCGATGGGGTGTTGAGGCCGACCGGGCTTCCGGGATCATGAGCGAGTTCTTGATCAGGGATGATCGACGCGCGATTGACCGGGCCGATCACCGTGATCATCGTATTTTCATGATCACGGAGGAGTAGAGGGTGTGGTTGGGGCCGGTCGACGGGTGAGGGCTTGGCGCGGTCGCCGCAGGCTCTCAGGGCACGACCCCCAGAGATTTCCGTGAGCAAGTGCTGGCTCTTGATCAGGGACGACCACGGGGTGATCATCCGGGCAGATCACCGTGATCATCGGTCTTTCATGATCGGGGAACTTCGACGGACCTGGCGAGGGCCATCGAGGGGACGGGCTAGCGCTGCGCTCGGGTTAGTAGACGAGGGGCTTGGCGCCGTCGGCCATGACCTCGGCGACGAAGGTGGTGGCGCCGGCGATGCGGACGCCGGTGATCACGTCGTCCTCGGTGATCTCGCGCCTGGCCGCGCACTGGGTGCAGATCGTGACCGACCCGGCCTCGATGATCGCCGAGAGCAAGTCGTCGAGCGGCGTCGCGTAGGGCAGCCTGATCTGCTCGGCCTGGCCGGGTAGCGCGAGCCAGCTGGCCTCACCAGTGAGCCACAGGGAGACGGGAACCCCGCTGGCGATGGCGGTCGCCCCGACGTTAAACGCCTGGTTGGCGCGCTCAGGGTCGTTCTGGCCGGCGGTGAGCTTGATAACGAGTGAGCCGGAAGCCATTGATTCCGCATCCTTTGTCTGTTCTCGCCTACAGTGACCGAGCTCCGAGTATGGCGGATCCCGCGCCTTGCTCGGAGTGTTGCACACCGTACACTGCCACTGTGCTTGCCGATATCAGCGCGATCGCGCTGACCGTGATCGCCACCGCGAGCGCTGGCTGCTGTGCCATCGTCGTGCTGCGGCTCTGGCGAGCAAGCTCACGCCCGTAACCGTCGTAACGGTCGTAACGGCTGCCGCTGCGCCGCCGGCGGCGTTCCCGTAGGCTGCCGGAATGAACTCGGCCAGCGACTTTTTCGCCCGTCGGGCCGGCAGCGATCCGTTCTCGCGCCATCCCGAGCCTGAGCCGCATCCGGCGATCGCGCCGCTGGCCTTCCTGCTCGGCTGGTGGGAAGGCGCTGGCGTCGTCGGTTACCCGACGATCGAGAGCGTGAACTTCGGCCAGGAACTCTCCTTCAGCCATAACGGCAAGCCGTTCCTGATCTACTCGAGCCGCACCTGGCTGCTCGAGGCGGACGGCACGATCGGGCGACCGCTGGCCATGGAGGTCGGGTTCTGGCGGCCGCAGCCCGACAACCAGGTCGAGGTCTTGCTGACCCATCCGACCGGCATCAGCGAGGTCTACGTCGGGCACATCGACGGCACGAAGATCGAGTTGGTGACCGACGCCGTGATCCGCACCGCGACGGCCAAGGAAGTGACGGCGGGCAAGCGCCTTTACGGCCTGATCGGCGCCGACCTTGGCTACGCCTACGACATGGCCGCTGTCGGCCAGCCGCTGCAGCCGCACGTGTCGGCCCAGCTCAAGCGCGTGAAGTTCAGCTAGCGGCCGAAAATCTCAAGCACAGATCCGCAAAGAGAAGCCCCCGGGCTGCTCCATTGAGAGCCAGAGGCTCTCAATGGGACCGGCTGGACGAGGCCGATCACCCGGGGGTCCGGTGTCTGCCGTGTATTCGCCGACCGCCGCCTTACGGCACGCTAGCCGGTGACGTGCGCACCGGGCCATAACCTGGTGCGCACCACGGGACGGCGGCTAGCTGACAGCCACCTCACGAGTCCGACAACTATGCATACTGTTGGACCACCTCCTTTCCCGTGTTAGCCAGAACGTTACGTGACCGCACCTGGCCTCGGCAAGTGGGATTTTCGGCCTGGGCTGATCGGCGCCGTGGGGGCGCTCACTGCGGCCCTTGCCGCGTCGCCGGCCGATCGCCTCCTGGCGGTTAGACTGCGAGCATGTCGCAGACGTGGGACGACACGCTGCGGGCCAGCGGCTACCGGGTGACTCCGCAGCGCCAGCTAGTGCTCGAGGCAGTGACCAAGCTGGAGCACGCGACACCGGAGGAGATCTACGCCGAGGTCAAGCAGACGGCCGTCGGCGTCAACGTCTCTACCGTGTACAGGACCCTTGAGCTGCTCGAGCAGATCGGCCTGGTCACTCATACCCATCTGGGCCACGGCGCCCATCGCTATCACCTGGCGGCCGAGGCCCAGCACATCCACCTCGTCTGCCGGGCCTGCGGGACCATCATCCAGCTCGACCCGGCGGCGGTCGGGTCGCTGGTGACCTCGCTTGAGGCTGAGTACGGATTCGAGACTGACGTCGGTCACCTGACCGTGTTCGGTACGTGCGCCCAGTGCCGCAGGCCACCTGATCGCCGCGCCGCCAGTTAGCCGGGCGGCGCACCTGTTCCCGGTCATCGAACCGCCCCCAATGAGGCGTTCCCTGGCGGGGCTGAAGGAACTACGGTCGGGTATGACAGGGCACGATCCTGTCCGCCGTCCGTGGCCGCGACGCCGGAGGAGCATAAGAACATGACGATCCAGAACGAGCAGCCGGGCGGCGTGCTGCGCGTCACCGATAGCCGCACCGGGCGCAGCTACGAGATTCCGATTGCTGACGGCGCGATCAGGTCGCTTGACCTGCGCCAGATCAAGGCGTCCGATGACGACTTCGGGTTGCTCTGCTACGACCCGGCGTTCCTCAACACGGCCAGCTGCCGCAGCGCCATTACCTTCATCGACGGTGACGCGGGCATCCTGCGCTACCGGGGCTACCCGATCGAGGAGCTAGCCCGCCGCTCCACCTTCCTCGACGTGTCCTACCTGCTCCTGCGAGGCGAGCTGCCAACCAAGGACGAGTCCGCGGCCTGGGCCCAGGAGATCGGCCTGCACACCTACGTTCACGAGAACGTCAAGAAGTTCATCGACGGCTTCCACCACGATGCCCACCCGATGGGGATGCTGGTCAGCACCGTCGCTGGGCTGTCCACTTTCTACCCGGAGGCGAAGTTCGTCGCCGACCCGGTACGGCAGCGCGAGCAGGTCGTCCGGCTCATCGCGAAGATGCCGACCCTCGCCGCGTTCACTTACCGGCACGCCATGGGCCTGCCGTACGCCTACCCCGACGCTGAGCTCAGCTACGCGGGCAACTTCCTCAACATGATGTGGAAGATGACCGAGCCAAGGTACCGGCCCGACCCGGTACTTGAGCGGGCGCTCGACATCCTGCTGATCCTGCATGCCGACCACGAGCAGAACTGCTCGACGAGCGCCATGCGCGTGGTCGGCAGCTCGCACGTCGACCCGTACTCGGCCGCGGCGGCGGCCGCCGCCGCGCTCTGGGGCCCGCTGCACGGCGGCGCCAACGAGCAGGTGCTTCGCATGCTGACCGAGATCGGATCGGTGGCCAACGTGCCCGCCTACGTGGAGCGGGTCAAGCGGGGTGAGCTCAGGCTGATGGGGTTCGGGCACCGCATCTACAAGAACTTCGACCCCAGAGCCTCGATCATCAAGGAGGTCGCCGACGAGGTCTTCAGCGTCACCGGACGCAACCCGCTGCTCGACATCGCGCTCGAGCTCGAGCGGATCGCGCTGGCGGACGACTACTTCATCGGCCACAAGCTGTACCCGAATGTGGACTTCTACTCGGGCATCATCTACCAGGCGATGGGCTTCCCGATGACGATGTTCCCCGTGCTGTTCGCCATCGGACGGATGCCGGGCTGGCTGGCCCAGTGGCAGGAGAACGCCGCCGACCCCGAGCAGAAGATCGCCAGGCCGCGCCAGATCTACGTCGGTGAGGGCCTGCGCCACCTGGACGGCGAGCTGGACTGACCGCTAGGGCTGGGGCTAGCACCGGGGCCGTCCCCGTGGGGCCTAGCCCGGTAAATAGCGCGCTTGATCGCTCGCCCGCCGCTTAGGGTGGCCGGGTGTCCGTGCTCAGCGCCAGGGGCGTCAGCGTCGCCTACGGCGCGCTTGTCGTTCTGCACGACGTCGACTTCGTCGTCAACGCGGGCGACCGGATCGCCGTCGTCGGCCCGAACGGTGTCGGCAAGTCAACGCTCCTGCGCGTGCTTGCCGCCGAGCTTCCACCCGACTCGGGCGTGGTCAGCGCGACCGGTACCGTCGGCTACCTGCCGCAGGAGCGAGACCGGCGGGACGGGGAAAGCGCGCTGGCCTACCTGGCCAGGCGCACCGGGGTCGCGGCCGCGGAACAGGCCATGCTGGCCGCCAGCGACGCGCTGGCGGAAGGCCAGGCCGGCGCCGAGCAGGACTACACCGCCGCGCTGGATGCCTACCTGGCGCTCGGCGGTCCTGACCTGGACAGCCGGGCCGCCGAGCTGGCGACCGGGCTCGGGCTTCCAGCCGATCTTGACCGGCCAGCGACCGGGCTGTCCGGCGGCCAGCTCGGCCGGCTCGCGCTCGCGGCCGTGCTGCTGGCCAGGTTCGACGTGCTGCTGCTCGACGAGCCGACGAATGACCTCGATGTCGCCGGGCTTGAGCTGCTGGAAGGGCACCTGAGCGGCTACCGCGGCGGCGTCGTGGTCGTGTCGCACGACCGGGCCTTCCTTGAGGCGGTGGCCAGCGACGTGCTCCGGATAGATCCGCATACGCGGGCGGCCAAGCTCTACGGCGGCGGTTACCTGGCCTACAGGGACGAGCTTGAGCGCGACCGGATCGCGGCTGCCGAAGCCCACGAGGAGTACGCCGCCAAGCGCGACGACCTGATCGAACGGGCCAGGCGGCAGAAGGAATGGGCCCGCTCCGGCGAGCGGTCGGCCAAGAGCGCGGCCAGCCGGCGCAAGGAGCCCGATAAGAACATCAGGCATCAAAGGGCCGAGTCCGCCCAGCAGTTGGGGGCGAGGGCCGCCGCCACCCTGCGAGCCGTCGACCGGCTCGAGCCGGTCGCTGAGCCGCGCAAGGAATGGCAGCTGCGGCTGCGCTTCGGCGCCGCGTCCCGGAGCGGCGAGGTCGTGGCGGTGCTGTCAGATGCCGTCGTCCGCCGGGGCGCCTTCATGCTCGGTCCGGTTAACCTCCAGCTCAACTGGGGCGACCGGATGCTGATCAAGGGCGACAACGGCTCCGGCAAGACGACGCTGCTGCAGGCGCTGCTCGGCCGCATCCCGCTTGACGCCGGACGCGGCTCGCTCGGCGCTTCGGTCGTCATCGGGGAGATCGATCAGGACAGGGCAACCTTCGACCAGTCAGCCAGGCTGATCGACGCCTTCGGCGAGCAGTCGGGGCTGCTGGCCGGCGAGGCGAGGACGCTGCTAGCCAAGTTCGGCCTCGGCGCCGACGACGTCGGCCGGCCGGTCGGCCGCCTGTCGCCAGGCGAGCGGACCAGGGCCGACCTGGCGCTGCTCATGGTGTCGGGTGCGAACCTGCTGGTGCTCGACGAGCCGACCAACCATCTCGACCTGCCCGCGATCGAGCAGCTCGAGCAGGCGCTGGACAGCTACGACGGGACGCTGCTGCTGGTCACCCACGACCGGACGCTGGCCAGCCACCTCGCGGTCACCAGGACGATCGAGGTCACCGCCGGCCAGGTCAGGCCGGGCTGACCTGGTGAGCAGGCCGAGTGTCCCAGGTCGGCGCGCTGGCGCATAGCCTTAGCGTATGGACAGCCCGTTGCTAGCGGCCCCTGGAGCGGTCGCCGCTGAGTTCCCTGACGCCGGCGTAGCCGCGCACTATGGCGACCCGTACGCGGAGCAACGGGCGCTCGGGCAGGCGGCCGGCGTGGTCGATCGCTCCGATCGGGACGTGCTGACGATCAGCGGGCCTGACCGGCTCAGCTGGCTGAACAGCATCAGCACCCAGAAGGTCGATGAGCTGCCGCCAGGCCAGGCGACGCAGACCCTCATCCTCAGCCCGCACGGTCACGTCGAGCATCAGCTGAGCCTGGTCGATGATGGCGCCGTCACCTGGATCCACGTCGAGCCCGGCGAAGCCGGGCCGCTGCTTGAGTTCCTCGACTCGATGCGGTTCATGCTCAGGGTCGAATGCGCCGACGTGACCGCCGACTACGCCGTGCTGACGGTCATGGGCCCTGACGGCGGCCGCGCGCTCGCTGACCTCGGCCCGGCCGTCGCCGCGGTCGCTGACTTCGGCTTCGGCACCGACTTGATCACCGCGCGGGTCAAGCTCGCCGACGCGGCCGCCGAACTCGGCGCGCGGGGCGCCAGGCTGGCCGGGATGCTGGCCCATGAGGCGCTGCGCATCGCCGGGCACCGGGCCCGCTTTGGCACCGACACCGACCACCGAACGATCCCGCACGAGGTCGGCTGGATCGAGGCCGCCGTGCACCTGAACAAGGGCTGCTACCGGGGCCAGGAGACGGTCGCGCGAGTGCACAACCTCGGGCATCCGCCTCGCCGCCTGGTCATGCTGCAGCTCGACGGCAGCGAGGACCGGCTGCCACCGCACGGCGAGCAGGTCTTGCTCGATGGCTCGGCGGTAGGGTTCGTCGGCTCGTCCGCTCGCCACTTCGAACTCGGGCCGATCGCGCTGGCTCTGGTCAAGCGCACGGTGCCGGTGGCGGCGACGCTTGAGGCGGCCGGGATCAGTGCCGCCCAGGAGGTGATCGTGGCTCCGGACGCTGGCGCCAACGTCAAGGTCACCATGCCTCGCCGCCGTATCGACCGCTGACCGGGAGTACCCTGGCGCGGCAGGCTGTCGCGGGTCGCGACGCGCCGGCCCGGTCCACAGCCCAAGCTCCAACGGAGGTGTCTTCGGTGCTGCGTCGAGTCTTGCTAGCCGCCTCGAATAGCCGACGGGTCCGTGAGCTCATCACCACCGCGCCGATCAGCCGGTCCGTCGTGCGCCGGTTCGTGGCCGGCGACACCGCGGCGGATGCGCTCGAGGTGACCGAGCGACTGCTCGCCAGCGGCATGCTGGTGACGCTTGACTACCTCGGCGAGGACACGGTCGATCCTGAGCAGGCGGCCGCCGTGACCCGCGAGTACGTCGGCCTGATCGAATTGCTGCGGGCCGCCGGGCACGCCGATGGCGGCCGGGCCGAGGTCTCGGTCAAGCCGACCGCGGTCGGGCTTGGCCTTCCCGGGCACGGCGAGAAGACGGCGGCCGAGAACATCAGGAGGATCTGCGCGGTGGCGGCCGCGGCCGGCACGACCGTCACCGTCGACATGGAGGATCACACCAGGGTCGAGGCGACGCTGCGCCTGGTCAGCTGGGTGCGGGCCGATTTCCCTGACCTCGGCTGCGTGCTCCAGTCCTACCTGCGCCGGACTCCGGGCGACTGCCAGGAGCTGGCCGGGCCTGGCTCCCGCATCAGGCTCTGCAAAGGCGCCTACTCGGCCCCCGACGGCGTGGCGCTCGCCGTCCGCTCCGAGGTGGATCGGAACTATGCTCGCTGCCTGCGGATCCTCCTTGACGGCGACGGCTACCCGATGCTCGCCACCCACGACCCGCGCCTGATCGCTATCGCCTCCTCGCGCGCGGCCACACTAGGCCGGGACGGGGAAAGTTTTGAATACCAGATGTTGTATGGCATCAGGCCGGACGAGCAGCGCCGTCTCGCCGATGCGGGCGCCCAGGTCAGGGTCTACGTGCCCTATGGCAACGACTGGTATGGCTACTTGGTGCGAAGGCTGGCCGAGCGCCCGGCTAACCTGGCGTTCTTCCTCCGCGCGCTACGGTCCCGCCGTTAGCTGGCGTCAGGCCGGCACCGCGCTAGGCTCAGGCGACATGATCGCGATCCTTGGCGCCGGCAAGATGGGCGAGGCGCTGCTGTCGGGCATGCTCAGGGCGGGGATCGCTCCGTCGGGCGTGATCGCGGCGGTGCGGCGCACCGATCGCGGGGCTGCGCTCGCTGACTCGTACGGCATCGAGGTCACGACGGCGGCTACGGCCGCCGGCCTGGCCGACACGCTCGTGCTCACGGTCAAGCCCCAGGACATGGCCGGCTTGCTTGACGAGATCGCGCCCAAGGTAACAGCCAGCCAGCTGGTGATCTCGGTCGCGGCCGGGATCACCACGGGGTTCATCGAGGCTCGGCTGCCGGCCGACGTCGCGGTGGTCAGGGTCATGTCGAATACGCCCGTGCTGGTCGATGAGGCGATGAGCGTGATCTCGGCCGGGCGCTTCGCCGCCGAGGAGCACCTGCGCCGGACCGAGGAGCTACTGCGGCCGGTCGGAAAGGTGCTGCGGATCCCTGAGTCCCAGCAGGACGCGGCCACGGCCCTGTCCGGCAGTGGTCCCGCCTACGTCTATTTCCTGGTCGAGTCCATGGTCGATGCCGGGATCCTGCTCGGAATGCCCAGGGCAACGGCACTCGAGATGGTCAAGCAGGCGGTTTTCGGAGCGGCGACGATGCTGCGGGAGTCGGGCGAGCACCCGGTGATCCTGCGCGAGGCGGTGACCTCGCCTGGCGGCACGACGATCAGCGCGATCAGGGAGCTTGAGCGGCACGGAGTCCGCGCCGCCTTCCTCGCCGCGATCGAGGCGGCCAGGGATCGCGGCCGTGAGCTAGGCGCGGGCTGAGCCGGGGCAACCCCCGCGGAGCAGGCGGCCGGGCCGTTTGGCGGGCCTTGATCTGGGCAGCTGGGCGAAGGCGACCGCGGGTGACTGGCCAGCGACCCGCAGAATCAGGCGGGCGCACGGGGTTGCCCTTTCGCGTCTACCAATTACGCTGGATACGGGCGTGACTGGTGCGCTGAATATCGCTTGGCGCAACGGAGCGCCGGAGAGGGTTACCGATGGCAGCAGAGGCCACTCCGCTCAGTGCCGTGCGATTCCTCACGGTGGCTGAGGTGGCGACGATTATGCGTGTGTCAAAGATGACCGTCTACCGCCTCGTTCACTCTGGTGACTTGGAGGCGATCCGGGTCGGCCGGTCATTCCGGGTGCCCGAGCGCGCGGTCAACCAGTACCTGAGGGACGCCTTCGTCGAAGCGGGCTGACCGGACAGGGCCTTCTTAGCCCGGCCTTCACCGCGTGGACCTGCGAGCAACGGCCGTTTGGCCGCGCTGGATCCGTGGCCGGGTGCCATCGCATGGCGTGGCTCGGGTACGCTGTGGCGTTGGCGTGCGCCCGCGGCTAATGGAGCAGCGGATGTTAGGCACGCCGTAACGCGTGGTATCGATCGAGGGTGGTCTCGTGGGTTCAGTAATCAAGAAGCGGCGCAAGCGGATGGCGAAGAAGAAGCACCGCAAGCTGCTGCGCAAGACGCGCGTTCAGCGCAGGAACAAGAAGTAGCGGGGAAGCTGGTCAGGCGAGCCTTAGCGGCTCGCCAGGTCGGCTGCCGCGCCCGGCACTCGATGCGGCGGTCCGATGATGAGCGATCCTCCCCAAGCGCCGGCCGTCGGGACGTGGGTCGACCGGCTGGCCGCGATAGCGGACTTCCTGCGCAGGCGGGCCGAGGGTGACTACGAAGTCGACCCAGACTCTGGTTTCGATCCCGAGCTGAATCAGGCCGTCCTGATGCCGCTGGTCAGGGGCCTGTACCGGAACTGGTTCAGGGTCAAGATGCGCGGCCTCGAGAATATCCCCGCGCAAGGCGCTGCCCTGGTCGTCGCCAATCACTCAGGCGTGCTGCCACTCGACGCGATCATGCTGCAGGTCGGCATCCTTGACGAGCATCCGGCCGCCCGTAACTTGCGCCTGCTCGGTGCTCACCTGGTCTACTCGATTCCTGGGCTCGGCCGGCTGGCGCGGATCAGCGGCCATGTGCCCGCGCGGCCCGACGAGGCCGAGCGCCTCCTGCATGAGCAGGAGCTCGTCGGCGTGTTCCCCGAGGGCTTCAAGGGCATCGGCAAGCCGTTCAGCGAGCGCTACCAGCTGCGCCGCTTCGGCCGGGGCGGCTTCGTCCGCACGGCGCTGCGCACGGGCGCGCCCATCATCCCGTGCGCGATCGTCGGGGCCGAGGAGATCTATCCGATGGTGGCCGACTGGGAGGAACTCGCGACCAGGCTCAAGCTGCCCTACTTCCCGATTACCCCGCTGTTCCCCTGGTTCGGCCCGGTGGGCGCGATCCCGCTGCCGTCCAAGTGGCTGATCGAGTTCTGCGATCCGGTTCCCACCGAGGGCTTCGCCCCTGACCAGTGGGAGGACCAGGACCTGATCATGGAGCTGGCCGACAAGGTCAAGGACACCATCGCCACCAAGATCGACGAACTGCTGGCCGAACGTGGTCCGGCGTTCGGCAGCTGACCGCCGGCTGGTTGGCCGAGGCGGTCAGCTCGACGTGCGGTGCCGGTGGACGGCGATGCCGGCCGCCAGGCCACCGACGATGACGCCAGCGCCAGCCGCGACGGGCAGCGCGGCGAGCGTGGCCTTCCTGCCCTTCCTGAAGTCGTGGACCGGCCAGCCGCGCTCCTTGGCGAGCGCCCTGAGCTGTCCGTCCGGGTTGACGGCGTTCGGATGCCCGACCAGTTCGAGCATGGGCAGGTCGTTCAGGGAGTCGCTGTAGGCGCTTGACCTGGCCAGGTCCAGGCCTTCACGGTCGGCGAGCGCCTTGACGGCGGCCGCCTTGGCGCTGCCGTGCAGCAAGCCGCCGACGAGGCGGCCGGTGTAGACCCCCTCCGTGGTCTCGGCGACGGTGCCGAGCGCCCCGGTGAGACCGAGCCTGCGGGCCAGGATGTCGGCGAGCTCGACTGGGGTGGCGGTCACCAGCCAGACCCGTTGCCCGGCGTCGAGGTGAGTCTGGGTGAGTTCTCGTGATCCTTCCCACACCCGGTCAGCCATCGTGTCGTCGTAGATCTCCTCGCCGAGCGCCCTGATGTCATTGACCTTTTGGCCGGCGACAAAGGCGAGAGCGGCCTGCCGCGCGGCATCGATATGGTCGGCGTTCTCGGCCCCGCGGACCCGGAACAAGAGCTGGCCGATCACCATCTTCGCCATGTCGCGGGTGCCGAACATCTTGCGCGCGGCGAGCCCGCGCGCGAAGTAGTAGATGGAGGCGCCGCGCATCAGGGTGTTGTCCACGTCGAAGAAGGCGCCCGCGCGCGGGTCGGGGACGATCTGCCGCTGGTCGACGGCGGCGGCGGCGGCCGATGCCGCGCCCGCCACGGCCGAGGCCCCGCGAGCCACAGCCCGTGACGATGTTGCGCCAGCCTGTGATTTCGCGGTAATGGGCGGCGGGGCTGGCGTATTGTCGGTGTCCGATGAAATCTTGGGCGGGATCACTTCGCAAATCACTGGGGCAGCTGTGTCCGGGAGAATAATCGGTGTCCCCGTCATCGCTATCCCCGTCATCGCCGTCGCCCCCGGGACCGCTGCCGGGTCGTGTCGCCGGTGTAGCTGAGTCACGTTAGCCGAGCCTAATGGGTACTCTTAGTGACCTGGAGCGAACCTCGCCAGGAGCAGGCTCGCTGATTAGCTGTTATGCGGAGTTCGCGTCGTCTGCGGGCGCCCAGCACGATAGGCAGGGATGATCGCTCTCATTGTAGTCGCGCTCGGCGCCGTTGTCGCAGCAGTGGGCACCGGTGTCCTGGCCGGCCGCTCTTCCCGTGCGCCCCGTATTTATTCCATCGCCTGGACCGCCGCGATGTTCTGGCTGGCGGTGGGCCTTGGCGCGGCCACGCTCGGTTACCTGGTCGGCTACGGTCATCTGCTGTTCCGTGCGATGGAACTCGGCGCTCAGTTGCTCGCGCCGCTCAGCTTGTGCCTGGCCCTGGTGGAACTGGCCGGCCGCAGGCTGCCAGCGAGGTTCGCCATGCGCCTCGCGATCGGCGGCCTCGCCGTCATCTCCCTGGTGATCATGGGGACCGACCCGCTCAACCCGAACTACACCTTCAGCACGAAGTGGGCGGACCCGACGGTCGTCTACCAGCTGGCGCCGCTCGCGGTACTCGGGTTCCTCGCGCTGTTCACCTTCATCACGGCGCTGGCCGCGATCGGGGTCACGGCCGTGCGGTCGTCGCGCGAGCACCTGGCGCCTGGGGAGACGCGACCAGTGATCATGACCGGGCTGGCAGTCGTGGCCCTGGCGATCCCTGGGTTGTCCTGGCTGATGCGCAAGGGGATCGGCCTCTCGCTTCCGCTCGGCGCCAAGGACTGGTTCGCAGTCAGCTGCGTGCTCGCCGTCGCACTGGTCTGGTACGCGGCGAAGGTCGCGGGCAGCCGGGATCTCAGCAACGCCCAGCTTGATCCGAGCGATGACGAGCACGCCGACCCCGACGATGACTGGGACGATCGTGACCACGATCGCGGTGGCTACGGGCGGTCACGGTCGGCTTCGCGCGGGCCTGAGACCGGCGACTTCGACCGCTACGCCGAACCGGACTCGCAGCTCGGCTATCCGGGACTCGCCGCCCTCGCCAACCCGCATGAGCCGAGGCACCAGGCCGACGAGGACCGGTACGGCGACGGTGAGCGGAACGGTGACCGCGACCTGTTCGGCGACACCGGATCTTTCGACGATGCCGGGCATTACGGCGACCACGACGGCCGGTACGGCGACGCCGACCATTTCGGCGAGCCGGTGCGCTTTGGTGATGACTCCAGCCAGTTCGTCGCCGTGTCAGGCCGTTTTGACGACTCGGCGCAGTTCCCTGCCGACGGTTACCTAACCGACTCGCCGCATCCGCGAGACGAGGGGCCTGATCACTTCGGCCCGCGCGGCGAACTGGCCGGCCCGGCGGGGTGGGACGACTTCCCGGCCGAGCATAATGCCGGCCGGGGCCCGCTCTTCGGCCAGATCACCATCTACACGCTGATCGAGGGCCGGGTCGATGACTTCGACCGGCTCACCGAGTGGGTAGTCGGGCAGGTGCAGGCCAAGGAGCCTGACACGCTGGTCTACATCGTGCACGCCGTGCCGACGGCGCCGATGCAGCGAATACTCTACGAGGTCTACCGGAGCCGGGCGGCGCACGAGGAGCATGAGCACCGCGGCTACGTCATGACCTTCGAGGGCGAGCAGCGGCCGCTCGTGCTCGCCACGAACGTCATCGAACTTGGCCTGCAGCAGGCCAAAGTGTCGCCGCTCCCGTCCATCGCGGCCTTCTCTGAGCTGCTGAACGAGTCGGGAATCGACCTGACCGGCGTCACCAGGTCGTCGCAGTCAGCGGTCGTGCGCAGCGGCGACCAGCACGCCGTCGAGGGGTCGCGCCTCGAACTGGCGCCCGATGACGAGCGTCGGCCTGATCCGAGGCATTACGACCGAGGCGCCGACGGCCAATACGACCAGCACCAGTACGACGAGTACCAGTACGACCAGCGCCAGTACGACCAGCCCCAGTACGACCAGCACGGTCAGCATCGCCACGGCCAGCCTGAGCAGGACCAGTTCCAGCCCGAGCAGCTCCAGCCTGGCCGGCTCCAGCCCGATCGGTTCCAGCCCGGCCAGTTCGGGCCCGGCCAGTTCCAGCCTGAGCAGGACCAGTTCCAGCCCGGCCAGTTCCAGCCCGGCCAGTTCCAGCCTGGCCAACTCCCGCCCGATCGGTTCCAGCCCGGCCAGTTCGGGCCGGACCCGCTGGGTCTGGAGCATGACGATTACGGCCAGCGACCGCATCAGCAGTCCGAGCACGACGGGCGCGACTACAGCCAGCCCCGCTACGACGAGCCTCATTTCGACGAGCCTCATTTCGACCGGTCCCGTTTCGGCGAGCCTCGATACGGTCAGCTGGGTCCAGCGCAGCCGGAGTTCGGGCCCGAGCAGCCCGAGTACGAGCGACCCGAGTACGAGCAGCCGGGCCACGAGCAGCCATACCATGGCGGCTGGGCCGAGATCAGGGGCGAGGACTCCAGGTACCAGTGAACTCAGGTCAGCCGTCGGCAGTGCCCGCCATCATGTTGCTATCCCGGCCCGGCTGCCACCTCTGCGACGCCGCTCGCGAGGTGATCGCGCGCGTAGCTGACGACCTCGGCCTGACCTGGACCGAGCGCGACATCACGTCTTCGGAAGCTGACCTGCGCCAGTACGGCGACATGATCCCGGTCACGTTCATCGACGGCGTGCAGCACGACTTCTGGCACGTCGATGAGTCCAGGCTCCGCGCGGCCCTCGCTGACTGAAATCCCAGCGAGCCCAGCCACCCCCAGACCGACCGCCTCGAGCCCCCGGATCTTCCCTGATCATGAGTTTCCAGGCTCCGCGGCCCTCGGTCACCGAACCGCCAGCGAGCCCACCCACCCCGCACCCACCAACCATGCCGAGCCACCCCCCGACCCCACCGTGATCATGAAAGGACCATGATCACGGTGATCGGCCTGGCTGCTGGCGCGGCGATGGCCACCCCCGGACTCTCCCTGATCATGAAAGGACCATGATCACGGTGATCGACCTGGCTGCTGGCGCGGCGATGTTCCGTGATCAGGAACGTTCTCGTGATCACGGAAACCCGGCCGACCCCAAAGGCTCCTCGAATCCTCCGTGATCAGAGCCCGCCCATGATCACGGATGCCTGCTGGGCGAGGGTCCGCGTCGGAGGACAGCGAGGCGAAGCACCGTCGCCCGCCAACCAGCCCAGTCAAGACTGTCTCGTAACTCGGCGGCACCTCGTCGCGGTGCCGCCCGCGCCGGCAACAACAACGAAGTTCCCGCGTTGCTGTCCCAACGACAACTCCGGGACTACGTTGCTGCTCCGGGCGGGGGACCGAGCGCGACAACGGCATCGGTTGCGGTACGAGCGGGGGCCGGGGTGGCTGGGAGTGATGCGACAGCCTCAGTCACGCCGCCGGGCACTCGAAGGCGCCGGGCACCCGGGCACTGAAGGCCGTCGGCACGCGTTAGACCGATTGGACCGGCAACCGCCGGTTCTCAGGCGGTCGTTGGTCAGCGGCCGTAGCTTCCGGGCCGGCACTGCCGCGGTCCGAAGGCGACTTTGTGCAAACGTTCACAAGGGCGTACCGTGTGAGACGAGAACCCAACGCGGGAAGTCAGATCGCACCGATGGCCGCCGTGCCGATCCCCCAGGAGTTGCCGGCGTATGTCTCGCCGTACTAGGTCAGATAAGAGCATTCAGGGCATACCAGAGGCGACCATCGCTCGCCTGCCGCTCTACCTCCGCGCGCTGTACGCGATCGCGGACCGTGACATCGTCTCGGTGTCAAGCGAGGAGCTGGCTAAGGCCGCCGGAGTCAACTCGGCCAAGCTGAGGAAGGATCTGTCGCATCTCGGCTCGTACGGCACGCGCGGGGTCGGCTACGACGTCGATTACCTGATCTACCAGGTGTCAAGGGAACTCGGGCTGACCCAGGACTGGCCGGTCATCATCATCGGCGCCGGTAACCTCGGCCGGGCCCTGGCCAACTACGGCGGGTTCGCGACGAGGGGGTTCAGGGTCGCGGCCATGATCGACGCCGACCCGCTCGTGATCGGCACGTCGATCGCCGGCCACTGCGTCTACGGCACTGGTGACATTGAGCGCGTCGTGGCCAGGTACGGCGTGATGATCGGCGCGATCACGGCCCCCGCCACTGCCGCCCAGGGCATCTGCGACCGGCTCGTCGCGGCCGGCGTCACCAGCATCCTGAACTTCGCGCCGGTCGTGCTCAGCGTGCCGGAAGGCGTCGACGTTCGCAAAGTCGACCTGTCGATCGAGTTGCAGATCCTCGCATTCCACGCGCAGCGCCGGTCTGCGGTCAAGGTGCCGCATCGCGCCGACAGCGGGCTGAACGCGCTCAACGGCAGCCGTCCGCACGCCGCCGCGCCCGAGGCCGACCCCGCGCCGGTGCCCGCGCGTGGCCCCGCGTCCGAGCGTCGCCCCGAGCGCGAGCCCGCGGGTGGGCCCGAGGCCAAGCCCGCGGCCACCGGCGACGCCCTGGCCGAAGATTCCGCCCCGCCCGTGGAGGCGGTCGGGACATGAGCATGCTCGTCGTCGGCGTGAGCCACGCGACCGCGTCGGTCGCGACCCTTGAGCACGCCGTCGTCTCTGGCGACGCCCAGGTCAAGCTGCTGCACGACGCCCACAGCGCGCCGGAGATCACCGGCGCGCTCGTGCTCAGCACCTGCAACCGGATCGAGGTATACGCCGAGGTCGACAGCTTCCACGGCGGCGTGGCGGCGATCAGCGAATTGCTAGCCCGGCACTCAGGCCTGTCGCTCGAGCAGCTGACCAGGTCGGCTTACGTGCACTACCAGGACAGGGCCGCCCAGCACCTGCTCGCGGTGGCGTGCGGCCTCGAGTCGGTCGTGATCGGCGAAAGCCAGATCCTCGGCCAGGTCAGGCAGGCGATCAAGGTGGCGCGCCAACAGGGCACGCTGAGCAGGGAGTTGTCTGACCTCAGCCGGCTGGCCCTGCGGGCGGGCAAGCGCGCCCACGCCGAGACCGGCATCGACGCCGCCGGCCAGAGCCTGGTCACGCTCGGCCTCGACCTGGCGGCCGCGGCCGCCCAGGCCCCGACCGCGCCGACCGCCCAGCTCCCGACCGCCCAGGCCGCGCCGACCGCCCAGCTCCCGGCGGCCCAGTCCCCGACCGCGACCGCGCGCGCCCGTCCCGCCGCTGACCAGGACGCGCTCCGCGCCCACGATGCGCCCGCCGCCCACGATGCGCCCGCCGCCCACGATGCGCTCGCCGGCCAGGACGTGCTCGTCGTCGGCGCGGGCGCGATGAGCTCGCTCGCCGTCGCGACCGCGACCAGGATGAACGCGCGAAGCGTGCTGGTGGCCAACCGGACCCCGAGCAACGCCGAGCGCCTCGCCGAGAAATACGGTGCCCGCGCCATCGCGCTCTCCGAGCTCAGCCGGGCGATCGCGGCCGCCGACCTAGTCGTCACCTGCACCGGTGCGACGGGCCACGTGATCACGGCCGCACTGGTCGCCAACGCGAGGAAGAGCACGGCGCAGTCCCTGGTATTCGTCGATCTCGCCTTGCCCCGCGATGTCGAGGCCGCGGTCGCTGACCTGCCTGGCGTGCAGGTCATCGACATGGCGGTGATCGCCGCGGCCAGCGAGGCCGGCTCGGCCAAGGGCGTCGCGCTGGCCAGTGACGCCGACATCACGGCCGTGCGCCGCATCGTCGCCCAGGAGCTGAGCTCGTTCCGCCGGGCTGACCGGGCCGCGAGCGTGGCCCCCACGGTCGTGGCGCTGCGCGCTAAGGCCGCCACCGTAGTCGAGGCCGAGCTAGCGCGGCTCGAGCGCAGGCTGGGGGATCTTGACCCCAAGGTCCGACAGGAAATATCACGGTCTATGAGCCGAATCGCTGACAAGCTGCTGCATGGACCGACGGTCAGGGTGAAAGAACTAGCGGGCTCGCCTGGTGCCGACTCCTATGAGGCCGCCTTGCGAGTGCTCTTCGAGCTTGACCCAGGCACCGTGGAGTCGTTCGGCCGCCCCGACGATGACATGCTCGCGTGGCCCGCGCAGGAAGGTGAGTCGTGAACAGCGCACCACTGCGGCTAGGCACCCGCCGTAGCCCGATGGCGATCGCCCAGTCGACCAGTTTCGCTGAGCTGCTTACCGCGAGGACAGGCCGGGCCGTACAGCTGGTCGGGGTGACCACCGAAGGCGACACGAGCAAGGCGCAGCTGGCCCAGATCGGCGGGACCGGCGTCTTCGTCAGCGCGCTCCGCGATCGCCTGGTCAACGGCGACATCGACTTCGCGGTCCACTCGCTGAAGGACCTGCCCGCCCGGCCCGGCGAAGGGGTGCGCCTGGCGGCGATCCCGCCCCGCGAGGACCCTCGCGACGCTCTCGTGACCGGCAACGGCGGCAAGCTCGCCGACCTGCCCCCAGGCGCCAGGATCGGCACCGGGTCACCGCGCCGCGCCGCCCAGCTTCGGCTGCTGCGAGCCGACCTCGAGCCGGTGCCGGTGCGAGGGAACGCGGGCACCCGGCTGGCGAAGATTGACTCGGGCGAGCTCGATGCGGTAGTGCTGGCCTACGCCGGCCTGGCCAGGATCGGCAAGCTCGACGTCATCAGTCAGGTATTCGAGGTTGACGAGATGCTCCCTGCCCCCGGTCAGGGTGCGCTGGCCGCCGAGTGCCTGATCGGCCGCGGCGATATCGCCGGATTGCTGGCCTTCGTCGATGATGCGACGAGCCGGGCGGCGACCGACGCGGAACGAAGCGTGCTCGCCGCGTTGCAGGCAGGCTGCAGCGCGCCCATCGGCGCGTATGCTTCCGGGACGAACGAGTTGCGGCTGGACGCGGTCGTCGTCGCGGCCGACGGGGGAACGGCGTTGCGAGCGAGCGCGGTCGGCCCCGCTGGGGAGGCTGAGCGCCTTGGCCAGGCGGTGGCCGCCGACCTGCTCGCCTGCGGTGCGGATAGGTACACAAACGTGTCCGGTGGACACCACGATGACGGGGACGATGCGAAGTGAACCCCACGCCCGTAACCAATCTGACGGGAACTGGCAATCTGACGGGAACTGCCAGTCCGACGCCGCCAGCGCCGGATGCGATGCCGCCGCCGGAGGCTGACGTCAAGCCAGACGTCAAGCCAGACGTCAAGCCAGCTGGCGCGGCCACGCAGGACCAAGGCGAGGAGGCCAGCCGCTGTGGCCTGGTCGCCTTCGTCGGCGTCGGCCCCGGGGACGAAGGGCTGCTGACCCTGCGAGCCGCCAAGCTGCTCGCCGAGGCCGACCTGGTCGTGGCTGCGCCATGGGTCAGCGATCGGGTCGCGCACCTGCTCAGGAGCGACGCTGAGCTCATCGACTCCTCCACCCTCGACCAGGACGCTCGCTTCCTGGTAAACGCCGCCAAGGCCGGGCGCCTTGTGCTCCGCCTGTTCAGCGGCGATCCCTTCTTGTTCTGCGGCGCCGCCGCCGACGCCGTGATCTGCGCGAAGGCCAAGGTTCCCTTCGAGATCGTGCCGGGAGTCTCGTCGGCCACGGCCGTGCCTGCCTACGCCGGCATCCCGCTGACCCAGGACGGGACCGGCGACGTCAGGATCATCCACGCCTCCGAGGTCAGCCGGCTGACGGGCGGTTCTGGAACGCTGGTGGTGCTCGGCGCCGAGACCGGCATCGGCGACATCGCCAAGATGCTGATCGCCGGCGGCTGGCCCGACTCCTCGCCATTCGCCATCACCTGGAACGGCACCACGACCGACCAGCACACCGTGGTGAGCACGCTCAGCACGATCAACGCCGACCTGAAGGCCGCTGGGCTGAGCCTGCTGACCGCGCACGGCCGCGCCATCGCCGTCGTCGGCGAGGGCGTCACCCTGCAGAAGTCCCTTTCCTGGTTCGAGACCAGGCCGCTGTTCGGCTGGCGCGTGCTCGTGCCGCGCACGAAGGAGCAGGCGGCCAGGGTCAGCGACCAGTTGCGAGCCTACGGCGCCGTGCCCGAGCAGGTGCCGACGATCGCGGTCGAGCCGCCAAGGACTCCGCAGCAGATGGAGCGCGCGGTCCGCGGCCTGGTCACGGGCCGCTTCCAGTGGGTGGCGTTCACCTCGGCCAACGCGGTCAAGGCGGTGCGCGAGAAGTTCGAGGAGTACGGGCTTGACGCGCGGGCCTTCGCCGGAGTGAAGGTCGCTGCCGTCGGCGAGCAGACCGCGGCCGCTCTGCGGGCCTTCGGCATCGCGCCTGACCTCATGCCGCCAGGAAACGAGCAGTCGGCCGAGGGCCTCGCGAACTGCTGGCCGGCCTACGACGACGTGCTCGACCCGATCAACCGGGTGCTGCTGCCTCGGGCCGACATCGCGACCGAGGGCCTCGTCGCCCGGCTGACCGAACTCGGCTGGGAGGCCGAGGACGTCACCGCCTACCGCACGGTCAGGGCCGCGCCGCCGCCCGCCCCGATCCGCGAGGCCATCAAGGGCGGCGGCTTCGACGCCGTGCTGTTCACCTCGTCGTCCACGGTGCGGAACCTCATCGGCATCGCCGGCAAGCCGCACTCGGTGACGGTCATCGCGGTGATCGGTCCAGAGACCGCCAAGACGGCGGCCGAGTTCGGCCTGCGGGTCGACGTGATCGCGCCGAGGCCGTCGGCCGCCGCGCTGGTCGAGGCGCTGGCCGACTACGGCGCCGGGATCAGGGACGCCGCGCTGAAGGCGGGGGAGCCGTTGCGCCGGCCGAGTGAGCGCCGCCGGGGCGCCCGCCGCCGGGTGCGATAGCGGCCGAACCAGGTCGACTAAGTTCAAAAGCCGGGTATGCAAATAAACCAGATGGACGACTCTGGTTCCCAAGGAGGGCTCGCCATGGCTGCGCAGTTTCCCGTCGCCAGGCCCCGCAGGCTCCGCCGGACCGCCGCGATGCGCAGGCTGGTCGCACGGACCGACGTCAGGGCAGCCGACCTGGTGCAGCCGCTGTTCGTCAAGGAGGGCATCAGCGAGCCGCAGCCGGTCGCCTCGATGCCTGGAGTGGTGCAGCATACCCAGGACAGCCTCCGCAAGGCAGCGGCCGAGGCGGTCGAGGCCGGAGTCGGCGGACTGATCTTGTTCGGCATCCCGGCGGTCAAGGACGGCCGGGGAGCTGGCGCCGATGACCCGCGGGGCATCGTGCAGCTCGCGCTGGCCGACCTCGCCTCCGACCTCGGCACGAGCACCGTGCTGATGGCCGACCTGTGCCTTGATGAGTACACCGACCACGGCCACTGCGGCATCCTGACCGACGATGGTGAAGTCGACAATGACCTGACCCTTGAGCGCTACGCCGCGATCGCGGTCGCGCAGGCCAGGGCCGGCGCGCACGTCGTGGCGCCGAGCGGCATGATGGACGGCCAGGTCGCGGCCATCAGGGCCGCGCTTGACGGCGCCGGCTACCCCGACGTGGCGATCTGCGCCTACGCCGCCAAGTACGCGTCGGCGTTCTACGGACCGTTCAGGGACGCGGCCGAGTGCGCCCCCCAGTTCGGCGACCGCGCCTCTTACCAGCAAGACTTCGCCAGCCAGGACGAGGCGCTGCGGGAAGTGCTGCTCGACGTCGACGAGGGCGCCGACATCGTCATGGTCAAGCCCGCGCTGGCATACCTGGACGTCATCAGCCTGGCCGCGCGGTCGGTGCACGTGCCGGTAGCCGCCTACCAGGTCAGCGGCGAGTACTCGATGGTTGAGGCCGCGGCCGCGAACGGGTGGATCGACCGCGACCGGGTGATCACCGAGACCCTGACCGCGATCAAGCGAGCCGGGGCCGACATCATCCTCACCTACTGGGCCACCGAAGTAGCCCGCAAGCTCCGCTAGCCCGTGCTGGTCGCCTCTGCTGGCGGCAGGTAGGCGGTGAGCTTGAGGTAGCCGGCGCCATTGAGCCGGAAGCGCGGCCAGTTCCGCGCATAGGCGGGCGGTCGCGAGCTGGCCCATTCGAGTACGGCGAAGCGCCAGTGATCGCCGAGGCCGGCCATTCTGGCCTGGGTCGGCTCGGCGCGAGCCGGGGCCGGAGCCGAGGCGCAGTCGGCGTAGAACGCGACCGGGATGCTCTGGGAGCCGTTGATCAGGCAGCGCCCGGTGACGCCAAGCCGCCGCAGGTCCGCGGCGATGACCGCATAGTCCTTGTGCAGCGCGGCGGTATCGGCGACCTGCCGTTCAAGCACCGCGTGCTGGGTCACGACCTGCCCGAACAGCACGAAGCCGATCAGCACCTTCATGGCCGGTCTTTCGCCCGGCCTGGTCTTGGCGATGATCCAGGCGACGAGGTCAGCGACCGGAATCGCGGCCAGCGCGTAGGCGGGCAGCAAGAACCTCGGCGCCGCGTACCAGATGCCGAACAAGTACTGGGCGGCCAGTCCGAGCGCGCATGCGGCCGCCAGCCCGGCCGAGCCGAGCCGCCCGGCCTGCCGGGCGGCGAGTACTCCGAGTACGACCAGCACCGGCAAGGCCAGCCACCAGATGCCAAGCACCGGGTAACGCCAGCCGATCGTGCACGGTCGGCACAGCGTGGGACCGTTCACCGCCCGAAGTTCGGCCCACACCCCGAGCCGTAGCCCGAACCCGCCCTGCTCCGCGCTGGCCAGGTGCAGCCGCTGCACCGGATTGCCGAAGCGCGCGTAGGCCTCAGCCACCCACTGCGCCGACCCCGCGACCATGCCCGCCACGACCGCCGCGATCACCGGCCACTGCCGCCAGGCCCGCACCGCGAGCGCCGCCAGCAGCAGCACCGCGGCCAGGAACACCGCGTCGCCGATCCTGATCAGCGCCGCCGCCGCGACCAGCGCCGCCAGGCCGGCCAGCCGGAGCCGTCCAGTTCGGCGGCCCTCGTCGGCGCTCGACCCGACGGCGCGCAGGAACAAGCCGGTCGCCGCGAGGGCAGCGAAGGCCATCCATTCGTCGGGCATGGCCTGAGGGCCGTAATACTGGGCGACCCAGAGGCTGCCAAAGAACAGGCCGGCGAGCGCGAGCATCCAGGTCGGCCGCAGCCGTCGCCAGGCGAGCAGCGAGCCGAAGAGCGCCGCGCCCGAGGCGATCGCGAGGTAGACCCGCAGCGCCGTGATCGACGAGGTCAGCATCGCGACCGGGGCGACGAGCAAGGGAATGCCGCGGGACCGAGCGGGATCGAAGGGCGCGGCCGGGATGTGCCTGATCACCTGGCTGACGTAGACGACCTCGTCCCATGACAGGCCGTGCAGCCGCACGAAGGCCAGCTGGGCGCAGCTGAAGGCCGCCGCGACCACCGCGGTCCACCACAGGCTGTCGGCACCAGGCAGTCGCGGCGACAGGCGTCGTCGGGGGTCCGGCGGTGGGCTGGCTGCCCGGACTGCTCCGGCGCTCGCGACTTGAACGCTATCGCGTTGCACAGGATAAAGAATGCCGTACCAGGCGCGCGCCCGCCGAGGCGGCACCGAACTGTGATCAGACCTCGGCCGGCCCCGCGCCCGGCCGGGGTATCGTCAGCATGAGTCACCCGGATTCCCGCCACCATTTGGCGTCCGTTTTATCGGCATGGACTCGGGACGCGGGCAATTGGCTAGATCGAAACCCAGAAGAAATCGGCCGGCAGGCGGGGAGGCCTTGGGCATGGTCGAGTCAGGCCTGCGGTATCGGCGCCGCCGGAACAATGACCGGATGGTGCTGGCCGCGAGCGGCTACGCCGCCATGGGCTGGCCGGTCTGCCCTGGCGCTCCGCTGCGCGAAGGGATGACCAGGGCCAGGTCCTCAAGGGAACGCGTGCCCCAGCAGCGCGGCTCCGGCGAGACGGGCTCGGGCCGGGCCTGCTCATGTGACCGGGTGGGCTGTCCCGCCCCCGGCGCTCATCCGCTGTCTCCAGCCTGGCAACGGCAGGCGACCACGGACGTCGCGATCGTGGGTCACTGGTGGGCCGAGCAGCCGCTGGCCAGCATCTTGCTGGTCACCGGCCGGTCCTTCGACGTGCTCGACGTGCCGGCCGCGGCCGGGATGGCGGCCCTGCGCCAGCTGGAGCGATCGGGGATCACGCCTCCGCCGGTGGCGGTCAGCGCCTGGGACCGCGCGCTGTTCTTCGTGATGACGAGGGCGGCGGAGGGCGACGACGACGAGTGGTGGTCCTGCCACCTAGACTGCGAGCCTGATGTGCTGCCTGAGATAGCCGGACTGCGCTGGCACTGCCGGGACAGCTATGTGGTGGCACCGCCATCGAGGCTAAGCAATGGCACCGCCGCCCGATGGCTGGCCGAGCCGGGCACCGCGCCGCTGCCAGACTCGTTGCGGTTGCTTGAAGTGCTAGCGGATGCGTGCGAGGAGATCGCTTGATGACTGCGGACGAGACCGAATCGCTCGACGCCATGCTGTTCGCCAGGGCCAGCGCCGTGCTGCCAGGCGGCGTGAACTCCCCCGTGCGCGCCTTCGGCGCGGTCGGCGGCACGCCCGTGTTCATGGCCTCGGGGCATGGGCCCTACCTGACCGACGTGGCCGGCCACACCTACGTCGACCTCGTGTGCTCGTGGGGCCCGATGATCCTCGGGCATGCGCATCCGGCGGTGGTGGCCGCGCTGGCTGAGGCGGTCAGCCTCGGCACGTCCTTCGGCACCGTGACCGCGGGCGAGGTCGAGCTCGCCGAGGAGATCGTGGCCCGTACCCCGGTCGAGAAGGTGCGGCTGGTGAATTCCGGCACCGAGGCGACGATGTCGGCGCTGCGGCTGGCCCGCGCCTACACCGGCCGCCGCCTGGTGGTGAAGTTCGCCGGCTGCTACCACGGCCACGTGGACGCGCTGCTCGCGGCGGCTGGCTCGGGCGTCGCCACGTTTGCGCTGCCCGACTCGCCCGGCGTCACCGGTGCCGTCACGGCCGACACGATCGTGCTGCCCTACAACGACGGCGAGGCGGTCCGCCAGGCGTTCGCCGAACGCGGCGCCGAGATCGCCTGCGTCATCACCGAGGCCTGCCCGGCCAACATGGGCGTCGTGCCGCCTTCGGTCGGCTTCAACGAGCTGCTGGCCGCGCTCTGCCGCGAGCACGAGTCGCTGCTGATCATGGACGAGGTGCTCACCGGCTTCCGCGTCACCAGGTCGGGATGGTTCGGCCGGGAAGGCGTGCCCGGCGACTTGATGACGTTCGGCAAGGTCATGGGCGGCGGCCTGCCCGCGGCCGCCTTCGGCGGCCGGGCCGAGATCATGGACCTCATGGCCCCGTCAGGCCCGGTCTACCAGGCCGGCACGCTGTCGGGGAACCCGCTGGCCACCGCCGCTGGCCTCGCAACGCTCCGCGAGTGCGGCCCCGAGGTCTACAAGCAGGTAGACGAGGTCGCGGCGGTGATCGCCGACCTGGTCAAGGCCGAGCTGACTGCCGCCGGGGTGCCGTTCAGGGCCGCAATGGCCGGGAACCTGTTCTCGTTCTTCCTAGGAGTCACCGAGCCGGTGCGGGACTTCGCGCAGGCCCGCGCGCAGTCGGGCCCGGCTTACGCGGCCTTCTTCCACGCGATGCTCGACGGCGGGGTGTACCTGCCGCCGTCGCCGTTCGAGGCCTGGTTCGTCTCGGCCGCGCACGACGAGGCGGCGATCGCGCGGATCGCCGCCGCCTTGCCTGCCGCGGCCGCGGCCGCGGCAGCCGCCGCGGCCCTGGGCTGAACGCGCTTGGCTGATGGGTATAGGGGTTGACAGCAGCCGGACGACCTGTGCTCTTGGTCGCCGACCAGTCGTTCCGGCCTGGATTTTGGCCGCTGATCTGCCAGTATGTCTCTGAGTCGCTATTTGGTGGCTCTAGCGTTATTGACTTGAGGGGACACGCATGGCTATTCGCAACGTCATTAGCACGCTCAACGCCGATGGCACTGAGGTGATGGGCCCCGGTGTCCTGATGTATCACCACCCAGGCAACGACATCATGACCGGGAGCCTGCTTACGGTGGAGAGCAACCACTTCTGCGTGCTGAAGTCGCGGGGGGCTATCTTCAACGTCTACGAGGGCGGCCAGTACCCGGTCCAGACGACCGACCGCCCGATCATGGGCAGCATCCAGCAGGCCTTCTACAGCGGCCAGTCGCCGTGGCAGTACGAGGCCCTGTTCGTCTCGGCCGCCAAGAGCGTGGCCAAGGCCCAGGGCCTCGCGTTGTCCAAGGAGATGGCCGAGCTGGTCTACGACGTGGACTACTACGTGCACGTGGACACGAAGGAAGACGCGATCAAGCTCGTGACCCACATGCCGTACCAGGGTCACTTCCTGACCACCGAGGGCCTCAACAACTACGCGGGCCCTGTGCTTGAGCAGGCCGTCAACCAGATCGTCCAGCTGACTCCGCTTGAGCAGATCAACGAGCGGATCCACGAGATCACCGAGCTGGTGCGGGGCCACCTGCAGGACTTCCTGACGATCTACGGCATCACCTTGAACGACGTCAAGGTGCTGATCAGGCCGCGCGACGAGCGGATGCGCGAGCTGATCTCGCTGCGCGCGTTCGGCCTGTCCGAGCTGGAGGCGGTCCGCTACTACGTCGCGATGAAGATGGCCGAGCGCGGCCTGGTGTCCGCTCCGAACATGGCGGTCGGCGAGCCCTTCAACATCGGGATCACCTCGGTCAGCGGGCCGCTGCCCGGCATGCCCCAGCTTGGCGACGCTCATCCGGCCACGGTCACGCCTCCCGTGCGCGGCTGACCGGCATGTCTGACAGCCTGGCTGACCGGCTGCGCGGCCTGCTCGCCACCGACGTCTACACCGAGAAGGGCAGGCTGAGGGCCGACGATCAGCTGGTGCGGCAGCGAGTGACTCGTGGCCTTGGCGAGTCGTCCGCCCGCATCCGCGAGCTGATCAGCCGCTGGCGGGCCGACCGGGTGCCACCATCGACCAGGGAGCAGCCGTTCCCTCCAGCCGAGGTGATGGAGCCGATCCGTCGGGCGGAGCGGCTGATCAGGACGATCGACGACACCGCGGTGGCGATCAAGGGCCTGCCCGTGCTCAACCAGGACAAGGTGTGGGACCGGGTCCGCCGGGTGGGCCTTCAGGATCTCCTGCAGTTCGACTGGACCATGGTGGGCGAGTCCGACCTGATGGCCAGGGATCTCGACCTGGTCGGCGCGCTGGACGAGCTCGATGTGGCGGCCTACGAGGCGCGGGTGCGCAAGATCAAGGACCTCGTGGGGGAGCGCCAGCGCTTCATCGAGATCTCCTGATGAACGCTCGGGGCACATCGCTGTCGCAGAAACCGCAGCGATGTGCCCCCCATGCGAGCGCTAGCCGTTAGCTCATCACAGGTGGACCGTGATGTGCTCGAAGTGATGGTGCTGGCCGGCCGGGTTGGGCTTCATCACGTGGAAGCCGCACTGGAACAGGGCGTGCCTGCCGACCTTGTTCGGCTTGCCGTGGCTGTCGCCGAACTGGACGCGGGGCGAGTTCTGCCAGCAGACCAGGTCGTGCAGCACGACGTTGGTCACGACCTCCATCGCGTCTGGGTCGGCCATGACGTTGCTGCTCACGGTCGAGCTAGTCGCGACGAAGTCCCTGATCACGCCCAGCCAGCAGGAGTGGACGTGCTGGACCCACAGGTTCCCCCTGACGAAGGTGTCCTCGTAGTCGCTGTAGACCGGGGACTTGAACGCTGCGAAGACGCCGCGCGGCTTGCAGGTCGTGCCGCCACCGCCCCCTTGCTCGCTGACATTGTGGCCGATCCACGCGTCGTGCACCACGATCCCGAGCGCGTGGTCGCCGAGCAGGCTGCCGAAGATCGTGGACCGGCTGTTAAGGCTCGGGTGCTTGGGATGCGGGTCATCCAGGCAGGCGAACTCCTTGGCCTCGCAGCCGAGCAGGAGCGTGCCATTCGCCTTGACGAAGATGTCGCGGTCAACGACCAGATGCGAGTGATTACGCGCATAGGCGGCGATCAATACGCTGCCCTTTTCGACCCAGATATTGCGCTCCACGACGACCGGGCCGCGATCCACCACGCACGTGCCGCGGACGACGACGTTCCAGTAGGTGCCCGCCAGCAGCCCCGGCCGGTGCAGTGTCCCGCGGCAGATGAAGGTTGACCAGGTCGAAGCGGCTGATGCCGAGGTGGCGGGCACCGCGGCCAGCGTGCCGAGCAGGGTCGCGCCGACCGCTAGCGCGGCCGACAGCCTCTTATGACGAAGTAGCATTAAGCATCACCTTTTCTCGTACCCCCCGTGGGGCGACGCATTCGACGGGAACGTTAACAGTCCCTCGTATTCAGGCTCGCCGTCGTGTCGTTTTCGTTATCTATCCCGAGGTCATTCCGCTAGGGTATTTCTTAAGCGGGAAAGAATGGGCGTGATGCGCCAGATTCCAGTTGTGCGCTGGAATGCGCCCGCTTGCCTGGCCGGATCGGCCTGGCCGGCTAGGCCGATCCGGCCAGCGCTGCCCGGTAGGCTGGGGCCGCCATGACTCCGGACCAGGCGCCTTCACTCGGCGCGCCCGCCTCGCCCGAGCTGACCATCGTGCACCTGGTCAGGCACGGCGAGGTCAGCAATCCCGACGGCCTCTTGTACGGCCGCCTTCCCGGATTCCGGCTGTCGGAGGACGGTCAGCTGATGGCCAAGGCAGCGGCCGACTTCCTGGCCGGGCGCGACGTGACCGTGCTGAGGTCGTCACCGCTCGAGCGGGCGCGGCAGACCGCTGAGCCGATCGCGGCCCAGCTTGGCTTGCCGGTCGAGGTCGACGAGCGGCTGATCGAGCCGTGGAACCATTTCGAAGGGCTGAACGTCGGCGTCGGCGACGGCTCGCTCCGGGCGCCGAGGCACTGGATCTACCTGCGCAATCCGTTCCGGCCTTCGTGGGGCGAGCCCTACGCGGAGGTCGCGGCGCGGGTGCTGGCGGCGGCCGCTGATGCGGCCAGGGCGGCGAGGGGCCACGAGGCGGTCTGCGTCAGCCACCAGTTGCCGATCTGGGTGTCGAGGCGGTCGGTCGAGGGCAAGCGCCTCTGGCACGACCCCCGCCGCCGGCAGTGCTCGCTCGGCAGCGTGACCAGCCTTGAGTACTCCGGCGACCGGCTCACCGGGGTCAGTTACCACGAACCATCGGGTTCGGCTGGATCGAAGGTCGCGGGCGCGTAGCCTCTGATCTGGTATTAATCACCCTCCTGATCAGTAAAAGCCAGCCCCGGCCGGCGCCCTCAGCCCGTATCCTGCACAATGGGCAGTGGTACTACCGCTTGTAGGAGATCTCCTTGTGACCCGCATGCCACCGATCGCGCGTCCAGCCTGGGTAGCTCCCGCCGTCACGGCGGCGCTGGTGGGTGCCGCGATGGCCTGCGTCTCGGCCTGCGATAGCGGCGCGATCGGCGCCAATACCCCGGTCAGCTCGGGGCAGAGCTTCGTCCAGGCCAGCTACGACAGCAAGTTCTTCCCGCCGGGCTCCCGCTCGGTGGCGCCGGTGGTCACCGGCACCACCCTGACCGGCCAGCACTTCAGCCTGGCGGCCGAGCGCGGCAAGGTCGTGGTGATCAACTTCTGGGGATCCTGGTGTGCTCCCTGCCGCCGCGAGGCGCCCCTACTCGGCCAGCTGGCCAGGGACTTCGCCAGCAAGAACGTCCAGTTCATTGGTGACGACGTGCTGGATTATCCGGCTTCCGCGCAGGCCTTCGAGCGGACGTTCAACATTGGCTACCCGAGCCTGAACGACCCCAGCGAGCAGGTGGCGCTGGCGTTCCATTCCACCGTGCCGGCCGCGGCCATTCCCACGACGCTGATCATCGACCGCAGCGGCTACATCGCGGCGCGAGTCGTCGGCGAGGTGTCATTCAGCGGGCTGAAGGCCCTGATCAACGAGGTACTGGCGGGCAAGTCATGACGGCCGCCGACCTGGGCGCGGCTCCGGCCGGGACCACCGGTTCTCCGGCGCCGGGCGCGCGGTTCGGGCCGGTGGCCTGGCTGCGCTGGGGCTGGCGTCAGCTCACCTCGATGCGGACCGCGCTCGTGTTGCTGTTCCTGCTCGCCCTGGCCAGCATTCCTGGCTCGGTGCTGCCGCAGGAGGGCATCGACCCGGCCGCGGTGACCCAGTACTACACCTCCCACCCGACCCTCGCGCCGATCCTGGCCAGGCTGTCGGGCTTCGACGTGTTCGGCGCCCCGTGGTTCGCGGCGATCTACTTGCTGCTGTTCACCTCGCTGGCCGGCTGCGTGCTGCCGAGGGCGTTCCGGCTGGCCAGGTCGTCGCGCCAGCCGCCGCCGAAGGCGCCGCGCAACCTCCGCCGGCTCCCGCAGGCGACGAGCTTCCGTGCGGCCGGCTCGGCCGAGGAGACCCTGGCCGGCGCGACCGCGATGCTGCGGCAGCGCCGGTTCCGGCTGCGCACGGGGGATGGCTGGGTCTCGGCTGAGAAAGGCTACCTGCACGAGGTCGGCAACCTGCTGTTCCACATTGCCTTGCTGTGCCTGCTGGCGTCGGTCGCCCTGGGCGGGCTGTTCGGCTACAAGGCGAACAAGCTGCTGGTAGCCGGCAACGGCTTCGCCGACACGCCGCCCGCGCTCGATGTGTTTCATCCTGGCCGGCTGGTGACGGCGAGCGACCTGGCGCCGTTCAGCATCACGATGACGCATTTCTCCGCGTCCTACATCACCTCGGGCACCCAGCGGGGCGAGCCGGCCTCCTTCAATGCCTACGTGAAGTACTCGTCCCAGTACGACGGCCCGACCCGCGCCTATAACCTGCGCGTGAACCATCCGCTGAACGTCGACGGCGTGCAGGTCTTCCTGATCGGGCACGGCTACGCGCCGATCTTCAAGGTGACCGACGGGACCGGTCACGTGGTCTTCGACCAGCCGGTGCCGTTCATCCCGGTCGAGCAGTCCGGGCTCACCTCGGACGGCGTGATCAAGGTGCCGGACGCGAACCCGCAGCAGCTTGGCTTCTCCGGCGAGTTCCTGCCGACCGCGTACGAGACCGTCACCGGCTCGGTGTCGTCGGCGTTCCCCGCCACCGACCTGCCCAGGGTGATCCTGGTCAGCTACCAGGGCAACCTGGGCATGAACAGCGGGACGCCGCAGTCGATCTACAGCCTTGACACCTCGCAGATGCGCCGGATCGACATCACGCCCAAGCTGCTCGCGCCCGGCCAGACCATGGTGCTGCCGCACGGCCTCGGCAAGGTGACGTTCGTCGGCATCCGCCAGTGGGCGAGCCTGGCGATCACGTACGACCCAGGCCAGTTCCCTGCGCTAGCCTCCGCGATCGCCGCGCTGGCCGGGCTGATCATGTCGTTCCTGGTGCGGCGCCGGCGGATCTTCGTGCGGGTCGCCGCTGCCGATGACGGCGCCGCGGTGCTCGAACTCGGCGGCCTGACCAGGTCGGACGCGGCCGGGGGATTCGAGACTGAGTTCGCTGAGCTGGCCGTCGAGTTCAAGCGGGAGCTTGGTGGTTCCGCTGAGCTGGGCGGGCCGGCCGAGCGCACCGAACCTGAGCAATCACGCACACCGAGCGAGCCAGCCCGGCCCGAACCAGCACAGCCGGGACTAGCCCGGCCCGAACCAGCACAGCCGGATGAGCCCGAGGCGCTCAGCGCCGACGGGATCGCCCTCGCGCAGTCCGCGCAGTCAAAGGGAGAGTGAATATCCGTGGTCAATACCGCATTGGCCCAGGTCAGCAACGCCGCCCTGGTGTCGGCGATCATGCTGTACGGGTTCGCCATGCTGGCTTACGCGTGCGACTTCCTCTACAACCGGCGCCAGGTTCCTGCTGCCGCCCCGGCCGAGCCAGCGCGGGCCAAGGTCGCCACCGCGGCGCTGGTCGGCGCGGGCGCGGGGGGCGCCGATCCTGATCAGGCCGAGCGCAACTTTGGCGCTGATCCGGCTGACGCTTCCCAACTGGCCGACCTCAGCCAGTCGAGCAGTGGGCCGGCCGGCCCGGCCGGAGCGCTTCCTTCGCGCTGGCCGTCAGGGTCGTGGCTGCGCACCGCCTTCGTTCTGACCTGCCTCGGGCTGCTCATCCATGCGACCGCGATCGTCACCAGGGGCCTGGCCGAGAACAGGTTCCCGTGGGGCAACATGTACGAGTTCATCTCGGCCATAACCTGCGCGGCGGTGCTCTTCCTCACGGTCGCGGCGATCAGGTTCCGCGCCTACTACATGGGCCTTTTCGTGTTGCTGCCGGTGGTCATCGCCCTGGTCGTCGACGTGGTCGTCATCTACACCCCGGCCGGAGCGGTCGCGCCCGCGCTGAACTCGTACTGGATCGCCATCCACGTCACCGGGATGATCATCGCCATCGGCATGTACATCTTCGGCGCGGTCGTCACGGTGCTGTACCTGCTGGCCGCCCGGCACGAGCGCCGGGTCGCCGCTGGCCAGGACTCCGCCGTTGCCGGGATCATGGCGCAGCTGCCGAGCGCGGCGAAGCTGGACCAGCTCGCCTACCGAGCTATCTTGTTCGCGTTCCCCGCCTGGACCTTCGCGGTGATCGCGGGGGCGATCTGGGCCGACCATGCCTGGGGCCGGTACTGGGGCTGGGACCCGAAGGAGACCTGGTCGTTCATCACCTGGGTGGTCTACGCGGCGTTCCTGCACGCGCGGGCCACGGCGGGCTGGCGCGGCCGCCGGGCGGCTTACATCCAGCTGTTCGGCTTCGCCTGCCTGATGTTCAACCTGGTGGGCGTGAACCTGTGGATCACCGGCCTGCACTCCTACGCTGGCCTGACCTGATCGCGTTCCCCAACTCCGGCCCCGGCCTGGAACTCTTCCTGGCTGGTGGTGCGGTGGTGGCCGGGCACGACCAAGTAAGCACCGGCAAGGAACCCGCAGCGGCCCGCGTCGCCCCGCGGTAGCAGGCCTGAGCTAGCCGTGCTCCCTGCGGACATCCCAGCTACAGCGTCGCGCCTGCACTGTCGTTGGGACTACAGTGCAGGCGCGACGCTGTAGCTCGGCGCGGGAGCGCAAGGCGCGATGGTGATGCCGGCGGCAAGGGCGGGGGAACCGGAGGCTACGCGTCGTCGCGCCAGTCCTTGATTCTGCGGTCTAGTTCGAGCAGGAAGTCGGGGTTGTCGTCGGGGGCGATGAAGTTCAGCCCGGCCATGGCGGTTTGCTGCCCCGGACCTCGGCGCCCGAGGCCGGACAGGTAGCCGAGTCCGGCGCCGCGGCGAGGTGATGACCACAGGCTCGACTCGTCGGCGAACATCAGGCCGTCGCTCACCTCGTTGCAGACGGCCCGCATGCGCACGTCGCGGCGACCGACGAGCAGCCAGGCCGCCGCGCCGAAGGCCCAGAACGCCGTGCCGACGATCAGCCAGGTTTGCTTGGCCGGAAGGTCAAAGTGGTCACTCGGGGTCATCGCAATGTCAATGACGCACGGGATCACGAAACCAACCGTTAGGAGGGCAAAGACCGCACACAGCACCAACATGGACACAGCGTAGCCCCTGACCAGCCCTGACGTGGCCCTGTTTGCTTTTCGCATCCGGGGCCCCACCCACATCCTCTTCCCGAGGCACGGGCGGCGCCTTCCCTTGTTGCTCGTCGCTGCGCTCCATCCTCCTCAGTTCAGACGCCGCCGCGGCCCTTCGGCGAGCCGTCTTTCCCTCCTCGCTCGCCCGCGTCAGTCCAGACGGCGGACCGTGCTGGTTCGGGCTCCGGGCTGACGCGGAGGGGCATACCGTCGTAACCTGGCGACCTAGCCTCGTCCGGGGAGCGATAGTGATACGACGGTTATTGGGTCTGTTGCGGCGCAGGCAGCGACCAACGGCCACCGCAGGATCACTTGCCGGGCCAGTGTCGCGGTACGGCTCACGGCGTCGCCCTACCGCGAGGTCATCGGCTGCCTTCAGCTTCGTGGCGCGCGACTCGGCGCGCGGTTCTGGTTCGGCCCAGGTGCCGACCGCAGCGCCAGGCCAGCCAGGCAGTCATCGCCGAGTCGGCAAGGCGGCCGGAGCGAACGCTGACGCCGGAAGTCGGCGGCGAACCGTCAGCGGTGGTCCCGACCGTACCTCGGCCCAGCGACGCGACCAGGCTCCCCCGATCCGCCACGGTGAGCTCGACCTTGGCGGCCCGAAGGTCGGCCCAGCCGGCCCGACTGGCGCGACCGGCCCTGACCAGGTCGGGCTGCCGGTCAGGCGCCGCCAGGCCGCGCCCGCCTGGCAGCTTGATGACCTGGACGGTGCCGGCCAGCGCATGGACGCAGCGCAGTCAGGGTGGTCGGCCTTGCTCGGGCAGTCAGCCCAGTCGAGCCAGTCAGCCCAGTCGAGCCAGTCCGCGCAGTCGAACCAGTCGGCTCAGCAGCGTCAGCCAGGGCGATCTGCTGACCAGGCCGACCCAGGCGATCCCGGTCCAAGCAGCCGTCCCGGCCGCAGCCGTCGAGCCAGCGGACAGCCGGTCAGTGCCCAGCCTTCCAGCGCTCGCCCCTCCAGTGCTCAGCCTTCCACATCTCGCCCCTCCAGTGCTCAGCCTTCCAGCGCTCGCCCCTCCAGCGCTCGCCCCTCCAGTGCTCAGCCTTCCGGCGATCAGGCCCTCGGTCCGGCTACTTCGATGGACGCATCAGGCCAGGCCACCCCGACCGCCCGCAGCGGCCAGAGCGCCGCGCAGCCGCAGCGGACCGCGCACGCCCGGACCAGGTCAGAGCGGATCGGCACCGCCAGGGCCGCGATCAGGACCGCGCCCAAGCCGCCGCCCGCCCGCACCGGCCAGCGCGGCGCCCCTCCGGACTGGCCGGATCAGGGCGAGGCCGCTCGTCCTGATCAGCGCTCCGGCCAGGCCGGCGCCGCTCGTGCCGTCCCGCCCGCGGGCTTGAGGTCGGCCAAGCCGCCCGCCGCCGGGTCTGCGCCGGGGGCGGCTTCAGCCAGGTCGGCGAACGGCCCATCCCAAGCGTCGGCCGCGAGCCGGGCGGCCATGGCCGAGGTCGTCGCGGCCGCGTCGGCGAACGCGGCCGCGTCCGCCCGAGCGGCGAACTCAGCCGCAGCGACCGCGGCGGAGGCCGCGACCGCCTTGCCGTGGTACGAGCGGGCCAGGAGCAACCGGGCCTCGGCCGGCCGCCGTCACTGCGGGCACCTTGAGCGGATCTTGCACCGACAGTGGGCCATTGGTGACGAGCCGCCTCCCCAGATTGTCCTGGCGGTCGACCGCCTGGCTGACCTGCCGCAGCTGATCAAGGAGCGCCTGCTGAGCGGGCTCGACGCGATCTACGTCGGCCCCGGTGGCGTGCCCGACCTCGACGACATGGGCTCGCTCAGCGGCGTGCCGCTGCCTTCCGGCCGGGCCACCTGGGACGTTTGCGCGGGCGCGTACGGCGAGCGGAAGGTCATCGTAGGCTCGCGCCCTTCGCCTACTCCGGACGTGATGTGCCACGAGATCGGGCACGCGCTGGACGACATCGACGGAGCAGGCGAGCAGTGGCAGTCGGACTCCGCGGAGTTCAGCGACCTGTACCAGCTGTGCCTGCCCTGGATGGCGAGTGACTTCCACCGGCAGCAGGGACATCTGGGGCGCAGGGAGTTCTTCGCCGACGCCTTTGCCGCGATCGCATCGAGCCAGCGCCCGGCGCTGGTAGAGATGGTGGGCGGCAACACCAGGATGGCGCTGGCGGTCATGCTCTACTTCAACGTGCGATACGGCATTTGAAGGGTGGTGGCGATGCGGCGATGTACGTGATACGGCTCCCCAACGGCAATCTGCTGGTACCAGAGTCAGCGACCGCGCATGGTGGTCAGCTGGTGAGCGACGCGTACGTGGAGATCGGCCCGGCGGACGCGGACTACGAGCGATTCGCCGGCGGTGCTCTGACCGAGGAAGAGGTGGACGAGCGCAGGAAGCTCTGGCGCGAAGGCGACGACCGCCTGCGCCGGCAGTTCCTTGACTATCTCGCGCGCGGCGGTCAATCGGGAGACGCTGGCTGACCGTCGCTAATTGCGGCCGGTCGTTTGCCTCTCGATCCAGCCTTGACCCAAACGCAGGCCGCACCTAGCCATGCGATTGTCGATCATGAGCCGGCGCCATTGCACGGCTTACTGGGCAAAACCAATCCCACCTAGCAGGTCAGAAACGGCCAGGGTGGGAAACTGGTCGGGAAGAACCTGGTGGGAATTGGCGCCCGTGAGACGACCATCGCGCGGGTCCCGCGACGCGGACGGGACTCGCGCGGTCGGCTAGGAACCCGGCCCGGAGTCAGTTAGTCGCTTCAGAGTTCGGGGTCGGCCCGTCGCTGATGCCAAGTAGGGCCCTTATCTCTACCTCGCGGTACCGCCGGTGGCCGCCAGGCGTACGGATGCTGCTGATTCGGCCAGAAGCGGCCCACCGGGTGACCGTCTTGGGATCGACTCGGAAGAGTGCCGCGACCTCTCCGGGAGTAAGCAGGCGATCACTGTGCCCATCCATTCGATTCTCCTTGTTACTCGCCTCGGCCCCCCACATCTGTTACTCGTTCGGTCCCCCACACCTGACTCGCCTCGTGCCTCCCCACAACATAGTGTTAATTACAAACATCACTATTCTCGTTAGATTCCGTAAAAATTTGCTCACAAACCTGCTACGTACACTTTGACTGAGACCTGTCTTCGAGGGTAGGTACACGTACCCTGGAACGATGTCTAGCCTTCTGTCGTTCCGTGAGATCCAGGCCGCAGCGAATCGGCTCAGCGGTATCGCTCTGCGCACACCCTTGGTGCCACTGCGTATTGGCGAAGATCAGGTGCTCATCAAAGCCGAGTCGCTGCAGCCGACCGGTGCGTTCAAGCTTCGAGGTGCCTATGCGGCGATTAGCGCGCTGCCTACCGAGCAGCGGAGCTGTGGAGTCGTTGCCCACTCTAGCGGCAATCACGCGTATGCCGTCGCATATGCGGCCGCTGCGCTCGGCGTGCCGGCCACAGTCGTGGTCCCGGACAACGCTCCAGCGGTCAAGGTGGCCGCCGCCGCCTCGGCCGGAGCGACGATCGTCACCTGCGCGCCCAACCTCGCCGCTCGCACCGCGGCGGTCGCCGAACTGATCGCGGCGCACGGCTTCACCCCGATCCCGCCCTTCGATCACAGGGACGTGATCGCCGGCCAGGGCACGGTCGGCCTTGAGATCAGCGAGGACTGCCCGGACGTTGACCTGGTCCTCTGCCCGGTCGGCGGTGGCGGGCTGCTGTCGGGGATCGCGGTGGCGATCAAGGCGGCGAACCCGGCGGCCGTCGTGATCGGAGTCGAGCCCGAGCTGGCGGCCGACGCGCGGGACTCGCTAAGGACGGGTCAGCGGGTAGCGTGGCCCGCCGCCGACACCGCCAGGACGATCGCCGACGCCCTGCGGGTCGAGCAGATCGGCGAACTGCCGATGCTGCACTTCACGGCTCTGGTCGACGACATCGTCACGGTCAGCGACGAGGAGATCATGGCCGCGATGCGCTTGCTCGCGACGAGGGCCAGGCTGGTCGCCGAGCCAGGGGGCGCGGTCGCCGTCGCCGCCTGCGTGTTCCGCTCCGCCCAGCTGCCGCAGGCAACCCGCAAGGTAGCGGTCCTGTCCGGCGGCAACGTGGATCCGGCCCTTCTGGCAACCGTGCTCAGCTCCGACCAGACCGCCGCTCTGCTCGCCTCGGCCACGACGTGAGCGCGGCGACCGGCGTGCCGCGAGGGGTCCGAGAGCGGCTAGGCTAAGCAACGCGATGCGTGCGACCCTTTTCTACACGATCCTGCGGCTTGGCCTTTTCATTGTCGTCTTCGGCCTGCTGTACCTCGCCGGTGCCCGGAGCATCCTGCTCGTCGCCGGCGCCATCCTGATCAGCGGCATCCTCAGCTACTTCGTGCTGAACTCGCAGCGCACCGCCATGTCCGGCGCGATCAGCCGCCGCCTGACCAACTTCCGCGACCGCCTCGACGCCGGCACCCGCGCCGAAGACGACGACTAATTCGCTCAGCCTCTCCTCGCGCCCAGCCAGGCTTCCGTGATCACGCTGTCCGGTCGGTCTGGCCCCGGGCAGGTTTCCGTGATCCGGCTGGCTGGTCGGCCTGGCCCGGGGGTGGGTCTCCGCGATCCGGCTGGCTGGTCGGCCTGGCCCCCCGGCGGGTTTCCGTGATCCGGCTGTCCGGTCGCTCTGGCCCGGGTAGGTTTCCCTGATTCCGCTGGCTGGTCGGTCCGCCCTCCCAGGTTTCCGTGATCCGGCGCGCATCGCCGCCCGGCCCCCTACTAGAGCTCCGTGATCATGGGTCGGCGCTGATCACGGAGTATTCGAAGGGGTGCTGGGGCCGGCCGGGGTTCCGTGATCATGGGTGGCTTCTTGATCAGGGAAGATCGGCGCGCGATTGACCTGGCGGATCACCGTGATCAACGGATTTTCATGATCACGGAAGAGAGTTGGTGTGGTCCGGGCGGGCGGCGGGTGAGAGGCGTGGCGCGGGCGGGCGGCGGGTGAGAGGCGTGGCGCGGTTGGCCGCCGAGCCGATGCTCGGCCTCCCCGGTTTCCGGGCTCTGGCGCGCGCCGCCGCCCGGCCCCCTACTTGAGCTCCGTGATCATGGGTGGGGCGCTGATCACGGAGGATTCGAGGGGGTGTCGGGGCCGACCAGGTTTCCATGATCATGCCGATCTGGTGATCACGGAGCATCACGGCGTGATGGCCCACTTGGGTATCCGTGATCACGACCGGGTCATGATCACGGAACTCGGAAGCGGGGCATCCGCGCCGGGGCGCCTCAGGCGCGGACAGGCCACCTGCGGTTAGTCGGGGAGCCAGCCGCCGGACTTGAGCATGGTGATGATGGCCGCGGTGGCGTCTTCCCTGGCCGTGACCGAGGTGTCGATGACCAGCATGGCGTCGGTAGGTTCCTCGTAGGGGTCGGAGACGCCGGTGAAGTGGTCAATCAGGCCGGCCCTGGCCTTGGCGTAGAGGCCCTTGCGGTCGCGGGCCTCGCAGACTTCGACCGGCGTCGCGACGTGCACGAGCAGGAAGTCGCCGACTTGCGAGACCATCTGCCTGACCTGCTCCCTTGCCTGCGCGTAGGGCGCGATCGGCGCGCAGATCGCGATGCCGCCGTGCCTGGCGATCTCGGTGGCCACGTACCCGATCCTGGCGATGTTGAGGTCGCGGTCGGCGCGGCTGAAGGTCAGCCCGGCCGACAGCAACGAGCGGACGAGGTCACCGTCGAGCAGGGACACCCGCCGGTCGCCGTACTCAGCGAGCAGGTCACGCAAGTCCCTCGCGATCGTCGACTTGCCCGACCCGGACAGGCCAGTCAGGAAGATGACGAAGCCGCGTCGCGACCGGGGCGGGCGGGCGTGCCGCAGCTCGGCGAGCACGGCCTCGGGCGCGAACCAGGCCGGCATCGGGGCGCCCGCGTCCAGCAGGTCGCCGAGCTGGTCCGCGGACAGGTCATCGAGCTCGGTGCCCGGTTCGATCAGCGCGTGCGGGCGCCACACCTCGGCCCGCTGGTCGTAGGCCCAGTCGCCGGAGGCCAGCACCGGGATTGGCGCGCCCACCAGAACGGTGACCGCGCTTCCCGCCGCCGCGCCGCTCGCGGAGCCGGGCGTCTCGTCGGACATCAGGTGGGTCGCGCCATAGGCGGCCGCGATCAGGGCGTGGGCCGCGGCCTCCCGGTCAGCGCTCACGTCCCTGGCCGCGAGCGGGACGGGAACGACGAGCGTGCCCGCCGGCAGGCTGCGCGCGGCCGCGAGCACGGCCCTGATCAGGGACTCGGGCTCACGGACCACCAGCGCGGGCCCGGCGACCAGCGGCAGCAGCAGCAACCTGGCCTTGAGCTGACCGGCCAGGTGCTTGAGCTGCCCGATCTGCCGCTTGCCCAGCGGCGCCCTGGTGACGAATGCCAGCACTGGCGACTCGCCCCATTCGGCCCTGGCCTGCGACGGCGAGATCATGAGCCGCCGGAACGAGCCGTGCTCGACCGGCCGGTTCTTGGTGACCTCCCCGGCCAGCCGCACCAGGCCACCGGGCCCGGCCAGGTCGGTCCGCTCCGTGATGGCGAGCACCGCCAGCGGCGTGCCCTCGGGGTCGCTGAGCATGATCGAGCCGGCATCGCCCGGCACGGCCTGCGCGGGCACGTCGAGCGTCACCGGGATAGGCCAGGGCGTTCCGTCCGCCAGCGTGGCCGCCGCCTGCACCGCGAGCACGTCCGCCCGCGTCATGAAGCCCCGGAGCGGCGCGAACGCGCCCGACAGGATGAGCTCAAGATCCCCGAGCTGGCGCGGGTCCAGCGTCAGCGCCGCGGCCGGCACCGGCACTCCGCCTGCCGCGCCCGGTCCAGCCGCCGGCTGTCCTGACGCCAATTGCCCAGCTTCCGCCTCTGCGGTCAACGATCCTCCCACTCGCCCTGCGCCACTTCGAGCATGCACGACAGTACCCGCGCCCAGGCCAGGTCGCCCGGGCCGGCTCGACCGGGCCGGCTCGACCGGCGATAAGCGACGGCGCCAGCCCGTAGACTAGTGCTATCCCGCGACCGAGCCCGTTCGCGGGCTACTTGTGCTGGCCCGGGGGACGATCCCCCGGAACCCCCTGCGGTGCTGCCCGTAGCCAAGCACCCTACGAAACTAACCGCCAGGCCTACCGGGAACCCAGACAAATGAGCCTCACTGGTCTGATCGACGTCGTCGTCGAAGACCCGCAGCTGCGCGCTGCCCTTGACTATGTCACCTTGCCCGGCGGGGGCGATGCCGACTTGATTGCCCCGCCGGCGTTGCGGCCTGTCCTGATCGCCGCCCTTGCCAGTCGCGACGGCGACGGCACCAGCGCCGCGAGCGACCGGCCGTTCGTCCTCGCCATCACCGCCACCGCCAGGGAAGCCGAGGACCTGACCGACGCCCTCGGCTCGCTCCTGCCCAACCCGCACGCGGCCGAGTACTTCCCGGCCTGGGAGACCCTGCCGCACGAGCGGCTCTCGCCGAGGTCGGACACCTCGGGCCGGCGCCTCGCCGTGCTGCGCCGGCTGGTCCACCCGGACGCGAACGACCCCAGATCAGGCCCGCTCCAGGTCGTCGCCACCCCGATCCGCAGCGTCCTGCAGCCACTGGTCGGCGGCCTCGGCCAGCTTGAGCCTGTCCGTCTCAACCTCGGCGACAACGCGGACCTCGAAGACGTCGTGACCAGGCTGGTCGAGATCGGCTACGCCCGCGTTGACCTGGTCACCAACCGTGGCGAGATCGCGGTCCGGGGCGGCATACTCGACGTCTTCCCGCCGACCGAGGAGCACCCGCTGCGGGTCGAGTTCTTCGGCTCAGAGATCGAGGAGATCAGGCCGTTCAAGGCGGCCGACCAGCGCTCGCTCGGCACCTCGGCGGACTCGCTGTGGGCGCCGCCCTGCCGCGAGCTGCTGCTCACCCCGGCGGTCAGGCACCGGGCCAAGCAACTCGCTTCGGAGTATCCAGGCCTCGGCGAGGTGCTCGGCAAGATGGCCGACGGCATCACGGTCGAGGGCATGGAGGCGTTCGCGCCGCTGCTGGCTGACCGGATGGAACTGCTGCTCGACTCGCTGCCGCCGGGCTCGCTGGTGATCGCCTGCGATCCCGAGCGGATCAGGACCAGGGCCGCCGACCTGGTCAGGACCAGCCAGGAGTTCCTGGAAGCATCCTGGGTCAACGCCGCCGCCGGCGCCGAGATCCCGATCGACCTCGGTGGCGCCGCGTTCCGGCCGATCACCGACGTGCGCGCGGCCGCGGCCGGCCTCGGCGTCAAGTGGTGGACGATCACCCCGTTCAGCGCCGAGGATCCCTTCACCGCCGAGGACCAGCGCATAGCTGACGGCCCGCACTCCGGCGCTGTGCTTGACACCCTTAAGGATGCAACAGCTCGCACGGCCCGGTCAGCGCGGCCAGAGCCCGATCAGGCGCCAGGCGGATCGGGGGACGAGAGCCCGGGCGAGTCGCCCGTGCCTGCCGGCCGCGAGCTTGACCCGGCCGACCCGCTGGCTGTCCCCGGCTGGCTCGGCAAAGCGGCCGCCGCCCGCCGTTCAGCCCAGTTCGCCGCCGACACCGACAACGCAGCCGCGTCTGGTGCGGATGAGGCTGATGGGGATCAGAGTGGCTCCGATGCCGCTGGGTCTGCTGCCGGCGGTAGGGCTGGTGTGCACCGGGGTGACTCAGGCGGGGCTAGGGCTGCCGGTGCGAGTGAGGCCGGTGGAGGCCGCCCCGGACCGGGACACGACGCCGTTGGCCTGGCTGGCTCCGCCTTGACCGGCCCCGGCGTTGGCGGCTCGAGCACCCCCTGGTCCGCGAGCGCGGAGCTGGACAATGACGGGCGCGAGCCTTTTTGGATGAGGGCGTCGGTCGCGACCGCCTACCACGGCGACACCGTCAAGGTGATCAGCGACGTGCGCGGCTGGCTGGCTGACAGCTGGCGGGTGGTGCTGGTCACCGAGGGGCACGGGCCCGCGCACCGGCTCGCTGAGCTGCTGCGCGGCGCCGAGCTCGGCGCGCGGACGGCCGACCTGGATACAGCGCCAGAGGCGAGCGTCGCCGTGGTCGCGACCGGGGAGCTCGCGGCCGGGTTCATCTGGCCGGGCCTCAAGCTGGCTGTGCTCTCCGAGGCTGACCTCGCTGGCCAGCGGAGCGGGTCGCGGGACCGCACCAGGATGCCGAGCAGGCGGCGCGGTGGCATCGACCCGCTGCAGCTGACTCCTGGTGACTACATCGTGCACAGCCAGCACGGGGTCGGCCGGTACCTGGAGATGACCAGCCGCACGATCCAGGGCGCGACGCGGGAGTACCTGGTCATCGAGTACGCGCCGAGCAAGCGCGGCCAGCCGCCGGACCGGCTCTACCTGCCCACCGACCAGCTGGACGAGGTGACCAGGTACTCAGGCGGCGAGGCGCCGAGCCTGCACCGGCTCGGCGGCGCCGACTGGGCCAAGACCAAGGGCAGGGCCCGCAAGGCCGTCCGTGAGATCGCGGCCCAGCTGATCAGGCTGTACTCAGCGAGAGTGGCCTCGCCCGGATACGCGTTCGGGCCCGACTCGCCCTGGCAGCGCGAGCTTGAGGACGCGTTCCCTTACGCCGAGACGCCCGATCAGCTCGCTGCGATCGACGAGATCAAGCAGGACATGGAGAGGTCGATCCCGATGGACCGGCTGGTGTGCGGCGACGTCGGCTACGGCAAGACCGAGCTCGCGGTCCGGGCGGCGTTCAAGGCCGTGCAAGACGGCAAGCAGGTCGCCGTGCTTGTGCCGACCACGCTGCTGGTGCAGCAGCACATGGCGACGTTCGGGGAGCGGTACGGGCCGTTCCCTGTCGTGCTCAAGGCGATGTCGCGGTTCCAGTCCGACGGCGAGGTGTCCGCGACCCAGTCCGGGCTCGCGGACGGGTCAGTGGACGTGGTGATCGGCACCCACCGGCTGCTGTCCCCAGAGACCAGGTTCAAGGACCTCGGGCTGATCATCATCGACGAGGAGCAGCGGTTCGGGGTCGAGCACAAGGAGTACCTGAAGTCGATGCGGACGCAGGTCGACGTGCTCTCGATGTCGGCGACCCCGATCCCGCGCACGCTGGAGATGGGCATAGCCGGGATCAGGGAGATGTCGACGATCCTGACCCCGCCCGAAGAGCGGCATCCGGTCCTGACCTTCGTCGGGCCTTACGACGAGAAGCAGATCGCGGCCGCGATCAGGCGCGAGCTGCTGCGGGACGGGCAGACGTTCTTCGTGCACAACCGGGTGTCATCGATCGGCAAGGTTGCGGCCAGGCTCGCCGAGCTGGTGCCCGAGGCGAGGATCGTGGTCGCCCACGGCCAGATGAACGAGCACGTGCTCGAGAAGATCATGGTCGACTTCTGGAATCGCGAGTCCGACGTGCTCGTCTGCACCACGATCGTGGAGTCAGGCCTGGACATCCCGAACGCGAACACGCTGATCGTGGACCGGGCCGACATGTACGGGCTCTCCCAGCTGCACCAGCTGCGCGGCCGGGTCGGGCGCAGCAGGGAAAGGGGCTACGCGTACTTCCTGTTCCCGCCGGAGAAGCCGCTGACCGAGACCGCGCACGAGCGGCTCGCGACCGTCGCCCAGCACACCGAGATGGGCGCGGGCATGTTCGTGGCGATGAAGGACCTTGAGATCAGGGGCGCGGGCAACTTGCTCGGCGGCGAGCAGTCCGGCCACATCGCCGGGGTCGGGTTCGACTTGTACGTGCGCATGATCGGCGAGGCCGTGCACGAGATGCGCGGCGACGGCGCGGCCGAGCGGCCCGAGGTCAGGGTCGAGTTGCCGGTTGACGCGCACATACCGCATGACTACGTGCCGGGGGAGCGGCTGCGGCTCGAGGCGTACACGTCGATCGCGGCGATCGACTCCGACGCTGACCTGAAGGCCGTGCTCGAGGAGCTGACCGACCGGTTCGGCGCCCCGCCCACGGCCGTGCTCAACCTGCTTGAGGTGGCCAGGCTCAGGTTCAGGGCCCGCGCGGCTGGCCTGACCGACATCGCCCAGCAAGGCAACCACATCAGGTTCGCACCCGTAGAGTTGCCTGAGTCGCGGCAGCTGCGGGCCCAGCGGCTGTACCCGAGGACACTGCTCAAGCCGACGGTGCGTACCATGCTTGTGCCGGTGCCGAAGGTCGGTAGCCGCCCAGCCAAGCGCGAAGCGGGGTCTGGCCGGCTGAGTACCAGCGCCGGGTCAGCGTCGCCGCTGGCCGCGCCCGCACTACGCGACGGCGAACTGCTGGCCTGGTGCGAGGAGCTAGTTGAGCAGGTATTCGGCGACCAGCCGGGCGGGCCACAGCAGGCCTAGGCCGGCGTAGTTGCGAAGGAGAGTTGTGGTGCGGCGGATCGTCGGGAAGTCGACCGTGTCACGGTACGCGGCCGTTGCGGTGGTCGGGGTGGCCGGAGTGCTCCTGGTATCGGGGTGCGCCCAGACCCGGCTCGGTGCGGCCGCGCTCTACGGCAGTCAGCGGGTATCGAGCACGAAGCTGGCCAATGAGGTCGCGAACCTCAACTCGGCCTACCAGAAGTACAAGGGCAAGGTGCAGATCACCTACCCGGTCTCTGAGATGCCGAGGCAGGTGCTCAGCTGGATGCTGCGGTTCGCCACGGCGAACGAGATGGCGGCCAGGGAAGGCATCGTCGTGACCCCGGCGCAGGCGCAGCACGAGCTGGCGGTCGAGACCGCGAACGTCAAGCAGTCCGGCGACACCCTGCCCGAGGCCGCGGTGCTGAACGGGCTGCCGCCCGACCTGCTTCCGCAGCTCGGTACCTGGATCTCGATCCAGGTCCAGCTGGACAAGAAGCTGGACAACGGCGTGACCCCGAAGACGTCGGCGGCGTCGGCGGCGCTGACCGCCAAGGTGAACCACCTGCAGTGCGTGGCGGCCAAGAACCTCGACATCAAGGTGAACCCGCAGTACGGGGTCTACGACTACGGCAGCTACACGGTGGTCGCGACGCCCGACACGCTGGCCACCAGCTCGCCCGAGCCGCACTCGACCCCGACGGCCAAGCCTCAGCTCACTCCTAAGTGCTGATGCCGGACGAGCAGGCCGGTGCCGCGGTGGACAGCGGCCCGGCCGGTCAGGCGCTGATCGAGCTGGTGGCGGTCATGGACCGGCTCAGGCGTGAGTGCCCTTGGGACGCCAAGCAAACGCACGAGTCGTTGCGGACCCACCTGCTTGAGGAGAGCTACGAGACGCTCGACGCGCTCGACCGCGGTCAGGCCGACGAGATTCGCGACGAGCTGGGCGACCTGCTGCTTCAGGTGCTCTTCCACGCTCGGATCGCGGCCGAGCGGACCGACGGGACCGGCTTCGACGTCGACGACGTGGCCAGGGGCATCGCCGCCAAGCTGATCCGGCGGCACCCGCACGTGTTCGCGGGCGTTGTGGTCGCTGACGCGGACGAGGTACGGCGGAACTGGGACCAGATCAAGGTGGCCGAGCGGGCGGAGCGGGCTGGCCGGCCGGTCGGCGGCGGTAGTGGGGCTGGCTCGGTGCTGGACACCGTGCCGCTGGCCCAGCCTGCCCTCGCCCTGGCGGCGCAACTGCAGCGCCGGGCGGAGGCGGCCGGGGTTCCCGACGACGTGACTGACCTGCCTACCTCGGGTGACGCCGAGGTGCCCGGTGGCATCGATGTAGCGGCTGAGCCGGGCGCGGCGGGCGGTGCCGGGGTGTCAGGACACGGCGCCGAGCCGGGCGAGTCGGGCGATGGTGGCGGTGCGGTCAGCGAACTGGGAGTCGAGCTGTTCGCCCTGGTCGCCAGGGCCCGCGCCGCTGGCCTCGACCCCGAGCTTGAGCTGAGGAAGGCCGCGCTGGTGTACCGGGACCGGGTCAGGGCCTGGGAGTCGTCGAAAGGCTGATCCCGCCCGGTTTCCGTTTGAGCGGGCTAAGCAGACATGATGGTGCTCAGCAGAACGGGCATAGCAGACAGGAAACCGGGATGTCGGACAGTCAGTGGAGCAGGGCGGAAGTTCAGTGGGGAAGCTTGCGGCCGATCCTGCAGGAGATGGCTGACCGCATCGCGCGGATCGAACAGGCACTCGCCGCGGCCGGCCTGCAGGCGCCCAGCCAGCCTATGGCCTCCTTCGGAGACGTCTTCGAGGCGGCCCCGGCCTCGTTCGGCGCACAGCCTGGCTCTTCGTTCGGCTCGGTCGGCTCGCCGCCCGCAGCGTCGTTCGGCTCGCCGCCCGCCGCCTCGCTCGGCCAGGTCGCCGCGGCGGCCCATGGTGTCAACCTCGGCGGCGACGTGAGCCCGCAATCCGGCCAGATCCCTGACTACATAGTCCAGCTGGCCAGGTCGGGTAAGAAGATCCAGGCGATCAAGGAATTGCGTGACGTCTCCGGCATGGGCCTGAAAGAAGCCAAGGACGTAATCGACCAGTTCTAAGCGTCGGCTTCTAGACCTGGGCCACCCCTCGCTCTCGCGCCCGGCCCGCGCCGCCCCTCGCTCTCGCGCCCGCTCGCCTGAGCCCACGCCGCCCCCGCGCCCGCCTGAGCCCGGCCCGCCCATCAGTGGGACATTGGTGTTGCTCCTGCCACACCAGGGCGCCAGCGATGTTGCTTGCGATCGGGCGTGCCGATGTCTGGGCGGGGGGCCGGGTCGGTTAGGCTCGCCTACTGGTGCAACCGCCGAGCGCCAGGGAGCTCCCGTGCCGTCAATCGAAGCCATTCACGCCAGGCAGATCCTGGATTCGCGTGGTAACCCCACCGTCGAGGTCGAGATCGTTCTCGACGACGGCACCCATAGCCGGGCCGCCGTTCCGAGCGGGGCATCGACCGGGGCATTCGAGGCGGTGGAACTTCGCGATGGCGGCGCCGAATACGGCGGCAAAGGCGTAGAGAATGCCGTGCGAGCCGTTATCGAAGAGATCCAGCCCGAACTGCTGGGCGAAGAGGCCGATGAGCAGCGGCTGATCGACTTCGCGATGATCGACTTGGACGGCACCCCGGACAAGTCCCGGCTTGGCGCCAACGCGATTCTCGGGGTCAGCCTGGCCGCTGCTAAGGCCGCGGCCAAGTCGGCGCAACTGCCGTTGTTCCGCTATCTCGGCGGCCCGAACGCGCACCTGCTGCCTGTCCCGATGATGAATATCCTCAATGGCGGGGCTCACGCCGACACCAACGTGGACATCCAGGAGTTCATGATCGCCCCGATCGGCGCGAGCACCTTCTCCGACGCCGTGCGCTGGGGCGCCGAGACCTATCACGCGCTCAAGGCCGTGCTGAAGCAGCACGGCCTCAACACGGGCGTCGGCGACGAAGGCGGGTTCGCGCCCGATCTTGAGCACAACCGGGCTGCCCTCGACCTGATCATCGAGGCCATCGAGAAGACCGGGCTCACTCCCGGCCGTGACGTGGCGCTGGCGGTCGACGCGGCCGCGTCGGAGTTCCACAGCGCCGACGGTTACCAATTCGAGGGCAGCGCCAAGACCGCGGCCGAGATGACGAGCATCTACGCGACCTGGCTCGACGCCTACCCCATCGTCTCCCTCGAGGATCCGCTGAGTGAGGACGACTGGACGGGCTGGCAGGAACTGACCGCGAGCCTCGGCCACCGGGTCCAGGTCGTCGGCGACGACATCTTCGTGACGAATCCCGAGCGGATTCGCCGTGGCATCGAGTCCAAGACGGCCAACGCCCTGCTGGTGAAGGTGAACCAGATCGGGACGCTGACCGAGACGTTCAGCGCGGTCGACCTGGCGAGCCGGAACGGCTGGCAGTGCATGATGAGCCACCGCTCCGGCGAGACCGAGGACACCACGATCGCTGACCTCGTCGTGGCGATGAACTGCGGCCAGATCAAGACCGGCGCGCCGGCGAGGTCAGAGCGGGTAGCTAAGTACAACCAGCTGCTTCGGATCGAGGAGCGCCTCGACGACGGGGCCGTCTACGCGGGCGGCTCGGCGTTCCCTAGGTTCCACCCCGGCAGCTAGGCCCGGCGGGCGTCATGACATCGGCAGGGCCGAAGCGAGGCGGGTCAGCGGGCTTGCCATCGGCGGCGGTCCGCCCGCACTTCACCGGCCGAGCCGCGGTACTGGCGATCGTGCTCTGCGCCATCGCTCTGAGCCTGGCCTATCCGGTGCGTGAGTACATCTCCCAGCGTCGGCAGATCGACCAGCTTGAGGCCCAGAACGAGCAGGTCTGGATCCATCGCAAGCAGCTTGAGGCCGAGAACGAGCAGTTGCACAATCCCGCTTACATCGAAGAGCTAGCCCGCGACCAGCTGCACATGTGCCTGCCGACCCAGGTCTGCTATGTGATCATCGGGCAGTCGGCCAAGCGGAAGGACGATCGGTCGCGCCAGGTCGCCTCGCCTTGGTATGCGAGGGTCTGGTCCTCGGTGCAACAGGCCAACTCCGAGCCCGGCGAGCGCGGTGCCCGCGAGCGCGGTGTCCGCAAGCACGGTGTCGGCAAGCACGGGGCAGGAAACCACGGGGCCGGAAACCATGGGGTCACTAAGCACAGGTCTGGCAAGGCTCGCTCCAGATGAGCGTGGCCGATGCTGACCTGGCCGCGGTGAGGCGGCAACTGGGCCGGGCACCGCGCGCCATCATCGCCGTAGCGCATTGGTGCCCGTGCGGCCTGCCCGACGTGATCGAGACCGCGCCGCGGCTGCCTGATGGCACGCCGTTCCCGACCTTGTACTACCTCACCTGTGTTCGTGCCTGCACGGCTGCCAGCAGGTGCGAGTCCACCGGGATGATGCGTGAGCTGACGGCCAGGCTGACCGACGATGCCGGGTTCCGTGCGGCTTACCAGCAGGCGCATCGGGACTACCTCTCCGATCGGGCCGCGGCGGCCAACGCAGCAGGCGTGGCGCCGCTGCCGCGAGCGGCCGCGAGCGCGGGCGGAATGCCTGACCGGGTCAAGTGCCTGCACGCGCTGGCGGCCCACGAGCTGGCCGCGCCTGGGACCAACCCGGTCGGGCGCGAGGCGATCGCGGCGATGGGGGAGTGGTGGCTGAGCGGGCCATGCGTCGAGACTGGGGGCAGCGACGATGACTGAGGCGGCGCCGCGGCGGGTCGCCGCGATCGACTGCGGCACGAACTCGGTCCGGCTGCTGGTGGCCGACGTGGAGCCCGATCGGGGACAGCTCGTCGACCTTGTCCGGCGAATGGAGATCGTCAGGCTAGGCCAGGGGGTAGACGCGACCGGTCGGCTCGCGCCTGAGGCGCTTGACCGGACCTTCGCGGCGCTGCGCGACTACGCCAATGTCATCGCCGAGTCGGGTGCGACCGCTGTCAGGATGGTCGCGACCAGCGCGACGAGGGACGCCTCCAACTCCGATGAGTTCACGTCTGGAGTGCGGCAAATCCTGGGCATCGATCCCGAGGTCATCAGCGGCTCCCAGGAGGCCTACCTCTCCTTCTCCGGCGCCACGGCCGAGCTAGCCCGTTTCTCCGGCGGACCGGATGCGCTGGCACCCCCGTACCTGGTCACCGACATCGGCGGCGGGTCCACCGAGTTCGTGCTGGGAAGCCACGGAGGCGACGACGCCGGTGACCTTGCCGCCATCTCGATGAACATCGGGTCCGTCCGCCTGACTGAACGGTGCCTGCGGGCTGACCCGCCGACCCCTGCGCAGATCACGGCGGCCACGGCGGAGATCGATGCCGCGCTGGCGACCGCGGCCGAATCGGTGCCGGTGGCGACGGCCGCGACCTTGGTGGGCCTGGCTGGCTCGGTGACGACGGTCACCGCGATCGCCCTAGGCCTCTCGGCATACGACCCGAAGCGGGTGCATCATGCGCGCGTCGGAGCGGAACGGGTGCATGAGGTGACCATGCTGCTGCTCAGCCAGGAGCGCGCCGAGCGGGCCGCCAACCCGGTGATCCACCCGGGACGAGTCGACGTCATCGGCGCGGGCGCACTCATCCTTGACCGGGTCATGAAGCAGTTCGGCTTCGCCGAGTTCGTCGCCAGCGAGCACGACATTCTCGACGGAATCGCCTGGTCAGCCGCGCTCGGTCAGTCGGCCCCGTTCCAGTGACGGTGAACGGCCCTGTGGTACCAGGGACCGGATGGCCAGGTGATCCGGCGACCCTCGCGACTCCGGTGGCGACCGATGCCAGCGAGGTCGCCGACCTCGCTGCGAGCGCTGGGACACTCACCGAGTTGACCGCCAGGCAGTCCGTCTGCCGAGCCTGTCCGCGCCTGGTCGCCTGGCGCGAGCAGGTGGCCGCCGAGCGGCGCCGGGCGTTCGCCGACCAGCAGTACTGGGGCCGCCCTATGCCGGGCTGGGGAGCGGACGAGCCAAGGATAGCCATCGTGGGCCTAGCGCCCGCCGCGCACGGCGGCAATCGCACCGGCCGGATCTTCACCGGTGATCGCAGCGGCGACGTGCTGTTCGCCTCGCTCTGGCGGTGTGGCCTGGCGGTGCAGCCGACCAGCGTGTTTGCCGGGGATGGCCAGCGCCTCATTGGCACCCGGATGGTTCCGGCGGTCAGGTGCGCGCCACCGCAGAACAAGCCGACCAACGTCGAGCGGGACACCTGTGAGCCGTGGCTGACGGCGGAGTTCGCGCTCAGCTCGGCCGAACTCAAGGTCATCGTTTGCCTGGGTCACTACGCCTGGCAAGCGGCCTGGCGCCAGGTCGGCAAACTCGGCCACCAGGTCCCGAGGCCGCGACCCGCCTTCGGCCACGGTGCCGAGGTCGAGGCTGACGGACTTGTCGTCATCGGCTGCTATCACCCGAGTCAGCAGAACACCTTCACGGGCAAGGTCACCGAGCCGATGCTTGACGCGGTGTTCAGCCGTGCGGCTAGTTACGCCGGGTTGGCCTGACGCTCCTGGCCCCGGGCCGGGGCACTGGTTCTGACTCAGGTCCGGTCTCGGGCCCGCGATCCTTGGGTTGCTGATCAACTATTGGGGCTAGCGTTACCAATGCCGGTTCTTGGCGGACTTGACCTTCGGATCTGTTCGCTTAGCCCAAACGGTGGTGCGCAGAAGCGCACATCCTGAGATCTCAAGACACGAACTGACAGCGTGTGTTTACCTGATGTAACAATGGCTCGGTGTTTCAGCCGAGCCACGGGATCAAGCCGGATCAAGCTGCCACGAATGATCTGCTTGGTGGCATACAATAGCCAGCTGCCCGTTTCCGGAGAATCTTTGAATAAACTGCCTCACATGGGGTACGATTTCCGCGCCCCCGTAGCCCAAAGGAAGAGGCAAGCCCCCTAAAAGGGTACCAGTGTCGGTTCGAGCCCGACCGGGGGTACGAGCGACTTCCAGCTAACGCCTTTCCGGCATCTCCGCAGGTCAGAGCATTCTGCAATGAGCATAAGCTCTGTGCATTTGCACAGGCCGGATGCATGCGCGCCGATTTGCGATTCGCTACTCGCGATTGAGGTCGTATTGATCCGCACGAAAATCTGATTCGCATTATGCGGGGGTGCTCGATCACGGCAAACCGGCCAGCTGGCCATGCCTCTCCGCCCGTTATGATAAGAAATCACGATCGCCCGGTCAACGCCTCAACCTGCCGTCCGCGCGGTCGGCGTCGCGCCAGCAGGCCCGCTCGCGGCCCATCTGACCAGGTCTGCCGTGGTCACGCGCCCCTTCAGGCGGCCGTGAACAAAGTTGTCCCGAATAGCTCCAGATGATCACCAGCCCCGCTTCTCGCCACTGCTGGCCCTCGCGGACATCCGTGATCACTGCCTTGGTCGTGATCGCGGGGCAGTTGAGGGTGACAAGCGACGGGTCCGTGCGGCTCTAGTGGGGTCTGGTCGACCGTTCTGGGCGTGCTTAGCCCACCGTCCAGGCCCAGAACCAGCCCCAATCGTTTGCACCAGAAGACGCTGGAGGATCTCCGGTCCCTGTGGCAAGATCTTGTTATTTTTACCTGTCCATACTCCGGGATAATCTCAAGATCTTTCTACTGGCAACGAAAAATCACCAAGATCTCCTCCGAGCCGCCCGGGCCGCTGCCGACTGCCGCGCACGCCGACGCCTCCCGCGCGCGCCGGCTGCCGCGCGCGCCGGCTTCCGCGCGCGCCGACTTCCGCGCGCGCCGACTTCCGCGCGCGCCGGCT